>NZ_BJLQ01000001.1 GCF_006538725.1 Cellulomonas gelida
GGCTCGGAGCATGGCCGATCCCGCGACGTACCGACCCGCCCCGGGCGAGATCCCGGACGCGCCGGGCGTGTACCGGTTCCGGGACGCCGACGGCCGCGTGATCTACGTCGGCAAGGCGAAGAGCCTGCGGTCGCGACTGTCGTCGTACTTCCAGGACGTCGCCGGGCTGCACCCGCGCACGCAGACGATGGTCACCACCGCGTCCTCCGTGCAATGGACCGTGGTCGGCACCGAGGTCGAGGCCCTCGCGCTCGAGTACTCGTGGATCAAGGAGTTCGACCCGCGGTTCAACGTCAAGTACCGCGACGACAAGTCGTACCCGTACCTGGCCGTGACACTGGCCGAGCAGTTCCCGCGCGTCCAGGTCATGCGCGGCGCGAAGCGCAAGGGCACCCGGTACTTCGGTCCGTACGCGCACGCCTGGGCCATCCGGGAGACGGTCGACCTGCTGCTGCGGGTGTTCCCCGTGCGCACGTGCTCGGCGGGGGTGTTCAAGCGTGCCGCGCAGCAAGGGCGCCCGTGCCTGCTCGGGTACATCGACAAGTGCTCGGCGCCGTGCGTCGGCCGGATCTCGCCCGAGGACCACCACCGCCTCGCCGAGGAGTTCTGCGACTTCATGGCGGGGGACACGTCACGGTTCGAGCGCCGGCTCACGCGTCGGATGCAGGAGGCTGCGGCCGAGCTCGACTACGAGCAGGCCGCGCGCCTGCGGGACGACATCGCGACGCTGCGACGAGCCACCGAGCGCAACGCCGTCGTGCTCCCCGACGGGACGGACGCGGACGTCTTCGGTCTGGCCGGTGACGAGCTCGAGGCCGCGGTCCAGGTCTTCCACGTCCGCGACGGTCGGATCCGTGGGCAGCGGGGCTGGGTCGTGGAGAAGATCGAGAACCTCACCGACGCGGAGCTCGTCGAGCACCTGCTGCAGCAGGTCTACGGGACCGAGGAGGACTCCGACGGGAGCGCCGTGCCGCGCGAGGTGCTCGTCCCGGTGCTCCCGACCGACGTCGAGCAGGTGGAGTCCTGGCTGTCCGGGATCCGCGGTTCGCGCGTCCGGGTCCGGGTGCCGCAGCGCGGGGACAAGCGCGAGCTGGCGCAGACGGTCCTCAAGAACGCTGAGCACGCGCTCGTGCTGCACCGCACGCGTCGCGCCGGTGACCTGACGTCGCGCAGCCAGGCGCTGCGCGAGATCCAGGAGGCCCTCGGCCTGCCCAGCGCCCCGCTGCGGATCGAGTGCTACGACGTGTCGCACAACCAGGGCACGTTCCAGTCCGCGTCGATGGTCGTGTTCGAGGACGGGCTGGCGCGCAAGAGCGAGTACCGCCTGTTCAGCGTCCGGGGTCCGCGCGGCGAGGGCGCCGCCGACGACACGGCTGCGATGCACGAGGTGATCACCCGCAGGTTCCGGCGCTACCTCGCCGAGCGCTCCGAGGCGAGCGACGTCGAGCTCGGCGACGGAGCCGACGACGACGAGCCACTGGTGTCCGGCCCGATCGACGAGAGCACGGGCAAGCCACGCCGGTTCGCCTACCCGCCCAACCTCGTCGTCGTGGACGGCGGGCCGCCGCAGGTCGCCGCCGCGGCCGCGGCGCTGGCCGAGCTCGGGATCGACGACGTCGCGCTGTGCGGGCTCGCGAAGCGGCTCGAGGAGGTCTGGCTGCCGGGAGACGACTACCCGGTCATCCTGCAGCGGAGCTCGGAGGGTCTGTACCTGCTGCAGCGCGTCCGCGACGAGGCGCACCGTTTCGCGATCAACGCGCACCGCAAGCGCCGCAGCAAGGGGATGACGGCCTCGGTGCTCGACGACGTCCCCGGGCTGGGCCCGGCGCGGCAGAAGGCGCTGCTGCGGCACTTCGGCTCGGTCAAGCGGCTGCGAGCGGCGAGCGTCGAGGAGATCGCGACGGTGCCGGGGATGGGGGAGCGCACCGCGGCAGCGGTCGTGGCCGCCCTGCTCCCCGCCGACGCGGCGTCCGTTGAGCCGAGCGAGGTCGCCGAGCCCGCACCGGCCCACGACGACCCGCCGGTCGACCCCGCACCCGACGCCGTCGCGCAGTCCGCTGGCATGCTGGGGACATGACCGACGAGCCCTCCCCCACCACGGTTCCCGCCGGCATCCCAGCGATCGACGCGGCGACGGAGCACCCCCGCCTGCACCAGCCGCAGGTCCTGATCATCACGGGCATGTCCGGGGCGGGTCGCACGCGCGCCGCGGCCGTCCTGGAGGACCTCGACTGGTACGTCGTCGACAACCTGCCCGCGCAGATGCTCACCCACCTGGTCGGCATGCTGACCAGCGGCCCGCCCGACGCGCGTGCCACCCGTGTCGCTGCGGTGATCGACGTGCGGGGCCACGGCTTCTTCGCGGACCTCGCGCGGGTGCTCGGCGGGCTGCGGGCCGCCGGCGTGGAGTACCGGATCCTGTTCCTGGACGCGTCCGACGAGGTGCTCGTGCGGCGTTACGAGCAGGTGCGTCGGCCTCACCCGCTGCAGGGTGACGGCACGCTGCTGGACGGCATCGTCGAGGAGCGCCAGGTGCTCTCGGACATCCGTGAGCGTGCCGACAACGTCATCGACACCTCCGACCTCAACGTCCACGACCTCGCCCGCCAGGTGCGCTCGCTCGTCGCGGGCGACGCCGACGAGCACCTGCGCGTCAACGTGACGTCGTTCGGCTTCAAGTACGGCATCCCGCTCGACGCCGACCACGTGGTCGACGTGCGCTTCCTGGCGAACCCGTACTGGGTGACGGAGCTGCGTCACCTCACCGGCCGCGACGCACCGGTGCGGGACTACGTGCTCGGCCTGCCGGGCGCCGCGACGTTCGTCGTGCGGTACGTCGACGCGCTCGAGCCCGTGCTGGCCGGGTACCTGAGCGAGGAGAAGCGGTACGTGACGATCGCGGTCGGCTGCACGGGCGGCAAGCACCGCTCGGTGGCCATCAGCGAGGCCATCGCCGCGCGGCTGCGCGACGCGGGTCACCGTGTCACCGTCGCGGCCCGCGACCTCGGCAAGGAGTGATCCCCGCGAGCACGGAGCCGCCGTCGATGTGGGCGCCGACGCCCGCAGGGGGTGTCGGGCCGGTCCCGGACGCCTTGCCGCGCGGCGTGCGACGGGGTCCGTCGGTCGTCGCGATCGGTGGCGGGCACGGGCTGTCAGCCACCCTGTCGGCGCTGCGGCTCATGACGGACCAGATCACGGCCGTGGTCACGGTCGCGGACGACGGCGGCTCGTCGGGCCGGCTGCGCGACGAGCTGTCCGTGCTGCCGCCGGGTGACCTGCGCATGGCACTGGCCGCGCTGTGCGACGACTCGGACTGGGGCCGCACCTGGCGTGACGTGCTGCAGCACCGGTTCCACACGTCGGGACCGCTCGACCAGCACGCGCTCGGCAACCTCCTGATCGTCACGTTGTGGGAGCTGCTCGGCGACCCTGTCGCGGGGCTCGACTGGGTCGGGCGCCTGCTCGGTGCGCGCGGGCGCGTGCTGCCCATGACCGAGGTGCCGCTGCTGATCGAGGCCGACGTCCGCCGCGGCGACGGCCGGCGCGTGACCGTGCGGGGGCAGAGCGCGGTCGCGCGCACGACCGACCCGATCTCGCACGTGCGGCTCGTGCCGTCCGACCCGCCCGCCTGCCCGCACGCGGTGGCGGCGATCGAGCAGGCCGACTGGGTCGTGCTCGGGCCCGGCTCCTGGTACACGTCCGTGCTCCCGCACCTGCTGATCCCCGAGCTGCGGGCCGCGCTCGCACGTGGGTCCGCGCGCGTCGTCGTCGTGCTGAACCTGTCGCCCGAGGAGCAGGGCGAGACCGCGGGCATGCACGCCGAGGACTACCTCGCCGTGCTGCACGACCACGCGCCCGAGCTGGAGGTGTACGCCGTCGTCGCCGACCCGATCGCCGTCGAGGACACGGAGCGGCTCGCGGCGCACTGCGCTGCACGTGATGCCCGTCTCCTCCTGCGCCAGGTCGGCCGCTCCGACGGGACGGCGCGCCACGACCCGCTGCGGCTGGCAGCGGCGCTGCGCGACGTCGTCGAGGGTGTCCTGGGCGACGTCGGACCGCGTGCGGGCCGCGGCGGTCGCTGAGCCCAACCGGCCACCGGGGCCCGCCGCGAATGGCAGGATGACGCCCATGGCGTTGACGGCACAGGTGAAGGACGAGCTCGCCCGACTCCAGATCGACAAGACCTCCTGCCGCAAGGCAGAGGTGGCTGCGACCTTGAGGTTCGCCGGTGGGCTGCACATCATCTCCGGCAGGATCGTCATCGAGGCCGAGCTCGACACGGCGATCGCCGCGCGGCGGCTGCGCCAGGCGGTCGCCGAGGTCTACGGGCACGAGAGCGAGATCATCGTGGTCTCCGGCGGCGGGCTGCGCCGGGGGAGCCACTACGTGGTGCGCGTGGTCAAGGACGGCGAGTCGCTCGCGCGTCAGACGGGGCTGCTCGACAACCGCGGTCGCCCGGTGCGGGGTTTGCCGCCGCAGGTGGTGGCCGGCGGGATCGCCGAGGCGGAGGCCGCGTGGCGCGGTGCGTTCCTCGCGCACGGCTCGCTGACCGAGCCGGGGCGCTCGTCGTCGCTCGAGATCACGTGCCCGGGACCGGAGGCGGCGCTCGCGCTCGTCGGCGCGGCACGCCGGATGGGGATCCCTGCCAAGGCGCGTGAGGTGCGCGGCGTCGACCGCGTCGTGATCCGGGACGGCGACGCGATCGGCGCGATGCTCACGCGGCTCGGCGCGCACGAGGCCATGCTCGTCTGGGAGGAGCGGCGTGTGCGGCGCGAGGTCCGGGGGACCGCGAACCGCCTCGCGAACTTCGACGACGCGAACCTGCGCCGGTCCGCGCGTGCGGCGGTGGCCGCGGGCGCACGTGTCGACCGTGCGTTCGAGATCCTCGGCGACGACCTGCCGGACCACCTGCGCGAGGCCGGCCAGCTCCGGCTCGCGCACAAGGACGCCTCGCTCGAGGAGCTCGGCAAGCTGGCCGACCCGCCGCTGACGAAGGACGCCGTGGCGGGCCGGATCCGCCGCCTGCTGGCGACTGCCGACAAGCGCGCGAGCGAGCTCGGGATCCCGGACACCGAGGCGGGCCTCTCGCCCGACCTGCTCGATCTGTAGCGCGGTCCGGGCTCGTCCGGATCCGCGTGTTCGTGCGGAGAACCCGCACGTCGGCGCGGCATCCCACCACGTGGACGCATGTCCGGCCTGGGACCTTCGAAGCGGGTCGCAGAGGCAAAGGGGTATAGGCTCGGGACATCCGATCGTCACACGGGTGTCACGCGCTGGGCATGTGCGGGTCTGGTCTGAACCGGGCCGGCATGACGAGGTCAGCGAGGCACCCGCTGGCGTGAGGGACGCACATCGGCGTGCGGGAACCCACCACCAATTGTGCGCCGACCCCGTCGGCGCTGCCGAGGAGGGCACGTGACCATCAAGGTCGGCATCAACGGCTTCGGTCGTATCGGTCGGAACTTCTACCGGGCCATCGTGGCGTCGGGCGCGGACATCGAGATCGTCGGGGTCAACGACCTCACGGACAACAAGACGCTCGCGCACCTGCTCAAGTACGACACGGTCCTGGGCCGTTTCCCGCTGAGCGTGGACTTCGACGACGACAACATCATCGTCGACGGCAAGAAGATCCGTGCCCTCGAGGAGCGCGACCCGGCGAACCTGCCGTGGGCCGAGCTCGGCGCGGACATCGTCATCGAGTCGACGGGCTTCTTCACCGACGCGACCAAGGCGAAGGCGCACATCGACGCCGGCGCCAAGAAGGTCATCATCTCGGCGCCCGCCAAGAACGAGGACGGCACGTTCGTCGTCGGCGTCAACCACGAGCAGTACGACGCGGCGACGCAGCACATCATCTCGAACGCGTCCTGCACGACGAACTGCCTGGCCCCGCTGGCCAAGGCGCTCAACGACGCGATCGGCATCGAGCGTGGTCTCATGACCACGATCCACGCCTACACGGGTGACCAGAACCTGCAGGACGGCCCGCACCGCGACCTGCGTCGCGCCCGCGCCGCCGCGCAGAACATCGTCCCGACGTCGACCGGTGCGGCCAAGGCCGTGGCGCTCGTGCTCCCGGAGCTCAAGGGCAAGCTCGACGGCTTCGCGCTCCGCGTGCCGACGATCACCGGCTCGGCGACGGACCTGACCTTCACGGCTTCGCGTGAGGTCACGGTCGACGAGGTCAACGCCGCGGTCAAGGCCGCTGCCGAGGGCCCCCTCAAGGGCGTCCTGTCCTACGTCGAGGACGAGATCGTCTCGAGCGACATCGTCACCGACCCGCACCAGAGCATCTTCGACTCGAAGCTGACGAAGGTCATCGGCGACCAGGTCAAGGTCGTCTCCTGGTACGACAACGAGTGGGGCTACTCGAACAGCCTCGTCGCGCTCACCACGTACGTGGGCGAGCGTCTCTGACGATCGCACCGATCACTCGGTAAAGCACGTCATGCGTCCGCGTGCGCCCTGGCCACCGGCCCCGGCGCACGCGGACGCTGTCGTTCCGGCCACCTGTCCGCCCCCGGAGAAGGATTCATGAAGACCATCGAGGACCTCGGCGACCTGCGCGGCAAGCGCGTGCTCGTCCGCTCCGACTTCAACGTGCCGCTCGACGGCACGACGATCACCGACGACGGCCGCGTGCGCGCGGCTCTCCCGACGCTCACCGCGCTGCTCGACGCCGGTGCCCGCGTCGTCGTCACCGCCCACCTCGGCCGCCCGAAGGGCGCCCCCGAGGACAAGTACTCGCTCGCGCCCGTCGCGACGCGGCTGTCCGAGCTGCTCGGCAAGCCCGTGACGCTCGCGAAGGACACCGTCGGCGAGTCCGCGCAGGCGACCGTCGCTGCCCTCCAGGACGGCGAGATCGCCCTGCTGGAGAACATCCGCTTCGACCCGCGCGAGACGAGCAAGGACGACGCCGAGCGCGGCGCGCTCGCCGACGACCTCGCCGCCCTCGCCGACGCGTTCGTGTCGGACGGCTTCGGCGTCGTGCACCGCAAGCAGGCGTCGGTCTACGACGTCGCGCTCAAGCTGCCCCACGCGGTCGGCAAGCTCGTGCTGAACGAGGTCGAGTCGCTGAAGAAGGCGACCGAGCACCCGCAGCGCCCGTACGTCGTGGTTCTCGGCGGCTCGAAGGTCTCCGACAAGCTCGGCGTCATCTCGAACCTGCTGACCAAGGCGGACCGCCTGATCATCGGTGGCGGGATGCTCTTCACCTTCCTCGCGGCCAAGGGCTACTCGGTCGGCAACTCGCTGCTCGAGCAGGACCAGGTCGAGACGGTCAAGGGCTACCTGACGCAGGCCGAGGAGGCCGGCGTCGAGATCGTCCTGCCGGTCGACATCCGCGTCGCCGCCGAGTTCAAGGCGGACTCGCCCGCCTCGGTCGTGCCTGCGGACGCGATCCCGGACGGTCAGATCGGCCTCGACATCGGTCCCGAGTCGGAGAAGCTCTTCGCCTCGAAGATCGTCGACGCGAAGACGGTCGTCTGGAACGGTCCCGCGGGCGTGTTCGAGTTCGAGGCGTTCGCGGGCGGCACCAAGGCCGTCGCGCAGGCGCTGATCGACGCCGGAGCCCACGGTGGCTTCACGATCGTCGGCGGCGGCGACTCGGCCGCGGCCGTGCGCACGCTCGGTTTCGACGAGGCGAAGTTCGGCCACATCTCGACCGGTGGCGGCGCGAGCCTCGAGTTCCTGGAGGGCAAGACCCTCCCCGGCATCGCTGTCCTGGAGGACTGACACATGGCCCAGCGCACCCCGCTGATGGCGGGCAACTGGAAGATGAACCTGGACCACCAGCAGGCGATCCAGACGCTCCAGAAGCTCGCGTGGACGCTCAAGGACGGCAAGCACGACTACGCCACGGTCGAGGTCGCGGTCATCCCGCCGTTCACCGACCTGCGCAGCGTGCAGACGCTGGTCGACGCGGACAAGCTCGAGATCGTGTACGGCGCGCAGGACGTCTCGGCGCACGAGTCCGGCGCGTACACGGGCGAGATCGCTCCGGCGTTCCTGACCAAGCTCGGTGTCACGTACGCGGTCATCGGCCACTCGGAGCGCCGCGAGTACCACGCGGAGTCCGACGAGCTCGTGAACGCCAAGGTGAAGAGCGCGCTCGGGGCGGGCCTGAAGCCCATCCTGTGCGTCGGTGAGAAGCTCGAGGTCCGCAAGGCCGGTGAGCAGGTCCCGGTCACGCTGGCGCAGCTCGACGGCGGGCTCGCCGGCCTCACGGCCGAGCAGGTCCGCGACGTCGTCGTGGCGTACGAGCCGGTCTGGGCGATCGGCACGGGCGAGACCGCCACGCCGGAGGACGCCCAGGAGCTGTGCGAGGCGATCCGCGTGCGCATCGCCGAGCTGTACGACCAGCCGACCGCCGACGCGGTCCGCGTGCTGTACGGCGGGTCCGTGAAGTCGTCCAACGTCGCCTCGATCATGGCGAAGCCGGACGTGGACGGCGCCCTGGTCGGTGGCGCGAGCCTCGACCCCGAGGAGTTCGCCAAGATCGTGCGCTATCAGGCGCACGCAGTCGGGCTCTGACCTCCGCCACCGACGCCCCGGTGCGGGCCCTGTCTCACGCAGGGCTCTCACCGGGGCGTCGATGTGGCTTCCGGTGCGATTCGTCGCCTACCCTGTACCCGGCCCGCGCGTCGTTGCGCGGGCGGCCCCGCTCGCTAGTGAGGAACGACACCGACGTGACCGCCCTGAAGATCTCGATGCAGGTGCTCCTGGTGCTGACCAGTGCGCTCCTGGTGCCGCTGGTGCTCCTCCACAAGGGCAAGGGCGGCGGCCTGTCCGACATGTTCGGCGGTGGCATCACGTCGAGTGCCGGCAGCTCCGGCGTCGCCGAGCGGAACCTCAACCGGATCACCGTCGGTGTCGCGCTCGCGTGGGCCGGCGTGATCGTGGTGCTCGGTCTGATCGAGCGCTACGACGGCTGAGGCAGGCGACCATGGCGAGCGGTAACGCGATCCGGGGCTCCCGAGTCGGCGCAGGCCCGATGGGCGAGGCGGAGCGCGGCGACGCCGCTCCGCGGATCTGGATCTCCTACTGGTGCGCGAACGGCCACGAGACGCGCCCGAGCTTCGCCGAGGAGGCGGCCGAGGAGGCACCCACGACGTGGGACTGCCCCCGGTGCGGGTTCCCCGCGGGTCAGGACCAGGAGAACCCTCCTGCTCCCGTGCGCAACGAGCCGTACAAGACGCACCTCGCGTACGTGAAGGAGCGCCGGTCCGACGAGGACGGCGCGGCGATCCTGGACGAGGCACTGGCGGCGCTGCGCGCGCGTCGCGGCCGCTGATCTCAGCTCAAGCTCGACCGAAGGGTCCCTGCGTCACCGCGGGGGCCCTTCGTCGTGTCCGGGCCGAGGTCACGGGGGAGAGGCGTGCACACGGGGTCAGGAGGTGACGCGCAGCAGCGCGAACCCGTCGTACCCCTTGACCCCGACCGTCTGGATCACGGTCCCGTCGAGCCGCGGATGGTCCGTCAGCAGGTCGACCATGTGCCGCACGCCCTGGACGCGGTCGTCGGGGTGCGCAGCATCGACGACTGCGCCCGCACGCACCACGTTGTCGACGACGACGAGCGTGCCCGGGCGTGCCAGTGCGAGCGACAGGTCGACGTACAGCGCGAGCTGCTGCTTGTCCGCGTCGATGAACACCAGGTCGAAAGCGTCGACTCCCGCGCGGGCCAGGGTCGCGAGCGACTCGGAGGCCGGACCCACGACGACGTCCACGCGGTCGCTGACACCCGCCTCCGCGAGCGACTCGCGCGCGGCCGCGGCGTGGGCCGGATCGAGCTCGAGCGTGACCAGGCGCCCACTGGACGGCAGGGCCCGTGCGAGCCACAGCGTGCTGTATCCGCCGAGGGTGCCGATCTCGAGGATCCGCCGCGCACCGACGACGCTCGCGAGCAGCTGCAGGAACTTGCCCTGGTTGGGCGCGACCGCGATGTCCGGCAGGCCGGCGGCGTGCGCACGGGCGCGGGTCGCGACGAGGTGAACGTCCTCGGGCGCGAGGACGCCGAAGTAGGCGTCCACCTGCGACCAGAGTGCCTCCGGGTCGGTCAGGTCCGTCACGGCTGCATCCTCTCGGAGGTCGGTCAGGCGGTGGCACCGCCTGCGGGCAGGTCGCCGGAGGCCGCGGCGTCGAGGAGCCACAGCGTGCGCTCGGTCCCGATCGCCCCGGCGGCGGGTGTCGTCGCGACGGGAGCCGCCGCCAGCGCGGACGCGACGGCGGCGGCCTTCTCGGCCCCGGCTGCGACCACCCACACCTCGCGCGCCGCGTGGATCGCGTCGAACGTGAGGGAGACGCGCAGCGGCGGCGGCTTGGGGGAGCCATGCACCGCGACCGTGGCGACTCCCGCGGCCTGCAGCGCCTCGTGCTCCGGGAACAGCGACGCGACGTGGCCGTCCGGGCCCATCCCCAGCAGCAGCACGTCGAAGCGCGGCACCTGGTCGCCGTCGTCGGCGTGGCGGGCCAGCACGTCGGCGTACGCGGCCGCCGCGTCCTCGGGCGTCGGGACGTCGGCGTCGAGCGCGGGCACCGGGTGCACGTTGTCCGCCGGGAGCGCGTCGCCGAGCGCCGTCACCAGCGCCTCGCGCGCCTGGGTCTCGTTGCGGTCGGGATCGCCGTCGGGCAGGAACCGCTCGTCGCCCCACCACAGGTGGACCTGCGACCAGTCCACGGCGTCCCGTACCGGCGAGGCCGTCACCGCGGCGAGCGTCGTGATCCCCACGGTCCCGCCGGTGAGCACGACGTGCAGGGGAGCGCGGTGCGACTGCAGGTCGACCAGCGTGACGAGCAGTCGTGCGGCGGTGGCCTCGGCGAGCAGCGTCGCGTCCGGGTGGACGACGACGTCGCGCACGACGCGCCCGGTCATGCCGGGATCCTGGCAAGGCCCTTGGTGAGCACCTCGCCGTAGACCTCGTCGGGGTCGAGGCGTCGCAGCTCCTCGGCGAGGCACTCGCGCAGGTGCCGGATCGGCAGGGCGATGCGGTGCTCCGGCTGCCCAGGCTGGTGCAGCGCGGCGGTCTTCCCGTCGGGACGCCCCAGCACGATGTCGCCCGACGACCGCTCGAGCTTGACCTGGACGATGGCGGGCGCGTCCGGGATGCGCTCCACCTCGACGGGGCAGCGCAGCGCCTGCGCGAGCCACGCCGCGACCATGTCGACGGACGTGTGCGTGGCCTGCCCGGAGACCACCGCTCGACGCACCGGCTCGTACGGGGGCTGCTCGAGGGTCGCCGCGATCAGGCCGCGCCACAGCGTGGCCCGGGTCCACGCGAGGTCCGTGTCGCCCTCCTGGTACGACTCCGCGAGCCGTCGCAGCCACGCGCCCGGGTCCGACGAGCGGACGGAGTCGGTGATGCGGCGCTGCGCCATCCGGCCGAGCGGGTGCTCGGACGGCACGGCGGGCGGCTCGTACGGCCACCAGGCGACGATCGGGGCGTCGGGCAGCAGGAGCGGCATGACGAGCGTGTCGAGGTGCTCCGTGAGCTCCCCGAGCGGGCGCAGGATGATGACCTCGCTCGCACCCGCGTCACCGCCGAGCCGGATCTGGGCGTCGAGGCCCTCACCGCTGGGCTTGGCACTCGGCTGCGACGTGATGAGGATCACCCGGCACGGGTGCTCGCGGCTCGCGTCGTTGGCGGCCGCGATCGCGTGCTCGGGGTCGTGGTCCCCGGTGTCGACGATGAGCGTCAGCACGCGCCCGAGGGCGACGGCACCGCCCTCGTCGCGTTCGGTGAGCAGCCGCTTGGCGACCGCCCGCGTCGTCGTCCCCGGCATCTCGATGATCACGGCAGCCTCCAGGCGCGCCCGTCGCGGGCCATCATGTCGTCGGCCGAGCGCGGGCCCCACGTGCCCGCGCGGTACTCGTCGGGCTTTCCCCGCTTGGCCCAGTACTCGATGATCGGGTCGAGGATCTCCCAGGAGAGCTCGACCTCGGTGTTCTGCGGGAAGAGCGGCGGGTCGCCGAGCAGCACGTCGAGGATCAGCCGTTCGTACGCCTCGGGCGACGCCTCGGTGAACGCGTGGCCGTAGCCGAAGTCCATCGTGACGTCACGGACCTCCATCTGCGTGCCCGGCACCTTGGCGCCGAACCGCAGCGTCACGCCCTCGTCGGGCTGCACGCGGATGACCAGGGCGTTCTTGCCCAGCTCTTCGGTGGCCGTCGACTCGAACGGCAGGTGGGGCGCCTTCTTGAACACCACCGCGATCTCGGTGACCCGCTTGCCGAGACGCTTGCCGGTGCGCAGGTAGAACGGCACGCCGGCCCAGCGACGCGTGTCGATGTCGACGCGGATCGCGGCGTACGTCTCGGTGGTCGAGTGGGGGTTGAAGCCCTCCTCCTCAAGGAAGCCGACGACCTGCTCACCGCCCTGCCAGCCCGCCGTGTACTGGCCGCGGGCGGTGTGCCGGCCGATGTCGCGCGGCACGCGCACGGCCGACAGGACCTTCTCCTTCTCGGCGCGCAGCGCCGCGGCGTCGAACGACACCGGCTCCTCCATCGCGGTGAGCGCGAGGAGCTGCAGCAGGTGGTTCTGGATGACGTCGCGCGCCGCGCCGATGCCGTCGTAGTACCCGGCACGTCCGCCGATGCCGATGTCCTCGGCCATGGTGATCTGGACGTGGTCGACGTAGTTCGCGTTCCAGATCGGCTCGAACAGCTGGTTGGCGAAGCGCAGCGCCAGCAGGTTCTGCACCGTCTCCTTGCCCAGGTAGTGGTCGATCCGGAAGATGTCGTCGGGCCGGAACACGCTCGAGACGATGCTCTGGAGCTCACGCGCGCTGGCCAGGTCGTGTCCGAACGGCTTCTCGATGACGACGCGGCGCCAGCGGCCCTCCTGCGGCTGGGAGAGCCCGGAGCGCGAGAGCTGCTCGCACACGACGGGGAACGACGAGGGGGGCACGGACAGGTAGAACGCGTGGTTGCCGCCCGTGCCGCGTGAGACGTCGAGCTCCTCGACCGTGTCCCGCAGGCGGTCGAAGGCGTCGTCGTCGTCGAACGTGCCCTGGACGAACCGGATGCCCTCGGAGAGCTGACGCCAGGTGGCCTCCCGGAACGGCGTCCGGGCGTTCTCCTTCACGGAGTCGTGCACGATCTGGGCGAAGTCCTGCGTCTCCCAGTCGCGGCGCGCGAACCCCGTGAGCGCGAAGCCGGGCGGCAGCAGGCCGCGGTTGGTGAGGTCGTACACGGCGGGCATGAGCTTCTTGCGTGCGAGGTCGCCGGTCACGCCGAAGATCACGAGCCCGCACGGCCCCGCGATGCGGGGGAGTCGACGGTCCCGGGGGTCGCGCAGCGGGTTGACCCCGCTCGCGACCTTGGCGAGGCTCACTGGGCCTCCGCCGAACGCTCGGCCGCCACGCCCAGGCCCTCGGCGACCTTGGCGAGCAGCTGGTCCCAGCTCGCCGCGAACTTCTCGACGCCCTCGACCTCGAGCTCCTGCGCGACGTCTTCCGCGTCGATCCCGAGCGCGACGAGCCGGTCCAGCAGCGTGGCGGACGCGACCTGGGTCCCAGTGACGGTGTCGTGCCCGTCGCCGCCGTGGTCGGCCACTGCGTCGAGGGTCTTCTCCGGCATCGTGTTCACCACGCCCGCGACGACGAGCTCGTCGACGTACAGCGTGTCCGGGTAGGTCGGGTCCTTGACGCCGGTCGACGCCCACAGCGGGCGCTGCGGGTGCGCACCGGCGGCGGCCAGCGCCTGCCAGCGCTCGCCGGCGACGACCTCCTCGTACACGCCGTAGGCGAGACGCGCGTTGGCGATCGCGGCCTTGCCGCGCAGCTCGGCGGCCTCGGGCGTCCCGAGCGCGTCGAGCCGCGGGTCGATCGCGGTGTCGACGCGCGAGACGAAGAACGACGCGACCGACGCGACGGGAGCGAGGTCGTGACCGTTGGCGCGCGCCTGCTCGAGGCCCGCCAGGAACGCGTCGAGCACGGCCGCGTAGCGCTCGAGCGAGAAGATCAGCGTGACGTTGACGCTGATGCCCTCGGCGAGCACCGCGGTGATCGCGGGAAGCCCCTCGAGCGTCGCCGGGATCTTGATGAAGACGTTGGGCCGGTCCACGGTCGCCCACAGCGCCTTGGCGGACGAGATCGTCGCCTCGGTCTCGTGGGCGAGGCGCGGGTCGACCTCGATCGAGACCCGGCCGTCCTGCCCGTCGGTGCGGTCGTAGACCGGGCGCAGGACGTCGGCGGCCGCCCGCACGTCGTCGGTCGTGATCGTGAAGACCGCCTGGTCGACGTCCGCGCCGCGCGCGGCCAGGTCGCGCAGCTGCTCGTCGTAGGCGTCGCCCTGGCTGATCGCCGCGGCGAAGATCGTCGGGTTGGTGGTCACTCCCACCACGCCGCGCTCCACGAGCGCGGCGAGGCTCCCGGAACGCAGCCGCTCACGTGACAGGTCGTCGAGCCAGACGGCCACTCCCGCCTCCGTGAGCCGTGCGAGGGGTCCGCTCGGTGCCATGGTGGTTCCTTCCCTCATGAACGTGCTGCGCGCAGGCACGACCGTGCCGCGCGACCTCATCGTCATCCTGACCCGCGAGGACGCGGGACGCCTGCTGGAGGTGGCGCCCCGCGTCCTGAGCGGATCAGCCCTGCTGGTCGCCGGTACCGGTGGCCGTCGGAGCGGCCTGCGACGACGACGGCGCGGCGTCGCCTCGCGCGGCGGCGACCGACTCGTGCGCGGCCGCCACGACCGCCTCGGCGGTGATGCCGAACTCGCGGTAGAGCACCTGGTAGTCCGCCGAGGCACCGAAGTGCTCGAGCGAGATGGACCGGCCGGCGTCGCCGACGATCTTGTGCCACGACAGGGCGATGCCCGCCTCGACCGACACACGGGCCCGGACCGACGACGGGAGCACCGACTCGCGGTACGCCTCGTCCTGAGCCGCGAACCACTCGAGCGACGGCGCCGAGACGACGCGCGTCGGGACGCCTGCGGCCTCGAGGGTCTCGCGCGCCTCGACGGCGAGCTGCACCTCCGAGCCCGTGCCGATGAGGATCACCTCGGGCGTGCCCGTGCTCGCCTCGAGCAGCACGTAGGCACCCTTCGCCACGCCCTCGGCGCCCGCGAAGCCGTCCTCGCCGCGCGGGAACGTCGGGACGTTCTGGCGCGTGAGGATCAGGCCGACCGGCCCGTCGCGGTGCTCGAGGATCGCCTTCCACGCCTGCGCGGTCTCGTTGGCGTCCGCCGGGCGGACGACCGACAGGCCCGGGATGGCCCGCAGCGCGGTGAGGTGCTCGACCGGCTGGTGCGTCGGTCCGTCCTCGCCGAGGCCGATCGAGTCGTGCGTCCACACGTAGATGGACGGCACGCCCATGAGGGAGGCCAGACGGACCGAGCCGCGCATGTAGTCGGCGAACTGCAGGAACGTGCCGCCGTACGCGCGGGTCAGGCCGTGCAGCGTGATGCCCGACAGGATCGCGCCCATGCCGTGCTCGCGGATGCCGAAGTGCAGCGTGCGGCCACCCTCGTCGCCCGCGAACTCGTGGGTCGAGCGGTGAGCCGGGAGGAACGACGGCTGGCCCTTCATCGTGGTGTTGTTCGAGCCGGCCAGGTCGGCCGAGCCGCCCCAGAGCTCGGGCAGCTCGTCGGCGATCGCCGAGAGCACCTCACCGGAAGCAGCGCGCGTGGCGACCGCCTTGCCCGCGGGGAACACCGGCAGGGAGTCCTCCCAGCCGGCGGGCAGCTCCTGGGCGACGAGCCGGTCGAGGAGCGCGGCGCGGTCCGGGTGGGCCGCCTTCCAGGCGTCGAACGACTCCTGCCAGGCGGCGCGCGCGGTCGCGGCACGGTCCGCCAGCCCGCGCGTGTGGGCGAGCACCTCGGGGGCGACCTCGAACGTCTGGTCCGGGTCGAAGCCGAGCAGCTCCTTGAGGCCGCGGATCGAGTCCGTGCCGAGCTTCGAGCCGTGCGACGAGTGGTCGTCGGTCTTGCCCGGGGTGGGCCACGCGATGAGCGTCCGGATGCCGATGAAGGACGGCTTGTCCGTGACGGCCTTGGCCGCGTCGATCGCCGCCTGCAGCGCGTCGACGTCCTCGCGGTACTCGCCACCGGCCGTCCAGTCGACGAACTGGACGTGCCAGCCGTACGCCTCGTAGCGCGCGAGCACGTCCTCGGTGAAGGCGATCTGCGTGTCGCCCTCGATCGAGATGTGGTTGTCGTCCCACAGGACGATGAGGTTGCCGAGCTCCTGCGTGCCGGCGATGGACGAGGCCTCGCTCGTCACGCCCTCCTGCAGGTCGCCGTCGGAGGCGATCACGTAGGTGTAGTGGTCGAACGGGCTCGTGCCCGCGGGGGCCTCAGGGTCGAGCAGGTGCCGCTCGCGGCGCTGGGCCATCGCGAACCCGACGGCGGACGCAAGGCCCTGACCGAGCGGGCCGGTCGTGATCTCCACGCCCGCCGTGTGCTTGTACTCGGGGTGCCCGGGGGTCTTCGAGCCCCACGTGCGCAGCGCCTGCAGGTCCTCGAGCTCGAGGCCGAAGCCGCCGAGGTACAGCTGGATGTACTGGGTCAGGCAGGAGTGCCCGGCCGACAGCACGAAGCGGTCGCGACCCAGCCAGTGGGTGTCCCGCGGGTCGTGCCGGAGCACGTTCTGGTACAGGAGGTAGGCCACGGGGGCGAGGCTGATCGCCGTCCCCGGATGACCGTTGCCGACCTTCTCGACCGAGTCCGCCGCCAGGATGCGCACCGTGTCGACAGCCTTCACGTCCAGGTCTGTCCAGCCGACCGACTGGGCCAGGGGAGCCTTCGCGTTCACCGCACCTCATTCCCACCCGGGGGAGCCGGGTGACGTGTTCCGACTTGCATGGCGTGCATCGCTGCACGGCCCCGCGAGGGTTCTCGCGAGCGCACGGCCGTCCATGGCTGGTGCGCACGCGCTCGTCTGGTCAGGGCGCCGTCCGGGGTCGGGCGGCACTCGGACGACGTCGCGCGCGAACGGACGCCGGTTGCCGCTCGAGCCTATAGCGCACGTGCAGAGGTCGAGCGACGGTGACCAGCCTCCGGCCACTCTCACGGGGCCACGCCGGACGATGTGCGGCGCGCGACCGATCTCACAGGTCCCGCCGGGCGCGCTGGCGGGCCTTTCGTCCCGCGCGCGGCGTAGCATGGCCGTCGACGTCAGCCCTCCGATCGGCACCACCGCCGGCCGGCCGACCACACGAACGGAACCGCCTCGCGTGCGCCTCACCAGCCCCTCGTCCGTCGACGGCAGGTCGGCTGACGACGACGTCGCCCGGTCCGGCGGTCGTCGCGACGCCGCGGTCGCGCGGGCTGAGGGTCCGCAGGACAGGGCGCACGACGACACCGTCCATGACGACACGGCCCGCGACGACACGGCCCGGGACGACCAGGACCAGCGTTCAGCGCTGACCGCGCACGGGCTCGCGCCACGAGGTGCTGCGTCGCCCGCGCTGCCCGCCGGGCGCGTCGCGCAGGCCCGTGCCACGGTCGGGCGGTACGTGACGCTGACCAAGCCCCGCGTCATCGAGCTCCTGCTCGTCACGACGATCCCGACGATGATCCTCGCGCAGGAGGGCTGGCCGAGCCTCGGCCTGGTGCTCGCGACGCTCGTCGGCGGCGCGACGGCCGCGGGCTCGGCGAACGTCCTCAACTGCTACATCGACCGCGACATCGACCGGGTCATGAACCGGACGCGCAAGCGGCCGACGGCCACCGGCGAGATCGGCCCGCGCGCGGCGCTGACGTTCGGCCTCGTGCTCGGCGTCGTGAGCCTGACGTGGCTGTGGTTCCTGGTGAACCCGGTCTCGTCGCTGCTGTGCGCGGGCGCGATCCTCATCTACGTCGTCGGCTACACGATGATCCTCAAGCGCCGCACGCCGCAGAACATCGTGTGGGGCGGCGCCGCGGGGTGCATGCCGGTCCTGATCGGCTGGTCCGCGGTGACCGGCGGCGTGGGCTGGCCCGCCGTGCTGCTGTTCGGCGTCGTGTTCTTCTGGACGCCACCGCACTACTGGCCGTTGTCGATGAAGTTCCGCCGTGACTACGCAGCCGCGGGCGTGCCGATGCTGCCGGTGGTCGCCAAGGACACCAAGGTCGCTCGCGAGATGATCGGCTACACGCTCGCGATGATCGCGTGCTCGCTGCTGCTCGTCCCCGCGGCCGGCATGACCTGGGTGTACGCGGTCGTCGCCACGGGGCTCGGGGTGTGGTTCCTGGTGCTGTGCGTGCGCCTGCTGCGCCGCGCGGAGGACCCGGCGCGCGGCAAGCTGCGGGCCATGAGCGTGTTCCACGCGTCGATCACCTACCTCACGCTCCTGTCCGTCGCCGTCTCCGTCGACGTGTTCCTGCCTCTGTGACCTCGGCGGTCGCACGGTGACGCAGGTGGTCTCCGGCACTCCGCTCGCGCGCGCGCTCGAGGACTACCTCGCGCACCTCACGGTCGAGCGGGGGCTGTCCCGCAACACCATCGCCGCCTACCGCCGCGACCTCGGTCGCTACGCCGCGTACCTCGGGTCGCGCGGACGGCAGCGGCCCGACGACGTGCTCCCGCAGGACGTGGAGGACTACCTCCTCACGGTGCGGACAGGTGCCGACGGCGGGAGCGTGCTCTCGGCGTCGTCGGCCGCGCGAGCCGTGGTGGCGGTGCGTGGCTGGCACCGGTTCTGGGTCCTCGACGGCGTCACCAGCCACGACGCCGCGGACGCCGTGCGCCCCCCGGCGCCCCCGCGTCGGCTCCCGAAGGCGATCTCGGTCGACGAGGTGGGCCGGCTGATCGACGCCGCCGGGCTCGGCGACGGACCCGCGCCGCTGCGCGACCGTGCGCTGCTCGAGCTGCTCTACGCCACGGGCGCGCGCATCTCCGAGGCGGTCGGGCTCGACGTCGACGACGTGGACGTCACCCCCGGCCGCGCGGCGGTGCGGCTGCTCGGCAAGGGCGGCAAGGAACGTGTCGTCCCGGTGGGCTCGTTCGCGATCGAGGCGCTCGAGGCCTACCTCGTGCGGGGTCGTCCGGCGCTCGCCGCGAGCGGACGCGGGACCCCCGCGGTGTTCCTCAACACGCGCGGCGCGCGGCTCTCGCGACAGAGCGCGTGGGCCGCGCTGCGCACGGCCGCCGAGCGAGCCGGACTCGGCGGAGCGACGGGGAACGGGGCCCACCTGTCGCCGCACACGCTGCGTCACTCGTTCGCGACGCACCTGCTGGCCGGGGGCGCGGACGTGCGCGTGGTGCAGGAGCTGCTGGGGCACGCGTCGGTGACGACGACGCAGATCTACACGCTCGTGACGCCGGACACGCTGCGCGAGGTCTACCAGCTCAGCCATCCACGCGCGAGGTGATCGTGTCGGGCCGGTCTGCTCCGGTAGGTTGTGCGACGTGGTGAGCAGCGACACGACGCAGGAACTCGACGCCGTCGGGCGGGCGCTCCCGGGGTTCCCGGAGCCGGAGCCCTTGGCCTCGCACGGCCCAGCGCGTGTCATCGCGATGTGCAACCAGAAGGGTGGCGTCGGCAAGACGACGACCACCATCAACCTGGCGGCCGCGCTCGCCGAGTACGGGCGCAAGGTCCTCATCGTCGACTTCGACCCCCAGGGGGCGGCCTCGGTCGGCCTGGGCATCAGCCCGCACGAGCTCGACCTCACGGTCTACAACCTGCTCATGGAGCGCGACGCGCAGGTCGCGGACGTCCTGCGGCACACGAGCACCCCCGGGCTCGACCTGCTGCCCGCGAACATCGACCTGTCGGCCGCGGAGGTGCAGCTCGTCGGCGAGGTCGCGCGTGAGTCGGTGCTGTCGCGCGCGCTGCGCCCGGTGCTGGACGACTACGACGTGGTCCTCATCGACTGCCAGCCCTCGCTGGGACTGCTGACCGTGAACGCGCTCACGGCGGCGCACGGCGTGCTGATCCCGCTCGAGTGCGAGTTCTTCGCGCTGCGCGGCGTCGCGCTGCTGATCGAGACGATCGAGAAGGTGCGCGACCGGCTCAACCCGCGCCTCGAGGTCGACGGGATCCTGGCCACCATGTACGACTCGCGCACGCTGCACGCGCGTGAGGTGGTCGCGCGTGTGCACGAGGCGTTCGGCGACACGCTGCTGCACACCGTCATCGGGCGCACCGTGAAGTTCCCGGACGCGACGGTCGCCGCCGAGCCGATCACGACCTACGCGCCCACGCACACGGGCGCGCACGCCTACCGCCAGCTCGCGCGCGAGCTCGTCTCCCGTGGCGACGCCGCCTGACGTCGCGCCCGGAGGCGACGCGGCGACGAGCACCCCTGACGAGGCAGTCCAGCCCCCCGCGGGCGAGCAGGCCGCGTCGCCCGTCGGCACGGCAGGCTTCGAGGTGCACCTCGACAACTTCACGGGTCCTTTCGACCTCCTGCTCGGCCTGATCGCCAAGCACAAGCTCGACATCACCGAGGTCGCGCTCGCGCAGGTCACCGACGAGTTCATCGCGTACCTGCGCGACGCCGAGAAGCAGTGGGACCTCAACCGCGCGTCGGAGTTCCTCGTCGTCGCCGCGACGCTGCTCGACCTCAAGGCCGCGCGTCTGCTGCCGTCGGCCGACGTCGAGGACGCCGAGGACCTCGACCTGCTGGAGGCACGCGACCTGCTCTTCGCCCGGCTGCTGCAGTACCGCGCCTACAAGCAGGTCGCGGCACACCTGGCGCACCGCTGGGCCACCGAGGGCCGACGGTTCCCGCGGACGGTCGCGCTCGAGCCGCACGTGGCCGCGCTGCTCCCCGAGCTCGTGATGCAGGTCGGGCCGGACCAGCTCGCGGCGCTGGCGGCGAAGGCGCTGTCGCCCAAGGCCCCGCCGCCCGGCGTGGACATCAGCCACCTGCACGCACCGGCCGTCTCCGTGCGCGAGCAGGCCGCGGTGCTCGTCGACCGCCTGCGGCACCACGGGGCGGTCTCGTTCCGCACCCTCGTCGCGGACGCGGGCTCGACGATCGTCGTGGTCGCGCGCTTCCTCGCCGTGCTGGAGCTGTTCCGCGAGGGTGCGGTGGGCTTCGACCAGGTCACGCCCTTGGGCGAGCTCACGGTGCGCTGGACTGGCGCCGCCGAGGGCGATGTCACGGTGTCAGACGACTTCGACCAGCTCGACACGACCGCTGACCCGAGCCCGGACGCGGCGAGCGACGACGAGCCGACCGCAGGACCCGACGTGCGGGACACGTCCGAGGAGGACGCATGAGTGACGACCCGTCGATCGCGGACGCCGCGCAGGCGCCGGACGCCGACCCGCTCGAGGCGGGCGCCTCGACCGACCCCGTTCCGGCCGAGGGCGAGGCCGCAGCCGCCGGTCCGGCCGTGCCCGACGAGCTCGCCTTCGACGTGGACGAGCTGCCGGGCGGCGCCCTGGGGGCGCTCGAGGCCGTGCTCATGGTCGCCGACGAGCCGGTGCCGGCCGTCCGGCTCGCAGCCGTCCTGGCGCTCCCGACCACGCGCGTCGAGGAGCTGCTCGAGGAGCTGGCCGCGGACTACCGCGGCGAGCACGGTGGCCGCCCGCGCGGGTACGAGCTGCGGCGCGCGGGCGAGGGCTGGCGCATCTACTCGGCTGCGCCGTACGCCGACGTCGTCGGCCGGTTCGTGCTGGACGGCCAGACCGCAAGGCTCACGCAGGCCGCGCTCGAGACGCTCGCGGTCGTCACGTACCGGCAGCCGGTCACGCGTGGTCAGGTCTCGGCGGTGCGCGGGGTCAACGTCGACGGCGTGATGCGCACGCTCACGGCGCGCGGCTTGGTCGCCGAGGTGGGCACCGAGCCGACCAGCGGTGCGCTGCTGTACGGGACCACGGGATACTTCTTGGAGCGGATGGGCCTGTCCAGCCTGGACGAGCTGCCCCCGCTCGCGCCTTACCTGCCGGAGATCGACGCCCTCGAGGGTGTCGACGAACCCGGTGCCACGATCGGAGGACCAGCATGAGCCCCCAGCAGCGCCGCGGTGACGCGGACCGCAACGGACGTCCCGCATCTCGCGACGGTGCACCCCGCGGCGGCGCGTCCGGCCGCGGCGGTGCCGCCGGTGGCGAGGGCAAGAAGCCGCACCGCGGCCAGTCCGGCGCGGCGCGGGGTCCGGTGAAGGGCCGGTCGTCGCGCCCGACGTCCAGCCGTCCGACGACACCGCGACGTGCGCCGTCCGAGCCGACCGTCGACGTGCACGACCCCGAGGGCATCCGGCTGCAGAAGCTGCTCGCCTCGGCCGGCCTGGGCTCGCGGCGCGCGTGCGAGACGCTGATCGCGTCGGGTCGCGTCGAGGTCGACGGGCAGGTCGTCGTCGAGCTGGGGGTGCGCGTCGACCCGAAGAAGTCGGTCGTGCTCGTCGACGGCATGCGCGTGCAGCTCGACTCGTCGCACGTGACGATCGCACTCAACAAGCCGAAGGGCGTCGTCTCGACGATGCACGACGAGCAGGGCCGGCCGTCGGTCGCGCAGTACGTGAGCGACCGCACCGAGCGGCTCTTCCACGTCGGCCGCCTCGACGCGGACACCGAGGGCTTGCTGCTCCTCACCAGCGACGGCGAGCTGGCGAACCACCTGTCGCACCCGTCGAACGGCGTGCCGAAGACCTACCTCGCCGAGGTGCAGGGCCGCCTCACGCCCGCGACCGCCCAGCGCCTGCAGCGCGGCATCGAGCTCGAGGACGGTCCGGCCAAGGCGGACAAGGTGACGATCGTCCAGTCGCTGTCACACCTGAGCCTCGTCGAGCTCACGCTGCACGAGGGCCGCAACCGCATCGTGCGGCGCATGCTCGAGGAGGTCGGCCACCCGGTCACCAAGCTCGTGCGCACGCGCATCGGCCCGATCCGCCTGGGCGACCTCAAGCAGGGCCGGACGCGCGTGCTGTCCCAGGTCGAGATCGGCTCCCTGATGTCGCAGGCGGGCATGTGACAGCGGCGACCGCGGGCCCCGTCCTCGTGGTCGGGGTGGGGCTGATCGGTGCGTCGGTGGGCCTGCGCCTGACCGCCGAGGGTGTCGACGTCCGCCTGCAGGACCCGTCGCGCACCGCGGTGGCGCTCGCGCGCGACGTGGGTGCCGGGCGTCCGGCGACCGCGGACGACGACGAGCCCGCGCTGGTCGTCGTCGCGGCGCCGCCCGACGTGACGGCCGGGGTGGTGCGCGCGCAGCTCGAGGCGCACCCGGGTGCCGTCGTGACGGACGTCGCGTCGGTCAAGGGTCATGTCCTGGCCGAGCTGCGCGCCTCGGGCGCGGCGCTCGGCCGGTACGTCGGCTCGCACCCGATGGCGGGCCGCGAGCGTTCCGGGCCGTCGGCCGCGGTGCCCGACCTGTTCCTCGGACGTCCGTGGGTGATCGCGGAGGCCGACGAGTCCTCGGCGGACGCCGTGCTGGCCGTCCGCGCCCTGGCGGTCGACCTGGGCGCGGTCCCCGTCACGATGGACGCGGACGCGCACGACGCGGCGGTCGCCGCGGTCTCGCACGTCCCGCAGGTCGTCTCCTCGCTCATGGCCGCGCGGCTGGTCGGCGTGGACGACACCGCGCTCGGGCTCGCGGGACAGGGGCTGCGGGACGTCACGCGCATCGCCGCGTCCGACCCGGAGCTGTGGACGTCGATCCTCGCCGCCAACTCGGCGGCGGTCCGGCCGCTGCTCGAGTCGCTGCGCGGCGACCTCGACGAGGTCATCGGCGCGCTGGCATCGGCCGACGAGGCCGAGGGGCCCGAGACGATCGCGACCGGGGTGCTCGTGACCCTCGCGCGCGCGATCGCTGCGGGCAACGAGGGCGTCGCCCGCATCCCCGGCAAGCACGGCGGCGCGCAGCGCGCGTACGAGGAGGTCACGGTGCTGGTGCCGGACTCCCCGGGCGAGCTCGCGCGCCTGCTCACCGAGGTCGGCGAGGCCGGCGTCAACCTGGAGGACCTGCGGCTCGAGCACGCGGCCGGCCGGCAGGTCGGCATGGCGGCGATCTCGGTGCTGCCCGGCAGTGCGGCCCGGCTGGAGGCCGAGCTGGTCGAACGTGGATGGAGGCTGGTCGTGTGAGCGCGCTCGTCGTGGCGGTGGACGGACCGTCGGGATCGGGCAAGTCGAGCGTGTCGCGCGAGGCCGCCCGGCGCCTCGGCCTGGCGTACCTGGACACGGGCGCGATGTACCGCGCGGCCACGTGGTGGTGCCTGCACACGGGCGTGCCGCTGGACGACCAGGCGGCGGTCGCGCGATGCGTGCGCGAGCTCCCGCTGGACCAGGGGGTCGACCCCGACGCGCCGCACGTCGTCGTCGCGGGGACAGACATCGCCGACGCGATCCGCGAGACGGCGATCTCGGCCGCGGTGAGCGCCGTCGCGACGAACCTCGCGGTCAGGGACGAGCTGCGGCGGCGGCAGCGCGCGGCGATCGCCACGCAGTCGGTCGCGACGTCCTTCTCGCACGGTCGCGGGATCGTGGCCGAGGGCAGGGACATCACCACGGTCGTCGCACCGGACGCGGACGTGCGGATCCTGCTGACCGCCTCGCAAGAGGCGCGGCTCGCGCGCCGCGCGCGTGACGTGCACGGCTCGGACGACGAGGCCGCGGTCGCGGCCACGCACGACCAGGTGCTGCGACGCGACGCGGACGACTCGACGGTCGCGCAGTTCCACGTCGCGGCCGACGGCGTGGTGACGCTCGACTCCTCGGACCTGGACTTCGAGGAGACCGTCGAGGCGGTCCTCGCGATCGTCGCCCAGGTGACTGGACGCGACGCGTGAACCCGCAGTGGGAGCGACCCACGCGGGGGGCCCGCGCGGGTCACGTGCTCGGGCGGCTGCTGGCCCACGTGGTCTGGGCCACGGAGGTCCACGGCGCGCACCACGTCCCCACCGAGGGCCCGGTGCTGCTCGCGGCGAACCACACGGGCGTCATCGACGGGCCGGTGCTGGTCGGTGCGGCGCCCCGTCCCGCGCACATGCTCATCAAGCAGGAGATGTTCGACGGCCGTCTCGGCGGCCTGCTGCGCAGGCTCGACCAGATCCCGGTGGACCGGGACAACCCGCGCACCGCGCTGGGCGCCGCGCTCGAGGTCCTCAAGCGCGGGGGAGTCGTCGGCATCTTCCCCGAGGGCAGCCGTGGGCGCGGCGACGCGTCCGACTCGCGCGCGGGGATCACCTGGCTCGCGCTGAACGGGCACGCGCCCGTGGTGCCGGTCGCGGTGCTCGGGACTCGGCGCACGGGGCAAGGGGTGAACCACGTGCCGCGGCTGCGGCAGCGCCTCGTCGTCTCGTTCGGCGAGCCGGTGCTCGTCGAGCGTGCGCCGGGCGTGCCCGGCCGCCAGGCGATGGCTGAGGCCAACGACCGGCTGCGCGACGCACTCGCGCTGCACGTCGCCGCGACGGTCACGGCGGTGGGCGTCCCGCTGCCGACGGACGACCCGCTCAACGTCGCCTGAACGCCTCCTACGCAGTGCGCTGAGCCCGCGGTCCCGCTCCTGGGCACCGCGCCCAGCCCCGTCCGCGCGTGCGTGTGAGGCGTCGGGCCCATCGTCGGGGACAATGGGTGACATGAGTGAGCCTGAGGTCGACTTCGTCCTGCCCGACGAGGCCGGGGACGCCGAGCGCGAGCGCGCCCTGCGGGCCGGTCTCGCCGAGTACGAGCTGGAGGACGAGGACCTCGCGCTGCTGCACGGCGAGGGCGGCGACGACGAGGACGCCGAGCCCGAGGCGCCGCTTCCCGTGCTCGCGGTCGTCGGCCGGCCGAACGTCGGCAAGTCGACGCTCGTCAACCGGATCCTGGGCCGCCGCGAGGCGGTCGTCGAGGACAAGCCCGGCGTGACCCGTGACCGCGTGAGCTACCCGTCGGAGTGGTCGGGCCGCCGGTTCACGCTCGTCGACACGGGCGGCTGGGAGGTCGACGTCGCCGGGATCGAGGCGCGCGTGGCCGAGCAGGCGGAGGTCGCGATCGCGCTGGCCGACGCCGTCGTGTTCGTCGTCGACGCGACCGTGGGGTCCACGGACACCGACGAGCAGGTCGTGCGACTGCTGCGCAAGTCGGGCAAGCCCGTGGTGCTGTGCGCCAACAAGGTGGACGGCCCCGCCGGCGAGGCGGACGCCGCCGCGTTGTGGGCGCTCGGCCTGGGCGAGCCGTACCCCGTCTCGGCGCTGCACGGCCGTGGCACCGGTGACCTGCTCGACGCCGTGCTCGACGCGCTCCCGGAGGTCTCCGAGCACGGCGTGCTGCGCCCGCAGGGGCCGCGCCGCGTGGCGCTCGTCGGCCGGCCGAACGTGGGGAAGTCCTCGCTGCTGAACAAGGTCGCGGGTTCCGAGCGCGTCGTCGTCGACGAGATCGCCGGCACCACGCGCGACCCGGTCGACGAGCTGATCCACCTCAAGGGCATCCCGTGGGTGTTCGTCGACACCGCGGGCATCCGCCGTCGGGTCCACCAGACGTCGGGCGCCGACTTCTACGCGAGCCTGCGCACGCAGGCGGCGATCGAGAAGTCCGAGGTCGCGGTCGTGCTGCTCGACGCGTCGACGCCGATGACGGAGCAGGACACGCGCGTCATCCAGCAGGTCATCGACGCCGGCCGCGCGCTGGTCATCGCCTACAACAAGTGGGACCTCATGGACGAGGACCGCCGCCCGTACCTCGAGCGCGAGATCGAGAAGGAGCTCGTCCAGGTCACGTGGGCGCCGCGGGTCAACATGTCCGCGAAGACCGGCTGGCACGCCGAGCGGCTGGTCCCGGCGCTCGAGAAGTCGCTCGAGTCCTGGGACACGCGCATCCCCACGGGCCGCCTCAACGCGTTCCTCGGCGAGCTCGTGGCCGCGCACCCGCACCCCGTGCGCGGCGGCAAGCAGCCGCGCATCCTGTTCGCGACGCAGGCCTCGACCCGCCCGCCGCGGTTCGTCCTGTTCACGACCGGCTTCCTCGACCCCGGCTACCGCCGGTACGTCGAGCGGCGCCTGCGCGAGACCTTCGGCTTCGAGGGCACGCCCATCACGATCTCCGTGCGCGTGCGGGAGAAGCGGAAGCGGTGACCGCCGCCGGCCGCGCGACCGGGGACTCGCCCTCGAGCGTTCCCTGGTCGGCCCGCGGCCTGCGCGGCCTGCTCCTGCGCTGGGGGCTGCCACGTGACCCGCACGCGTCCCGGCACGTGACGGGCTTCCTCGTCGTCACCGTGCTGACCGTGCTGGTGACCCGTGGCGCCCTGGCCGCCACGGGCTTCCCGCAGGTCGGGGGGCCGGGCCTGCACGTGTCCCACGTGCTGTGGGGCGGGTTGCTGCTCGCCGTGGCGGTCCTGCTCGCGCTCTCGTTCATCGGTCCCGTCGTGCGGCCGGTCGTCGTGCTGGTCGGGGGAGTGGGCTTCGGCCTGTTCGTCGACGAGATCGGCAAGTTCGTCACCGAGGACTACGACTACTTCTACGGCCCGACCGCGATGCTCGTGTACGTCGCGGTCGTCGCGCTCGCCCTGATCGGCGAGGCGCTGTCGGGCCTCCGCAGCGCGGTCCCGCCCGAGAAGCTCGCTGCCGCGGTCGACCAAGCCGTCGCCGGTGTCGCGGGCGGGTTCTCGCCCCGCGTGCGTGCGCACGCGCACGACCTGCTGGCGGCGGCAGACGGCGTGCCCGGGCGCGACGAGGCTGCCGCACTGGTGGCGACGGTCCGCCCCGACGGCAGCGAGCTGCCCGACCCGATCGCCTGGGTCTCGCACACCGTGGTCGCCGTGTCGCGTCGTCTCGTGCGCGCGGCCTGGGTGCCCCGCGTCGCGGTCGTGACCATCGCGGGCACGGCGCTGCTCGGCGTGGCACGCGGCCTGTGGCTCGCGCGCGACGGCGGGACGTCCGGGTGGATCGTCGGGGCGTTGCTCGTCGGCGGCGCGGCCACCACGGCCGCGTGCGTCGTCGGGCTCCTGACCGACGACCGCGAACACGCCTTCACGTGGTTCCGCCGGGGCGTGCTCGTGAGCCTGCTGGTCACGCAGGTCGCTCTCCTGCGCATCGAGGAGTGGGCGGGCTACGCGGGCCTCGCGCTCGACGTGGTCCTGCTCGGGCTCGTCGCCGCCGAGCTCGACGTCCTGCGCGAGCGGGGCGCGCCTCCAGCCGAGGCGGCCGACGGGACGACTCAGGCCTGGTGAGACGGTGTCTCACCAGGCCTGATGTTGTCGGGCTGACAGGATTTGAACCTGCGACCCCTTGACCCCCAGTCAAGTGCGCTACCAAGCTGCGCCACAGCCCGATGGCTCCCGGAGAAGCCTGCGACAGCCTACCGTACGGGCGCGGGTGCCTCGTCGCCCGTCCCAGCCGTGTCACCTCCGTGGAGCGCTCCTTGTCGCGGCTGTACGTCTGACCCGCCGGGTCTTTGGGCCCTGGTGCGCGCGGAGGCGGCGCGCTGCGCTGGCACCATGGAGGGGCGTCGGCGGTCGGCCGTGCGGGGCGCGCTCGCCGTCACGTTCGGCGCGGTGGCGGCCGGCGTGGGAGCCGGGGTCGGCCCGCCCCGGGTGCAGAGCGGAGACGTCGGCGTGGCCGCGGTCCTCGGGCTCGGCGCGCTCGTCGGCGGCGTGGCGCTCGTCGTCGTCGGCGTCGTCCAGCTGACCCGGGCCGTGCCCCGCTGGTGGCGGCTCGTGACCGCGCCCCTGACGGTGATCGCAGTAGCGCTCGGCGTCTACGTGATCGCGGTCCCCGTCATCGTGACGACCGCCCCGGCTCCGCCGCCCGGCACAGCGACCCCGTCGGAGGTCGGGTTGGCGTACGAGGACGTGACGATCGCGACGACGGGCGACGAGGCGCTCGCCGGTTGGTACGTCCCTTCGGCCGGCCGCGCGGCCGTGATCGTCCTGCACGGGTCGGGGTCCAGCCGGTCCGCAGTCCTCGAGCACGCCGCGGTCATGGCACGGCACGGGCTCGGCGTCCTGATGCTCGACGCCCGTGGGCACGGTGCGAGCTCCGGACGCGCGATGCGGTGGGGCTGGTACGGGGACCTCGACGTGCCACGCGCCGCGGCCTGGCTCGCCTCGCGCCCGGACGTCGACGCGGCGCGCATCGCCGTGCTCGGCCTGTCGATGGGTGGCGAGGAGGCGATCGGCGCAGCAGCACTCACGCAGGACATCCGCGCGGTCGTCGCGGAGGGCGCCACGGGACGCAGCGCGGACGACCTGCGCTGGCTGTCGTCCGCGTACGGGTGGCGCGGCACCCTGACGCGGACGGTGCACGCCGCTCAGACCTCGCTCGCGGATCTCATGTCCGAGCCTCGTCGGCCGGCGCCGCTCGGCGACGCGGTGCGCGAGGTCGCACCCAGACCGGTCCTGCTGATCGCGGCCGGTCGCGTGCCCGACGAGCAGCACGCGGCAGCGGCTCTCCAGGCGTCGGCGCCCGACTCCGTCCAGGTATGGGTGGTGCGCGGAGCGGATCACACGGGCGGGCTGGCGGCCGCTCCGCAGGAGTGGGAGTCGCGAGTGATCGACTTCCTCGACGCGGCGCTGGCCGACCCGCACGCATCTCGGTGACCCGATCGGCACGTGGCCAACCGTGGGCGTGCTGCCCGGGCGACGCGGGCGCGCCCGCGCTTCGGCTGCTCGAGCGCCGAGCGGAGCGTCACCTTCGTGCGGAGGTCGGCCGGGCCGGTCTCGGACTCCACGGCATCCTGCTGTGCGAAGCCGGCGTCGCTGTCTTCTCGCGGTCCTCCGCACGAGCACGCCTCCGGCGATGCGGTGGCAGACTCGTCGGGTGTCAGAGGACCGCGCGCTGCTGATGACCTTCGGGCACGGGACCCTGTCGCAGGCCGCGATCGTCGACGTGCTCCACGGGGCGGGAGTCGAGCAGGTGGTCGACGTCCGGCGCTTTCCCGGTAGCCGACGGCATCCCCACGTGGCGCGCGACGAGTTCGAGCGGTGGCTTCCCGCCGCGGGCGTCGCCTACCGCTGGGAGCCCCGGCTCGGCGGGCGGCGACGGTCCGACCCGGCCGAGGCTGCTGTCGATCCCTGGTGGCAGGTCGAGGCGTTCCGCGCGTACGCGGCCCACGCGCGGACCGTGGACTTCGGCCACGCGATCGACGAGCTGCTGGCGGGCGCGGCCGCCAGCCGGACCGCGGTGATGTGCAGCGAGAGCCTCTGGTGGCGGTGCCACCGTCGGCTCATCAGTGACGTGTGCGTCCTGCTGCACGACGTGCCGGTGCAGCACCTCGGTCATGACGGGCGCCTCACCGCGCACCTTCCGGCGGCGGGCGCGCGCGTGACCGCCCGCGGGCTCGTCTACGACCGGAGCCGCGACGACGACCGTCCTACCGCGACCCGAGAGCCGTCGCCGAACCGGTAGACCCCGCTGCACCGTACCTAGCGGTGCTAGGGTAAGCACCCCTAGGAGATCAAGGTATAGGGGAGCGACGTGCGTATCGACAAGGACCTGGTCGCGGCGTCCGCCACCCCGCTGGTCCTGGGCATCCTCGCGGAGGGCGACCTGCACGGCTACGCGATCCTCAAGAGGGTCGCCGAGCTGTCCCAAGGCCGCATGCAGTGGACCGACGGGATGCTCTACCCGTTGCTCCACCGCCTCGAGCGCAACGGCTGGGTCAGCGCCCGGTGGGGCGTCTCCGACGCCGGGCGCAAGCGCAAGCACTACGCGCTGACCCCGTCCGGGCGGCAGGTCCTGGAGGAGCGGCAGGCACAGTGGGCGGTTGTCACGGACGCGCTGCACCAGGTGCTCAGCACGGTCCGCGGACCGGGCGCGGCGGGAGCCTGGGCGTGACCGAGGACGGGCGGCCGGGCGTCGAGCACCAGATCGACCAGTGGCGCGCGTGGGTGCTGCGGCGCGAGGCGATCACGACCGGCGACGCCGCCGAGCTCGAGGACAACCTGAGGGGCCGGATCGCCGACCTGCGGGCCGCAGGCCTGGACGACGACGAGGCGTTCCTCGTGGCGGTGCGGCGGATGGGCAACCTCGACGACGTCTCGCGTGAGTTCGCCCGCGCGCACTCTGAGCGACTCTGGAAGCAGCTCGTCCTCCCGCCGTCTCGGCCGTCGCGGGCCGACGGGCACTGGCGCGACCTGGGCGTGCTGATCGCCCTCGCCGTGGGCGCGGGGATCGCGGTGCGGTGGCTGCTCGTACTCGAGGACGAAGGACGCTTCGCGCTCAACGTGGCGTTCGCCGTGCTGCCCTTTCTCGCGGCCTACTTCGCCTGGTCGCGCCGTCTGCCCGCGCGGGCCGCCGGCGCGTTGGCCGTGATGGCCGCCGCTCTGGCAGTGGTGGTGAACCTGTTCCCGTTCTTCGCCGACGAGCCCGGCGTCGGGCTGTCGACGACCGCGGTGCTGGCCGCGACGCACCTGCCGGTGCTCCTGTGGCTGCTGCTCGGCGTCGCTTACACAGGCGGCGCGTGGCGTGAGCACGCGCGTCGCATGGACTTCGTGCGCTTCACGGGCGAGCTCGTCGTCTACTTCACGCTCCTCGCGCTCGGTGGAGGACTGTTGACGGGGCTGCTGCTCGCCACGTTCGACGTCGTCGGCATCGACGCCGAGCCGTTCGTCCAGAGCTGGCTCCTGTCGTTCGCGGTGCCCGGGGCGTTCCTGGTGGCGGCCTGGCTCGTCGAGGCGAAGCAGAGCGTCGTGGAGAACATGGCGCCCGTCCTCACCCGCGTCTTCACACCGCTCACGCTCGGCCTGCTCGTCGCGGCACTCGTCGCGCTGCTGGCGGGCGGTCCGCTCACCGCGGTGGACCGGAGCCTGCTCGTCCTGATGGACGGGATCCTGCTGCTCGTGGTCGCGCTGCTGCTCTACGCGATCAGCGCGCGCGACCCCATCACGGCGGGCGGGCCGTTCGACTGGCTGCAGCTCGGCCTCGTCGTGACGGCCCTCGCCGTCGACGTCGTCGCACTGACGGCGATGGCGTCCCGGATCGCCGACGCGGGCTGGACCGCGAACAAGGCCGCGGCACTCGGGCTCAACGTGGTGCTGCTCGTGCACCTCGTGGGCACCGGCTGGCTGCTGTGGCGGTTCCTGCGTGCCCACGGCACGTTCGACGCGGTGGAACGCTGGCAGACCCGCTACCTGGTGGTCTACGCCGTGTGGGCTGCAGTCGTCGTGCTGGTCTTCCCGCCCGCGTTCTCCTACGCGTGAACGGCTGGCGCGGCGGCTGCGATCTCAGGCACCGAGCACCCAGCGGGCGAGGGTCGTGACGGTCAGCGTCACGAGCACGATCGAGGAGACGCTGAGCGGGAAGCCCGCGCGCAGCATGTCCGGGACGCGCACGTAGCCCGACGAGTACGCGATCGCATTCGGCGGCGTGGCCGCGGGCATCATGAACGTGCACCCCGCGGCGAGCGCGACGGGCGCGGCGAGGAGCAGCGGGCCGTAGCCGAGCGCGACGCCGACGCCGCTCATGATCGGCAGGAGCGTGGCCGCCGTCGCGGTGTTCGACATGAACTCGGTGAGCAGCACGGTCAGCGCGCACACCGCCGCGACCACGAGCACGGTCGGCAGCCCGTCGAGGCCGTGCGCGCGCTCGCCGATCCACACCGACAGGCCCGAGGCGGTGATCTGCGAGGCGAGTGCGAGCCCGCCGCCGAACAGCAGCAGGATGCCCCACGGGAGCTCGCGGGTGTCCGACCAGTCGAGCATGCGCCCGCCGCAGTCCGAGCCCGAGGGCAGCAGGAACAGCAGGATCGCGACGACGACGGCCACGACCTCGTCGGTCACGGGCGTGCCGGGCCAGACGAAGGGCAGCGCGATCCACGAGACGGCAGCGAGCGCGAACACCGCGATGACCCGATGCTGCGGGGGGCCCATGGGTCCGAGCCGCCGTAGCTCGGTGCGCACGACCTCGTCGTCCTCGCACAGGGGCGCCGGGTCGAACCTGAACACGACGCGCGTGAGCACGAGCCAGGCGAGCAGCAGGAACACGATCGACAGCGGCAGCCCGACGGCCATCCACTGCCCGAACCCGATCTCGACGCCGTAGGTCTCCGAGAGGTAGCCGACCAGCAGCGCGTTGGGCGGGCTCGCGATGATCGTGCCGAACGAGCCGATCGTCGCTGCGTACGCGATGCCGAGCATGAGCGCGGACGACAGGCGAGGGTCGACGCCGCCCCGTCCGCGTCCCAGCATCGCGAGCACCGAGATGCCGATCGGCAGCATCATCACCGCGGTGGCGGTGTTGGAGACCCACATGCTCAGCAGCGCGGTCGCGGTCATCATGCCCAGCACGAGCCGGCGCGGCGCGGTGCCGACGAGGCGCACGACCGTGAGCGCGATGCGCAGGTGCACGTCCCAGCGCTGCAGCGCGATCGCGAGGACGAACCCGCCGAGGAACAGGAAGATGACCTTGTTCGCGTAGGGCGCCGCCACGTCGTGCATGGTCGCGACGCCGGAGACGGGCAGGACGACGAGTGGCAGCAGGGCCGTGACGGGCAGCGGCAGCGCCTCGGTCATCCACCACACGCCCATGAGCACGAGCGTCGCCGCGGTCACGGCTCCGGCGTACTGCGGGGCACCGGCGGCCTCGGGCGCCATGTCCGGCACCACCCAGGCCGTGAGTGCGGCGAGCACGGGCCCGAGGACGAGGCCGAGGGTCGACCGGCTCGGACGGCGCAGCCGCTCGGCACGCGGGACGCCGCGCCCGCGCTCCCGATCAGCGGGTCGGTGCGCAGGTGCCGGAATGCTCGCGGTGCTGATGCCAGACTCCCTCGTCGTCGCAGGCGGGTGCGTCTTGCTGCTCGACGCTAGCCTCGCGGACCAGCCCGGCCGTGGGACCTTCGTGCGTCCTACCCGCACCGGGTGGGGCCGGCGACGAGGCGGACGTCGGACGATCGCCGCGTGAGTGCTGTCCGCGGACTTGTCGTCGCCGTCGTCGTCGCCTCCGCCGTGGCGGGCGTCTGGGGCTGCAGCGCGCAGTCGCCGGTCGCCCGGGCCGAGCAGGAGGTCCGGGCGAAGGAGCGGGCGCTGGCGGACGCCGAGGCGGCCGCCACGGACACCGCCGACGCGTTCTGCTCGGCCAGCGCCGACTACGTCGCCGCGCTCGACCGGTACGGCGACGTCCTGCACGACACGGTGCCGACGGTCGGGGACGTCACTGACGCGGGTCGGGACCTGGCCGAGCCCTCCGCCGCGGCGGTCGACGCCGGGAGGGCGGCGGTCGATGCGCGCGAGGCTGTCGGTGTGGCCCAGGCGGAGCTGGCCGACGCGTGGGACGCGCTCGCGAGTGCGCTGGCGACGGCCTCCAGCACGCCGCCACCGACTCCGAGCGCGCCTGCGACCACCGCACCGACGGCAGTCCCGCAGGCGACGGTCGCCCGCGTGGAGCAGGCAGAGGACGAGTTCGCGCAGATGCAGGCGGGGATCACGGACGAGACACCCATGACTGACGCGGCGGAGCAGTTCAACGCGGCGGCGGTGGCTCTCGAGACCGCCTGGCTCGAGCTCCTGGTGCAGTCGGGGTGCCTCCCCGAGGACGTCCAGGCCGACGCGCTCGCTGCGGCCGGCGCCTACACGACGGCGCTGCAGGAGGCGCTCGCGACCACCGGGTACTACACGCAGGACGTGGACGGGGTCTACGGGCCCGCGACCGTCGCGGCCGTCGAGTCGCTCCAGGCGGCGAACGGTCTCCCACAGACCGGCACGGTGGACAAGGCGACGGCCGCTGCGCTCCAGGCGACGGTCGACTCGCTCGGGAGCGCCGACGCCGAGCAGACGATGGTCAGCACGGCCGCCCTCCAGCAGACGCTCATGCTCGCGGGGTACTGGGACGGGCCGGTGGACGGTCAGTGGTCCGATGCCCTGACAGCCGCGCTCGGCAGCGCCCAGGAGGACCTGGGCGTGCCGGTGACGGGAGTCGTCGACGCGGCGACGGTCTCCGCGTTCCAGGACCGGATCGTGCGCGCTCAGGAGCAGGCGCCGACTGCGGCGCCGACGGTCGGTGTGCCGGGCGACGAACCGACGGGCTGAGCTCGCCCGTCGGGCCGACGATCGTCGTGAGTCGGACGTCCGTGGCACGCTGCGTGGCATGACCCGCTACGCGATCGACGCGGCCGTGGCGATCACGGTCGTCCGCGACGCGCTGACCGTCGCACCCGAGCACCAGCTCGTCGGACCGAACCTCCTGCGTTCGGACGCCCTGGCGCTGCTCTACGACGAGGTCCGGCGGGGCGTCCTGACCGAACCGGAGGGGCGACGGCTGCTGGAAGGGATCGCGAGCCTGCGCATCCGGCTCCTCGGTGACCGGGTGTCGCGTGCGACCGCGTGGCAGATCGCGGCGCGGCTCGGGTGGGCGCAGACGTACCGCGCCGAGTACCTCGCGGTCGCCCGACTGCAGGCCGACGCGCTCGTGACCACCGACCCCGAGCTCGTACGAGCCGCCGAGTCGGTCGTCCCGGTGGTCGGGCTCGACGCGCTCGTCGCCTCGCCCTGACCGGCCGAGCGGACCAGACGACGCGGCGGCTCAGCGGTCCCTGCGTCGCGTGGTGGACGGCGGCTGCGCGTGCTCGACGCACGTCGTCGCGGTCGGACGTGCCAGCAGCCGGGCGGGGTCGATGGGCTCTCCGCCGACGGCGCAGGTGCCGTACGTGCCCGCGGCGAGACGGTCGAGCGCCGCGTCGACCTCCGCGAGCCGGAGGCGCGCATCCGTGGCGAGTGCGTCGACCTGGGCGCGTTCGAACGCGATGGTCTGGCCCTCAGGGTCGTGCTCGTCGTCGATGTTGGTGCCCCAGGACGCCGCGACGAGGTCGGACTTGGCCGCGCCGAGCCCGGCCGCTCGCTCGACGGCTTCGGCGCGGAGCGCGAGCAACCGGGCCCGCACGTCCTCGACACCCTGGTCCATGCCCGCCACCTTCGCACGGGCATGTGCCCGGCGCAGGCATCGCTCTGACGCCCGCCGCCGACGAACGCGCCCGGGACGATCGAGGCAGCGGACGGGCTCAGCGCGCGAGGACGTCCTCGGTCGTCGAGCCGGGCAGCGAGACCGTGACCTGCGTGTCCCACGGGTCGTGCGCGGTGATCGAGCGACCGTCGTCGGCGAAGGCGACGCCACGCGAGCGCAGGCGCGCCGCGAGCGCGTCGAGGTCGTCCCGGCCCGGCACCGTCACCGCGACGTCGCCGAGGCCGAGCGTCGACGCCCGTGGCCCCGCACCCCGGCTGTTCCAGACGTTCATCGCGACGTGGTGGTGGTACCCGCCCGCCGAGGCGAAGAGCGCACCCGGGTACTCCTTCATGGTCGCCTCGAAGCCGAGCGCGTCGACGTAGAAGGACTCTGCGCGGGCGATGTCGCCGACCTGCAGGTGCACGTGCCCGACCCGACCGGCGAGCTCCGGCCCGGCGTCGAGCGCTTCCTGCGTCAGGTGACGACGCAGGAAGTCGTTCGGGTCGAGGAACGTCGTGTCCATGATGATCTGGCCGCGCGCGTGCAGCCACAGGCTGCGGTCCCGGTCGGTGTACAGCTCGATCCCGTTGCCCTCGGGGTCCGTGAAGTAGAACGCCTCGCTGACCGAGTGGTCGCTCGAGCCGACGAACCGGCTCAGCGGGTCCTGTGCGGCGCGGTAGACCGTCGCGGCGAGGCTCGCCTGGTCGTCGAAGAGGAATGCGGTGTGGAACAGCCCCGACGCCTGCGGGTCGACACCCGGCAGGTCCGGCGTGTGCACGAGCCGCATCATCGGCGTGGTCCCGCGGCCCAGCACCCGGTGCACCTGGCGCCCGCGGCTGCGCTCCTCGATGGGCTCCATCGCGAGCGCGTCGGAGTAGTAGGTCGACATCCGCTCGAGGTCACCGACGTGCAGCGTGACCGCGTCCATCGACGTGTCGGGGTTGATGACCGAGTCGTCGCTCGTGGCGGCGGGCTGGTCGAGGGGCGTGGTCATGGTGCGGGACTCCTGGTGACGGGGCCGGCCGGGCCGTGGGGCCCGGCCGGACGGGTGGGGAGGGGTCAGCGGGCGACGGCGAAGCCGCCGGTCCACGGCAGCTTCTCGCCCACGGCGAGCGTGAGCTGCAGGAAGCCGATCGCCTCGAGCTCGTGGGCCCGCGCGAGCGAGCCGGCGTCGATGGCCTGCACGCCGCCCGCGACGAGCGCGTCGACCAGGGAGGCCTTGGCCGCGTCGCCGTCACCCGCGACGAGCACGGTCGTCGGCACACCGCCGAGGGTCTTGGCGGCGAGCGTCGCGGCGAAGTTGGTGTTGAAGGCCTTGAGCACGGTGCTCGAGGGCAGCTTGGCCTGGATCTGCGCCGCGGCCGACGAGCCGGCGGGCACGACGAGCGAGTCGAACGTCTCGAAGTTCAGAGGGTTGGTGATGTCGACGACCACCTTGCCCGCGAGCTGGTCGCCGTAGGCGTCCAGGAGGGAGTCGACGGCAGGGTAGGGCACCGCGAGGACGACGACGTCGCCGGTGAGCGGCGTGGTGCCGACCTCGTCGTGGGTGACGTACGTGACGGAGCTGCCGCCGTCGGCGAGGACGCCGCCGATCGACTTGCCCATGTTGCCGGTCCCGATGATGGAGAACGTGGTCACCGTCATGCTCCTTCTCTGCTCGGCCCCGGATCACGGACGCCGGTTGGTTGTATCTACAACTGAGACAGTAGACCACGATGGTTGTAGGTGCAAGTTGTTGGTACGCTGGCTGCATGAGCATCGCCGACCTGCGCCGCGCCGAGCGTTCCGACGTGCACCCCGAGCGCCAGGCGGAGGGGAGCGCCGACCTGCTCCGGCACGAGCGGGTCGCCGTCGCGCGTCTGCACGCGCTCCTCGAGCTCCTGCCCACCGCGCTCGACAAGCAGCTCGGACCGGTCGGCCTGACGTCCTTCGAGTTCAGCCTGCTCGAGGCGCTGCACGAGGCGGAGGCGTACCGCATGCGCCTGTCAGCCCTCGCCGGCCGGACGAACGCGACGCTGCCGCGGTTGTCCCGCGTGGTGACCGGGCTCGAGCGCAAGGGCCTCGTCGACCGCGCGCCGTGCGAGCAGGACGCGCGTGCGACGAACGCGGTCCTCACCGCCGCGGGGGAGCACGCCTACCTCGCCGCCCGACCGCTGTACGCCGACGCGGTGCGCACGATGATCCTGGACGGGCTGGACGACGAGGGAGTCGCGAGCCTCGCCGACCTGATGCTCGCGATCCTGCGGCGGCTCGACCCGGACGGGCGGCTCGCCGTGACCGCGTCGTCGGACTGCGCCGCCGACCCTGTCCCCGGTCCCGAGGGCTCCACGTGCGCCGCCGACCCGGCGACCGGCCCGGGGAGCGCCGAGTGCGCCGCGGACCCGGCTCCGGAGCCCGCACGCGCGGAGTGTGCCGCCGACCCCGTGTCCTGACGCATATCCCTACCGCGTGGTAGGGATGCGGCTAGGGTCGAGGGACGCTGCCGCTGGAGGAGGCCCGGGGATGACCGAGGTGTTCGACGTCGAACGAGTCCTGGCCGAGCTCACGCTCGAGGAGAAGGCGTCGCTGACGTCGGGCGCGGACTTCTGGCACCTGAAGGGCGTCGACCGCCTCGCCGTGCCGCAGATCATGGTCACCGACGGCCCCCACGGGGTCCGCAAGCAAGTGGCGTCCTCGGATCACCTCGGCCTCGGCGAGGCAGCGCCCGCCACGTGCTTCCCGACCGCGGCGGCACTCGGCTCGTCCTGGGACGTCGACCTCGTCCGACGCGTCGGCCAGGCGCTCGGCCGCGAGACGCGGGCCCACGAGGTCGCGGTCCTGCTCGGCCCGGGCGTCAACATCAAGCGCACCCCGTTGTGCGGTCGCAACTTCGAGTACGTCTCCGAGGACCCTGTCGTCTCGGGCGAGATCGGCGCGGCCCTCGTCGACGGCATCCAGTCGCAGGGCGTCGGAACGTCGCTCAAGCACTACGCGGCCAACAACCAGGAGACCGACCGCATGCGCGTCTCGGCCGACGTCGACGAGCGCACGCTGCGCGAGATCTACCTTCCGGCGTTCGAGCGCGTGGTCACGCAGTCTCAGCCCTGGACCGTGATGTGCGCCTACAACAAGGTCAACGGCACGTTCGCGTCCGAGCACGACTGGCTCCTCACGCACGTGCTGCGCGACGAGTGGGGCTTCGAGGGCCTCGTCGTCTCGGACTGGGGTGCCGTGCACGACCGCGTCGCGTCGCTCGCCGCAGGGCTCGACCTGCAGATGCCGGCGTCCGGTCCGCGTCCCGACGAGGAGGTCGCGGACGCCGTGCGCGAGGGTCGGCTCGCACCCGACGTGCTCGACCAGGCGGTGCGCCGCGTGCTCCGCCTGGTGGCGCGCTCCCTCCCGGCGCTCGCCGAGCCGGTCGACGTCGACGTCGACGCGCACCACGCGCTCGCCCGCGAGGCCGCCGCTGCGGGCTCGGTGCTGCTCAAGAACGACTCCGTCGACGGCGCCGCGCTGCTGCCGCTCACGGGCGGCGACGTGCTGGTCGTCGGCGAGCTCGCCCGGAGGCCGCGGTACCAAGGTGCGGGGTCGTCGCTCGTGAACCCGACCCGGCTCGACGACGCGCTGACGTCCCTGCGCGACCGCCTGGGGGACGTGGCGTTCCAGCCGGGGTTCACGCTCGAGGACGAGGGCGACGACCCGGCACTGCTCGACGCGGCCGTCACGGCTGCCCGGAGCGCGTCCACGGTCGTCGCCTTCCTCGGTCTGCCCGCGCAGGACGAGTCCGAGGGCTACGACCGGCCCCGGCTCGGGCTCCCGGACAACCAGGTCGCGCTGCTGCACGCGCTCGCCGCGGTCACCCCGCGCGTCGTCGTCGTGCTCGCGAACGGATCGGCCGTCGACATGCCGTGGCGCGACGACGCGGCCGCGATCCTCGAGACGTGGCTCGCGGGCCAGGCCGGCGGTTCGGCGGTGGCGGACCTGCTGACCGGAGCGGCGGAACCCTCCGGTCGGCTCACCGAGACGATCCCGCTGCGCCTCGAGGACACCCCCGCGTTCGGGAGCTTCCCCGGCGAGCACGGACACGTCCGGTACGGCGAGGGGATCCTGGTCGGCTACCGGTGGTACGACACGCGGCTGCTCGAGGTCGCTTACCCGTTCGGGCACGGGCTGGGCTACACCACGTTCGGCTACGACGAGATCGCAGCGGAGGTCTCGGGCGTGGGGCCGGACGTCACGGTCGGTGTGCGGGTGCGTGTCACGAACCTCGGCGACCGCGCCGGCGCGGAGGTCGTCCAGGTCTACGTGCGCGACCCGCAGGCGAGCGTGGTGCGTCCCGTGCGTGAGCTCAAGGCGTTCGCCAAGGTGGCCCTCGAGCCCGGCCGGTCGCGGACGCTCACCTTCGAGCTCGCGGCGCGCGACCTGGCGTACTGGCACGCCGGGCAGCGGCGGTGGGTCGTCGAGGGCGGGTCGTTCGTCGTCGAGGTCGGGGCGTCGTCGCGCGACGTGCGGGGCGCCGTCGAGGTCGAGGTCGAGGGTGAGCCGCTGTGGGGCGAGCTCACCGAGATGTCCACGATCGCCGAGTGGCTCGAGCACCCGGTCGGGTCGGTGCTCCTCGCGCCGCTGCTCGAGCCGCCGCCGGGCGAGCCGGGGTTGGACGAGCTGGATGCGACGACGCTCGCGATGATGCTGCAGATGCCGGCGCGCGCGATCGTCGACTTCGGGTTCGCGCCCGTCGACCTCGAGGGGCTCGCCGCGCTCGTCGCGCGCGCGAACGCCTGAGCGCCGTCCGGAGCGCTCGGGTCAGGCGAGGAACGCCAGGTACTCCGCGCGCACCTCGGCGGCCATGTCCACGCGGTCGGCGGGGGAGTCGGCACCCAGGAGCCACTGCACCTGCAGACCGTCCATGACGGCGACGAGCCGACGCGCCGCCGAGGCCGGGTCGACCCCGGCGCGCAGGGTCCCGGCCGCCCGGTGCTGCTCGAACACAGCCGTCGTGGTCGTGAGCACCTCGGCGTAGCGACGCTCGAAGTACGCGTGCGCGGGGTGGGTCGGCGCCGTCGCCTCGGCCGAGAGCGTCGCGAAGAGCTCCACGATCCCGGGACGTGCCGCGTTGCGCTCGACGACCCGCACGAGCGCCTCGAGGTAGTCGACCCCCTGCGCGAGGTCGACCTGCATCGCGGCGTCGTCGACGTCGTCCCGACGCTGCAGCACCGCCTCCAGCAGGGCGGCCTTGCTCGGGAAGTGGTGCAGGAGACCCGGGTGCGAGATGCCGACGCGTGCCGCGATCTCGCGCAGAGACGCGGTGTGGTACCCGACCTCTCCGAACAGCACGAGCGCGGTCTCCAGGATGTCCTCGCGCGTGGCGCGGCCTCGCGCGTAGCCGCGGCGCGGGTCGGCGGGGCCACCGTCCTGGAGGGTCATGGCCCCAAGGATCGCACCGAGGTGGCGCCCCGCCGACCATGGGCCGCCTCCTGTCGCACGGACGTCGCTCGTCCGGGGGAGCGACTCGAACACGTGTGCGAGTACAGTGAGGGCGTGGACGAGAGCACGCCGGCGGGCCGGCCGGAGACCCTGGGACCGCGCTCGGCGCCGCGCGCACCGCGCCGCGAGGTCGCGAACCGTGAGGCGCCCGCGCGGATCCCCGTGCGGCCGCAGGGGGACATCCCCGTGATCGTCCGTGTGGTCTGGCTCGACGGCACCGAGGAGTGGCGGCCGGCTCGCGCAGTCCGCTGGACGGCGGAGCACGTCATGGTCGCGTGGCGGGACGAGCCCGGCGACCCGCGGTCCGAGCGGCACGAGTGGTTGCGCGCGGGCGACGTGGCGCGGTCTGTGAGCTGGTTCGTCGGCCCGCCTCAGGCTCCCCGGCAGGTCCCACGCGCGGCGACGGCCTGACGCGGTCGGCTCGTCGGTTGGGCGGTCAGTGGACGAGCTTGAGCCCGACGACGCACGCGACGATGCCGAGGACCAGCAGCAGACGCACGGCGCTCACCGGCTCGGCGCCGCTCAGCATCGCCCAGCCGACGGTCAGGGACGCACCCACCCCGACCCACACGGCGTAGGCCGTCCCGACGGGCAGCGTGCGCATCGCATACCCGAGCCCGCCCATGCTGGCCGCGAGCGCGACCACGAACACGAGGGAAGGCACGAGGCGGTGCAGGCCCTCCGAGCGACCGAGTGCGGTCGCCCAGACGGCCTCGAGGACTCCGGACAGGATGAGGACGAGCCAGGCCATCATGTGCTCCATGTGGCCGTCTTGTCGCTGTCCGGGTACGGCACCCTCGTCCGGGAGCCCGGCGTCGGGCTCTGCGATCAGGGTCTCACACGAGCGCGGTGCCGGCGGCGCGTCGGTGCGCTCGTCGCCCCAGTCGGTCGTTGCTCGTCGGTGTAGGGCGGCCGGCCTGTGGTCTTCGTGTGGGCGGGTGTGCGGTCGTGCTCGATCAGGGGCGGAGCGGTGACGGGACGCGCGTCCCGGCGAGTGTCAGTTGTGGACAAACTGGTCATCTGGGGTGCGGGTTGCGGTCTACTTCGTCGTCGTCACACAGACCAGCACACAGGGGGAACTGGTATGCGTCTGCCCATTGCACACCTGTCAGCGGTAGCGTTCGGGGCTGCTGCACGAGTAGGAGGCGACGGGGAGTTCACCGTGTGCTCCGCCCCTGTCATGGACGGGCCGCGGGCGCTCGGGTCAGCGTTCGCAACCAACACCGGGTCGCACGACATCACCATCACAGCGGTTGAGCCGGTAGACGTTGCAGGATTCGACGTCGGGCCCGCGTACGCGATCCTCGAGAACAGCAGCGGCAACTGGTACGCCGTCGGTGGCGCGATCCCACCAGCGGACGACGACGCCACGTCACAGCTCGCGTGGGACCGTCGGGTCGACGTAGAAGACGTCGTCATCGCGCCAGGTGAGACCTGGCAGATCATCCAGAGCATGCGGATCACGTCGCTGGACGACGCGCACGTCAAAGCGCTGAAGATCACGTACACCGAAGACGGGTCCGAACGGGTCGCGCAGAACACCACCCAGGTCGGCGTCGAAGGGCACGGACCGCCGTGCAGGTGAGCCCGCCACCGGACGGCTCGAACGGCCTCTACGTCACTCGGGCCCGCCCCGCGGGCCTGTCCGCGAGCACCGGGCGTGTGCCGTCACGGGACGAGCCAGCGTGAGTGCGGGCTCGTGGCAGCGGGCGACCGGTAGTTCAGGTGGGCGAGGGCTTCGCGCTTGGTGACGCGGGTCGCTATCCAGGACCAGAGCGCGCCGACGCGTTCCGGGGCCTCGGGGTCTCGGTTGGCGACGCGCACGACCCGGACGGAACCGTCGGTCGTCTCGTAGCAGCCGGGGTCGACTCGGCGGAGCGTGCGCGAACGCGATGCGTCACGGATGTCGTCGGCGAGCAGTGGTAGCCCGACGATGTGAATGCTGCGTTGGCCGAGCTGCGCCGCAGGTGCACAACGGGGACAGCCCGCCACCCTCCGCTAACGTCCGAGTATGACCCCGAGCCGCCGAGACCTCACCTGCCTGGAAGCGCTGTACGACGCCTCCGCCGGGGCGAACGCACTCACCGTGCTGGACCAAGCCGGGCTCGCAACAGCGCCTTCTCGTCTGGGCGGACAACACCGGCGGTGGGAACATCCACCAGTTCCTACGCAGCGACGACGCATGGATCGACGGGCACACCCTGACCCTCGAAGAAGCAGCCGGAGCAGCCAAGGTGCTGCACGACGACGAGCTGGTGGAAGCGCGGATCATGGGCGCGTGGGGGCGGGACGTCGTACGGGCGGACATCTGGATGCTCCCTGCAGGGCGGGCTCCGCAGATGCATACCGAACCAACCGCGGAGCAGACAGCGGCATCGACATGCGCGGCACCAGCGTGGTCGACAACTAGCGAGCGGCCCGCGCGAAGGAGCGGAGCGATCATCAGTGGGGTACGCCGGCAGGCAGGGTCGAGCGGCCCTGGACCTCGATGGTCACGGCCGCGGCGTCGCCGAGCAGCCGCCGGGCGTTCTCCGGCAGGCGCACGCATGCCCGCCAGATGCCCTCGGCCACCTCCTCGTCCTTCAGGGGTGCGTCCGTGGCAGGGTCGGGAGTCCAGTCGCGCAGCGGGACCTTGAGCTCCGAGCCCCAGCGGGCCCAGGTGCGAGGTGGGGCGCCCTCGCTCAGCTGGATGTCGACCACGAGCACGTCGGCCCAGTCCTCGGCCTGCTCGAGGTGGTCGAGGAAGGACAGCAGGCCACCCTTGGCGCGCAGCGACAGCAGGCGCAGGCGCAGGACGTGCCGCATCGTCTCCATCGGAGCCGCGTCGTTGTTCGGGTCGGGGGGACGCGTTGCCTTCGACGACAGGTAGGTGCGGACGATGGGCACCGGCCGTACGTCCGTCCCGCCGGCAGGGCGCTCGATCTGGATCGGGCACAGGTGCGCGGTGCTGCGCTCGTGCAGCACCACGGGCAGGCCGCGGATCGACATCTGCGTCTCGAGCTGCCACACGGTCTCGTCGTCCGGGCTGCCCCACGGGTTCAGGCCGGTGAGGTCGGCCGAGACCTGGAGGTCGCCGAAGAGGAACCGGCGTAGGTTCTGGTAGCCCTCCTCGGAGTTGACGATGCCGAACCGGCCCGAGTGGCTGCGGTGCACGTACGAGCACGGCGCACCCTCGAGGAACGCGTTCTCGATCTGCACCAGACCGTCGCTGCGCGGCCCGACCGCGCGCGAGGACAAGCCGAGCGCGGCGGCGTAGTCCGTCGAGTTGGTGCCGACGAGGCAGAAGAACCGTTCGGAGGGGAAGCCACCCGCCGGGAGGCGGGTCGCGGAGAACTCGTCGGTCAGGGCGACGCCGGTGGGCGTGAGGAACTCGCGCATCCGCCGCGGACCGAACATGTCCGCGCCCTGGATCCCGAGCGTGTCGCGCACCTTCTCGAGCAGCCCGAAGCCGACCGCGAACTCGATGCCGCCGTGCGGCGTCGCGTACGTGAACACGCGGTCGACGAACGCCGCTGCGGCGTCGAGCGACCCGCCGACCCGCTCCGCGTCGGGGATGACGCGCTGCAGCATGCTGCGCACGACGAGCCCGCCCATCGAGTGCGCGACGAGGAACACGCGCGGCGCGCCGGTCTGCTCGCGCACGAGCCTGACGAGGTCGAACAGGCTCTGTGCCGCGCGTTCGATGCTGAACGTCGCGGGGTCCTGCGTCAGGTGGGGTGCGAACTCGTCGTAGAAGCGGTGCACCCAGATCGTCGCCGCGGGCACGGTGCCGTGCTGCTGACGCCGCAGGTACGCCTCCTGGTCGCCCTGCACCAGCAGCTGGTACTCGTGGTCGATCATCAGGCGCAGCAGAGGGCTCTCGAACTGGTGGAACAGCGGCCGGTTGTCCCCGTCGACGCGAGCCTGGACGGACCCCTCGTTGAAGCCGTAGAACGGGTCGTCGACCGCCTTGTCGATCCCTGAGGGGCCGCCCGCGTAACCGCGCACGTAGATGACGGGCAGCCGCCCGTCCCCGGGGTAGCTCATCGCCGCCTCCTCGTCGGGACGCCGTTCGGCGTCACCTCGAAGGATGTCGTGCAGACCCACGTGATACCAGGATGAAGCGCAGATCCCGGACGTCCGGTGGGGGTCGCTCAGACCACGTCGTCGCGCACCACGAGCACGGGACAGGCGGCGAGGCGCGCGACACGCCTGCCGACGAGGTGGCGCCGCCCGCGCAGGCGACGGGCGCCGACGACGACGAGCCCGGCGGCCCGCGACGCGTCGACCAGTGCCCGCACGGGGTCGCCGTCGGCGAGGATCGTGCGGACCGTGATCGAGGGATACGTCTCGGCGAGGTCGGCGGCGACGTCCAGGGCGGTCGCCCGCCCGTCGGTGCCGTGGCCGGCGCGGCGGGCGTGCAGCACGTGCAGCGGCGCCGAACGGCGCAGCGCCTCGCGGGCGGCGAGTCCCGCCGCGAACCACGAGCCCGGCGTCTCGTCGACCCCCACGACGACGGCACCGCTTCGGCCGAGGTCGCCGCGGACCAGGGCCACCGGGCAGCGAGCACGCCACGACAGCGCCGTGCTAACCGTGAGCGCCGGCGACTGGTCGGTGCTCGTCCCGGCGACGAGCAGCTGCGCGTCCCGGCTGTACTCCGTGAGCGTCGGCACCGTCGATCCCTGGAGCAGCACGGCGGCCACGTCGAGGTCAGGGTGCGCGCGCGAGACCTCGCGGCACACCACCCGCAGGTCGTCGGCGGCCGACGCGACGTCGGGCGCGACGGCAGGCGCACCCGCCCACGTCCACGGGCCGACGGTGGGTGCCACCACGTGCGCCACGACGAGCCGCGCACGCCGCGTCACGGCTGCGTCGACGCCCCAGCGCAGTGTCGCGGCGCTGCGGTCGCTGCCGTCGAGTGCGACGACCACGGGTCCGTCGGTCCGCATCGCGTCACCTCGTCCTGATCGCCCGTCCTGACACCACCAGCATGACCCGCGCGAGAGGCCGTCGAGCGGCACGAAGGTCCCGCAGGCCGGACGCGGGTCGGGGGCGCCGGGTCAGCTCGTGACCGGGTGCACCGCGCCGCCCGTGACCCGCACGAGCTCCTCGAACGTCGTCGGGAACACCGTGTGCGGCGTCCCGCCCGCGGCCCAGATCTGCGCGTACTGCGCGAGCGACTCGTCGACGACGGTCTCCAGCGGCGCGGGGTGACCGAGCGGAGCGACGCCGCCGATCGCCTGACCCGTGGCGGACCGCACCTGCTCGGGCGTGGCGCGCTCGAGCGACGAGCGTCCGAGCCGCCGCGCGAGCGCCGCGGTGTCGACCCGGTGCCGACCGCTCGTCAGCACCAGCAGGGCGCGCCCGTCCGCCCAGAACACCAGGCTGTTCGCGATCTGCCCGACGAGGCAACCGAGCGCCGCAGCGGCCTCCGCGGCCGTGCGCGCCGAGTCGGGCAGCTCGACGACGTCGCCCACCACCCCGGCGTCCTCGAGCGCCCGGGCGACGACCTGGGACCGGGCGGGCAGCGAAGGTGTCGACGTCACGGCGTCATCCTGCCGCACGTCGTGCGTACGACGTGTCACCCGTCCTCTCGTGGTGTCGGCGGCGCGGCGGACGGCTCCGAGGGGCGCCGGCGAGGCTTGAGCCGCACGTGGGGGAGGTCGGGCGCGGGGATCCGCTCGTCGCCGTGACCTGCGACCACGCCGAACCGCTTGGCCCGCGACGGCGACTCCCAGTCCGCGCGAGCCTCGGCGACCTGCGCGTGGTCGCGGCCGACGAAGTTCCACCACATGACGAGGTCGTGCGCGAACGGCTCGCCGCCGATCACGAGGACGCGCGCACCGTCGTCGGACTCGAGCCTGACGTCCGGGCGGCCGTCACCCAGGAAGAGCAGCGGCCCCGGCCCGCACGGCTCGCCCGCGACCCGCGCCGCGCCGCGCAGGACGAGCACCGCGTGCTCGAACGTGGCGTCGAGCGGCAGGTCGACCGCTGCACCGGCCTCGAGCGCGACGTCGGCGCCGACGAGCGGGGTGTGCACGACCGCAGGCGATCGGACCCCGTCGATCTGCCCGACCATCACCGTCGCCGCGACGCCGGGCGCGGTCCAGACCGGCAGGTCGACCACCTGCTGGAACGCGGGAGCCCCGGTCGCGGGGCCGTCGGGCAGCGCGACCCACAGCTGCACGGCGTGCACCCGGGGGCTCTGGCCGATCGAGAGCTCGGAGTGGGCGACGCCCCGGCCGGCGGTCATGAGGTTGAGCTGACCGGGCCGCACGAGCACGTCCGAGCCGACGCTGTCCCGGTGGTGGATCTCGCCCTCGATCGGCCAGGTGACCGTCTGCAGCCCCGTGTGGGGGTGGGGGAGCACGCGCATCTGCACGTCCTGCGGGCCGAACTCGTCGAGGAAGCACCACGCGCCGACCGTCGGAAGAGCGCGTTGCGGCAGGGTCCGCCGGACGTTCATGTTCCGGATGCCGCCCAGTGGCACGTCGCGCGCCTCGTGGCGCTCCAGGAGCGGGCCGCTCCTGCCGTGGCCGACGCACAGCTCGGGAGTGGGGCGCGTCTCCAGGTTGGTCATGACCCCCACTGTGGCACCCCGCGCGCCTGATCACCCCACCCCCGCACCTCGTGCGGGGACGGTCGACGTGGACCTCACGTCTGCGGGACGTGCGGCGTCTGCACACTGTGAGGATGCAGCGACCGTTCGACGACGTGGTCCGCGAGCACGGCGCGACCGTGCTGCGGGTCTGTCGTGCGGTCGTCGGCCCGCACGACGCGGACGACGCCTGGGCGGAGACGTTCGTGGCAGCGCTGCGTGCGTGGCCCGCACTGGACGAGGGCGCGAACGTCGAGGCGTGGCTGGTGACGATCGCGCACCGCAAGGCGATCGACTCCTGGCGCGCGACGCGTCGCCGGGCGGTCCCCGTCGGCGAGCTGCCGCAGGTCGCGGTCGGGGACGGCGCGCGCGACCTCGACCTCTGGGGTGCGCTCGCGCAGCTCCCGGACCGGCAGCGCCACGCCGTCGCGCTGCACCACCTGGGCGGCCTTCCGTACGCCGATGTGGCCGAGGTGATGGGCGGCACAGCCGTCGCGGCGCGGCGGGCTGCGGCCGACGGAGTCTCCGCGCTGCGGCGATCGTCCGCGCGCTGGGCCGCCGACGAGGGAGGGTTGTCATGACGAGGAACGACAACGGCGCCACCGTGGGCACCGGCACCGGCGTCGGGATCGGGACGGACCCCGCGCTGGCCGAGGCCTTCGCGCCCGTGCCCGACGACACGCTCGGCCGACTGCGGGCCCTGCTCGCCGAGCGGGCGGAGCACGCCGACCTGCTGGACGTCGCGTACCGGACGCTCGACGGCCCGCTCGGCACGCTGCTGCTGGCGGCGACGCCGGTCGGGCTCGTCCGCATCGCGTTCGAGGTCCAGGACCACGAGGCGGTGCTGGCCGACCTCGCCGTCCGCGTGAGCCCGCGCGTGCTGGCCGCGCCACGCCGCCTGGACGAGGTGGCGCGCGAGGTCGACGAGTACCTCACGGGTCGACGCCACCGGTTCGACCTGGCGCTGGACCTCCGCCTCGCGCGCGGGTTCCGGCGTGCGGTCGTGGAGCACCTGACGGACATCGGCTACGGCCGCACGGCGAGCTACGCGCAGGTCGCGGCGGCGGCGGGCAGCCCGCGCGCCGTGCGGGCGGTCGGCACGGCGTGCGCGCTCAACCCCGTGCCGATCGTGCTGCCGTGCCACCGCGTCGTGCGCTCGGACGGCACACCCGGCCAGTACGCGGGCGGTGCTGCGGCGAAGGCGGCGCTCCTGGCGCTCGAGGCCGGCCCGGCCCACGACGGGGCAGACCGGGCCGGACGACCGGCGTAGCGTCGAGGCATGTGCCGGAACATCACCACGTTGCGCGGCCTCGAGCCGCCCGCGAGCGACGCCGAGATCGAGGCCGCCGCCGTCCAGTACGTACGCAAGGTGACCGGGGTGCGCACGTTGTCACCCGCGACGCGTGAGCCGTTCGAGGCCGCCGTGCGGGCCGTGGTCGCCGCGACCGCCGCCGTGCTCGCGGACCTGCCCGAGCGCCGCGTCGTCCCGACGACGGTGCCGCCGCTGCGGCGCCCCGAGGTACAGGCGAGGATCGCGGCCCGCATGGCGGAGCGCGAGGCGCACGAGCGCGCCCACGAGCTCGGTCACGCGCACGCGCACGACGAGCACGGGCGCATGGTCACCGCGGACGACTGATCGCGCGCCCGGGGTCCGGCGGGGTCAGTCCTCGTCGGAGCCGGCGGAGAGCGGCCAGGAGACCAGGCGCGGGATGCCGTCAGGGGCGACCGCCGCGAGCGCCAGAAAGCGTGCCTCGGCACGGTGCAGGCGGATGTGCTCGTCGAGCGACCACGTCGGGCCGTTCGTCAGGCGCATGCCGCACGCGCACGCGATCGTCACGCGCCCGTCGGGGTCGCTGTGCACCACGCCGACGGTGGTGTGGTCGGTGAAGGCCTGTACCTTCGCGCGCCGCATCTGGGCGCTGACCGCCTCGGGCGCGCTGTGCTCGTCAGATGTCACGCTGAATGATCGGCCGAGAACGCCTCGTCGACCAAGCGGTCGAGCTCGAACGACTCGTCCCACGTACCCCCGCCGAGGCTCGGCATCATCTGGCGCAGCGCAGGACGCCACTGCTCGACGCGGTCGGCGAAGCACCGTTCGAGCAGGTCGACCATCGTGGCGACCGCCGTCGACGCGCCCGGGGAGGCGCCGAGCAGGCCCGCGATCGAGCCGTCGGCCGACGTGACGAGCTCGGTGCCGAACTCGAGCACCCCGCCGCCCTTGCCCTTCTTGATGACCTGCACGCGCTGACCCGCGGTGATCAGCTCCCAGTCGCGCTCGCGCGCGGTCGGCACGAACTGCCGCAGGGTGCGCAAGCGCGCGGTGCGCGACGCCGTGACCTCGCTGATGAGGTACCTGAGCAGGTCGAGGTTGCGCACGCCGACGGCAATCATCGGCACGACGTTGCCCGGGCGGATGGACCTGACGAGGTCGAGCCACGAGCCGTGCTTGAGGAACTTCATGCTCCAGCCCGCGTACGGACCGAACATGAGCGCGGTCTCGCCGTCGACCACGCGCATGTCGAGGTGCGGGACCGACATCGGCGGGGCACCGATCTCGGCGCGGCCGTAGACCTTGGCGTGGTGCTCACGCACCACCGCGGGGTTCGTCGTGCGCAGGAACTGTCCGCTGATCGGGAAGCCGCCGTAGCCCTTGGCCTCCGGGATGCCGGACTTCTGCAGCAGGCCGAGCGCGCCGCCGCCCGCGCCGATGAAGACGAACCGTGCGGTGAGCGTGCGGGAGCGCGTGTGGCCGTTCCAGCGGCGGTCGCGGACCGTCACGCGCCACGTGCCGTCCTTGCGGCGACGCAGCCGCGTGACCTCGGACTCGAGGTGCAGCGCGGCGCCGCGACGCACGACGTCATGGATCATCGAGTGCGTGAGGGCGCCGAAGTCGACGTCCGTGCCGGCGGCCGCGCGCGTCGCCGCGATCGGCTCGTCGGTGTCGCGGTCCTCGACGAGCAGCGGCGCCCAGGCGCGGATCTGCTCGGGGTCGGTGCTGAACTCGAGGTCGGAGAACAGCGGGTGCCGGCTCAGCGCCTCGTAGCGGCGGCGCAGGTACTCGACGCCCTCGGCGCCTCGCACGAAGGTCATGTGCGGCGTGGGGGAGACGAACCCGGTGCCCCCGGTCAGTCGGCCCTGGCCCGCGAGGTGGTGCCACAGCTCGCGCGAGAGCTCGAACTGCTCGTTGATCGTCACGGCCTTGGTGATGTCGACCGAGCCGTCGGCCCGCTGCGGCGTGTAGTTGAGCTCGCACAGGGCGGCGTGGCCGGTGCCGGCGTTGTTCCAGGGGTTCGAGCTCTCCTGGGCGAGCCCGTCGCGGCGCTCGTGGATCTCGATGCGCCACGTCGGCTCGAGCGTGCTGAGGAGGCTCGCGAGCGTCGCGCTCATGACGCCGCCGCCGATGAGGAGCACGTCCACGTCGGTTCCGGCCTGAAGGTTCCGGTCCACTGAAGGCACGTCAGAGATCGTAAGTTGACGTCGAGAATCTCCATCACGAGGCACTTGTGACGTTGCCGACACTGTGACTTTGGTCTCTGTCGCCGGGCGTTCGACGCGAGCGGGGGCGCTCGTCGGCCTGGTGCGTTGCCACGGGGGGCGTGCGCGCGGCGAGCCGGGAGGGTAGAACGAGACCCATGACGCGCGACCGAGACCTGGTGTCCGACCCATCGGCGGAACGCATCGCCGAGCGGACGCCCGACGACGCCCTGCTCGCCGCCGCCGACGCCCGCTCCGGCGGGGACGCAGCCCGGGCGCCGCGCTCGCTCACCGCGACCGAGCTGGTGGCCGACGACGAGCCCATCTCGAGCAACGACGAGTGGGACGACCCCGACAGGCTCTGACGCACCCGGCCCCTGACGGTCCCGCGCCCGACGACGGATCCCGCGCGCGACCCGGTCAGTCGAGCGTGACGCCCGCCGCCTGCACGGCGCGCAGCAGCGCGTAGCCGTCCGCGCCCTGCAGGACGGGGATGCCCTCGTGCGCGGCGCGCTGCTCGGCGCGCACCGACTCCTGCGCGGGAGCGGGCAGCCCGTGCGCGAGCACGTGCTCCGTGAACGTGAGCTGGCGGATGAGGACGGCGCGCACGTGCTGCGGGCTGTTGGCCGCGGCTGCCGCGAAGATCTGCGGGTCGTGCTGACCGTCGTCGCCCACGAGCACCCAGGCGATCTGCGGGAAGTCCTCGGTGAGCCGACGGAGCTGGCCGAGCTTGTGCGCGCGGCCGCTGCGGAACCACCCGGTGTTCGTCGGACCCCAGTCCGTCAGGAGCATCGGGCCGCGCGGGTAGCCGAACCGACGCAGGAACCGGCCCACCGCCGGGGCCGCGTTCCAGGCGCCCGTCGAGAGGTACACCACCGGGATCTCGGGCCGGCCGGCGATGAGCCGCGCGTACAGGCCCGCCATGCCGGGCACGGGCTCGCGCGCGTTCTCGTGCCTGACGAGCGTGTTCCACGCCGCGACGAAGATGCGCGGCAGGCGGGTCACCACGACGGTGTCGTCGATGTCGCTGACGATCCCGGAGCGGACCTCCGGCCCGACGACGTGCACGGGGGCGACCGCGAACGCGCCGTCGGCCGCGCGCAGCTCGACGTCGTGCCACCCGGGCGCCAGGTCGCTCTCGAGCCGCACGTCGAGGTAGCCGCCGCGGTCGGTCGTCACCACGTGCGTGCGGTCGCCGACCCGGACCTCGACGTGCGCGCCCGCGACCTGCGCGGTCGCGAACGAGCGCCAACCACGCACGGCCGGTGCGGTGCTCGCACCCGCCTGCGCCGCAGCGCCCGCACCCGGCAGGTCGCGTTCTTGGACCACGGGCGCGGCCAGGAGGGTGCGGGCGAACACCCGCACCCACCCCGGCGCGCCGTAGCCCGCGTACGGCTCGAGCCGCAGCGTCCAGCCGCGGCGACGCAGCACGGCCGCGACGCGTCGGTCGAACGCGTCCTCGAGCCGGGCGGCGGGGTGCAGCCGCGACGCCGGGTTGGTCGACCCGGGTCGCTGCGCGCCGGGCCGGACCGCCCGCAGGTCGTCCTGCTCCCGGGCGTCGGGCGTCGGGTCGGGGACGAAGGGCCGGTCCGGCGCCATGGCCCCGGACTCGTGCTCCGCCTCGCTGCGACGCCCGCCGCCGGTCGTGCCTGTGCTCACCTGGCCGCCGACGCCTTGCGTGCCGCACCGGAGGCCGCGCGGGCAGCCTGCTTCTCCGTGCTGGCGGAAGCGGTGCTCAGGGCGCCGCCCGAGGACTCCAGGTGGGCGCGCACGAACCAGTGGAACAGCTCCAGCTCGTGCAGGTGGCCCACCAGCAGGTCGTTCGTGACGGTGTCCAGGTCCTCGACGTCGTCGGCGGCCTTGCGGTGCGCGGTGATGACGCCGATGTACACCTCGTCGAGCGCACCGAGGTGCTCGTCGGTGGACGCGCGGCCGATGCTGTAGTCGTCCCACGTGCGGTTCTTCACCAGCGCGCCCGGGGTGCCCACGGGCGCCACGCCGAGCGTCGCGATGCGCTCCGCGATGGCGTCGACCATCGCGCGCACCGCGTCGACCTGCGGGTCGATCATCTCGTGCACCGCGATGAAGTGCGGTCCGACGACGTTCCAGTGGATGTGCTTGAGCGTCAGCGCGAGGTCGTTGAGCGAGTCGAGCCGCTCCTGGAGGACCGCGGCGACCTGGGCACCTTCTTCAGCGGTGAGCGATGGGACGGTGTACTTCGGCAGGTCCTTGCGTGCCATGTCGATCTCCTCGTGTCGTCACCAGTGGACGTCCGTCCCGGTCCGTGCCGGGGTGTCCACGCTGCCTCACGCCCGCGCGGTGCGCCAACGCTGGGGCAGCGGATGCATGGACCCCGGACCGAGCTCACACACGACCATCACACGACCCCTGACCTGCGGGCCGCGAGGTCATCCTGCCAAGTCGGCGGCCGGATCGCCCGCACCGTCCGTGAACGGGTCGCCGCGTTCGTCGAGGCGCCGCGCGACGTCGTCGGGGGAGAGCTGCTCCAGGTCCGGCCCGATCTCCTCCCACCACCGGGGCGCCGCGACCCGGGGCTCGTGCCGTCCGCGCAGCGAGTAGGGCGTGATCGTCGTCTTCGCGGGGTGGTTCTGCGACCAGTCGAGCAGAACCTTGCCGGCGCGGACGTCCTTGCGCATGACCGCGACCACGAGCCGCGGGTGCTCCTGGGCGAGAGCGTGCGCGAGGTCCCGGGCGTACTGCCGCACCTCGACCGCGGGACGGCGCCGGGGCAGCGGCGCGTAGAGCTGCATCCCCTTGCTGCCCGACGTCACCGGCACGGTCTGGCGCAGACCGTCCGCCGCGAGCCGTCGCGCGACGAGGTGGGCCACCAGTGCGCACTCGGCCAGGCCCGCACCCGTCCCCGGGTCGAGGTCGACGACGAGGCGGTCCGCGCCGCGCACCACCCCGCGCCGTGAGACCGACCACTGCGGTGTGTGCAGCTCGAGCGCGCCCGCGTTGGTCGCCCACACGAGGCCCGCGAGGTCGTCGAGGAACGGCAGGTCGAGCTCCGTGCCCTCGTCGTCGTTGCCCGGCGCTGCCGGGAGCACGCGGTGCCGCAGCCAGGCCGGCGCGCCCCGCGGCACGTTCTTCTCGAAGAACGGCTGGCCGTCCACGCCGTCGGGGAACCTGATCCTCGTGACCGGGCGGTCCTGGAGCTGGCGCAGCAGCGCCGGCGCGACGCGTACGACGTAGTCGATGAGCTCGGCCTTCGTCGTGCCCGTGGACGGGTACAGCACCTTGTCCAGGTGCGAGACGCGCACCGCCACGCCGCCCACGTCGACGGTCTGCTTCTCGGGGCTCATGGCGCCTCCCACGGGTCGGGGGTGGTGTCGTCGCGCACACCGCGGACGACCGGCTGGCGCAACCGGCCCTGCGGCGATCGCGTCAGGTACCGGACCTGCACGACGAGGGTCGGCTCGCACCAGTGCGTCCCGCGCGCGTCCGGTGCGGGGACCTCGTCGGCGAACGGGCTCGTGGGCAGCGCGACCGAGGTCAGGACCTCCTGCACGGCGCGGGCCGACACGCCCGTCAGCCCGCTGCCGGCGCGACCCAGGTAGCGCAGCGCGCCCTGCGCGTCCGGCGCGCCCAGGAGCACCGCCCCCAGGCGCCCCGTGCCGTTCGTCTCGTCGCGCCAGCCGCCGACGAGAGCGGCCCGCGTGCGCCGGTGCGCGACCTTGACCCAGTCGGGCGAGCGCACGCCCGGGCGGTAGGTCGAGCCACGCCGCTTCGCGACGACCCCCTCGAGCCCGTGCTCGCGGGTCACGGCCCACAGCTCCTCCCCGTCGTCGTACACGGGCGAGGACGACACGTGCTCGGGCAGCGTCAGCGCGTCGAGCGCCGCGCGCCGCTCGTCGTACGGCCGCGCGGTCAGGTCGACGCCGGCCACCCGCAGCGCGTCGAACGCGAGGAAGGTCACGGGGCGCGACCGTGCGAGCTCGGCCGCGCGGCGCGGGTCACGCACGTGCATCCGCTCGGCGATCGCCGCGAACGAGGGCACGCCCTGGTCGAGCGCGACCACCTCGCCGTCGAGCAGCACGTCGTCCAGCGCCGCCAGCCCGGCCAGCTCGGGGTAGGCGGGGGTGATCTCCCGCTCGGCCCGGCTCCAGAGCCGCACCGTCCCGTCGCGCACGTCAGCCAGGGCGCGCACGCCGTCCCACTTGACCTCGAACGCCCAGCCGGCGCCGCGCGGCAGCACGCCGGAGGGCGCGGGGGTGGCCAGCATCGGGTGCACGGGTCCATCCTGCCGAGAACGGCTGCGCAGGTCGCGGCAGGGCCGCCGGGCGTTTTGCCAGGGCACAAGGGCCCTGGCGCTGGCAGGCTGGGGACAGGTTCGAGACACGGAGGCGCACGATGCGGGCGATCTGGAAGGGCGCGGTCGCGTTCGGCCTCGTCAACGTGCCGGTGCGGCTCTACGCCGCGACCGGTGAGCACGAGGTCACGCTGCACCAGGTGCACGCCGCCGACGGCGGCCGCATCCGCTACCGCAAGGTCTGCAGCGTCGACGGCGAGCCCGTGACCATGGACGAGATCGCCAAGGGGTACGAGACCGCCGACGGCGAGCTCGTCGTGCTGACCGACGAGGACTTCAGCCGGCTCCCGTTGGCCACGGAGCGGGAGATCGAGGTCCTCGAGTTCGTCCCCGCCGACCAGGTCGACCCGATCCTGCTCGGCAAGACGTACTACCTCGAGCCCGACAAGACCGCCGCCAAGCCGTACGCGCTCCTGCGGGGTGCGCTCGAGGAGGCAGACCGGATGGCCGTGGTCAAGGTCGCCCTGCGCCAGCGCGAGTCCATGGCGGTGCTGCGCGTGCGCGGCAAGGTGATCTGCCTGCAGACCCTGCTGTGGCCCGACGAGGTGCGCGCCGCGGACTTCCCGATCCTGGACGCCGACGTCACGGTCAAGCCCGCCGAGCTGGCGATGGCGCAGTCGCTCGTCGACTCGCTCGCAGCAGACTTCGACCCGTCGCAGTTCGAGGACCGGTACGAGGGCGCGCTCACCGAGCTCATCGAGGCGAAGGTGTCGTCGGGCGACACGCGGTCGGTGCCGCAGCCGGCGCGCGAGGAGGGCGCCGAGAGCGGGGGCGAGGTCGTCGACCTGCTCGCCGCGCTCCAGCGCAGCGTCGAGAAGGCGCGCACGGCCCGCGGGGACGCGCCCGCCGACGAGGGTGCAGCCGGCACGGCCAAGGCGCCCCGCAAGTCGAGGGCCAAGGCCACGGCCGACGACGACGAGCCCACGCCCACGCGCGCGAAGAAGGCGAAGGCCAAGGCGTCGTGAGCCCGGCCGCGCCCGGGCGTGCGTCCGACGCCGAGCGCCGCGACGAGGCCGTCGCCGCGCTCCGGCGCATCGCGTTCCTGCTCGAACGGTCGCAGGCCAGCGCCTACCGCAGCGAGGCGTTCCGCACCGCGGCGGAGGTCGTCGAGCAGCAGCAACCCGCTCGCCTCGCGACGCTGGTCACCACCGGGGGGCTGACCGAGCTCCCGTCTCTCGGCGCACGCACGGCCGGGGTGGTCGAGCTCGTCTGGCGCGGCAGGCCCGTGCCCTACCTCGTCGAGCTCGAGGACGGCCTTGCGGCGGCGGTGGCGGCGCAGGGCGAGGCCGCAGGGGACGACCTGGCTCAGGCTCGTGCTCTGCACGCTGCGCTGCGCGGCGACCTGCACGCGCACTCCGACGCGAGCGACGGCGCGACCTCGATCCAGGAGATGGTCCTCGCGGCGCTGGAGCTCGGTCACGAGTACCAGGCGATCACCGACCACTCGCCGCGGCTCACGGTCGCGCACGGGCTGTCGGCCGCGCGCCTGCGCGCCCAGCTGACGCAGGTGGCGGCGCTCGACGCCGCGGTCGAGCCGTTCCGGGTGCTGTCCGGCATAGAGGTCGACATCCTCGACGACGGCCGGCTCGACCAGGACCCCGAGCTGCTCGACGAGCTCGACGTCGTCGTCGCGTCCGTGCACTCCAAGCTCGCGATGGACCGCGCGGCCATGACCCGGCGCATGCTCGCCGCGGTGCGCGACCCGCGCACCGACGTGCTCGGGCACTGCACAGGACGCCGCCTGCTCGGCCGCCCGCGCGCCCAGAGCGAGTTCGACGCCCGTGCGGTGTTCAGCGAGTGCGCCGAGCGGGGCGTCGCCGTCGAGATCAACTGCCGGCCCGACCGGTTGGACCCCCCGCACGACCTGCTCGCGCTCGCCGCGGAGCTCGGTTGCGACTTCGCGATCGACACCGACGCGCACGCCCCGGGCCAGCTCGACTGGCAGCTCACGGGCTGCGTGCGGGCCGTCCGGCACGGCATCGGGGCGGACCGGGTGATCACCACCTGGCCCGTCGAGCGGCTCCTCGAGCGCACGCACGCGTGACGAAGATCGCACGCCACACGAGCCGACCTGCGCGGACGCGTGTCATCACCCGGCTAGGGTCACCCCTGCGGCTGCCGAGTCCGGAGCCGCAGGACCAGACAGGAGTCGAACTCTCGTGAGCCTCAACCGCACCGAGCTCGTCCAGGCCGTCGCCGGCAAGGCGGGCCTGACCGCCGCCGACACCGACAAGGTGATCCGCGCCTTCCAGGACGTCCTCGTCGAGCAGCTCGCCGCAGGCGAGACCGTCACGATCCCCGGCTTCCTCGCAGTCGGTCGCGCCGAGCGTGCCGCGCGCACGGGCATCAACCCGCAGACCGGCGAGAAGCTCGAGATCCCCGCCGGCCACCGCGTCAAGCTCACCGCGGGCAGCACGCTCAAGCGCGCCGTCCAGGGCTGATCCGGCGACGAAGGCCCGACCCCGCGGGGTCGGGCCTTCGTCATGCCCGGTCGCGGGCGTCGGACTCCTGCGCGGCCACGTGGTCGCGTCGTTCGAGGGCGAGCGGCAGGCCCCACCAGAACCCGGCCAGGACCACCAGGGCGATGCCTCCGACGACCAGTCCCGCGGTCCGGTCGAGCACGACGTCGAAGACGAAGCTCGCGCTGCCCACGATCGTCAGCCCCAGCACCATCAGGCCCCAGCGCGCGAGCGCGTTGCCCGCCTCGACCAGCTCGTGCTTCATCCGCTTGCGGAACAGCACCCGGTGCAGGGCCACCGGCGCGACGATCAGCGTCGTGGCGAGGATCGCGAGCGCGACGAGGACGAGGTAGAGGTCCTGCTGGTACGCGTCGAGGTCCCTGAACCGCTGCTGGAACGGGATGGTCAGCAGGAATCCCGTGAGGATCTGGGCACCGGTCTGCGTGACCCGCAGCTCCTGGAGGAGCTCGTCCCAGTTGCGGTCCATGCGCTCCGTGTACGTCTCGCGACGGTCGTCGGCGGGATCGGCGTGCGGGTCCGGCACTGTGCCTCCTCGGGATCGGCTGGATCATCCCGCAGCACGACGAGATCCGCGCGGCGAGCAGGAGCACACGCACGCGCGGGGGAGACTTGTCCCGTGACCTCCTTGCACGACACCACGCACCGTGACTTCGCCTCCGACAACTACGCCGGCGCCCACCCCGAGGTGATGGCCGCTCTCGTCGCCGCCAACGGCGGGCACCAGACCTCGTACGGCGCGGATGCGTGGACCGCACGGCTGCAGGAGGTCGTCCGCGGCCACTTCGGGGAGCACGCCGAGGCGTTCCCGGTCTTCAACGGCACGGGCGCCAACGTGCTGAGCCTGCAGGCCGTTCTGCCGCCCTGGGGCGCGGTGATCTGCACGAGCGACGCGCACATCCACACCGACGAGAACGGCGCCCCGGAGCGCGTGGCCGGCATCAAGCTGCTGCCCGTGCCCGCACCCGAGGGCAAGCTCACCCCCGAACTGCTCGACCGCGAGGCGTGGGGGTTCGGCGACGAGCACCGCGCGCAGCCGGGCGTCGTCTCGCTCACCGAGTCGACCGAGGTCGGCACGGTCTACACGCCCGACGAGATCCGGGCGATCGCGTCCCACGCGCACGACCTCGGGCTGCGGGTGCACGTCGACGGCGCACGGCTCGCCAACGCCGCGGCCGCGCTGGGCGTGCCGCTGCGCGCGCTGACCACCGACGTGGGCGTCGACGTCGTGTCGCTCGGCGGCACCAAGAACGGGCTGCTGTTCGCCGAGGCCGTCGTCGTGCTGCAGCCCGACGCTGCCCCCGGGATGACCTACCTGCGCAAGATGGATATGCAGCTCGCCTCGAAGATGCGGTTCCTGTCCGCGCAGCTGGTCGCGCTGTTCGAGGGCGACCTGTGGCTGCGTTCCGCGGCGCACGCGAATGCGATGGCCGCTCGTCTCGCCGAGGGGCTGACCGGCGCGGGGGTCGAGCTCCTGCACCCCGCGCAGGCGAACGGAGTGTTCGCCCACCTGACACCCGCGGTGGCCGACGAGCTGCGCCGGACGTGGAAGTTCTACGACTGGGCGCACGGCACGGTCCGGCTCATGTGCGCGTTCGACACCACCGAGCAGGACGTCGACGACTTCCTGGCCGCGACGCGTGAGGCGCTCACGGCGCACGTGTGAGGCTCGCCCTACGGGCGGGACGCTCGTCGGGTGGGACGCTCGTCGGGTGGGGTCCGCGGCGAGCATGGCCGAGGGCTGAGCTGGTTGACGCCGGTGGCGGGGGATCGGGTCACCCGCCACCGGCGTCCGTTCAGGTGTCGCTCAGGCCGTCTGGCAGAGCGCTCCGTTCAGCGTGAACGCGGTCGGGGTCGCGGTGGACCCTGAGTGCGTCCCGTTGAAGCCGAGGTCGAGCGACGAGCCCGGCGCGAGCGAGCCGTTCCACGCGACGTTCGTCGCGGTCACGTTCTGCCCGGTCTGCGTCCACGTGGCGCTCCACCCCTGGGCGAGCGACTGGCCGGTCGGGAGGGTGAACCCGAGCGTCCAGCCGGACAGGCTCGTCGTGCCCGTGTTCTTGACCTTCACGTTGACCGACATCCCCGAGCTCCACGTGCTCGCCTGGTACGTGACGGTGCAGCTGCCCACCGGGTTCTGCGTGGGGGTGCTGGTCGGGGTCGGCGTCGGCGTCACCGTGGGGGTGGGCGTCGGCGTGGGTGTGCTGGTGGGCGTCGGAGTCGGCGTCGGGGTGGGCGTGGGCGGCGGGTTGCCGGTGAGCTCACCGAGCGACTTGCCGGTGGTGCTGCTCGCACCGCCGAGCCGGACCTGGTGGTCGAGGCTGACGAACTTGCCGCCGTCCTGCCACAGCGCGGGCTTGAGCATCGCGTACTTGGCCGCGTCCCACGTCTTCCAGTCGTCGAGCAGCAGGCCGCCTGTGTCGCCCGAGTTGGGGTTGAGCGACCAGAACGTGTGCGAGATCTTGCGCTCGATCATCGTGTCGCGCAGAGCCGCCATCCAGCGGTCCTGACGCTCGTCCTGCCCGACGCGCCCGCCCCACTCACCGATGAGGAGCGGTGCGATGTTCTGCTTGTGGATGTAGAGCCAGTTCGGCTCCCACACGTCCGCCTCGAGCGTCGCCTTGGTGAACGGCTTGGCGAACCAGGTCTGCTCGAAGACGAGTGGCCCGTAGTCGTGCGGCGAGTAGACGAGCTGGTCCTGGTTCGCGCCGAGGTCGACGGGGTGGTCCTTGACGCCCCGCAGGTTCCCGCCCCACCAGGTGCCGTAGTACTCCTTCTCGTTGGTCGACGACCAGGAGACGCCCTCCTTGGGGTACGTCTCGATGCCCTCGCACAGGATCAGGACCTCGGGGTTGATCGCGAGGATGCGGCGTCCCGCCACCTGGCACACGTTCTTGAAGTTGTCGGCGTCGGTCGACGAGTCCCACTTCGCGCGCGGCGTCGAGTTCGCGGTGCCGTGCGGCTCGTTCTTGATGTCCATCGCGACGACGGTGTCGTTGTTCTTGTAGCGGGCCGTGACCCACTCCCACGCGGAGTAGAAGTCCTCCGTGGTGATCGTGCCCTTCCACCACACCGGGTAGAAGTGCCCGGCGTTGTCAGCCTCGGCGCTGTGCACGTCGAGCATGACCTTGAGGCCGTACTTCTCGGAGAGCTCGAGGAACCGGTCGAAGACCTGCAGCGTGGTCTTCCCGGTCAGGTCGGGGTTCACGTAGGTGTTGACGCCCGACGAGGGCGCGGCCTTGCCCGCCTTCCACTCGAGCAGCAGCTGCGTGGAGATCGGCACCCGCACGATGTTGATCCCGTGGTCGGCCATGGACTTCATGACGTCCTCGAGGTTCACGGACCACAAGCCGTGGAACACGCGCTCGGTCGCGTTGTAGCCGAACCAGTTGGCTCCCGTGAGCCAGACCTCGGTCCCGGCCTTGTCGACGATCTTGTTGCCCTGGACGTGCAGCCAGTCCTCGCCGGCGGCCTGGGCGGGGGCCGCGGCGACGGCGATCGGCGCGGCGAGTGCCGCTGCCGTGACGATGCCGGCGAGGACGCGCGCACGCAGCGTGCGTCGGCGGGGGTGCGGGAGTGCGGACACGGTTCTCCTCGTCGAGACGTGGGGGAGGGGGAAGGGGCGCGCCGCCGCGGGCGGCCGTGCCGGAGCACGACCGCCCGCGGCGGGTGTGTCACGCGACGGTGCAGGTGGCGCCGTTGAGCGTGAAGCCGGTCGGGGCCGTGTTGGTCCCCGAGTGCGACGCGTTGAAGCCGATGTCGATCACGCCGCCCGCGGCGATCGAACCGTTCCACGGCGCGTTCGTCGCGGTGACCGCCGAGCCGGACTGCGACCAGGTCGCGCTCCAGCCCTGCGTGACCTGCTGGCCGCTCGGGAAGGTGAACTTGAGCGTCCAGCTCGACAGCGCGGTCGACCCGGTGTTCTTCACCCGGAGGTTGGCCGACAGGCCGTTGTTCCAGCTGCTGGCCTGGTAGGTGACCTGGCAGCCACCGGTCGGGTCCTGGGTCGGCCCGGCCTGGGTCGTGGCCGAGACCGCGGACGACGCGGCCGAGACGTTGCCGGCAGCGTCCTTGGCGCGGACGGTGAACGAGTACGCCGTGGACGGGCTGAGCCCGCTCGCGGTGAAGCTCGTCGCGCTCGGCGAACCGACCAGCGTGGTGCCGCGGTAGACCTCGTAGCCGGACACGCCGGAGCCACCGGTGTTGTCGGTCGACGCGTTCCAGGTCAGCGAGACGCTGTTCGTCGTGACCGTGCCGACCGTGAGGCCGGTCGGGACCGACGGGGCGGTCGTGTCGGTGACGGTGCCCGACTGCGTCGTGGCCGTGACGGCCGTGGACGC
>NZ_BJLQ01000002.1 GCF_006538725.1 Cellulomonas gelida
TGAGGGTCGTGCCGCGGTACACGTCGTAGCCGGCCACACCCGAACCACCGGTGTTGTCGGTCGACGCGCTCCACGACAGCGCGACGCTCGTGCTGGTCACCGTGCCGACCGTGAGGCCGGTCGGGACCGACGGGGCGGTCGTGTCGGTGACGGTGCCCGACTGCGTCGTGGCCGTGACGGCCGTGGACGCGGACGAGACGTTGCCGGCGACGTCCTTGGCGCGGACGGTGAACGAGTACGCCGTGGACGGGCTGAGCCCGGTCGCGGTGAAGCTCGTCGACGTCGGCGACCCGATGAGGGTCGTGCCGCGGTACACGTCGTAGCCGGCCACACCCGAACCACCGGTGTTGTCGGTCGACGCGCTCCACGACAGCGCGACGCTCGTGCTGGTCACGGAGCCGACCGTCAGGCCCGAGGGCACCGACGGGGCGGTGGTGTCAGTCGGGGTGGTGCCCCCGCCGATCGCCGGGTGGGCGTTCTTCACCAGGGTGACGAACTGGTCCTCGAACCACTGGCCGGCGAGCGGCGCGTTCGGCGTGGCGCCCGTGAGCTGGTTCGACAGCTTCGACGAGACGTACGTCGGGTCGCACATACGGTCGAACCGCTTGCCCTGGTCGTTCGGGATGTCCGTCGAGGCACCGTCCGACTCGCCCGGGGGCTTGATCCAGACGAACGCGTCGAGGTGCGAGTCGGCGTAGCCCGAGGGGGTCGGCTGCGGCAGCTCGCCGATGCCGGCACCGAGCGGGTTGCACCAGGCGCCACGGTGCACGCGACGGTCGACGCGCGACTGGTTCACGTACGTGTTGAGGTCGGTGCTCGTCGAGACCGCCGTCGGACGGTTCGGGCCGCCCCAGCCGTTGCGCGACGTGTCGATGAGCATGCCGAGCGTCGTCGGGAAGCCCTCGGCGACGAGCAGGCGGTGCATGTGTGCCGTGAAGTCGACCTCGTCGAAGTCGTTGTTCCACTCGTAGAACGAGCTCGACCGGATCGGGTTGCCACCGCCCAGCGTCTTCGTCGGGTCCGTGAGGAACGGCTCCTCGAGGGGCGTCGTGTTGGCGACGTCGGAGACGAAGCCGTCGATCGACGCGAAGCCGGCCTTGGTGGTCTTGGCGACCTCCGCGAAGATCTTGGCCGACGGACCGGCGTTCGAGTCCCAGCCGAGCCAGCCGGAGTGGCCGATGTCGATGTAGTTGTAGACGTTGCCGAGCGCGTGGAGCTTGTCGAGCGCGTACTTGACGCCCGCGCGGTAGTACGGCGCCGCCTGCGAGCACTCGGGCTGGCTGATGTTGGTCACCAGGTTGGGCAGCGAGTCGGGCTCGATCGTCGCCGCGATGCGCAGGTTCTGGTACTTCGAGTCGCCCAGCAGGGCGGTGATCGGGTCGATGTACTCGGACTGGTAGCGCGCGAGGCCGGCGTCGGTCGCAGGGAGCTCACCGTTCGAGGCGAGCGCGTAGCAGTCGCGCCCGGGCAGGTCGTAGATGACCAGGTTGAAGACCAGCGGCTTGCCCGCGGCCTCCTGCTGCTGCACCGCGTTGTCGAGGTGGAACTTCAGGCCGTTGCCGTCGGCGTTGCCGGTGATGGCGCTGATCCGGTCCATCCAGACGGCCGTCGGCTGCTTGGCGACGGTCCGCATCTTCGCGGCGAGCGTCGAGTCGGACTGCGACGCCGCCGAGGCGAGGACGGCAGCGGACCAGGTCGGGTTCACGTACTGGACGGCACCCGCGTACGGGTTGTCGACGCGTGCTTCGGCGGCGGTGGCCGGGGCCAGGAACGCCATGGACAGGGGGAGCGCAGCGAGTGCCACCGTGGTGGCGACGCCTGCGGCACGACGCCTGCGGGCTGTTGCGCGGGGTCCGTGTCGGGACACGTGGTCCTCCGAGGGATCGAACGGCACGCCCGCGCGACAGTGTGCGGACGGGGCCGCCGGGAAGTCGTCGGCGACCGGGTCCAGCGGACCATGCAAGCGCTCCCAAGAGGAGCGCCCTAATCGATTCGCTCGCTCAGCCCGGATCCGGGAGCGGTTCCGTCGGCGCGCGCGACGAGCGATCTCACGCCCTCGACGGAGGGGGCGGTGAGCTGGCCGTCAGTGCGCCTGCGGCGCCGTGCTCCCTCGCACGGCGAGTGCCCCGATGGTCAGCGGTACCCGCACGGGAGGCGTGTCGTCGGCGGCGTCGAGCGTCCCCGTGACCGCGCGCGCGAGCGCCTCGCCGAGGTCGCCTGCGAGGGACGGCAGGCTCGTGAGCGCGGGCGTCGCGAGGCGGCACAGCACGCTGTCGGCGCCCGCGACGACCGAGACGTCCCAGGGCACGACGAGGCCCGTGCGGCGCGCGACGTCGAGCGCCGCCAGGGCCATGACGTCCGTGGCCAGCACGATCGCGGTCGGCCGCAGCCCCTGGGTCAGCAGGCGCCGGGTCGCCGCGGCCGCACCCTCGACGCTGCCGTCGGTGGGCACGATCTCGAGCGTCACGGTGCCGTCCGAGAGTGCCGCGCGCAGACCGCGCTCGCACGCCGCGGTCCGCATCCGGTCGAGCGGGTCGGCCACCGCGGCGATCCGCTCGTGCCCCAGGCTCACGAGGTAGCGGGCGACGCGCGCGTACGCGTCCTCGTCGTCGACCTCGACCGCCGCCAGGCCGGGCGCGACGCCCGTCGGGCCGACCGCGACGGGTCGCAGCCCGGCGTCGACCGCGATGCGCAGGCGCACGTCGTCCTCGCGCACCTCGGGGACGACCACGACCTCGCACCGTCGTTCCGCGCCCCACCGCCGGTAGAGCTCCGCGGCCGCGGCCACGTCCGCCACGACGCGCAGGTCCACGCCGAGGCCACGCGGGACCAGCTCACGCTGGAACGCAGCGACGACGTCGAGCACGGGTGCGCCGTGCAGGGTCTCGCCGGCCACCACCGCCAGCCCGACGGCCTGGGCCCCCGCCCGCATCGAGCGCGCGGCGGGATTGGGTCGCCACCCCAGCTCGTCGGCGACCCGCAGCACCCGTTCTCGGGTCGCCACGGACACGCCGCGTCGGTCGTTCAGTGCGTAGGACACGACGGCGGTGGAGACGCCCGCCGCACGTGCCACGTCGGAGATTGTCGGTCGTCGTCCCGCTCTGGGGGCTGCCTGAGATGCCACGATCACCTAGTCTGTCGCCCGATGCGGACGAATCGCATCATCTCGGCTCCGACGACGTGGACGAGGTGACCAGTGACGGCAGCGACACCAGGGCGACGGGGCCCACTTCCCGGACCCGCCCGACGCACTGTCGGCGTGCTCGCACCCGTGGTCGGCGGCTTCTATTTCGGCGCCGTGATCGCAGGTGTCGCTCGGGCGTGCCGTGCGGGCGGCCACCGGGTCATCGCCGTGCAGACGTACCGCGCCGGCCTGGAGCGGGAGCCCGTCGTCACGCCTGACGACGTGCCTGTGGCGGTCGACGCGGTCGATGGACTGATCGTCCTGTCGGGTGCGCTGCCGCACGAGAGACTCGCCGCGATCGAGCGCTCGGGCATCCCCGTCGTGCTGGTCAGCGAGGAGGTCGCGACGGGCACCGCGCCGGTGGTCCTGCCCGACAACGCGCACGGCGTGCGGGCTTCCGTCGAGCACCTCATCGCGCACGGACATCGTGCGATCGGGTTCATCGGCTGTCTCACCCAGCGAGACATGCGCGAACGTTTCGACGCCTATCGCGAGACGTTGCAGGCGAACGACATCACGCCCGACGAGGGCTGGGTGTACGCCGCGAGCGACAACAACGAGCTCGGTGGGCAGACCGCGGCGCGGCTGATGCTCGCCGACGGCATGCGGACGACCGCGGTCGTCGTCGCGACCGACCGCAACGCCTCAGGCTTCGTCGCCGGGCTGCGCCAGGCGGGGCTGTCGGTCCCGCGGGACCAGGCCGTGGTCGCCTTCGACCACGCCGACTTCGGTGCGCGGCTCACGCCGCGGCTGACCACCGTCGACGCCCACTTCGACCGCGTCGGCGAGGCCGCGGTGCGTCTGCTCCTCGCGCGGCTGCGCGGCGAGGCCGTGCCGGTGGGGGAGCACCGCACCCCGACGTCACTGGTCGTCCGCGAGTCGTGCGGCTGCACGCCCCTGCGCCGGATCGAGGACTCGGGCGGCGACTGGCGCGACGAGCTGCTGGACCTCGTGCGCACGGCGTTCGCCGGCGGTCGCGTGGCGGTGCCCGCACCGCACGGACCACGCACCGCTCACCGTGAGGGGCACCTCGAGGCGCGGGGCGTGCGCGGCGGGGAGCGGCACGAGAGACGGACGCCGCAGGAGGCGTGGTGGCGCGCCGTCGTCGAGCCGCTCGTGGCGGCCCGCGGCGGTGTGCTGCCCGACGACCTGGCGATGTCGCGGCTGACGGAGCTCACGACCGGCCTTCAGCCCTACCCGGACGCGCTCGAGCTCCTGGTCGCGGTCGTACGCCGCGCGCACGACGCACTCGTGGGAGGCGAGGACATCGACGCGGCCGGTCGCACCGCGGTCGAGCGGGCGACGACCGAGGTCATCCTGGCGCTCACGCGCGGCTGCACGACGGCGCTCCTGCAGCGCTCGGGCCGGCTGGAGTCGACGCTCGTGCACCAGTACGAGGTCGCGACCGACCTGCTCCGCAGCGACGGCGCCGACCCACGCACGCTCGACTGGCTCCCGCGCTCCCTGCGCGGCCGTGCGTGCCTGGCGCTGTGGGCCGAGGGCACGGCGCCCGGACGCGACCGCCCGCTCGAGATCGTGGGCGTGCGGGACGGCTCGGGGGGCCTGGCGCGGCTCGTCGGCACACGGACCGTGCCCGCCGAGTTCCCGCCCGCGGCGATGCTGCGCGGCGGCATGACCGCCGAGGCGACGTTCGTCGTCCCCGTGACCTGCGGCAGCAGCGACTGGGGCCTGCTCGCCCTGGAGGGCGCGGTCGACACGCGCTCGACGACCGCCCGCGACCGCGCGAACCACTGGGCGGCTCTGCTCGCCGTCGCGCTCGACCAGCAGAGCATGCTCGCCTCCCTGCACGAGCAGCGCGTGCAGCTCGAGCAGGCGGCCGCGCGCGAGCGCGCGCTGGCCGACGCGGTGCGCGCGAGCGAGGAGCACTACGCGCTCGCGTCGATGGCAGCCGACGACGGCACGTGGGACTGGGACGTCTCGGCGGGGACGGTCTACTACTCGCCCCGCTGGAAGCGCACCCTCGGCTACGACGACGAGGCCGTCGGCTCGTCGCCCACCGAGTGGCTCGAGCGTGTGCACCCCGCGGACCGGGACGAGGTCTCGACCGCGATCGCGGCGGCGCTGGCGGGTGTGGACACCACGCTCGAGCTCGAGCACCGCGTGCGCGCGGCGTCGGGGCAGTACCGCTGGCTGATGTGCCGCGCCATGACGGTCCTCGACGAGGCGGGCTGCCCGGCGCGCGTCGTCGGGACGATCGTGGACGTCACCGAGCGCAAGCAGGCCGAGCTCTCCCAGCAGCGCGACGCGCTCCGCGAGTCCGAGACCGGCCTGGCCACGCGGCTGCTGTTCGTCGACCGCCTCGGCGCGGCGGTCGTGCGGGCGCACCGCGTGCACGAGTTCGACTGCGCGCTCGTCGTCGTCCGGCTCCCGGGCGCCGACGGGCCCGGCCGGACCGACGGGCCGACGGTCCGTCAGCTGGCCGAGCGGCTGCAGGCGGCCGTGCGCGCCGGGGACACCGCGGCGCGGATCGCGGAGGACCAGATCGCCCTGCTGCTCGAGGACACCGCAGGCGCCGTCCCGATGCGGGTGCGACGCGTGGTCGACTCCCTGGAGGCCGAGCTCGGCGAGCGCATCCGGGTCGGGATGGTCGCCAGCGTGCGCGGGTGCGCCGACGCCGCGGCGGTGCTGCGCGACGCGGACATCGCGCTCGCCCGCTCGGCTGCCTCACCACCGACGGTGCGGACGCCGCGCTGAGGCGGCGTCCGCACGTCAGGTGAGGATCAGGCGCGGCCCCGGGCGGGGCCGTGCGCGGCGGCGTGGCCCGCGGGTCGGCTCGCGCCGTGGCCCGGGCGCGGGCCCGAGTCGAGGCGGATCCGCAGCGGACGCCCGGCGACGCGCGCACGCGAGAGCCGGTCGACGACCTCGGGGGACAGGCCCCCGGGGATGTCGACGAGCGAGAAGCTCGCGAAGATGTCGATCTTGCCGACGTCGGCGCCCGTCAGACCGCCCTCACCCGTCAGCGCACCGACGAGCGCGCCCGGCTGCAGGCCGTCACGGTGACCGACCGCGACGCGCCAGCGCGGCGGGCCGCCGGCGATGTGGGTGTTGGTGCGCCGGCGCTCGTGGCCGCCCTGGCCGTCGCGCAGGTGGGCACCGGTCCGCGCGGGCCGCTCGGGCGTCAGCGCCGCCCGGGAGAGCGCGTCGTCCAGGTCGTCGGTCGAACCCGGTCCCTCGTCGCCGACGGCCAGCGCCAGCACGGTGGCCAGGAGCTCACGGACGTCGACGGAGTCGTCGGCGGCCAGGTGCGCGTTCACGGCGTCGCGGTACACCGAGAGCCGCCCGGCCTCGATGCGCTGCGGCACGCGCTCGAGCAGCGACCGGACCTTGTGGGCGCTCACCTCGGCGGGCGACGGGATCGTCACCTGCTCGAGGCTGGTGCGCGTCGTGCGCTCGATGACGCGCAGCCGCGACTGCTCCGACGGCGTGACGAACGTCAGCGCCACGCCGTCGCGACCGGCGCGGCCCGTGCGGCCGATGCGGTGCACGTAGGTCTCGGGCTCGCGCGGGACGTCGAAGTTCACGACGAGCCCGATCCGCTCGACGTCCAGGCCACGCGCCGCGACGTCGGTGGCGACGAGCACGTCGAGCGCACCCCCGCGCAGGCGCTCCACGATCTTCTCGCGGTCGCCCTGGGCGACGTCGCCGGAGATGAACGCGGCCGAGATGCCGCGCTCGACGAGCGCGCTGCCGAGCTCCTCGGCGGCGCCGCGCGTGCGGACGAACACGATCGCCGCGTCGGCCGGGCTGACCGCGAGGACCCGCGCCAGCGCGCCGGCCTTGTGGCGATGGGGGACCACGGCGTACGTCTGCTGGACCGTCGTGACGGTCGAGGACTGACGCGCGACCGTGACCTCGACCGGGTTGACCATGTGCTCGTCGGCGACGCGGCGGATGGGTGCGGGCATCGTGGCGGAGAAGAGCGCGACCTGACGCTTGCGGGGCGCACGCTCGAGGATCTTGTCGACGTCCTCGGCGAAGCCCATGCGGAGCATCTCGTCGGCCTCGTCGAGCACCATGAAGCGCACCTGGTCGAGCTTGAGGGAGCCCCGCTCGAGGTGGTCGATCACGCGGCCGGGGGTCCCGACGACGACCTGCGCGCCCCGCTGCAGCGTGCGCTGCTGCGGCAGGAACGGCGAGCCGCCGTACACGGGGACGACGGTGATGCCGGGCAGGTGCCGGGCGAAGGACGCGATCGCGTCGGAGACCTGCATCGCGAGCTCGCGCGTCGGGGCCAGGACGATGGCCTGGACCGCACGGAGCTCGGGGTCGACCGCGGCGAGCAGGGGGAGGCCGAACGCCGCGGTCTTGCCGGTGCCCGTCTGGGCGACGCCCAGCAGGTCGCGGCCGTCCAGCAGCGCCGGCACCGCGCGCTCCTGGATCGCCGAGGGCGTGGTGAAGCCGAGGTCGGCCACCGCGCGCCGCAGCGCGTCGGGCAGACCGAGGTGGTCGAAGGTCAGGGCGGGCGCCTCGGCGGGCGTCTCGGAGGTCGTGGGGGCGTGCGAGGGCGCAGTGGTGCCCGTGGGCAGCGACATGTGGGGCCGTTCCGGTCGAGGGAGGACTGAACCGGCGCCCGGGTGGCGCACGGCTGTCGCAGCCCCGACACAGGGCACCGAGAACCGGTGCCACTCGCACACGAGACGCCCGCTCCACCGGTTCACCGGCGGCGGGCGTCATCACCTTGCTCACATCTGGGGGACGCGACGAACTCCGCGATCGAACCGATCCTACCGGCCAGGGCCGCGTCTGGCACAGAAGCGGCGGGACCGCCCCGCGTGAGTTCGGGCACAGCGTCCGCTCGCCGCCCGGTCGCAGCGGGCGGTCACAGCCCGCGCGCGGGCCCCTCGATCGCGGGGCACGCGTTCATGACGACGTCGAGCCCCGCCGCCGCGGCACGTGCCGCGGCGTCCTCGTCGATCACGTCGAGCTGCAGCCAGACGGCGCGCGCGCCGCGCGCGACCGCCTCGTCGACGACCGCGCCAGCCAGGCGGGAGTTCACGAAGACGTCGACGACGTCGACCTCGCCAGGCACGTCGGCGAGGGTCGCGTACCCCTGCGCGCCGTGCACGGCCTCGGCATCGGGGTGCACGGGCACGATCGTCTGGCCGATCCGCTGCAGGTACGCCGCCACTCCGTGCGCGGCACGCGAGGTGTTGTTCGACAGCCCGACGACCGCCCATCGCCCGGGAGTGCGCAGGAGCCGGTCGACGACCGCGGGATCGTTGGTGTGCACGTCGTCAGCCTCGCACGGTCGCCTCACGTCCGCGCGGTACGTCCGTGCACGTCACACGGGCCGCATAGGATCGGCGCGCAGCACGACGAGTCGACGGGAGAGTGCGCGGGAGTGACCGAGCAGGCGCAGCAGCCAGTCCGTGGCGACCACCAGCCGCCGGTCAGCACGCGCATCCTGACGGTGCCGAACGCGATCAGCTTCGTCCGGCTCCTGCTGGTCCCGGTCTTCGCGGTGCTCATCGCGACCGGTCAGGACGGGTGGGCGGTGCTCGTGCTCGGCGTCTCCGGCGCGAGCGACTGGCTCGACGGCGTGCTCGCCCGGCGGCTCGGCCAGGTCACGCGTCTGGGACAGCTGCTCGACCCGGCGGCGGACCGGCTGTTCATCGCCGTCACGCTCGTCGGCCTCGTGTGGCGGGGTGTCGTCCCGCTGTGGTTGCTCGTCGTGATCCTCGCGCGTGAGGTCGTGCTGGGCGTGATGCTCATCGTCCTCGGCCGCGCCGGGTTCCCCCCGCCGCAGGTCCACCTGGCCGGCAAGGCCGGCACGTTCGCGCTGCTCTACGCGTTCCCGCTGCTGCTGATCGCCGCGTGGGAGTCGTGGGTCGGCACGGTCGCGGAGGTCGCCGGCTGGGCGTTCGCGTTGTGGGGTGTGGGCCTCTACTGGTTCGCCGGTGCGCTGTACCTCCTGCAGGCACGGCGCCTCCTGCGCGGCCGCGACACCACGAGTCCCGCACCCGGGTCCCGAGAGCCCGACGCGGGCGACGAGCCGGGCGGAGCCCCCGCATGACGACGCGGCACTCGACGCCGGACACCGAGCCGCGTCGGCCCGACGCCTCGATGACGCTCCTCAACGAGGTCTACAGCACGTCTCTCGACGAGGGATACACGCTCGTCGCCCAGCGCCGGGCCTCGGGGCAGGCGGTGCCCCCCGGTGCGCGGCGTCGAGGGCTGACCCTGCTCGTCGCCGTCGCGGTGGGTCTGGCCTGCTCGGCGGCGGCGATCGCGCTGCACCAGCCCACCGCGGCCGCGCAGCAGGCGCGCGAGCTGCTCGAGTCGAGCATCGGCGAGCGCAACGACGAGGCCGTCGCCCTGCAGGACGAGGCCGCTGAGCTCAGCGCGCACATCGCCGCGCTCCAGTCCGCGCTCGTCGGCTCCGGCAGCACACAGCTGCAGCAGCTGGCCGCGGCGGGCGCGGTGGAGGCCGGTCAGACGGCCGTGAGCGGGCCCGGTCTGCGGGTCGAGCTGTCCGACGCGCCGACCGCGGAGACCGACGCGTCCGACGACGACTCACGTGTCCAGGACGTCGACCTGCAGATCGTCGTGAACGGGCTGTGGGCGGCGGGTGCGGAGGCCGTCGCGATCAACGACCAGCGGATCACGGCGACCACGGCGATCCGCAGCGCGGGAAGTGCCGTGCTCGTGGACCTCGTGCCGCTGTCCGGGCCCTACCGGGTGGAGGCGCTCGGGAACCCCGTCACGCTGCAGACCGGGCTCGCGCAGGGCACGGCCGGGCAGCTCTTGGCGGCGCTGAGCTCCAACTACGGTATCGGCGTCGACATCTCACGGCAGGACGCGCTCGCGCTGCCCGGCGTCGGGCAGGTGACGCTCCGGCACGCGAGCGTCCCGGACGCCCAGCTGCCCGATGCGCTGCAGCCCACGCCCGAGGCGCCCCCCACCGATCCGACCACCACGTCCACGCAGAACCGCTCGCCGTTCAGCCAGGTCGGCGCGGCACCGTCGAACGCGGCCGTCCCGATCGCCGCCACCGGATCGGCGGTTTCGTCGGCTGCCGCACGTGTGGCAGTGTCGGCGCAGCACGCGTCCACGGCCCGCTCGCCCGGGACCGCGGCGAAGTCAGGGGAGGACCGCCAGTGATCGCCGTCATCGGGCTCGTCGTCGGCGTGGTCGCCGGTCTGGTCCTGCAGCCGACCGTGCCCGCCGAGCTGCAGCCGTACCTGCCGATCGCGGTCGTCGCGGCGCTGGACGCGATCTTCGGCGGCGTGCGCGCGATGCTCGACGGCATCTTCGACGACCGTGTCTTCCTCATCTCGTTCCTGTCGAACGTGATCGTCGCGGCGCTCATCGTCTTCCTCGGCGACCAGCTCGGGGTCGGCAGCCAGCTGTCGACCGCCGTCGTCGTGGTCCTCGGGATCCGCATCTTCTCGAACGCCGCGTCGATCCGACGGCACCTGTTCAAGGCCTGACGATGACCGACGACCGCGACTCGACCCCCGACGAGCACGGCACCGGTCTGCCTGTCGGGGACCTCGACGACGCGTCCGACGGCGTCCACGACGACGACGCCGCTCGGGAAGGCGCCGCTCGGGATGACACCGCTGGGCCGGACGGCGCTCGAGACGACACGGTCCGGGACGACGCCGCGCAGGACGAGGACGACGGTGAGGCGGGCTCCGTCGACGTCGACGTGACGCCCGACGACGACGCGACGTCCGACGAGGAGATCCCCCCGGACAGCGATGCGGAGGGGCCCGGTGAGGCTGCCCTCGCGGACGCGGGACCGCTCGTGCCCCAGATCTTCGTGCCCGTCGACGACGAAGGAGCTGGCGCGGACGGCACGCGTCGAGACGATGAGCGGGACGCCGACGACGTCCGGATGGACGACGACGCCTGGAACGACGCGATGAGCCGCTCGGTCGACCCGGTCGCGCACGAGCTGGACGTCGAGACGCGCGCGATCGCGCTGGTCGCCCTCGGCGAGCCCCGCCCGGAGACCGCGTCGGAAGCGGAGCCCGGTGCGCGCGCGGTCGACGACGACCCCGGTTCGGCCGACGAGCCCACCGAGGGCGACGACGCGACGGGGGAGGGCGACGCCCCCGCCACGAGCGGTGAGCAGAGCGGCTGGGCGCTGCTCGCTCGTGCCATGGCGCCCCGGGCGAACCGCTCCCAGCTGATCGCCGGCGTGCTGTGCGCGCTGCTGGGGTTCGCGCTCGTCGTGCAGGTGCGGCAGAACGACGAGAGCGCACTCTCCGGCCTGCGCCAGTCCGAGCTCGTGCGCATCCTCGACGAGACGACCGAGCGTGGTGACCAGCTGCGGCGCGAGGTCGCCGAGCTGCGCGGCGAGCGGGACGACCTCGAGTCGGGCTCCGACCGGCACGCGGCCGCGATCGACTCGCTGCGCCGCAGCGCGATCACGCAGGGCATCCTGTCGGGTCGTCTGCCTGCCCAGGGCCCGGGTGTCCAGGTGACCCTGCTCGACCCCGACGACGGCCTGCAGCCCGTGACGATGCTCAACATGCTCGAAGAGCTGCGCAACGCCGGTGCGGAGGCGATCCAGCTCAACGACCAGCGGGTGACGGCCAGCTCGTCGTTCACCGGTGCGCGCGGCCGCGTGCTGCTGGACGGGGTCGAGCTGCGCGCGCCGTACGTGTGGCTCGCGATCGGTGACCCGTCGACGCTCTCGATCGCCCTGCAGATCCCGGGCGGCGCGATGGCGACCGTACGCGGTACGGGCGCCACCGGCACGGTCGACGAGCGGGACGAGGTCTCGATCACCGCGCTGCGCCGGCTGCCCGACCCGAGCTACGCGACCCCCGCGCCACCCGATGGCAGCTGAGGCGCGACACGCGGCGTGCGGTGACCCGGACAGAGGGCTGCGCGGACGCCAGGCGTTGCATAGGGTGGTGCGATCGGCGCACGCCCTGACGAAGGGTCGACGGACGATCCGATGACGGACACAGGAGGCCACATGCCCGACGACGAGCGGACCTCTCGCGCCGCCGGCCCCGAGACCACGGTCAACTTCGGTCACGTCGGACCCGTCGAGATCGAGCAGGGCGCGCCGGTCGGGCTGACGTCTGACGAGTCGGCTGCGGTGCATGCCCTGCCTGCCACGTCGGCACTTCTCGTCATGCAGCGTGGGCCGAGCGCCGGTGCCCGGTTCCTGCTCGACGCGGACCGCACGGTCGCCGGGCGGTCGACGCAGGCGGACATCTTCCTCGACGACGTCACGGTCTCGCGCAAGCACGCGGAGTTCGTCCGCGAGGGGACGCAGTTCGTCGTGCGGGACATCGGCTCCCTGAACGGGACCTACGTGAACCGGCAGCGGATCGACGACGCGACGCTGCGTGCGGGCGACGAGGTGCAGATCGGCAAGTACCGGATGACGTTCCACCCGAGCCCGCACCGCGAGGACGCATGACGCGGTCGATCGGCGGCCGAGCATGAGCGCGGCGCCGCACTCGCGCGCCCGGCGACTACCGCAGGACGTGCCCGTCACGCAGGACGACGCCGAGCACGAGCCCTGGCCTCGGGGCATCTCGCGCCGCGCGAGCATGCGCATCTCCGACGTGCTCGCCGCCTTGCAGCTCGAGTTCCCTGCGGTCACGCCGTCCAAGCTGCGCTTCCTCGAGGAGCAGGGGCTCGTGGAGCCCGTCCGCACGCCGTCCGGGTACCGCCAGTACTCGCCGGCCGACGTGGAGCGGCTGCGGTTCGTGCTCCGGCAGCAGCGTGACCGCTACATGCCCCTGAAGGTGATCGGTGAGCGCCTCGCCGCGCTGGACGCGGGCGACGAGGACGAGCCCACTCCCCGGGCGCGCCTCGCCACCGCCGACGGTGTGCTGCAGCGCCCGGACACCCGGGTCTCGGCCGACGCGCTCGCGTCCGACGCGGGCGTCGAGCCCGCCCTCGTCACCGAGCTGGTCGAGGCCGGTGTCCTGACGCCCAGCCCTGGCGGCGGGTTCGAGCCTTGGGCGCGCGAGATCGTCGTGACGGCGGCGGCGCTGTCCGAGCACGGCATCGACGTCCGCCACCTGCGTCAGTTCCGCACCGCGGCCGAGCGCCAGGCGGACCTGGTCGAGCAGGCGGTCGCCCCGTGGCGTGGGCAGCGCAACGCCTCATCGCGGGCCCGTGCGGCCACGATGGCGGCCGAGCTCGGTGAGCTCTGCGCGCGCATGCACACCGCGCTGGTGCGCTCGTCGGTCGCCGACCTCCTGCCCTGAGCGACCTGTCCCCGGGGGTCGCCGTCCGGTCCGGTCGGCGGGGCTCACGTCGCGTCGGGCGCAGATCGGGGGCGGTGGACGTAGCGTGGACTCGTGGACCCTGAGCTCGTCGTCGTCGAGGTGGTCGGAGTGCGTCGGCACCCGACCGTGGACGAGAACGTCGTGCTCCTGCTGGACCCCGACTCCGAGCTCGTCGTGCCGATCCTCGTGGGTCCGCACGAGGCCGGGGCGATCGCGGCGGCGCAGGCCGGCGTGGTCCCGCCCCGTCCGATGACGCACGACCTGCTGCGTGACCTCGTCCTCGCCGAGGGCGACGAGGTCCGGCGCGCGGCGATCACGCGGCTCGAGGACGGCGTGTTCTACGCCGAGCTGCAGCTCGGGAACGGCGCGCGGGTCGACTCACGTGCCTCCGACGCGATCGCGGTCGCGCTACGGTTCGGTATCCCGGTGCTGTGCTCCGCGGAGGTGGTCGCGGTCGCCGGCGTCGAGGTGCAGCACGGCGATCCCGACGACGCGGTGGAGAAGTTCCGCGAGTTCCTCGACCGGGTGACCCCCGAGGACTTCGAGCAGGGTGACGGTCCGTAGCGGCTTGGTCACGCGGCGCGCGCACTAACCTTCACTCTCAGGTTGAAGTTCAGACACGCCGACCGCGACACGCCCCGCGCGTCGTTGCGTCGGGGCACCCACGTGCCTAGCGTTACCTCAGGCGCGGTCGGGCGAGTGCACGGCTCATGCGCAACGAGTGGAGGAAAGCGTGGCCAACGAGAACGCGGAGAACGTCCCAGGCGTCCCGCAGCGCGCGCAGGGCCTCCTGTTCGACGACGACTTGCCCGACCTGGACACTGCGACGGGCTATCGCGGCCCCACCGCGTGCCGCGCCGCGGGCATCACCTACCGCCAGCTCGACTACTGGGCACGGACAGGGCTCGTCGAGCCGTCGATCCGGCCCGCCACCGGCTCGGGCACGCAGCGCCTGTACGCCTTCCGCGACATCCTCGTGCTCAAGGTCGTCAAGCGGCTGCTCGACACGGGAGTCTCGCTGCAGCAGATCCGGACCGCGGTCAGCCACCTGCGCGAGCGCGGCGTCGACGACCTCGCGCAGATCACGCTGATGTCGGACGGCGCCTCGGTCTACGAGTGCACGTCGGCCGACGAGGTCATCGACCTGGTGCAGGGTGGCCAGGGCGTGTTCGGCATCGCCGTCGGTCGCGTGTGGCGCGAGGTCGAGGGCAGCCTCGCCGAGCTGCCGACCGAGCGCGCCGAGGACGAGGTCGAGGCACCCGCGGGGGAGAACCCGCACGACGAGCTCGCGCTGCGTCGCCGCGCACGCACCGCCGGCTGACTGACCGGCTCACGTCGTCCGAGACCGTCCGGAGCGCATGTCGCACCGGACGGTCTCGTCGTCTGCGGAGGTTCTCTCAGCGGCGGGGTGCGCGCAGCGCGCGCTCGAGCAATGCCTCGAAGATGCCCGAGAGCTCGGCCGCGGCCGCCCCGGGCCACGCGTGCACGGGCTGGGCCGCGCCCTGGGCCTGCTGCAGCGCGGCCCTCTCCGGCACCGAGGGTGTGAGCAGGAGCGGGCCGTACAGGTTGCCGAGCTCCTCGAGACGGTAGGCCTGCTCGAGCGAGCGCGCCCGCACGCGGTTGACCGTGATCCCGAGCGGCTGGAGCGACGGCGCGGGGCCGCGCCGCAGCTCGTCGATCGTGCGCATCGCACGGCCGACGGCCATGACGGCGAACAGGCCGGGCTCGGTCACGACCATCGCGCGATCGCACGCGGTCAGCCCCGTGCGCGTGAGCGACCCGAGCGACGGCGGGCAGTCGACGAGCACGAGGTCGTAGTCGTGCACCCAGGACAGCGCGAACCGCAGCCGATCGAGGTCGTCGTCGCCGAGCCGGTCGTGCCGCGCGTTGCGCTCCGAGCCCACGAGGACGTCGAGGCCGCTCTCCGCCCAGGTGCTCGCGACCGTGGCCGAGGCCACGCTCTCGGCGCTCGGCGCGTCGAGCACGTCGGAGATGTCGCCCTCGTCCGGGCGCGCGCCGAGCGACATGGTGACGTCGCCCTGGGGGTCCATGTCGACGACGAGGGTCCGCAGGCCACGTTCGAGGGCCGCGGAGGCCAGGCCGAGGGTCACGGACGTCTTGCCGACGCCACCTTTGAGGCTGCACACACCGAGCACGAGCACCGGGCAACCGTATCTGGTGCGATGCGCCGCGCGCGCCAGCACCCGGCCGGGGAGCGCGGGACAGACCATGACGAAGCGGGGCGTGGCGACGTGCGTCGACCCTGGTGAGAGCGGAGACTGACCGCATGACTGCGCGCCTGACCCGATGGGGCCACTCCTGCGTCCGGATCGACGAGGGAGACCGCCACCTGGTGATCGACCCCGGCACCCTGTCCGACGTCGAGTCGGCGCTCGACGGAGCGGGCGCCATCCTTGTCACGCACGAGCACGCCGACCACCTCGCGGTCGAACGCGTCGCGCAGGTCGTCGCCGGTGGCGTCCCGCTGTGGGGACCGCCGGCGGCGCTCGCACTGGTGCGGGCCGCGGGTGCCCCCGAGTCTTCGCTGCATGCTGTTGCTGCGGGTGACCATTTCCACGCCGCGGGGTTCGAGGTGCGCGCGCTGGGGGAGTGGCACGCGATCGTCCACCCCGACATCCCGCGCATCGCGAACGTCGCGTACCTCGTGGCCGGCGTGCTGCACCCGGGCGACGCCCACGTGCAGACCTCCGACGAGCCCGACGTGCTGCTGCTCCCGGTCTCGGGGCCGTGGCTGCTGCTCTCGGAGGCGATCGACCGCGCGCGTGACGTCGGGGCGCGGCGCATCGTCCCGTTCCACGACGGCATGCTGAACGAGAACGGCCTGGCGCTCGTCCACGGGCTCGTCGGGCGCCTCGTCCGCGGCTCCGAGCTCGTCGTGCTGGCGCCGGGGGAGTCGATCGACCTGACCTACGAGGAGGCTTCATGAGCGAGGCGCACGGATCCGAGCCCGACGTGGGTCGCACCGACGAGGTGCCCCTGCTGGAGGTCGACGAGACGATCCCGCCCCGGCCGGAGGAGGAGATCGCCGACGTCGCGCGCTCGCAACCTGACCCGCTGGGGCATGGCGGTGCCAGGTGAGACCCCTGCTGTACGGCATCCTGTGAACGTGCAGATCTCCCTGGCAACTGAAGACGACTGGGCACGCGTGCGCGACATCCGTCTGCGCGCACTCCGCGAGGATGCCTTCGCCTTCGGGTCGTCACTCGAGCGCGAGGAGCGCTTCAAGGAGAAGCACTGGCGCATGCGCGTGCGCACCGTGCCGACCTGGCTCGCGGCCGCGGACGACGGCGAGGTGCTCGGCCTCGTCTCGATGCTCCAGGAGCCCGGCTCGCCCACGGACGACCGGCACGTCATCAGCCTGTGGGTCGCCCCCGAGGCGCGGCGACGCGGAGTCGGCTGGGCGCTGCTCGACGCGATCCGTCAGGCGGCGATCGCGGACGGTGCACGCACCGTGTCGCTGTGGCTCGTCGACGGCAACAACGCGGCGGGGGACCTGTACGTCCGCGCGGGCTTCACCCGCACCGGCGAGCGCATGAAGCTGCCGCGTGACCCCGACATCACCGAGGAGCGCTACGTCCTCAAGCTGCCGCGCCACCGCTGAGCGCCTCACCCTGGCAGACTGCCGCCATGGAACGCGTGCAGGGGATCGGCGGGTACTTCATCCGGGCCACCGACCCTGTCGGCCTGACCGCGTGGTATCGCGAGTGCCTCGGGCTGGACGTCGACGAGAACGGGCTGTGGCTCCCCGATGCGGGGCCGACGGTCTTCGCGGCGTTCGACCCCGAGACGGAGTACTTCGGCTCACGTGACCAGCGCACCATGCTGAACTTCCGTGTCCGCGACCTCGACGCCATGCTCGACCAGCTGCGGGACAAGGGTGCGGACGTCTCGGCGCAGATCCAGGCCATGCCCGGTGTCGGGCGGTTCGGCTGGGTCACCGACCCGGAGGGCAACCGCATCGAGCTGTGGCAGCCCGCCTGACCGACGAGCGCGCACAGCCCTCGCGCACGCTGGTTCCGAGGTAGGGCGACTCCCGATCGACCGTAGGCCTCCCACACGTTCTGACATAATGTACATTATCGGCGTTAGCTCAGTGCGGGCCTGGACCCGTGTAGACGAGCAGGTCACCGGGTTGGCAGTCGAGTTCGCGGCAGATCGCCGCGAGCGTCGAGAAGCGCACCGCGCGCGCTCGGCCGTTCTTCAGCACCGAGAGGTTCGCGAGCGTGATGTCGACGCGCTTGGCGAGCTCGGTCAGCGTCAGGCCGCGCGCCTCGAGGAGCTCGTCGAGACGGACCTCGATGAGACTGGGCTCGTCCTCGGCGGCACGCTCCTCGTGGCGCTTCATACCAGGCCCTCGACATCGCGCTGCATGCGGATCCCCAGCCGCAGCATCTCGGCGCCCGCAGCGATCGTCAGCCCGAGCACCAACGGAGTGAACGACACCGTCCAGTCCACGTCGACGTAGCCGGCGAGCCGCGGGCTCGTCAGCACGCCGATGCGGCCCCATGCCGTGGCGACCTCGGCGATCATCCCGCCGACGCCCAGCACCGCGGCGATCTGGTAAGTGCGCGTGAGGTTAGCGGCGTCGAACAGCCTTCCACGGCGGAGGTCGCGGACGATCCGGATCGCCAGGGCCAGCGCAGCGGCGACCACCACTCCGGACAGCAGCGGAGCGCCGGCCACTGCGACCATCTGTCGGAAGGTCATCGGGCTCCAGACGGAGATGTCCGTCCGGTTCGGGAGCGTCGCCTCGACGTACTCGCCGCGCTCGAACGGGCCGCCGACCATCATCCCCGGCCCGAAGGCAGGGAGGTCGTCGCCCAGGGTCTCGAAGGCGCGCTCCCACACCGCGTCCGACACGTCCGCCGTCACCGACGGCGTCGTGCCCCAGTACGGACCCTCGCCGATGCCGAGCATCGCGTCTCCCGCGAGCGGACGTGCCACGTTGGTGACCAGCACGACCGTCAGGAGCGCCCACAGCAGGCCCTCGAGCACGACGACCGAGACCCGGGCCGCCAGCGCCTGCCGCTCCCGCGCGTCCGTCGCTCCACTGCTGAGCACGCTCATCCCCCGCCTTCGAGTTATCGTTCTTCGATGTATCGACAAACGATAAGGCAGGCCCTCGCGATGTCAAGCCCCAGTGGCCCGCAGCGCCGAGTGGCCGGATCGTTCCAACCTCAGCCGACGCATCGAACATCCGTTCGATGCGTCGGCTGAGCGCGTCGACTCCCCGGCTTCTCGACATTTGGTCAGCCGGTGCACTCGAGGGCAGGCTGTGCCCGTGACTGACGAGACGGCCTCCGCGACTCTCCCGATCGTCGACCGCGAGGCGGCCGACGCGTTCTGGGCCGGGTACGCGGCCGTCTTCCCGCACGCGGCCGCCACGGGCGGCGAGTACACGGTCGAGTACTTCGGCGACTCCCCCCGGCTGGCCGACGAGCTGCTGCGTGCCGTGACGCACGGACCCAAGCGCGCCACGGCCGAGCTCGTGCAGGAGTTCGCGGCGCGCGGCGAGCCGTTGCCACGGATCGGCGGGCACTGGGTCGCGTGCGACGGGGCCGGCAGGCCGTCGGTGATCCTGCGGAGCACCGACCTGCGGATCGCCACGTTCGACCAGGTGGACGCGGAGTTCGCCCACGCCGAGGGCGAGGACGACCGCACGCTCGAGAGCTGGCGGCGCGAGCACCGGAAGTACTGGACCCGGACCTGCGCCGCGCGCGGGGCGACGTGGTCAGAGCAGGACGAGATCGTCTGCGAGCGGTTCACCGTCGTATGGCCACCCGAGCTGGCCGACCGGCCTTAGGCGACGTCGCCGAGCAGGACGCGCGCGCACGGCTCCCACGCGCACGGCTCGTCGACGCGCCGTGCGCGTCGAGGATGGGCGCGTGAGCCGCCAGAGCGAGGACGTGAACCGTCGGTTGCTGCGCGCCCGCGACGCGATGGACCGGCGGTACGCGGAACCGCTCGACGTCGCCGCGCTCGCTCGGGTCGCGTTCATGTCGCCGTCGCACTTCTCGCGCGAGTTCCGTCGCGTGTTCGGCGAGACCCCCTACCGGTACCTGCAGCGACGCCGTGTCGAGCGCGCGATGTTCCGGCTGCGCACGACGAGCACGAGCGTGACCGACCTCTGCCTCGAGGTCGGCTTCACGAGCCTCGGCACGTTCAGCAGGACGTTCACGGAGATCGTCGGCTGCTCCCCCACGGCCTACCGCCAGCAGGTCGCGGGGCTGCCGCAGCCGTCGTCGGGGACGTTCACGATGGCCTGGGGCCGGCCGAGCAGTTTCGGAGAAGCGCACCTGCCTCCCCCGCCCTTAGCGTGACGAGTACCGGCCACCGGGCCGGACCCGCACGACGGCCAGGAGGCTCGAGATGCTCGTCCGCAACAACCTCTCATCGATCTTCGTCCTCGACCAGGACGAGGCCCTGACGTTCTACGTCGACCTGCTCGGTCTTGAGGTGAGCGCCGACGTGGACTTCGGTCCGATGCGCTGGCTCACCGTCCGTGTGCCGGGAGACCGCAAGGAGATCTTGCTCGAGCGTCCCGGTCCCCCGGCGCACGACGAGGCGACCGCGGAGCGGGTGCGCGACCTCGTGACCAAGGGCGCCGGCGGCGGCTGGCTGGCGTTCGCCACCGACGACGTGGACGGCACGTTCGACCGACTCGTCGCGGCCGGGGTGGACGTCACCCAGGAGCCGATGGACCAGCCCTACGGCCGAGACTTCGGCATCCGGGACCCCTTCGGCAACCACCTGCGCATCGGGAACGTCCGGTCCTGACGACGGGCGTGCGGGGCGGCCGCGGCCCGCACCGGTCAGCCGAACGCCGTGAGCGCGTCGGCGATCATGCGGTGACCTTGCGCCTCGAACGCTTCGTCGCCGACCTGGAACGCCCACGCCGCCGTGCCGACGGCCTCGCGCAACCTCACGCGCGCCCACGCCGTCGGCTCGCGCGGGTCGTCCCCGTAGCCCTCGAAGAAGGCGGGCTCCAACGCCGGGTCGTGCCGGAACTCCTGCGCGGCCAGGCGCACGAGGTCCACGACCGCCGGGCGCAGGTCGGCGCGGCCGAAGTCGATCGCGCGCACCACTGCCCCGTCGACGAGCCAGTTGCGGGGCTGCCAGTCGCCGTGCGTGGGGACGAGGCGGGCGGGCGGCGTCGGCCAGGTGCTCGCGAGCTCGCGGATCCGTCGCACGCGTGTCTCGTCGATCCGGTGCGGCGAGTCGAGCCAACGCGTGAGGCGGAGGTTCGCGCGCCGCTCGTACTCGTCGTCGAGCACCGCGTGCTGCGCGTGGAGCGCCGCGAGCAGCGTGCCGGCCTGGCGGTAGGTCGCGGGGTCACCTGCCGCGTCCGAGCCGAGGACCAGTGTGCCCGGGAGCCACCGCGTGACGAGGAGCTTCACGTCACGGTCTGCGTGCACGAGGGCGGGCGCCCGCCCCGTCGTCGTCCAGGGGCCGAGCCAGCGCTCGTGCGCGGTGATCTCCCGCGCGAGGTGGTGGTCGGCGGCGTCGCCCGCCTTGACCGCCAGGTGCTCGTCGCCGTGCTCGACCTCGAGCACCGTCGTGCCCACCAGGCCCCAGCTGTGGTCGTGCAGCACCCGGAGACCGGGAAGCCACTGCGCGAGCAGCTCGCGCTGGCGGGTGTCCAGGCGCTCCTCGGACGACGGCATCGACCGATCGTAGGGGCGCGCGGGCACGACAAGCCGGCAATTAGGGGTGACCGCTGACCTCGGTTCTGCCAGGGTCTCGGCATGGCGACCTGGGTGACGGCGGACGAGATCTCGGCAGCACGCGACGCGTTCGAGCTCGCGATCGACGGCTGGGTGCGTCCCGTCGCGCACGGTGTCGGGCTCGTGCCGTCCGACGACGCGGCGCCGCGACCCGAGCACTTCCCGCTGGTCAACAGCACGGACCACCGGCTGCCCGGGGTCGTGGTCGCCCACGTCGTCGGGCACACGTCCGGGACGGCCGCGTACCGCCTCAGCCGGATCCAGCTCGAGCGCGCCGTGGCCATGCTGACGCCTGCCGAGGCGTGCGACGTCTACCAGCACCCGAACCTGTGGACGTGGCGGGACACCTACCTGCCGTACCTGGACACCGACCCAGCGGCCACGCTCGTCGCGGTGTTCCTGGGCGACGAGGCCGAGCTCGTGCGCGACCCGGCGATCGACGCCTTCCGTGCCGCGCACGCCTCGCGCTGAGCCGCGACACTCCACCGGAAGCGCCGCAGTCGGCGCACGGCGCTCCCGGAAGCTCTCACCCCCTGTGTCCAGGCAGCCGGTCAGGGCGTGTAGACCGACGGCCACGCGGGTGCACTGAAGCCGTCGCCGAGGAAGAAGCCGGTGTGCGGCGGCTGGTTGTACGCCGTGTTCTGCCAGGCGACCGCCACGCGGTACGTCTGGTCGTGCAGCAGCGTGGGCAGGCGCACGCTCGTCGTGATCGGCGTCGCGTGGATCCGCAGGGCGGAGTCGTCGCTCGTCGGCCAGACGATCTCCTCGCGCCAGTCCCCCAGGAGGTCACCGGACAGCGACGGCGTCGCCTTGGTGCCGTTGTTCGCGTGCACGCCCGACGCCGTGAGCAGGCGCGTGTCGCCGCCCGTGCCGTACTTGTCGACCCGCGTGGCGTCGACGAGCTCGCGGACCGGGTCGCCGTCCCACCAGGCCAGGAAGTTCGTCGAGGAAGGCTTGCGCCCGATCTCCTGACCGGAGGCGTTGCGGATCTGGCCGTCGGCCGCGGACCAGGACTCGGCGCCAGGCGAACCGGCCCAGACGTCGTCGGACACACCGCGGCCGTTGTCCGTGGTCGCGTTCGTGCGCCACAGGATCTGCCCCGTGCGGGCGTCCGCCATCCACGAGTCGGGCTGTGACGTCGACTCGGTGACCTTGTAGTACTCCAGCCCGGGCCGGGAGGGGATCAGGTCGCCCAGGTGCGCCGCGTCACCGTGGCCGGTTCCGGTGTTCCACAGCACGCGACCGTCGTCGTCGATCGCCGCGGCACCGTAGACGATCTCCTGCCGTCCGTCGGCGTCGACGTCCGCGATCGCCAGCGCGTGGTTCCCCTGCCCCGCCACCGCGGCGTTGCCCTGCGACGAGCTGTTCGAGTCGAACGTCCAGCGCCGCGTCAGCGTGCCGCTGCGGTAGTCCCACGCGACGACGACCGCACGCGTGTAGTAACCGCGTGCCATGACGATCGACGGCCGCACACCGTCGAGGTACGCCGTGCCCGCGAGGAACCGGTCGACCCGGTTGCCGTAGGAGTCGCCCCAGCTCGAGACCGTACCGCGCGCGGGCACGTAGTCCGCGGTCGCGCCGATACGGCCGTCACCGCCCTCGAAGACGGTGAGGTACTCCGGGCCGGAGAGCACGTAGCCGGCGGAGTTGCGGTAGTCCGCGCTCGCGTTGCCGATCACCTGGCCGGTCCCCGACCGCGTGCCGTCGGCGGTCTTCACGGCGACCTCGGCCGCGCCGTCGCCGTCGTAGTCGTAGACCTGGAACTGGGTGTAGTGCGCGCCGGCCCGGATGTTGCGACCCAGGTCGATCCGCCACAGCCGCGTGCCGTCCAGGCGGTACCCGTCGAGGTACACGTTGCCCGTGACGCCGGACTGGGAGTTGTCCTTGGCGTTCGTCGGGTCCCACTTCAGCACGATGTCGAGGTCGCCGTCGCCGTCGAGGTCGCCGACGCTCGCGTCGTTCGCGGTGTAGTCGGAGCCGGGCCTCGAGATCGGGACGTCGAGGTAGCCGTTCGCGAACGTCAGGCTGGCGGCCGACGGCGCCTGCTCCGAGCCGCCGACGACCGCGCGGACCGTGTAGCGGGCCGAGGCCGCAGCCCCCTGGTCGAGGTAGCTCGTCGCGCCCGTGAGCGGTGTGGACGTGAGGCGAGCGCCGTCCCGGTAGAGGTGGAAGCCGACGTCGCGGGCGTCCGTCCCGAGCAGGCGCCACTGCACGAGGTTCGCGCCGCCCGAGCGGACGCTGATGATGCCGCGGTCGAGACGTTCGGCCTGCCAGGAGCCCGGCGGCGTCGTCGTCGGGATGGATGTGGGTGTCGCGGTGGGACTGGGCGTCGGCGCGCCGGTCGGGGCCGGTGTGGTCGGCGCTGCTGTCGTCGGGCTGGTCGTCGTCGGGTTCGACGTGGGCGCGACCGCTCCGGTGCACGCCGTGCCGTTGAGCGTCAGGCTCGTCGGTACCGCGTTCGTGGACTGAGGAGAGGAACCGATGAAGCCGAACGACGCGGCGCCGTTCGTCGGTAGCGTGGCGTTCCACCCCAGGTTGGTCGCCGTCACCGTCGGGCCGGACTGGGTCACCGCGGCGTTCCAGGCCTGGCTCACGGTCTGGCCGTGCGCGAACGTCCACCTGACGGTCCAGCCGCTCACCGCGTCGCCGAGGTTCGTCACGACGACGTCGGCGCCGAACCCCCCGCCCCATTGGCTGGTGACGGCGTAGGTGGCGGTGCAGCCCGCCGCCGCGCTCGCGGACGGTGCGAGCGCCACACCCGTCAGCGCCAGGGCGCCGACGGCGCTCGCGGCTGCCACGCGTGTGCCGACGTGTGCCCGGTACGCCTTCGTCCGTCGCATGTCCGCCAACCTAGGAGCCGTCCGGCACACGGCGGCAGACCCGACCGCCGACGTGTGCCCCGGCAAATCGATTCGGCCCAGGCGGCCCGCGGGGCAGCGAGCCGACCCCAGCCCCGACTGCCGACCGGACGTCCACCGAGCGGCCGCGCTGCGTGCGCTCGCACCGACGCGCCCTGGCAACGTGCCGCCCATGACTTCACGCAGCTGGGACGCTCACGGACCCGACGACGACCTCGCCGACGTCGCCTCCCTCGTCGGGACACCCGTCCGGACGCCGGACCAGGCGGCGCGTGTACTGCAGACGCTCGTCGGGCCCGAGGCAGCGGGGCCGCCCGCGCTGTGGTGCGTCCTGCTCGACGCCGACGACCGGCTGCTCCCCCTCGTCCTCGCGATCAGCGACCGCCCGGTGACGGTCACCGACGGCTTCGCGCGGTTCCTCGCGGACGACCTGGCGACGGTCCTCGAGGAGCACGCCGTGGGCGGCTCGGTCGTGGCAGCGCTCGTCGGCGACGTCGAGGAGGACGTGTGCGACCAGCTGACCTGGGTCGTCGAGCTCGAGCGTGCCACGCACGGAGCGGGTGTGCCGTTGAGCGCGATCGTCGCGATCGGACCGCACGGCCCGTCCGTCCTCGCACCTCAGTGAGGGCCGCCCCGACGTGATGCCCGGCACGGCAGCGCTCCTGGTGTCGCGCCTGCCGGAGCCGTCCTCCTAGGGGCTACTGCGCGCCGGGCGCGACCTCGTCGATCGCGGCGAGCTGCGCGAGGTCAGGCTCCCACAGGATCGAGGCGACGTTCGCCCGCAGCTGTGCAGGCGTGCGCGCGCCGGCGATGACCGAGGCCACGCCCGGCTGGGCGGCGAGCCCGCCGAGCGCCACCGTCGGCAGGTCGACTCCCCACTCGTGCGCGAGCGCGACGAGGGCGTCGATCCGGTCGAAGTCCGCGCGCGCAAGCCGCTCGGGGAGGCGGGCCAGTCGCGTGCCGTCGGGTGCGCCCTGCCCGCGCTGGTACTTGCCGGTGAGCAGGCCGGACGCGAGCGGCGTGTACGGGATCAACCCGACTCCGGACGCCTCGGCAGCGGGCACGAGCTCGTCCTCCACGCTGCGGTCGAGCAGGTGGTACCGGTTCTGAGCAGAGACGAACGGGGTGAGGCCGCCCGTGCGCGCGGTCCAGTCCGCCTGGACGACCTGCCACGCGGCGAAGTTCGACGAGCCGACGTACCGCACCTTGCCCTCGACGACGAGCTCGTGCAGCGCGGCCAGCGTCTCCTCGATCGGGGTCGACTCGTCCGGGCAGTGCATCTGGTACAGGTCGATCCAGTCGGTGCCCAGACGCCGCAGCGAAGCCTCGACCGCGCGCCGCACGTAGCGACGCGAGCCGCGCGCGTCCCAGTCGGGCCCGTTGGTGCCGTGCATGTCCATACCGAACTTCGTGGCGACGATCACGTCGTCCCGGCGACCCCGCAGCGCGGCGCCGAGCAGCTCCTCGCTCCCTCCCGGACGGCCGCCGTACACGTCGGCGGTGTCGAACAACGTCACACCCGCAGACAGTGCCGCGTCGACCAGAGGTGTGACACCCTCGTCAGGAAGCGTCGCGCCGAACGTGTTGCACCCGAGCCCAGCGGTCGAGACCACCAGTCCCGAGTCGCCCAGACGGCGGAAGGTCATCTCGGCGGGCGTCGAGGTGGTGGACATCACTCCCGCACAGTAAGCCTCTCCGGGCCGCTCCGCGTGCGTTCACGATCCCTTCACGTCACGCTGGAACACTGAAGAGCTCTCCGCCGTTGAGCCCGGTGGAACTCATACTCGACGGCCGCGATCCGGCACGGAGGTCACTCTCATGGCGAACAGGTCCCTGCGCGGAATGCGCATCGGGTCGCAGAGCATGGAGACCGAGGAGGGCGTCGACTTCGCCCCTCGTCTCCAGGCGCACTACGACTGTCCCAACGGGCACACGATCATCCTCCCCTTCTCGGTCGAGGCCGACGTGCCCGTCGTCTGGGAGTGCCGCTGCGGCGCCGAGGCGCTCCTGCGTGACGCGTCCAAGCCCGAGGCCAAGGCCACCAAGCCTCCGCGCACGCACTGGGACATGCTCCTCGAGCGCCGCACGATCGGTGAGCTCGAAGAGCTGCTCGACGAGCGCCTCGACCTGCTGCGGGCCGGAAAGCTGCGCCGCAGCGCCTGATCTCGTCAGCGCCGCGCGACGCGGTCGCTGCGCACCCCCCGCTTGAACGCTCCCGCCACACGGCGGGAGCGTTCTGCTATCCCCCACCGGGTGACGTTGACGAGCGCCTCGACGACGATGTCGCGGCTCATCTTCGACGCGCCGAGCTCGCGCTCGACGAAGGTGATCGGCACCTCCACCACCCGCGCCCCCGCAGCGAGCGAGCGCAGCGTCATGTCGATCTGGAAGCAGTAGCCGCGCGAGGCGACGTCGGCGAGCGCGAGGTCACGCAGCAGGTCGGCGCGGTAGGCGCGAAACCCGCCCGTCGCGTCGTGCACCGGGATGCCGAGCAGCAGCCGGGTGTAGGTGTTCGCACCCCGCGAGAGGACCTCGCGGTTCTTCGGCCAGTTGACGACGCTGCCGCCGGGGACCCAGCGCGACCCGAGGACCAGATCGGCCTCGGGCAGGGCGGCCAGCAGCGCCGGCAGGTCCTGCGCACGGTGCGAGCCGTCGGCGTCCATCTCGACGATCACGTCGTAGCCGCGCTCGAGCGCCCAGCCGAACCCCGCGACGTACGCGGCACCCAGACCCTGCTTGCTCGTGCGGTGCAGCACCGAGACGGCCCGGGCGACGTCGGCGTCGCGCTCGTCGGACGCGATCTGCTCGACGAGCTGGCCCGTGCCGTCGGGCGACCCGTCGTCGACCACGAGGACGTCGGCCTCGGGGACGTGCTCGAGCAGCCGCGACAGCGCGCCCGGGATGGACTCCTTCTCGTTGTACGTCGGGACGACGACGAGGACTCGTGCACTCACGCGGGCTCCCCCCGGTTCGTGCCGCGCAGCCGCGCGGCTCCTACGGCGCCGGAGACGACGGCGCACAGCGCCAGGGCGTCGATGCCCCATGCCGGCCACGCTCCGAGGCGCGTTGCCCACGTCTGCGACGTGCGCAGCGGAAGGCTAGCGATCATCTGGTCCGCCGTGAACAGCTCGGTGCTCTCGGTCAGGGCCCCGTTGGGCTGGATCACGCCGCTGACGCCGACCGTGGAGATCTGCACGGTGGCCCGGCCGTGCTCGATGGCGCGGATCCGCGACATCGCCAGCTGTTGCGTGGACTCGTCGGACCAGCCGAACGTCGCGTTGTTGGTCTGGACGACGAGGATCTCTCCCCCGGCCCGGACGGCGGACCGCACCAAGGAGTCGTAGGCGACCTCGAAGCAGATCACGTCGCCGAGGACGACGGTCCTCCCCAGCCGCTCGGACTCGAGCGGGATCGCGCCGTCGCCGTGACCGGGCAGCATGTCCCGCGTGACGCGGTCCACCGCGGAGGAGAAGAGGCGGGCGACGGGCCGCAGCGGGATGTACTCCGCGAAGGGTGCGGGGTGGCGCTTGGAGTAGGTCGCGACCACGCCTTGTCCGGGCTCCCACAAGACTGAGGTGTTGTATCGCCCGCCGGTCTCCGGGTACTCGACGGTCCCGACGAGCATCGGAGCCCTGAGTGCCTGCGCGGCGCCGTCGATCGCCGCGGCCGCCTGCTTGTCGACCTGCGGATCGATGTCCGTGCCGTTCTCGGGCCAGAGCACCAGGTCCAGCTCGCCGGGTTCGACGTCGTCGAGCAACGCGTAGGTCCCCTGCACGTGGTTGTCGAGCACCACCGCGCGGCGTCCGAACGCGTCCAGGCCCTGCCCCGGGACGTTCCCCTGCACGGCGCCGACGAGCAGCGTGCCGTCCTGCGCGCCCGTCGGCAGCGGCACGGCGAACCCGGCGAGCACCACGAGGACGGCCGCAAGGGCGGTGCTCGACGCGGTCAGCAGCTGCGCGTGGCGCAACGCGATGAGCGCATGCCCCAGCAGGACGCCGACGGTGCAGACGGCCGCGCTCAGCAGCGGCACGCCCCCGAGCGCGGCGAAGCTCGCGAGCGGCGAGTCGGCCTGCGAGAACGCGAGCCGGCCCCACGGGAACCCGCCGAACGGCCAGAACGCCAGGGCCTCCTCGAGCGCGACCCAGATGACCACGAACACGGGCAGCTGCCACCACGGGCTGCGCCAGACCGCCTCGCCCCGGCGGGCCCAGCTCCACGCGGCGCCGAAGAGCGCGACGTACGCCGCGCACGCGAGCGAGAGCATGAGCCACGGAACCGGGCCGACGGCTTCGTCGGCCCACGTGATCAGCGCCGGGAAGAAGGCGAGGCCCCACACGAGCCCGACGAGCGCGTTCCACCGCGCGCTGTCGCGCCGCAGGGCGAGGTACAGCAGCGCGATGCCGAGGAACGCTGCGGGCCACAGGCCCGGCCCGGGGAACGCGACACGGGTGACGAGGCCACCGGCTACCGCGAGCAGCAGCGTCCACCAGCGGGACGGTCGGGCGGCGGGCACCGCGCCAGCCTAGGCGAGAAAGCCGTGCGTCCAGGACGGCCGAAGGACCCGGCCCGAGCCCAGACCGACCGACCGGCCCGCGTGTCCTTCGTACCGGTCGCACGCCGCAGCGCGACGACCGTTGTCTACTGAACACGCGGGCCCGGCCGGAGCCTGGTGACCGCCGCCGGACGTGCCTCGCTCCCGAGCTGTGTGTGCTCGACCGGCGGGTGACCTCGTCGTCACTGCACCCCCTGGGCAGCGGGTCAACGGGAAAACTACCGCTCTCAGAATCGCTGTCAAGCCCGCGTCGCCGCAGGCCAGAGGACTCGCCGCAGGTCAGCGCGCGACCACCCGGACGGGTCGGTTGTCCTCGTGCGGCGTGTCGCCCGCGTGTCGCCCCGCTTGCCCCGGCGTGTCCGGCGCACGTCGTCCAGGTGACCGCGCGTCGCGGCGTCCACGACGCGCGCCCCGCTCAGAAGTTCACCCGGCCGGCGGACGTCAGGGCATCGCGTCGAAGAGCACCACGCCGTCGCGTACGGTCCGCAGGCAGCGCGGAGGCTCCTCGTCGGCGCCCAGGAACGGCAGCAGAGGGATCCCTGCCCGCGCGTCCGGGCTCCAGGCCGAGAGCCGGCCGTCGGGTGCCTGCACCGCGAGGCGTGCAGCCCGCCACACGGCCAGGTGCGCGGGGGCGCCCACGCGCAGCTCGCCCACGTGGTCGAGTCCCGCGAGGCGCCACCCGCCACGCGTCGCAGCGCGGAACGCGGCGCGCGCCGAGAGTCGCTGCTCGCTCGCGTGGTGCTCGACGGCGGCCCGCACGCCCGCCCACGGGTCGATCGGCGTCACCGGAGAGTCCGACCCGAAGGCGAGCGGCACGCCGGCCCCCGCGAGGTCGGCCAGCGGGTTGAGCGCGGCCGCCCGAGCCGCGCCCAGCCGCGTCGCGTACATCCCCTGCGGGCCGCCCCAGGCGGCGTCGAACGCCGGCTGGACGCTGAGCCGGACCCCGAGCAGCACGAGGGCCGCCAGCGTCGGGGCATCGACCATCTCGGCGTGCTCGAGACGCACGCCCGTGCGTGCCACGGCCGCCGGTCCCTCGACGTCCACAGCCGCGCGCAGCCCGATCAGGAGCTCATCCATCGCGCGGTCGCCGATGACGTGGAAACCCGCCTGCACACCGGCGCGGGACGCCGCGGCGATGTGGTTCGCGATGCGCTCGGCGGTCAGGTGCAGCACGCCGTCGCCCGCGCCGTCGACGTACGGCGCCCGCAGCGCGGCGGTCCGCGAGCCGATCGACCCGTCGACGTTCAGGTCCCCGCCCAGCCCGGTCAGCCCAGGCACGGCGGCGAGCACCTCGCGTGCGTCGTCGACGGTCTCGCACGCCTCGCCCCGGTACGCGACCAGGTGCGGCAGACCTCCCGCAGCGTCCCGGGTGAGCTCGAGGAGCTCGACCAGACCCTCACGCGTGTCGATGAACGGTGCCGAGTGCTCGTGCACCGAGACGATCCCGCGGGACGCCGCGTGCTCGAGCGCGAGGCGGTAGAGCCGCGTGCGCCGTGCCGCGTCCATGGTGCGCGCCGCCTCACGTGCCGCGTGGTGCGCCTCGCCGTCGACCCGACCGTCCGGGTCCCAGCCGGGGACGTGCGCCAGCCCGAGCCCGTCGGCGAGGGCGCTCGACACCGCAGCCGAGTGGATGTCGGCGCGCGCGAGGTAGACCGGAGCCCCGCCCGCCGCTGCGTCGAGCTCGGTGCGGGTCGGACCGCGGCCCTCGGGCCAGTGCGTCTCGTCCCAGCCGAAGCCGAGGAGCACGTCCTGGCCCGTGCGCGCGTCCGCCGCGCGGCGCACCGCGCCGAGCGCCTGGTCGAGCGAGCGCGCGGCGCTCAGGTCGACCGAGCCGAGCGCCAGACCGGTCTCGAGCACGTGGACGTGCGCGTCGACGAAGCCGGGCGTCACGATGGCGCCGTCCAGGTCGACGACCTCGTCGGCCCGCGACGCGAAGCCGTCGGCGGTGTCGTCGGCGCCGAGCCAGGCGACGGTGCCGTCCTCGACGAGCAGGGCCTCAGCGAACGGGTCGGCCGGAGAGTGCACGACGCCGCCGCGGTACAGGGTGGAGCTCACACGCGCACGATAGGGCACGGGTGGCGCACCGGCGCGACCGCGCGTGACGCCGATGCCACCGCGCCGTCGCAGGTCACGGTCGTCGGGCACCCGGTGCGAGCGGCGTCACACCGACGAGTACGCCACGACCCCGCGGCGCAACGCCGCCACCGCGGCCGTCGCCGTCGTCCGGATGCGCTCGTGCGGACCCGCCTGCCCGAGCTGGTCCAGCACGTCGATCACCTGCTTGCACCACCGGACGAAGTCGCCGGCCGTGAGGTCGGCGCCGCGCAGCACCGCGTCGAGGCTGCGGCCGGCTGCCCACTTGTGCACGGCCTCCACCAGCCCGAGGTCGAGCGGCTGGATCGTCTCGAGCGTGTGCGCGGACTCGAGGTCCTCGAGCTCGGACCAGGCCCGCACGGTGCCCTCGAGAGCGATCCCGAGGCGCGAGCGTGGACCTCCCGGGACGTGCGGCTCGGCGTCCTCGTCGCGGCGCGACCGGTACACGACGGTCGACACGGCAGCGGCGAGCCCGGGCGCGTCCAGCTCGTCCCACACGCCGCGGCGCAGGCACTCCGCGAGGAGCAGGTCGTTCTCGGCGTAGATGCGCCGCAACCAGCGGCCGTCGGCGGTGACCCGAAGCCCGCGCGCGCCCTCAGCGGCCTCGAGGTAGCCGAGGGTGACGAGCACGTCACAGGTCCGGTCGAACACCGCCGAGATCGAGCCCGTACGGCCCGCGATCCGGCCGACGAGCGCGTCGTGCTCGGCCTTGAGCCGTGACCAGCGCTCGGCCCAGCGCGCATGCTCCTCACGGTCGGGGCACGCGTGGCAGGGATGAGCGCGCAGGCGTCGCCGCAGCTGCGCGACGTGCGCGTCCTCGTCGGCCCGGGCGGGGCGGCGAGGGCGCTCGTGCGGCGCCGGGGCGAGGTCCGCGACCGCCGCCCGCAGTCGTGCGGCCAGGTCCCGCCTGGCGGCCGGGACGCGCACGCTGAGGTCGCGCGGGACCCGCACGTGACCGACCGTGCGCGCTCCTCGTCCGACGTCGGCGGCGGTGAGCCGCAGCACCTGACGGTCCGTCGTCAGGACCGTGGGACGCGGGCCGTCGAACCCGCCCTTGAGGCCCGGGTCGACCACGACGACGAACCCGCTGCGTCGCCCGGTCGGCACCTCGAGCACGTCGCCCGCACGCAGACCCTCGAGCGACGCGACGGCCAGGGCCCGGCGCGCGCCGGCCTCCTGCCGCGTGGCGTCCTTCTCGGCCCGGGAGATCTGCCGGCGCAGCTCGGCGTACTCCTCGAAGTCGCCCAGGTGGCACTGCATGGCCTGCGCGTACCCCTCGAGAGCCTCGGTGTGGGCCTGCGCCTGGCGTGCGAGCCCGACGACGCCGCGGTCCGCCTGGAACTGCGCGAAGGACGTCTCGAGCACCTCGCGCGCCCGCTCGCGGCCCACCTGGGCGACGAGGTTGACGGCCATGTTGTACGTCGGACGGAAGCTCGACCGCAGCGGGTACAGGCGCTTGGATGCCAGGCCCGCCAGCTGCACGGGGTCGAGGCCCTGGTGAGCCACGACGACCGCGTGGCCCTCGACGTCGATCCCTCGACGGCCTGCCCGGCCCGTGAGCTGGGTGTACTCCCCCGGCGTGACGTCGACGTGGCGCGACCCGTCCCACTTCACGAGCTTCTCGAGCACGACCGAGCGGGCGGGCATGTTGATGCCGAGCGCGAGCGTCTCGGTCGCGAACACGACCTTGACCAGTCCGCGCGAGAACAGGTCCTCGACCGTCTCCTTGAACAGCGGCAGCATGCCGGCGTGGTGCGCGGCGACCCCCCGCGTGAGCGCGTCCGCGAGCTGCCAGTAGCCGAGCACGTCGAGGTCCTCAGGCGGCACGGCGGCACACCGCTCCTCGACGAGCTGCCGGATCTCCGCCTGCTCGGCGGGCGTCGTCAGGCGCACCCCGGCGGCGAGGCACTGCTCCACGGCGGCCTCGCACCCGGCGCGCGAGAAGATGAAGACGATCGCCGGGAGAAGGCCCTCGCGGTCGAGGAGGTCGACCACCGCGAAGCGCGGCGACGGCCGGATGCCGCCACCCCGCGCGCCGCCTGCTCCTCCCCCGCCCGCGCGCCCACCGCCGGGCCGGTTCCCGCCCCGGCCGCGGTAGCCGCGGTCGCCGGGCCCGCGACGTTCCTCGGCGGTGCGCGAGGCGAGCAGACGGCGCAGGTCGGGGTTGATCGGCGGGTCGACACCGGGGTCCGTGGGGTCGACGTGGCCGGCGTACAGCTCGAGCAGCTCGTCTCGTACCAGGACGTGCTGGCCGAGCGGCACGGGCCGATGCTCGCTCACCACGACCGTCGTGTCGCCCCGCACGGTCGCGAGCCAGTCCCCGAACTCCTCTGCGTTCGAGACCGTCGCGGACAGCGAGACGAGCTGCACGTCGTCGGGCAGGTGGATGATCACCTCTTCCCACACCGGCCCGCGGAACCGGTCCGCGAGGTAGTGCACCTCGTCCATGACGACGTAGCCGAGCCCCGCGAGCGTGCCCGAGCCCGCGTAGAGCATGTTCCGCAAGACCTCGGTCGTCATGACGACGACGGGCGCCTCGGAGTTGACCGTCGTGTCACCCGTCAGCAGCCCGACCTGATCGGGACCGTAGCGCCGCACGAGGTCGGCGTACTTCTGGTTGGACAACGCCTTGATGGGCGTCGTGTAGAACGCCTTGCGGCCGGCGGCCAGCGCGAGGTGCACGGCGAACTCGCCGACGACGGTCTTGCCCGCACCGGTCGGCGCGGCGACGAGGACGCCGCTGCCACGCTCGAGCGCCCGGCACGCCTCGAGCTGGAAGTCGTCGAGCTGGAAGCCGATCAGCTCGCGGAACTGCGCGAGCTCCCCGCGCTCGTCCTGCGCGCGCCGTCGTGCGGCGGCGTACCGCTCGGCGGGCGAGAGCTCGACGTCGTCGGACGCACGGCGCGCGGAACGGTCAGGTGCGGAAGCGTCGCGCGACCCGGCGTCCGGCGTCGGACGCTCGGACGGCTTGCGGCGGTGACGGGAGCGTGACGGCACCTGCCCACCCTAGGCACGCCCGTCAGGTCAGGACGGACAGCGCGCCGGGCACGACCGCGAGCTGCAGCGGGAGCGGCCCGATCCGCTCACCGTCGGCGAACGCGGGCGGCGGCACCGCGCCGAGTGCGGGCACGGCCTCCACGAGGACCTGGCGCGCGCGCAGCACCTGCACCCGCGGGTCGTGCACGTGCTTGCCCTGGTAGAGCCCCGGGAAGATCGTCACCACGCCGGGCTTGGTGAACGGCCCGGCGACGACGACGTCCAGGAGCCCGTCGTCGATCGCGGCGTCGGGCGCGATCTTCACGCCGCCGCCGAACCAGCGCGTGTTCGCGACCGCCACGACCGTGCCGGCGGACTCCCAGACCTGACCGTCGTAGGTCACGCGGTAGCCGAAGGGCCGGAAGCGCCCCAGCTCACCCGCGAGGGCGCGGACGTACCGTGCCGAGCCCTTGGGCCACCTGTAGCCGTTGGCGCGTGCGTTCACGGCGGCGTCGATGCCGCACGAGAGCACCCCGACGAACCACTCCTGCTGACGGGTGCCGGGCGGACCGACCCGGACCGCGTCGACGCGGCGCGCTCCCGCGGCGAGCCCGTGCTGGATGGCCCGCACCGACGCGCCGACGTCGCCGCGCGGCAGCTCGAGCGTCCGGGCGATGTCGTTGCCCGTGCCGGCCGCGACGATGCCGAGCGGCACGTCGGTCCCGGCGACGACGTTGGCGCCGAGGTGCACCATGCCGTCCCCGCCGACCACGACGAGCGCGTCGAGCCCGCGCAGCGCCCCGGCGCGAGCGCGGTCCGTGGCCTGCACGAGCGAGGGCCCGGAGAGGTCCTCGACGGCCAGTCCCAGCGCGCTCAGGCGGGCGTGCGCCTCCCGCCCCGCGGCCGAGCCGCGCCCCTTGCCCGCGGTCGGGTTCACGACGAGCCCGACGCGCGCCGTCATGCGGGCTGCTCCTGCTCGGGCGGCGGGGGCGGCATGGTCCCGTCCAGCCCTGGCAGACCCTCGGCGCGACGGCGCCTGTCGACGCGCCGGTCGTGCAGCGCGCACACGCCGAGCGCGACGAAGTACAGGCCGCAGATCGGCAGCGCGACCGCGATCATCGTCAACGCATCGGGTGTCGGCGTCATGATCGCCGAGAAGGTGAAAGCGACCAGCACGGCCCAGCGCCAGGCACGTCGCCACGTCTCGGCCCGGCCGATCCCCGCGAAGTTCAGCGCGACCATGAGGACGGGGAGCAGGAACGCCAGGCCGAACGCGAGCAGCAGCCGCATGACGAAGCTGAGGTACGTCTGCGCGTCGATGAGGTTGGTCGCGTCCTCGGGCGTGAACTCGGTGAGCAGCCGGACCGCGTTGGGCAGGGCCCAGAACGCCAGTGCCGCGCCGGCGAGGAACAGCGGCACGGCGGCGGCCAGGAACCCGACCGCGTAGTGCCGTTCCTTCTTCGTCAGGCCCGGCGTCACGAACGCCCAGAGCTGGTAGATCCACCACGGGCTCGAGACGAAGACGCCCAGGAAGAGCGAGACCTTGATCTTCATGTCGAACGACGTCGCGACACCCGCGAAGTTCAGGGCGACGATCGTGTCGCGGTCCTCGGCGACGTCCCTGAGGGGCTGCTGGAGCAGGTCGAACACGGGGACGTAGAGGAACCAGCCTGCGACGGCGCCGACCACGAGCCCCAACGCTGCGAAGAAGAGGCGGCGGCGCAGCTCGAGCAGGTGCGCCCGCAGGGGCATCCGTCCGCCAGGGGCGGACCCCCGGCGATCGGTGGCCACGGGTGCCTCAGGAGGTGGCGCTCTGGTCGCTCTCGCTCGACCGGTCCACCGGCGGCGTCGCCGGAGGCTCGGGCTGCGGCGAGGCGGGGGGCGCGGCGGGAGCGGTCGACGGCGAGGCGGGCGGAACGGGGGCGGCGGGCGTGGCGGCGGGCGGCGCCGTGGGCGGCGCGTCGTCGGACGTGAGGTCCTTGACCTCCCGCTTGAAGATGCGCATCGACTGACCCACGCTCTTGGCCAGGTCGGGCAGTCGCTTGGCACCGAACAACAGGAGGATCACCACGACCAGGACGACGATGTGCCAACCCTGCAGGTTCCTACCCATGTGAGCCCCTCTAGACGGTTCGCAAGTCGCCCGATCCTAACCGCCCAGGGGCGTGCCTCGTGCACGCCGCCGACCGCGACGCGCGCGCTGCTCAGGTCCAGTACGCCCGCCAGCCGCGAGCGACGTCGGCGTGGCGCTCGGCGCGCAGGTCGCGACGAGCACGCCGAGCCGCACGCAGGCGGAGCACCACCTCGCGCAGCTCGTCACGGTCCGCGAGCAGCGTCGCGGAGGTGTCCGAGCGCTCCCGTGCGGCGATCTCGGCGAGCTCCTCCGCGCGCGCGGCGAGCGCGCCCGCCGCCTCGCCCGCGCGCGCGAGCTCACGTCCGAGCTCGACGACCGAGCGCCACAGGCGTCGACCGAGGAAGAACGCCCCGACCAGCGTGCCGACGACGAGCAGCGACCACACCGCGAACCACACGTCAGGCCCCCGCGTGCTCGTCGTACGGACGGACGCGCGCCGGGTCCGCCAGCGGGCCGTACGCCGCCAGCGCGGCACGCGCCGTGCTCGCGACCTCGGCCGCGACCGACGCCGGGCGCACGTCCAGGATCTCGTTGGCCGCCTGCAGGACGAGGTGGCGCAGCCACGCCGGGCTCACCACGCGCAGGTCGACCTCGAACGAGCCGTCGTCGAGGTTGCGGACCTCCTGGACCGGGGTCGACTCGGCGATCCACCGGCCCTGGCTGGCCAGGTGGACCGTGACGAGCGCACCGTCGTCGCCCGGCTCGAACTCCCCGCCACCGGGCGCCAGCGGGTGGTGCTCGGCCGGCTCGTCGAGCACGTGCGCGGCGAGGATGCGGTCCACGCGGAACAGTCGCTCGCCCTCGACGGCGTGGCACCAGCCCAGCAGGTAGGAGCGGTCGGTGTCCGTCACGAGGCGGATCGGGTCGACGTCACGCTCCGAGGACACGTCGGCCGCGTTGACGTAGCGCAGGTGCAGCCTGCGGCCCTCGCGCAGCGAGGTCGCGAGCGCTGCGGCCACCTCGGGTGCGGCCGCCAGTGTGAGCGACACGTCCACGGTGCCGGCGGCGTCCCCCACGGCGGCGGTCAGCTTGGCGAGCGCGGAGCGGACCACCTGCGCGCGCTCGTCGTCCAGCGCACCGCTCAGGCCCGCGTCGAGCGCGCGCAACGACGCGACGAGTGCGACGCCCTCGCGTGCGCTGAGCCGTAGCGGCCGGGTCATGTTGCGCGACTCGGTGAGCCGCACGACCCCGCGCTCGTACGACGAGAAGTCGAAGTCGATCAAGTCGTACGGCAGGTAGCCGGGCGTCCCGCTGACCCACAGCGTGTCGATGTCGGCCATCACCTGCTCGCTGGTCACGCCGAACTGGCGGGCGAGCTCCTCGACCGAAGCGCCCTCGTGCCGGTCGAGGAACGCGACCAGTCCGAGCAGGCGCACCACACGGTCACTCGCGCGCTCAGCCACGCTCCACCTCCAGCACCGCGACGTCGTCGTCCACCCGAGGCGCCGGCGCGAGCGCGGCCGCGCGCTCGAGCAGCTGCAGCGCGTGCTCGCGCACGTCGGGCGGGTCCAGGACCAGTACCGCGTCGCCGTAGCCGACCAGCTCCTCCGCGAGCTCCCACGCGTTGCGGAAGGCGACGTGCACGACGTCTCGCCCCACGACCAACGGGCCCACGACCGGGTCCTGCGACCAGTCGGGCGCGTCGGGCGGCGTCTCGATCGCGCGGACCCGGGTCGCCTCGGCACGCTCCGGCAGGACCGCGAGAGTCGCGACGCGCGCCGGGCCCTCGCGCCACGCCGCCATGGCCTGCTCGACCTGCTCGGGTGAGGGCGCGTCGAACGCGCCCGGCTCCCCCACGGCCCGGATGGAGCCCTCGATGCGGCTCAGCCGGAACGACCGGGTCGCGCCGCGGTCCCGGTCCCAGCCGAGCAGGACCCAGCCACCACGTCGAGCGATCAGCTGCCACGGCTCGACGCGACGCTCACGCACCTCGCCCGTGCTGGCCGCGCGGTACGTCAGGCGCACGACCTGACGCGCCTGCGCGGCGTCGAGCAGCGGAGCGAACACCGCACCGCCCGACCGCACCCGCGGCGCGAGGCCAGCCACCAGGTCGGTCGCGCCCGGTCCCTGACCCACCGCACGCAGCTTGGTCAGCGCGCGCGCCGTGTCGCCCCGCATCGTGCGGTCCTGCCACGTCTGGGCGGCGAGCGTCAGCACGCCCAGCTCGGCCGCGGTGAGGTCGATCGCGGGCAACGCGTACGCGTCGAGGTCGATGCGGTAGCCGATGTCGTCGCCGTGCCCCGCGTCCGTGACCGTCACGAGCGGGATGCCCAGGTCGCGCAAGGTGTCCTTGTCGCGCTCGAACATCCTCTCGAACGCCTCGTCGCTCGGGGCGTCGGCGTATCCGGCTACGGACGCGCGCACCTGCTCCTTCGTCATCCGCCCGTGGGTGTTCACGAGGGCGATGAGGAGGTTGAGCAGGCGCTCGGCGGGGTCGATCGAGGTGGCCATCGGGTCCACCGTAGTGGCCGGTAGCGTGGAGACGTGATCACGTGGCGTGCAGGTGTCGTCGAACAGGTCGGGACGTCGTGGCGGGGGGCCGTGGAGCTGACCGTCGCTCTCGACCAGCCGTGGGCGGACCCGACCCTCCCGGCGAAGGTCAAGGCGCTCGCGTACCCGGCGCTGGTCGGGCACCTCGATCGCGGTCGTCGGGTCTGGATCAACGTCTCGGCGCTGGCTCGCGGGCTCGGCACGGGCGGGTACGCGCTGGTCATCGCACCCGCGGACGGTCAGCCCGTGGACCCGCCGCCGTCGCCCGGGCACCTCGTCAAGGCGCGCTACACGCCGCTGCAGGCGATGGTGCTGGGCGTCGACGACCAGGAGTCGGAGCACCACGACACGATGCGCGACGCCGACGACCTCGAGGGGCTCCCGGTCGTCGTCGCCGACCTGCACTCCGCGCTCCCCGCGATCGTCGCAGGCGCCCGGCTCGAGGCCGAGCGGGCGGGACGCCCGGCGCCCGACGTCGCGTACGTCATGACCGACGGCGGCGCCCTGCCCGCGTGGTTCTCGCGGGCAGTGGCAGGGCTGCGCGACGCGGGCTGGATCTCCACGTGCATCACCGCAGGTCAGGCCTTCGGCGGCGACCTCGAGGCGGTCTCCGTCCACACCGCGCTCCTCGCGGCGCGGCACGTCGCGCACGCAGACCTGGCGGTCGTCGTCCAGGGGCCGGGCAACCTCGGCACGGGCACGCGGTGGGGCTTCTCGGGCGTGGCCGCGGGCGAGGCGATCAACGCCACCTCGATCCTGCGCGGGCGGCCGATCGCCTCGCTGCGCGTCTCGGGTGCCGACCCGCGGGAGCGGCACGTCGGGATCTCGCACCACTCGACGACGGCCTACGGCAAGGTCGCACTCGCCCCGGCCGACGTCGTCGTCCCCGTGTTCGACCCCGCCGACCCGATCCTGGGACCGCTCGGCGCCCGCGTGAAGGAGCAGGCCGCAGCGCTCGTCGAGCCGACCGGACGCCACCGGCTCGTCGAGGTCGCGGCGGGCTCCGACGTGCGGCGGGCGCTCACGACGTCGCCCGTTCGGCTCTCGACGATGGGACGAGGGCTCGACCAGGACCCGTCGGCCTTCCTCGCCGCCGCCGTGGCGGGCGTGCACGCGGCGTCGTTGCTCTGACCGGGCTGGCCCGCGCGGGTGGGCGCCGTCAGTCGTCGCGCGTCGTGCGGCTCCGCGCCGCGACCAACGTCGAGAGCCGGCGAGCCTCGGCGAGCGCGTGCTCGCCGTCGGCGCGCTGGATCCCCATGACCGCGAGCGTGTCGCCGTCCGCGAGGTCGAGCTGGACCCACGGACGGTCGCCGAACCGCACGGTGACGACCTGCGCCCACGTCAGGCGCGTCGTGACCATGAGGTTGCGGACGGTGAGGCCCTCGTCGTCCGGGACCGCGGCCACCGAGGCCTGACGCCAGCAGAACCAGACGATGCCGAGCGCGAGCAGCGCGAACCCCGCGACGTCCAGGGAGGACAACGGCATCAGGACGACCAGGAGCACGGTCGCGAGCACGACGACGCCCGCGAGCGTCAGCGAGGCGATCCGCGCCAGCCGGGGCCGGAACGGGGCCAGGTCGGCCGTCGCGGACACGGCTACAGCCGGCACGCGTGGATCGACGTCACGAGGATCGCGCGGGCACCCAGGTCGTAGAGCTGGTCCATCACCCGGTTGGTCTGGTCGCGGCGGACCATCGCGCGGACCGCGGCCCACTCGCGGTTGTGCAGCGGCGAGACGGTCGGCGACTCGAGCCCGGGCGTGATCGCGACGGCCTGGTCGACGAGGTCCAGCGGGCAGTCGTAGTCCATGAGCACGAACTGCCGCGCGGTGAGCACGCCCTGCAGGCGCCGGGTCAGGACGTCCAGGCCCGCGGGGGCCTCGACGTCCGAGCGACGCGCGAGCACCGCCTCGGAGCGCAGCAGCGCCTCGCCGAACACGTCCAGACCGGCGGCACGCAGCGTCGAGCCGGTCTCGACGACGTCGGCGACCACGTCGGCGACGCCGAGCCGGATCGCGCTCTCGACCGCGCCGTCGAGGCGCACGACCGCGCTCGGCTCGATGCCCCGTTCGGCGAGCGTCGCGCGCACCAGGACCGGGTACGAGGTCGCGACCCGCAGGCCGGCGATCTGCGAGATGTCGCTCAGCGTGCCCGCCGTGGTGGCGAACCGGAACGTCGACCGCGCGAAGCCGAGCGGCAGGTGCTCGACCGCGGGCGACTCCGAGTCGAGCAGCAGGTCCCGCCCGGTGATGCCGACGTCGACCGTGCCCGCCCCGACGTACACCGCGATGTCGCGGGGCCGCAGGAAGAAGAACTCGACGTCGTTGTCCGGGTCGGGCAGCACGAGCTCGCGCGAGTCGCGCCGCTGGCGGTAGCCGGCCTCACGGAGCATCTCGACGGCGGGCTCGGACAGCGAGCCCTTGTTGGGGACGGCGATGCGCAGCACAGGAGTTCCTTCGGACGACTCAGAGGTGGGCGTAGACGTCGTCGAGCGTGAGCCCGCGCGCCAGCATGAGCACCTGCAGGTGGTAGAGCAGCTGCGAGATCTCCTCGGCCGTCCGCTCGTGGCCCTCGTGCTCGGCGGCCATCCAGACCTCGGCGGCCTCCTCGACGATCTTCTTGCCGATCGCATGAACGCCGGCGTCCAGCTCGGCGACGGTGCCCGAGCCCTCGGGCCTGGTCACCGCCTTCTCGGACAGCTCCGCGAACAGCGCCTCAAACGTCTTCACGTCGGCCAAGGGTAGACGTTGCGCGCACTGCGCTCGTCGCGGGCTCGGCGACTGGGACGCGAGCTTGCACCGGCTCGGCCGAGGAGAGGCGTTGCGCACGCCACCAGACGACGAACCCGTAGACGACGACGCCGCCGTACACGAGGTACAGCGCGGCCGACGGGTAGTAGCCCGCCGAGAGCAGCAGGGGCACGCCCACGAGGTCCACGGCGATCCAGATGAGCCAGAACTCGATCCACCCGCGTGCCATGCCGTAGGTCGCGAGCAGCGAGCCCGTGAAGATCCACGCGTCGGCCCACGGCCCCCACGAACCGAGCTCACGGAAGACCCACGCGAAGGCGACGGTCCCCAGCACGGCCGCGGGCGCCAGCAGCGCCCAGCCGGCTCGACCGGCCCAGCGCGGCTCGACCGCGGGAGCGTCCGGCACCCCTGCGGCCTGCGCGTCGCGGCGGGTCTGCCGCCACCGCACCCAGCCGTACACCGACACGACGACGAAGAACACCTGGCGGCCCGCCTGCCCGTACAGGTCACGGTGCTGCGGCGTGTCGAAGACCGCGCCGAGGAACACCGTGAACAGCAGCACGTTGCCGACGATGCCTACGGGCCACGCCCACACCCTGCGCCGCAGCCCGCCCACGGCCGACGCGAGCCCGAACAGGTTGCCGACGATCTCGCGCCACAGGATGTCGTGGTGCGCGATGGTGACGGTGGCGTCGAACAGCCACCCGAGCGGTCCGTTCACCGGGTCAGGCCACGCAGCGCACCGACCGTCGCGACCGCCGCCTGCGCGGCCTCGTACCCCTTGTCCTCGACCGATCCGGGCAGGCCGGCGCGGTCGAGCGCCTGCTGCTCGTCGTCGCACGTGAGCACGCCGAACCCGACCGGCACGCCCGTGCTCACGGCGACGTCCGTCAGGCCGTTCGTCGCGCCCGCGCACACGTACTCGAAGTGCGGCGTGCCGCCGCGGATCACGACCCCGAGCGCGACCACGGCGTCCGCACCGCCACGCGCCGCGACGCCCGCGGCGACCGGGAGCTCGAACGTGCCGGGCACGCGGACCACCGTCACGTCCTCGACGTGCGCCTCGGCCAGGGCGCGGCGCGCTCCGTCCAGCAATCCGTCCATGACGACGGTGTGCCACGAGGCGGCGACGACGACGACACGCAGGCCGGTGCCGTCGACGGTCAGGGTGGGTGCTCCGGCGCCGCTCATGCGAGGTCCTCCAAGGGTGCGTAGGTGTGGTCCGTGCGGTCGGCACCCGGCGTGGCGGGTGCGGCGTGGACCGGGGAGACAGGGATCGGCTCGCGGACCGCGGCCCGCTCGCCGGCGGCGCCGTCGAAGTGGAGCACGTGCCCCATCGACGTCGCCTTGGTGCGCAGGTACGCCTCGTTCTGCGGCGTGCGGCCCACCTCGAGCCCGCGCACCTCGACGACCTCGATGCCGTGCGCGCGCAGCCCGGCCACCTTGGCCGGGTTGTTGGTCAGGAGCTGGACGCGTTCGACGCCGAGCGCGTGCAGGATCGCGGCCGCGCTGCCGTACTCGCGGCGGTCGGCAGGCCAGCCGAGATCCAGGTTCGCCTCGACCGTGTCGCGCCCCTCGTCCTGCAGCGCGTACGCCGCGACCTTGGCGAGCAGCCCGATCCCCCGGCCCTCGTGACCCCGCAGGTACACGACCGCGCCGCCCTGCTCGGCGGCGAGCTCGAGCGCGGCGTCGAGCTGGGGCCCGCAGTCGCAGCGCGCCGAGCCGAACGCGTCGCCCGTCAGGCACTCGCTGTGCACCCGGACCACGGGCGTCGCGGCCAGGCCCCTCGTCGGGACGAGCGCCACTTGCTCGTCGCCCGTGCGCAGGTCGCGGAAGCCGTGGATGCGGAAGTCCCCGTGCCGCGTGGGCAGGTAGGCGGTGTGCGTGGCGTGCACGCGCGGGCGGCCATCACCGGGTGCGGGTGCCTCGACCGCGTCGTCGTGCCGGCGACGCCACGCGACCAGGTCGGCGATCGTCAGGAGGACCAGGCCCTCGTCCTGCGCGAGTCGTGAGGCCTCCGGCAGCCGGACCATCGTGCCGTCGTCGTTCACGAGCTCGGCGATCGCGCCGACCGGGGCCAGCCCGGCCAGCCGGCACAGGTCCACGGCGGCCTCCGTGTGGCCCGCGCGGTGCAGGACGCCGCCCGGCACCGCGCGCAGCGGCAGCACGTGGCCGGGCCGGATGAGGTCGACCGGGCCGCTCGCCGGGTCCGCGAGCACGCGCAGCGTCCGCGCGCGGTCGGCCGCCGAGATCCCGGTGGTCACGCCCGTCGCGGCGTCCACCGTGACCGTGTACGCGGTGCGGCGCGGGTCCTGGCTGTGCGGGACCATGAGCGGCAGGTCGAGCGCGTCGGCTCGCGCGGCAGGCATGGGCGCGCACAGGTAGCCCGACGAGTGCCGGATGGTCCAGGCGACCCATTCGGGCGTCGCCGACTGCGCCGCGAGGATCACGTCCGCCTCGTTCTCGCGGTCGGGCGAGTCCGCGACGAGCACCGGACGGCCGTCGCGCAGGGCCTGGAGCGCCTGCTCGACCGTCCCCGTCACGACCTCCTCGGTGGCCGTCACCGGGCCACCGCCGTCAGGAGCCGCTCCGCGTACTTCGCTAGCACGTCCACCTCCAGGTTCACGGGCGAGCCGACGACGAGACCGCCGAGCGTGGTGTGCTCGAGCGTCGTCGGGATCAACGAGACGCCGAACGACTCGTCACCCACGTGCGTCACGGTCAGCGAGACACCGGAGACCGCGATCGAGCCCTTCTCCGCGACGTACCGCGCGAGCGGAGGCGGCACGGCGATCTCGACCTCGTCCCACCGCTCCCCCGGGTCGCGGCGCAGGATCGTGCCGACGCCGTCCACGTGCCCCTGCACGACGTGCCCGCCGTACCGGCCCCCCACGGCCAGCGCGCGCTCGAGGTTGACCCGGGCGCCCGGGACGAGCCCGCCCAGCGCGGTGCGACGCAGCGACTCGGGCATGACGTCGGCGGCGAACGTCCCGTCGCCGGGCAGCTCGCTCACCGTCAGGCACACGCCGTCGACGGCGATCGAGTCGCCCAGGTGCGCGTCGGACGTGACGAGCGCACCGTGCACGCGCAGCCGCGCGTCGGACCCTCGGTCCTCGATCGCGACGACGGTGCCGAGCTCCTCGACGATCCCGGTGAACATTCAGACCTCCCGGACGGGTGTGGCGACGACGAGCACGTCCGGCCCGAGCGGCAGCACGCTGACCGGCTCGAGCCGCACGGCTGCGGAGATGGACGTGATGCCGAGGTCGGCGATCGCCGCGGGACCGGCACCGAGCAGGACGGGCGCGACGTAGGCGTGCACCTCGTCGACGAGACCCGCGCGCAGGAACGCCGCGGCGAGCGTCGGGCCGCCCTCGACGAGCACACGGTGCACGGGCGCACCGTCGAGCGAGGCCAGCACGCGCAGGACCTCGGCGGGGTCGTGCGTCCGCACCTGGACGAGCTCGCCGCCGGGGCCACGCAGGCGCGCGCCGGACGCGAGCTCGCGGTAGCCGACGACGACGCGTCGCGGCTGCGTGCCGGCGAGAGTCCCGTCCGCGGTACGGGCCGTCAGCGACGGGTCGTCGCGCAGCGCGGTACCCGTGCCGACGACGATCGCATCGACCTGGGCGCGCAGCTCGTGCGCGTGCCGGCGCGCGACGGGCGACGTGATCCACCGGCTGGACCCGTCGGACGCCGCGACGCGGCCGTCGAGCGTCGCGGCGGTCTTGAGCGTCACGAACGGGCGGTCGCGCCCCACGCGCGGCAGCCAGGACCCGAGCAGCTCGCGGCCCTGCTCGGCCAGCACGTCGGTGGTGACCGACACACCGGCCGCGCGCAGCACCTCGGCACCGCCCGCCGCCACGGGGTTGGGGTCCTGGACGGCGACGACGACGCGCGCGATCCCCGCCTCGAGCAGCGCCTGCGTGCACGGGCCGGTGCGTCCGGTGTGCGAGCAGGGCTCGAGGGTCACCACCGCGGTCGCGCCGCGGGGGTCCTCGCCGCGGTCGGCGGCGTCCGCGAGGGCCGCGACCTCGGCGTGCGGCGTCCCGGCGCCCCGGTGCCAGCCCTCGCCGATCGTCGTCGACCGACCTGTGCCCTCCGACGGGCGCAGGAGCACGCACCCGACGCGCGGGTTCGGGTCGTGCTCCGGCCCACGCCGGGCCAGGTCGAACGCACGCACCATCGCCGCACGCTCGTCGGCTGTGCTGGTCACGTCCACCTCCCGGGCCACGACGGGCTCCGGGGGACGCGTGGGAGGCACCACGCGACAACGACACGCACCATGCGCGCCGCCACGTACTTCCTCCCATCCGGACTTTCACCGTCGGTCCTGGAGTTCCACCAGGTCAACCGCTCGGTCGACGATCGCTCGTCTCCCGCGCGGGTCGCGGACTGTCACCGCCGGCTCGGACTTTCACCGACCCCGGAGCACGTGTACTGCGGACACGACATGCGTCGCGTCCTGCTCGGATGATGCCACATCCGGCTGGACGCCCGTCCGGAGGTCGGGCCTCACGCCCAGATCGTGGACGCCCGGCTGCGCAGCTCGGCGATCTCGGCGGCGACGTCGTCGGCGCCGTAGACCGCGGAACCCGCGACGAACACGTCAGCGCCCGCCTGCGCGATGCGCGCGATCGTCTCGCGCGACACTCCGCCGTCGACCTGCAACCACGTGTCCGTGCCGGCCGCGGTGATCGCATCGCGCGTCCGGCGGACCTTCGGCAGCGTGCCCTCGATGAACGACTGACCGCCGAACCCGGGCTCGACCGTCATCACGAGCACCATGTCGAGCTCGGGCAGGAGGTCGAAGAACGGCTCGACCGGTGAGGCCGGTCGCAGCGCCACGCCGGCGCGCGCGCCGAGGCTGCGCAGCTCGCGCGCGAGACGGACGGGGGCCTGCGTCGCCTCGGCGTGGAACGTCACCGAGGCGACCCCCGCGCGGGCGAACTCGGGCGCCCACCGGTCGGCGTCCTCGATCATGAGGTGCACGTCCACCGGGACCGGCGACACCTCGACGATCCGCCTGACGACCGGGAGCCCGAGCGTGAGGTTCGGCACGAAGTGGTTGTCCATGACGTCCACGTGCACCAGGTCCGCGGTCGCGATGCGCGCGAGCTCGCGCTCGAGGTTCATGAAGTCGGCGGACAGGATGCTGGGCGCGATCTTGACGGGCACGTCGTCAGCCTATCGAGGCGCCCCGCACGGCCGCTCGGCGCACCGCCGGTGGCGTCACAGGCGTCGCAGCAGCGTCAGGTGCATCGCGTCAGTGCCGTGCACGTGCGGCCAGAGCTGCAGGTCGCGACGGTCGCCGACGAGGTCGAGCGGGCCCGCCGCGACCTCGCGCGCGACCGCACGCGCATCGAGCAGCTCGACCTCAAGACCGTCCTTGGCGGCCGCGCGCACCGCGTCCGTCACGACGAGCCGCGTCTCGACCAGGTGCGGCGAGCACGTCACGTACGCGACCACCCCGCCCGGGCGCACCGTCCGCAGCGCCGAGCCCAGGAGCTCGCGCTGCAGCGCGGCCAGCCCCGTCAGGTCGGCGGGCGTGCGACGCCAGCGCGACTCGGGCCGGCGGCGCAGCGCGCCCAGGCCCGTGCACGGAGCGTCCACCATGACCCGGTCGTACGCGTCGGGCTCGGCCGCGCCGAACTCGCGGCCGTCCCCGGTGCGCACGGACTCCACCGCGCTGCCGGCCACGGCGCGCAGCGCCTGCTCGACGAGGCGCGCCCGGTGCGGTGCCACCTCGTTGGCCACGAGGCGTGCACCGCGGCCCGCCGCCAGCGCCGCCAGCAGCGACGCCTTGCCCCCGGGGCCGGCGCACAGGTCGAGCCAACGCTCGTCGGGGCCGTCGAGCGGGGCCGCCGCGAGGGCGAGCGCGACGAGCTGGCTGCCCTCGTCCTGCACGCCCGCTCGGCCCGTGCGCACGGCCTCGACGGCTGCCGGGTCACCGCTCCCGGGCACGACCGCGTACGGCGAGACCGCGCCCGGCCTCGCGCCCTCGCCGATCTGCTCGACGAGCTGCGCGGGGTCCACGAGCCCGGGCCGCGCGACGAGGGCGACCCGCGGCGCCGTGTTGTCCGCCGCCAGGAGCGCCGTGACGTCGTCGGCCGACCGGCCGTCACCCACCAGCGCCTCGCGCAGCGCGCGCACGATCCACGCGGGATGGCTCTCGGTCACCGCGAGCCGCGCGACCGGGTCCTGACCGTCAGGGTCGGCCGCGTCGCCGATGAGCTCGAGCCAGCGCGCGGGCTCCTCGCGCGAGACCGCGCGCAGCACCGCGTTGACGAACTGGGACGCGCCCGTCCCGACGCGCGACCGCGCGAGACCGACCGTCTGGGACACCGCGGCGTGCGCGGGCACGCGCATGCCGAGCAGCTGGTGCGTGCCCAGGCGCAGCAGGTCGAGGACCGGCGGGTCGATGCGCGCCACGTCGCGGCCCGCGGCCTGCTCGATGACCGCGTCGTACCGGCCGCGCAGGCGCAGCGTGCCGTAGGCGAGCTCCGTCGCGAACGCCGCGTCGCGGCCATCGACGCCGCGTTCCCGCAGCAGCGGCGGGAGCACCAGGTTGGCGTAGGAGTCGCTCTCGTCCACGGCACGCAGCACGTCGTAGGCCGTGGCCCGCGCGACGTCCGCGTGCCGGGTGCGCTGCGACGGCGCCTGCGCGGACCGTTGCGTCCGGCCCTCGGCTCGCGCCGCACCGCGCTGACGACCGCGCTCGTCGCGCCGGCCCGTGTCACGCCTGTCGTCGCTCACGCGTCCGCCCCCAGCACCAGGTCGTCGGCCAGGCGCGCGCCGCGCGCCCAGTCGGGTGCGGGCATCGCGCGCTTGCCCGGTGGCATCACGTCGCCGAGCCGCACCGCGTGACCGGCCGTCCCGACGAGCACCTCGCGCTTGTCGGCGCGCACCTGCCCGGGCGCGAGGTCGACCACGTCGGCGGCCGGGGTGACGGGCCCGAGGCCGAGCCGCGAGCCGTCGGGCAGCGTCGTCCACGCGCCGGGTGCGGGCGTGCAGCCACGGATCCGCCGGTCCACGACGTGTGCGGGCATGTGCCAGCGGACGCGCGCGTCCTCGACCTCGACCTTGGGTGCGTGGCTGACGCCGTCCGCGGGTTGCGCGACGGGCTGGAGCTGACCGTCCTCGAGCGCGTCGAGCGTGCGGACCAGCAGCGTCGCACCCGCGACCGCGAGGCGCTCCAGCAGGTCGCCCGACGTGTCGCGCGGACGGATCGTCTCGGTGAGCGTGCCGAGCACGGGCCCGGTGTCGAGCCCCTGCTCGAGCAGGAAGGTCGTCGCCCCCGTGACCTCGTCGCCGGCCATGATCGCATGCTGCACGGGGGCCGCGCCGCGCCAGGCGGGCAGCACCGAGAAGTGCAGGTTGACCCAGCCGTGGGTCGGCACCGCCAGCAGCGTGGGAGGCACGAGGTTGCCGTAGGCGACCACGGGGGCGGCGTCGACCTCGAGCGCGCGGATCTGCGCGACGACCTCGTCGTCCCGCAGCGTCCTCGGCGTGAGGACCGGGATGCCCGCCTCGAGCGCGCGCGCCTTCACCGGGCTCGGGGTCAGCGTGCGGCCGCGGCCGGAGCGCGCGTCGGGACGCGTGAGCACGGCGACGACCTCGTGCCGGGACGCGAGGAGCGCCTCGAGGCTCGCCAGTGCGGGCGTGGGGGTACCGGCGAACAGCAGACGCATGGCATCGATCCTAAGAGCGCGGCACGGCATCCCCCGCACGCGGGTGCGGCCTCAGCCGGCCGACGGCACCAGGCCCCGCGCCACGAGCTCCGTGCGCAGCGCGTCGGCGTCCGTGAACAGCACCGCGTCGAAGCCCTCGTCCGCGGCCGCCGCGACGTTCGCCGCGGAGTCGTCGACGAACAGCGTGCGCGCCGGATCGAGGCCGAAGCGCCGCGCCGCGAGCCGGAAGATCGCGGGGTCGGGCTTGACGAGGCCGACGTCGCCCGAGACCAGCACGTCCTCCAGGAGCCCGATCGCGGCCGCGGCGGGCACGGCGTGGTGGTAGAGCTGCGCCGACCAGTTCGTCAGGCCCAGGACGCGCACTCCCCCGGCGATGAGGTCCTCGACGATCGCCGCGGTGCCCGGCACCGGTCCCGTCAACGCGTCGTCGAAGTGGGCGACGTACAGGTCCAGGGCCGGGACGTGCTGCGGCGTGGACTGCTCGAGCTCGGCACGCGCGTGCGCCCACGGCCGGCCCGCGTCCTGCCTGCTGTTGAGGTGTGCGAAGTCGACCTCGGCGAAGAACGCCTCGACCGCGTCGAGCGGCATGCGCCCGGCGAACGCACGGTACGGGTCCCAGCCGACGAGCACGTTCCCGAGGTCGAGCAGCACCGCCTCGATCCCTCGCACCGCGGCCCCCGCTCCGCTCGTCACCGCGCCCGCACCGCCTGGCTCGCGTTCCACCATGCCCCCAGCCTCGCGCGGGCGCGCACGTGGGCGCCACTGCTCACAGCAGCTCGCCCGGGTCGAGCTGGACGCGCGCGGTGCCACCCTCGCGCTTCGCCGAGCGCACGGCCACCGACGCCGCGACCGCGGACGCCAGGGCCCCGCCGCTCGAGCGCGGCACGCGCAGCAGGGCACGCACGTCCGGCTCGAACGCGCCGCGTTCCGAGCCCGGCACCGGGACCGGGCCGAGCACGTCGAGCCCGGGCAGGGCCACACGCCGCAGCACCGCGGCGACCGCGTCGCGCGTCCCGGTGACCGACGCCATCCGGTAGGCGGGCGGCAGCCCCAACGCGGCGCGCTCGTCGAGCTCGCGCACAGCGAGCCCCACCGGGTCCCACCGCACGATGGCCTGCGACGCGCGCTGCTCGGCGTCCCCGACGAGCAGCACCACGCCTCCGTCGTCGGCAGCCCGCACGAGCGCCGCCGCAGCCAGCCAGCGCCGCACCGCGTCGGTCAGCACGCCCAGTGCCGAACCCGCGGTCGCCACCGCGGCGTCGAGCAGCACGGCCGCGGCATACCCCGCGGGAGCCACCGGCTCCGCGCCGGGCGTCGCGACGACGAGCGCGGGCCGGTCCTTGACGCTCGCGACCACGCCGGTCGCCGCGCGCGCCCCCGAGACCACGACCGGCACGCCCGGGAACGCCCGCCCGAGCTCCTCAGCGGTGCGCTCCGAGCCCACGCGCACCGAGCGGAGCGCCGCAGCGCCGCACTCGTCGCAGCGCCAGTCGGTCGCCATGCGCCCGCACCAGCTGCACGTCGGCACGCCGTCCGACGCGTGCAGCGCCAGCGGCCCGTGGCACGCCGAGCACCGCGCCGCCGAGCGGCACCGCCCGCACGCGACCGCGGGCAGGTACCCGGCACGCGGCACCTGCACGAGCACGGGACCGTCGGCGAGACGGTCGCGGATCGCCCGCCAGGCCGGCGTGGGCAGGCGCGCCGCGGCGGCCGCCCCTTCCCGCGCGAGCTCGGTCGACGTGAGCGCTCGCACGCGCGGCGTGCGCGCCCGGACGCGTGCCCGGTCGGCGCTGACGTCGTGCGCCCAGCCTGCGGCCACGAGCGCCTGCGCCTCGACCGTGCGCCCGTGCGCGCCGACCAGGAGGGCCGCGTGCTCGATCTCCGAGCGCAGGGCCAGCACCTCCCGCACGTGCGGGTACGGCGCCCGTGGTTCGGCGTGCAGCGAGTCGCCGTCGTCCCAGCAGACCACGAGCCCCAGGTCGTGCACGGGCGCGAAGGCAGCGGCGCGCGTCCCGACCACGACATCGGCCTGCCCGCGCGAGGCCGCGAGGAACGCGCGGTAGCGCGGGCTCGGACCGTCGTCGGCCGTGAGCCGCACGGCGCCGCCACGCAGACCCGGTGCCCAGCGCGGCACCCCGGCGTCCTCGAGCGCGGCCAAGACCCGGTCCACGTCACGCGCGTCCGGGACGACGACGAGCGCCCCCCGGCCCCCGAGCACCGCGGCCGCGACCGCCTGCGCGATCGCGTCGGGCCACCGCGCGCCGGGACCGCCGGGGAGCGCGGTCCACACCGCACGCGGCGCTCCCCCGCCGGTGACGTGCTGCACGAACGCGGAGCCGCCGCGGTAGTCCGTCCACGCGGTCGCCGAGGGCGACGGCGGCGGAACGTCCGTCGGCTCGTCCGGTGAGGACTCGGCCTCGACGCGCGCGTGGCGCGGCGGGATCGCGAGCCGCAGCACGTCGGCGAGCGTCCCGGCCCAGCGGTCCGCGACCGCGCGCGCGAGGCGCGCCGTGGCGGGGTGCAGCACCACCTCGGCGGACACCACCCGGCGCAGCGGCACCAGCGCACCGTCGTGCTCGGCCTCGTCGGCCCGCTCCAGCACGTACCCGTCGACGTCCTGGCCGCCGAACCGCACCTTGACGCGCGTCCCAGCCTGCGCGTCGTCGGACAGCGCGGCCGGGACCGCGTACTCGAACGGGCGGTCGAGGTGCGCAGGCGGCAGGTCGATGCACACGCGCGCGACGGGGAGCTCGGTCGCGAGGTCACCCGCCGCGCGGGGACGACGGCGTGCGCGCGGTGCGGGCACGCCGTCGAGCGTCAGCTGCTCGGGCGTCGTCTCCACGGGCTCATCTCACCATCGTCCGCCCACGTCGGTGGCATCCCGGGGGCGCTGCGTCCTGCGGTCGCGCCGACGGTTCGGCGGGCACGTCGATCGGTCAGCCGACAGCCGCGCGCAGCTCGTCGACGCGGTCGGTGCGCTCCCACGTGAACTCGGGAAGCTCACGGCCGAAGTGACCGTAGGCCGCGGTCCGGCGGTAGATCGGCCGCTGCAGGTCGAGCGTGCGGATGATCGCCGCCGGACGCAGGTCGAACACCTGCCGGATCGCCGCGGTCAGACGCGCGTCGTCGACCAGGCCCGTGCCGAACGTCTCGACGTACAGCCCGACGGGGTGCGCCTTGCCGATCGCGTACGCGACCTGCACCTCGCAGCGGCGCGCGAGCCCCGCAGCGACGACGTTCTTGGCAACCCAGCGCATCGCGTACGCGGCCGAGCGGTCGACCTTTGACGGGTCCTTGCCCGAGAACGCTCCGCCGCCGTGCCGCGCGAACCCGCCGTACGTGTCGACGATGATCTTGCGCCCCGTGAGGCCGGCGTCGCCCTGCGGGCCGCCGACGACGAACTGGCCCGTCGGGTTCACGAACAGGTCGTACGACGACGTGTCGAGGTCGACCTGCGCGAGCACCGGCTCGATGACGTGCTCGATGATCGCGGGCCGCAGCTGCGTCTCCAGGTGCACGTCCGGCTCGTGCTGGGTCGACAGCACGAGCGCGTCGAGGCGCACGGGGCGGTCGCCGTCGTACCCGATCGTCACCTGCGTCTTGCCGTCGGGGCGCAGGCCCGCGACGATCCCCTCCTTGCGGACGAGCGCGAGGCGCTCCGCGAGGCGGTGGGCCAGCCAGATCGGCAGGGGCATGAGCGAGGCCGTCTCGTCCGACGCGTAGCCGAACATGAGGCCCTGGTCGCCCGCGCCCTGGGTGTCGAGCTCGTCGTGGTCCTCGGCGTCCTCACGAAGCTCGAGCGACTTGGCCACACCCATCGCGATGTCCGGCGACTGCTGACCGATCGAGACGGACACGCCGCACGACTCGCCGTCGAAACCGATGTGCGACGACGTGTAGCCGATCTCCCGCACGACCTGGCGGATGATCTGCGGGATCTCGACGTACGCCTCGGTCGAGACCTCGCCGGCGACGTGCACGAGGCCCGTGGTCACCATGGTCTCGACGGCGACGCGAGCGTCGGGGTCCTGGTCGAGGATCGCGTCGAGGATCGAGTCCGAGATCTGGTCGCAGATCTTGTCCGGATGGCCCTCCGTCACCGACTCCGACGTGAACAGGCGCATCGCAGGATCAGTCATGGGCTCAGCGTAATCGCGTGCAGGCCCGGACCCGTGCTCAGCCCAGTGCGCGGACGGCGTCCCACACCGCGTGGGCGACCGCGTCCTTGCTCCCGCTGGCGGTCGCCACCGGCTCACCGCGCGCGTCGAGGATCGTCACGTCGTTCTCCGCCGTCCCGAAGCCGAGCCCGTCGCCCACGGCGTTCACGACGAGCAGGTCCGCACCCTTGCGCAGCGCCTTGGACCGGCCGTGCTCCAGCACCGACCCCTGGTCGTCACCCGTCTCGGCCGCGAAGCCGACGACGACCTGCCCCGGACGCAGCCGGTCACGGGCGAGCTCGGCCAGCACGTCGACGTTCTCGACGAGCTCGATCGTCGGCGCCTGGGCACCGGCGCGCTTCTTGATCTTGGTCTCGGCGGGGCTCACCGGCCGGAAGTCCGCGACCGCGGCGGCCATCACGACCGCCTCGGCGTCCTTGGCCGCCGAGCGCACGGCCTCGCGGAGCTGTGCGGCCGTGCCGACCGGCACGACGACGACGCCGTCAGGCGCGGGGACGGCCAGGTTCGCGGCGACGAGCGTCACCTGCGCTCCACGCTGCGCCGCGGCGGAGGCCAGCGCGACGCCCTGACGCCCGGAGGACCGGTTGCCCAGGAAGCGCACGGGGTCGATCGGCTCCCGGGTCCCGCCGGCCGACACCACGACTCGCCAACCGGCGAGGTCGTGCGTGCTGTGGGCATCCGCGGTCTCAGCCGCGTGGCCACCTGGTGCGGTCTCGGCTTGAGCCGGCTCGACGAGCCGCAGCGCGGCGGCGGCGATGACGTCCGGCTCGGGCAGCCGTCCCGGGCCGGTGTCGGTGCCCGTGAGCCGCCCGGAGGCCGGGTCGAGCACGTGCACGCCGCGCGCGCGCAGCAGCGCGACGTTCGCGACGGTCGCGGGGTGCTCCCACATCTCGGTGTGCATCGCGGGCGCGAGCAGCACCGGCGCGCGCGTGACCAGGAGAGTCGCGGTCAGCAGGTCGTCCGCCTGACCGGTCGCGGCGCGTGCGAGCAGGTCGGCGGTCGCCGGGGCCACGACGACCAGATCGGCGTGCTGCCCGATCGCGACGTGCGCGACCTCGTCGACGTCCTCGAAGACGTCGGTCGTGACGCGCTGGCCCGAGAGGGCCTCCCACGTGGGACGGCCGACGAACTCGAGCGCGGCCCGCGTCGGCACGACGCGGACCTCGTGGCCGGCCTCGCGCAGCTGGCGCAGCAGAAGGACCGCCTTGTAGGCGGCGATACCGCCCGCGACACCCAGCACGATGCGCACGCGCGTGCTCCTCTCGCGGGCGGTCGCGGGACTCAGGCCTCGGTGGCCTCGACGGTCAGCAGGCCACGGTCGATCTCACGCATCGCGATCGAGAGCGGCTTCTCCTGCGGACGCGTCTCGACCAGCGGGCCGACGTACTCGAGCAGGCCCTCGTTGAGCTGCGAGTAGTAGGCGTTGATCTGACGCGCACGCTTGGCCGAGTACAGCACGAGGGCGTACTTCGAGTCGGCGCGCTCGAGGAGCTGGTCGATCGGCGGGTCGGTGATGCCCGTGGGGGCGGCGACGGTTCCGGACACGGAGGACTCCCGAGGCTTGGGTGGGGTGTGGCTGATCGACGATCTGCCCGACAGTCTACCCGGGCGTCAGGCGCGGACGACTCCCATGACGTGCACGAGCTCGTCCGTGGCGCGCGTCACCTCGTCGTTGACGATGACGTGGTCGAACTCGGAGGCCGCCGCGAGCTCGACCCGCGCGGTCTGCAGACGTCGCTCGCGCTCCTCCGCACCCTCGGTCCCCCGCCCGACGAGCCGGCGCACCAGCTCGTCGAACGACGGCGGCGCGAGGAAGACGAACCGGGCGTCGGGCATCGACTCGCGGACCTGGCGCGCGCCCTGGAGGTCGATCTCGAGGAGCGTCGGCACACCCGCGGCGAGGCGCTCCTCCACGGGCCCGCGGGGCGTCCCGTAGCGGTTGCGGCCGTGCACCACGGCCCACTCGAGCAGCTCGCCGGACTGCGCCATGCGGTCGAACTCCTCGGCCGACACGAAGTGGTAGTGCACGCCGTCGATCTCGCCCGGCCGCGGCGCACGCGTCGTCGCGGACACCGAGAGCCACACCTCGGGGTAGCGCGCCCGGACGTCGGCCGAGACCGTTCCCTTGCCCACCGCTGTCGGTCCGGCGAGCACGGTGAGCCGCGCAGGCGTCGTCGTCATGGCGGCGAGAGCTCCTTGGTGGTCGGGTGGCGCTGCGCCTGCCGACACCGGCGGGTGCCCGGTCACCGGCGGCGGCGCAGCGTGACCCTACCTCAGGGCGAGCGCCTCAGCCGAAGCGCTTGATGAGCTCCTCGACCTGGTGCGGACCGAGCCCGCGAACCCGCCGTGTCTCGGAGATCCCGATGTCCGACATGATCGCGCGAGCCTTGACCTTGCCGACCCCGGGGAGCGACTCGAGCAGCGAGACCACCTTGAGCTTGCCGATGGTCTCGTCCTGCTGCCCCTGCTTGATGACCTCCGAGAGGCTTCCCTGCGAGTACTTGAGGCGGTTCTTGACCTCGGCACGGGCCTGCCGGGCAGCGGCGGCCTTCTGCAGCGCTGCAGCGCGCTGTTCGGGAGTCAGCGGAGGGAGTGCCACGCGCGTCACCTTCTCGTCACAAGAGCTGGACCTGACCGTCACCCCGCGAACTTGCGGGCCGCATCTGTGAACCTAGCGACCCCCCCGAGGTCCGGCAATGCGAACACGCCCGTGCCGCGGACCTGCGACCTGCGCAGACGACGCGAGACGCCCACAGCGCGGACCCTGCGGGCGCGCCGCAGCGACCCCGGTACGAGCCGGACCGCTGTCCAGTTCGCGGGGGTGCCGGCCGCGGCCGGTTCAGCTCAGTGCGGCCGCCGCCTCGTGCGCCGCCGCACCGGCCGCGGCGCGCAGCGCGGCGACGTCCGGCCCGGCGCGCAGCACGCCTCGCGACGAGGAGGCGAGCACCTGTCCCCGGGCCGCGCCGAACACCTCGCGCAGCTCGTCGGCGCCCGCCCCCTGGGCGCCCACGCCCGGCGCGAGCAGGGGTCCGTTGACGGCCGTGAGGTCGGTCCCGGTCCGGCCGGCCGCGTCGCCCACCGTCGCGCCCACGACGAGCCCGATCGAGCCCATGGGCGTCGCGTCGGCGTTGAGCGCCGCGGCGTGCGCGGCCATCACGGCCGCGACGGAGGCGCCCGTGCCCCCGTCGCCTCGGGTCGTGCGCGCGTGCTGGACCTCGTGGCCCTCCGTGTTGGACGTCAGGCAGAGCACGAACAGCCCGCGGCCCGACGAGAGCGCGAGGTCGACCGCGGGGGTCAGCGACCCGAAGCCGAGGTACGGCGAGACCGTCAGCGCGTCCCCCGCGAGCGAGGAGCCGTCGCGCAGGAACGCCTCGGCGTAGGCGCCCATCGTCGAGCCGATGTCCCCGCGCTTGGCGTCCACGATGACGAGCGTGCCCGTCTCGCGTCCCGCGGCGACGATCTCCTCGAGCACCGCGACGCCTCGCGAGCCGTGGCGCTCGAAGAAGGCCGCCTGCGGCTTGACCGCGGCGACACGCCCCGCGACGGCCTCCATGACCGTGAGCGAGAACCGGCGCAGGCCCTCGGCGTCGTCGCTCAAGCCCCACGCGTCGAGCAGGCTCGCGTGCGGGTCGATCCCGACGCAGAGCGGTCCGTGCGCGGCCATCGCCGTCGCGAGCCTCGTGCCGAACGGTGTGACGGCCATGCGGTGCCCTCTTCTCGTGCTCGTCGTGCCTCGGTGCGCGGTCCTGCGCCTGACGGCGCGCCGGGGAGGAGGCCGGCGAAGGCCTCCTCCCCGCGGCTCGTCAGACGCTCGCCGTCGCCTCGCGCCGCGCGACGGTCTGCGCGGCGTGCTCCTGCAGGCTCGTGACCGCGTACGGGCCGGACCGGGCGGCCTCGATGGCCTGCACGGCCGCCCCGAGCTGCTGGACGGTCGTGGCGATCGCCTTGTCCGCCGCGACGGTCGCCGCGCGGATCTCGTAGCCGTCGGCACGGGCGCCCTGGCCGGACGGCGTGTTGACGACCATGTCCACCTCGCCCGCGACGATCAGGTCCACGATCGTCGGCTCCCCCGCCGGGCCCCGGCCCGCCGAGTGCTTGCGCACCACGGTCGAGCGGATGCCGTTGCGGCGCAGGACGGTCGCGGTGCCCTCGGTCGCGAGGACCTCGAATCCCAGCTCGGTCAGGCGCTTGACCGGGAAGACGATGGACCGCTTGTCGCGGTCGGCCACCGAGATGAAGACCTTGCCGCCCGAGGGCAGCCCGCCGAACGCCGCGTCCTGCGACTTGGCGAATGCCGTCGGGAAGTCGGTGTCGAACCCCATGACCTCGCCCGTCGAGCGCATCTCCGGGCCCAGGACCGTGTCGACCACGTGGCCGTCGCCCGTGCGGAACCGCTTGAACGGCAGCACGGCCTCCTTGACCGCGATCGGCGCCTCGAGATCCAGCACCGAGGCGTCGGCCGCGGGCAGCAGCCCCTCGGCCTTGAGCTGCGCGATCGTCTTGCCGGTCATCACGTGCGCCGCGGCCTTCGCGAGCGAGACGCCCGTGGCCTTCGAGACGAACGGCACGGTGCGCGACGCACGCGGGTTCGCCTCGAGCACGTACAGCACGTCGCTGACCAGCGCGAACTGGATGTTGAGCAGCCCGCGCACGCCGACCCCACGGGCGATCGCCTCGGTCGACAGGCGGATCCGCTCGAGCTCGGCGAGCGACAGCGTGACCGGCGGCAGGACGCACGCCGAGTCGCCGGAGTGGATACCGGCCTCTTCGATGTGCTCCATGACGCCCCCGAGGAACAGCTCCTCGCCGTCGAACAGCGCGTCGACGTCGATCTCGATCGCGTCGTCGAGGAACCGGTCGATGAGCAGCGGCGACAGCGTGCCGGCCCGGCCGCCGTCCGCGGCGTTCTCCAGCGCGCGGTCGACGTACTCGGTGAGCTGGTGCTCGTCGTAGACGATCTCCATGCCGCGGCCGCCCAGGACGTAGGACGGGCGCACCAGCACCGGGAAGCCGATCCGACGCGCCGTGTCCTTCGCGCCCGCGAGCGTGGTCGCGGTGCCGAACGCCGGTGCGGGCAGACCGGCCGCCTCGAGCACCTTGCCGAACTCGCCGCGGTCCTCCGCAGCGTCGATCGCCTCGGGCGGGGTGCCGAGGATCGGCAGGCCCGCGTCCTGCAGGCGCTGCGCGAGCGACAGCGGCGTCTGGCCGCCGAGCGTCACGATCAGGCCCGCCACCGGACCCGCGGCGAGCTCCGCCGCGTAGACCTCGAGCACGTCCTCGAACGTCAGCGGCTCGAAGTACAGGCGGTCCGAGGTGTCGTAGTCGGTCGAGACCGTCTCCGGGTTGCAGTTGACCATCACGGTCTCGTACTCGCCCTTGAGGGTCAGCGCGGCGTGCACGCACGAGTAGTCGAACTCGATGCCCTGACCGATGCGGTTCGGGCCCGAGCCCAGGATGATGATGGCCGGTCGCTCGCGCGGGGCGACCTCGGTCTCCTCGTCGTACGACGAGTAGTGGTACGGCGTCAGGGCTGCGAACTCGGCCGCGCACGTGTCGACGGTCTTGAAGACCGGGCGCAGGCCGACGGCGTGGCGCGCACCGCGCACCGCGTCCTCGGTCGTCCCGCGCAGCTGCGCGACCTGGGCGTCGGACAGGCCGTGCCGCTTGGCGTGCACGAGCACGTCGCGCGTGAGCGCGGACGCGGTGCGCGTGGCCTCGGCGACCTCGTTGATCAGCACGATCTGGTCGAGGAACCACGGGTCGATGCCCGTGCGCTCGTAGACCGTCTCGACGCTCACGCCCGCGCGCAGCACCTGCTGCACGTCGATGAGCCGGCCCTCGGTGGGTCGCGCGATCGAGGTGACGAGCGCGTCCAGCGCGTCGCCCGTCGCGGGCTCGCCGGCCCAGTGGAACACCGAGCCCTTCTTGTCGATCGAGCGCATGGCCTTGCCGAGCGCCTCGGTGAAGTTGCGGCCCAGCGCCATGGCCTCGCCGACCGACTTCATGGTCGTCGTCAGCGTCGGGTCGGCGGCCGGGAACTTCTCGAACGCGAACCGCGGCACCTTGACGACGACGTAGTCGAGCGTCGGCTCGAAGCTCGCGGGCGTCGAGCCCGTGATGTCGTTGGGGATCTCGTCGAGCGTGTAGCCCACCGCGAGCTTGGCGGCGATCTTCGCGATCGGGAAGCCCGTCGCCTTCGACGCGAGCGCCGACGAGCGCGACACGCGCGGGTTCATCTCGATCACGACGACCCGGCCCGTGCTCGGCTCGACCGCGAACTGGATGTTGCAGCCACCGGTGTCGACGCCGACCTCGCGGATCACCGCGATACCGATGTCGCGCAGCCGCTGGTACTCCCGGTCCGTGAGCGTGAGCGCGGGCGCGACCGTCACCGAGTCGCCCGTGTGCACGCCGACCGCGTCGACGTTCTCGATCGAGCACACGACCACGACGTTGTCGTGCTTGTCGCGCATGAGCTCGAGCTCGTACTCCTTCCAGCCGAGGATCGACTCCTCGAGGAGCACCTCGGTCGTCGGCGAGTAGTGCAGGCCCTGGCCGGCGATCTGGCGCAGGTCCGACTCGTCGTACGCGATGCCCGAGCCGAGCCCGCCCATCGTGAACGACGGGCGCACGACGACCGGGTAGCCGAGGTCCTCGACCGCGGCGAGGGCGTCGTCGATCGAGTGGACGATCGCCGAGCGCGCGGACTCGCCGCCGCAGACCTCGACGACCTGCTTGAACTGCTCGCGGTCCTCGCCCTTCTGGATCGCGGCGATGTTCGCGCCGATGAGCTCGACGCCGTACTGCTCGAGCACGCCGGCCTCGTGCAGCGCGATCGCCGCGTTGAGCGCGGTCTGGCCACCCAGCGTCGGCAGCAGGGCGTCGGGGCGCTCCTTCGCGATGATCGAGGTCAGCACGTCGGTCGTGATCGGCTCGACGTACGTCGCGTCGGCGAACTCCGGGTCGGTCATGATCGTCGCGGGGTTGGAGTTCACGAGGACGACCCGCAGGCCCTCCTCCTTGAGGACACGGCACGCCTGCGTCCCCGAGTAGTCGAACTCGCACGCCTGACCGATCACGATCGGGCCGGACCCGATGACCAGGACGCTGGAGATGTCGGAGCGGCGAGGCATCAGTGGGCGCCCTTCGTGTCGTTCATGAGATCGAGGAAGCGGTCGAAGAGGTAGGCCGCGTCGTGCGGGCCGGCCGCCGCCTCGGGGTGGTACTGCACGCTGAACGCGGGCAGGTCGAGCGCCTCCAGGCCCTCGACCACGTCGTCGTTGAGGTCGACGTGCGACACGACGACGCGCCCGTAGCGGCCGTCCTCGTACGGCGCGACCGACTCGCCCTCGAGCGGCGCGTCCACGGCGAACCCGTGGTTGTGCGCCGTGATCTCGACCTTGCCCGTGCGACGGTCGATCACCGGCTGGTTCACGCCGCGGTGGCCGTAGCCGAGCTTGTACGTGCCGTAGCCGAGCGCGCGGCCCAGCAGCTGGTTGCCGTAGCAGATGCCGAAGAACGGGATCTTGCGGTCGAGCACGTCGCGCAGCAGGTCGATCTCGTGCGTGGCGGCGCTCGGGTCACCCGGCCCGTTCGAGAAGAAGACGCCGTCGGGCGCGGTGGCCAGGACGTCGTCGATCGTCGCGGTCGAGGGCAGCACGTGCACGCGGATGCCGCGCTCAGCCATCCGCTGCGGCGTCATGGCCTTGATGCCGAGGTCCACCGCGGCGACGACAGCGCGGGGCTCGGCCAGCACGCCGCCGTCCTCGTCGAGGGCCTCGACGACGTACGCCTCGCCCGTCGTGACCTCGCCCGCGAGGTCCGCACCGGCCATCAGTGGCGCGGCCAGCACGTCCTCGAGCAGCTCGGAGTCCGTCCGGTCCCCCAGCGCGTCGCCCGAGAAGATGCCGGCGCGCATGACGCCGCGCTCGCGCAGGTGCCGCGTCAGGGCACGCGTGTCGATCCCGGAGATGCCGACGATGCCCTGCGCGACGAGGTCGTCGTCGAGCGTCCGGCGCGAGCGCCAGTTCGACGGGACACGCGCGGGGTCGCGCACCACGTACCCGGCGACCCAGATCTGCCCGGACTCCTGGTCCTCGTCGTTGACGCCCGTGTTGCCGATGTGCGGCGCCGTCATCACGACGATCTGGCGGTGGTAGCTCGGGTCCGTGAGCGTCTCCTGGTACCCGGTCATCCCGGTGTTGAAGACGATCTCGCCCAGCGTGGTGCCGGTGGCGCCGTACGCGAGCCCGGCGAAGCTGCGGCCGTCCTCGAGGACGAGCCGCGCGGGGGCGGTGTGGTTCATGGCTTCTCCTGTGTGCCGAGCGACGCGGCGGGGGTGTCAGGGATCAGGGCGGCGACCGCGTCGACGAGCGCGTCGCGGTCGGCCGCGTGGCGGGGCAGCAGGCCGGTGTCCAGGCCGCGCTCGTCGTCCGCGCCGGTCGGCAGCCACGTCAGGACGACGAGCCCGTCGCGCGAGACGACCTTGCCGGCGATCCCGCGCGCGGTACCTGCACCGCGGAGGGTCTGTGCCGGCAGGAACAGGTCACGTGCGCCGGCACGTCGGACCAGCACGCCGGTGGCGTGCACGCTGACCTCGGCCCGGCTGCGCACGCCCAGGTCGTGCGCGACGACCCGGTCGAGCCAGTCACCCGCGCGGGTGGACGAGACGTACACGGACTCGAGCGGGCCGAACGTCGCCGGTCCCGGGTCGTCGGGCACCTGGGGCAGGACCGGCGCCGCGGCCTCGGTCCGTCGTCGTCGGTGCTCCCAGCCGGCCCGCATCCCCCACCATGCGAGCAGCAGGATCGCGAGCATCGCGGCGGTCGTCACGCCCTGGCGCAGCGTCATCGCGCGTCCGCCGATCCACCGTCGCACGGCGCACCGTCCAGCACGGTCGCGCGACCGCGCAGGAAGGTCGCGACGACGCGGCCCGGCAGCTCGCGCCCGCCGAACGGCGAGTTCACCGACTTGCTCGCCTGCGCCTCGGGGCGCACGACGCGACGCGCAGCCGGGTCGACGAGCGTGAGGTTGGCGGGCTCGCCCACGGCCAGCGGCCGCCCGTGCCCGTCGACGCGTCCGATCCGGGCCGGTGCGCTCGACAGCACGCGAGCGACGTCCGCCCAGGTCATGCGACCGGTGTCGACCATGGTCTCCTGCACGACCGAGAGCGCCGTCTCGAGCCCGGTCATGCCGAACGCCGCGGCGGCCCACTCGCAGTCCTTGTCCTCGCGAGGGTGGGGCGCGTGGTCGGTGGCCACGATGTCGATCGTCCCGTCCGCGAGTCCCTCGCGCACGGCCTCCACGTCGCGTTGGGTCCGCAGCGGCGGGTTCACCTTGAACAGCGGGTCGTACCCTCGCGCGAGCTCGTCGGTGAGGATCAGGTGGTGAGGCGTGACCTCGGCCGTCACGTCGATGCCGCGCGACTTGGCCCAGCGCACGATCTCCACCGAACCCGCGGTCGACAGGTGACACACGTGCAGGCGCGAGCCCACGTGCTCCGCGAGCAGGACGTCGCGCGCGACGATCGCCTCCTCGGCCACCGCGGGCCACCCCGCGAGCCCCAGCTCGGCGGAGACGACGCCCTCGTGCATCTGCGAGCCCTCGGTGAGCCGCGGCTCCTGCGCGTGCTGCGCGATCACGCCGTCGAACGCCTTGACGTACTCCAGCGCACGCCGCATGACGACCGGGTCGTGCACGCACTTGCCGTCGTCGGAGAACACCCGCACGCGCGCCTCGGACTCGGCCATGGCGCCCAGCTCGGCGAGCCGCTCTCCGCCCAGCCCGACCGTCACCGCGCCCACCGGGAACACGTCGACCCACCCGGCACGGCGGCCCAGGTGCCAGACCTGCTCGACCACTCCCGCGGTGTCCTGGGTCGGGGTCGTGTTCGCCATCGCGTGCACCGCGGTGAAACCGCCCAGGGCCGCAGCGCGCGTCCCGCTCGCGATCGTCTCGGCGTCCTCGCGACCCGGCTCCCGCAGGTGCGTGTGCAAGTCGACCAGACCGGGCAGCGCGACGAGCCCGCGCCCGTCGATCTCGACGGCGTCCTGCGGGGCCTCGAGGGCCGAGCCGATCGCGGCGACCACCCCGTCGGCGAGCAGGATGTCCGTGCGCGCCTCCCCCAGCGGGGAGACGTCGCGCAGCAGGTACGTGGTCACTCGGCACTCCTGTTCGTGGTCGGCTGCTCGCCGGCGAGCAGCAGGTACAGCACCGCCATGCGCACGGCGACGCCGTTGGCGACCTGCTCGACGATGACGGCCCGGTCGCTGTCGGCGGCGTCGGCCGAGATCTCCAGCCCGCGGTTCATCGGTCCCGGGTGCAGGACGATCGCGTGCTCGGGCAGCGACGCCATGCGTCGCGCGTCGAGCCCGTAGCCCCGCGAGTACTCCAGCGGGCTCGGGAAGAAACCGCCACCGGTGCTCGACATCCGCTCCCGCTGCACGCGCAGCATCATGATCGCGTCGGGCTTGCCGTCCACGATGACGTCGTCGAGGCGGTAGCTCACGTCGCACGGCCACGCCTCGACGCCGACCGGCACGAGCGTGGGCGGCGCGACGAGCGTCACGCGCGCACCGAGCGTGTGCAGCAGCTGGACGTTCGACCGCGCGACGCGGCTGTGCAGCACGTCGCCGACGACCGCGACGTGCAGCCCGTGCAGGTCGCGCCCGCTCGCGTCGACGCTCCCCCGCTCGCCGACGAGGTGGCGACGCAGCGTGTACGCGTCGAGCAGGGCCTGCGTCGGGTGCTGGTGGGTCCCGTCACCCGCGTTGACGACCGCGCCGTGCGTCCAGCCCGACGCTGCGAGCGTGTGCGGCGCGCCGCTGGCCTGGTGCCGGATCACGACCGCGTCCGCGCCCATCGCCTGCAGCGTGAGAGCCGTGTCCTTGAGCGACTCTCCCTTGGACACGCTCGAGCCCTTGGCCGAGAAGTTGATGACGTCCGCCGAGAGCCGCTTCGCCGCGGTCTCGAAGCTGATGCGCGTGCGGGTCGAGTCCTCGAAGAACAGGTTGACGACCGTGCGCCCGCGCAGCGTCGGGAGCTTCTTGATCTCGCGCGCCTGGGTCGCGGCCATCTGGCCCGCCGTGTCGAGGATGCGCAGCGCGTCCTCGTGCGTGAGGTCCGCGGCCGAGAGCAGGTGCTTCACGCGCGTGCCCCTTCGATCAGGACCGCGTCGCGGCCGTCCAGCTCGCTCACGAGCACGCGCACGCGCTCGGTCTGCGAGGTCGGCAGGTTCTTGCCCACGAAGTCCGCCCGGATCGGCAGCTCGCGGTGCCCCCGGTCGACGAGCGCGGCGAGCTGCACCGCGCGCGGGCGGCCGAGGTCCGAGATGGCGTCGAGCGCCGCCCGGATCGTGCGGCCCGAGAACAGCACGTCGTCCACGAGGACGACGACCTTGCCGTCCACGTCCGCCGGGAGCTGCGTCGTGCCGATCGACCGGGTGGGGTGCTGGCGCAGGTCGTCGCGGTACATCGTGACGTCCAGGCTCCCGACGAGGCGCGCGGCGTCGACGCCTGGCTCGACCTCCGCGATGCGCGCGGCGAGGCGCGCGGCCAGGGGCACTCCCCTGGTCGGGATGCCCAGCAGGACCAGGTCCTGCCCGCCCTTGTTGCGTTCGAGGACCTCGTGCGCGATGCGGGTCAGCGCCCGGGCGATCTCCGCCTCACCGAGGACGACGGTGGGCTCAGGGGCGGCGTCAGGTGCCGGCTTCCCGGAGGCATCGTCAGAGGGCAGCGCAGTACTCATGTGCGACTCCTTCTCCGCCTCACGGGACGGAAGTTAAAGGAAGGTCAGCGGTCCCGCTCACCCTACCCCGCGGCGGTCACGGGAGCCGTCGCGTCACGGTGCGACGTGGCTCACGCCACGTCGCTCGCGGTCAGCTCAGCCCGTCCTCCGCGAGCCGACCGACCACCGCGGTGCCGTCGCGCTCGTCGTCGCGGTGCACCCGGACCGCGAGGCCCTGCGCCGCGAGCAGCGTGGCCGTCGTCGGCGCCTGCCGTTCGCTCGTCTCGACGAGCACCGCGCCCCCGACCTTCAGCCACGGCCGCACCTGCTCCGCGATCCGGCGGTGCACCGCGAGCCCGTCCTCACCGCCGTCCAGCGCGACCCGCGCCTCGTGGTCGCGCGCCTCGGGCGGCATCGTCGCGATCGCGGCCGTCGGCACGTAGGGCGCGTTGGCGACCACCACGTCGACGCGTCCCCGCAGGCTCGCCGGCAACGCGCTGAGCAGGTCGCCCGCGTGGACCCGGTCCGGCGGCAGGTTGTGCCGTGCGCACGCGACCGCCGCGGGGTCGACGTCCGCGGCATGCACCTGCGCCGCGGGGTGACGTGCGGCCACGGCGGCGCCTACCGCGCCGGTCCCGCAGCACAGGTCGACGACGAGCGCGTCGTCCGGCCCGTCGGCCAGGAGCTCGTCGACCAGGTCGACGAGCAGCTCGGTGCGCGTGCGCGGCACGAACACCCCGGGCTCGACGTGCACGCGCAGGCCGGCGAAGCGCGCCCAGCCGAGCACGGTCTCGAGCGGTTCGCCCGCACAGCGGCGTGCGACCATCGCGTCGAGCGCGGCGTCGTCGCCGTCCTCGGCGAGCAGGAGCGCCGCCTCGTCCTCCGCGAAGACGCAGCCCGCCGCCCGCAGCCGCGCGGCGAGTGCCACCGGGTCCCGCGCGTCGCTCACCGGCCGACCAGCAGTCCGCCGGACGAGGTGGAGCGCGCGTAGAACGACCCGGTGCTGCGGGGCGTGACCGTGACCGTGAGCCGCGCGCCGCGGTCCTGCGTGCCGACGCGGTACGTCCGTCCGGTCGCGCCCGCCACGGCCGCTCCGTTGCGGTACCAGCGGTAGCGGAGCTCCGTCACCTTGCCCGTGAAGCCCGCCGGCACGGCCGCGGTCACTCGCTGCCCGACCGCGCCGGTCCCGCTGATCGTGGCCGGTCCGAGCGGGGCGAGGACCTTCGACAGGTCGAGCCACCCGGCACCGCACTGGCTCCGCACGCACGCCCCGGACGCGTACGCCGGGAACTGCGAGACGGCCGAGAGCAGCGCGCGTTCGAGCGCCGCGCCCTTGAGCCCCATGCCCGCGAGCAGCGCGGCGCCCCCGGCGACCGCCGGCGCCGCCTGGCTCGTGCCGTACATGCCGACCCAGGTCGGCTCGCCCGGCGAGTCCAGGCCGCTGTTCCAGGTCGACCACACGTAGCTCGACACGGAGCCGTCGGCGCCGGATCCCCCGGGGGCGGCGAGGTCGACGGCACGGCCCGTGTTCGTGTACGGCGTGCGCCGGCCGTCCCGGTCGAGGGCCGCGACCGTGATCACCCCCGCGCAGTTGGCGGGCACGGACTTCAGGGCGCTCTTGGCCGCGTTCCCCGCGGCCACGACGACCACCGCCCCCCGCGCCCGCGCGCCGTCGATCGCCTGCTGCAGCACCGCGGGGCACGCCAGGTCGACCTCGGTCTGGATCGACAGGTTGAGCACGCGAGCCGGCGTCGCGTTCTTCCGCGTGCCGGAGACCGTGCCGCCCGAGGCCCAGGTGACGCCCGCCGCGATGTCCGCGAACGTGCCGCCGCCCGCGCCGAGGACGCGCACCGGCTGGATCCGCACGTTCGGCGCGACGCCCGCCATGCCGGTCCGGTCCGTCGTCGCGCCGACGATGCCCGCGACGTGCGTCCCGTGCCACGAGCTCGCCGTGCCCTGGCTCAGGTCCCCTTCGTCGGTCGGGTCGGCGTCCCGACCGTTCCCGTCACGCGCCGCGGACCGGCTCGAGATCATGTCGTAACCCGCGACGAGGCGGCCGTCGAGGTCCGGGTGCGGCGTGATCCCCGTGTCGAGGACCGCCACGACGGTGCCGTTCCCGCGCGTGCGCGGCCACAGCGACAACGCCCTCGTCGAGTACCCGCCCGCCGGGAGCCGCACGCCGCTCACCGAGCCGGTCCGGTAGTCCCACAGGTGCCACTGGTACTCGCGGAAGTACGCGTCGCGCGGCGTCACGGGGGGCGCCGCTGCGCTCGACGCCAGGTAGTTCGGCTCCGCCCACTCGACCGCGGGGTCGCCCGCCAACGCCCGCGCGGCACGCAGAGCGGTGGAGGCGGGCACGGGCGTGGCGAAGTCGACGGCGACCGTGCCGTCACCCGCGGGGGCGGCGACCGTGCCGATCGGGGCCCCCGCGCTCGCGCCGGTGATCGCAGCGGCGGTGCTCGGCGCGATCGTCGCGCCGTCCCGGAGCCGGTAGACGACCCCGGCCGCGAGCGGCTCCTGCTCTTGCGTCGCCGGTGGCTCGTACACGCCGAGGTCGCCGGCCGCTGCGGGCGTCGCGATCACGGGCCCGCCGACGAGCACGCCCGCGAGGAGCGCGACCGCGGCACGCCTCGCGCGTCGTCCGCTCACCGAGAGTGTCCGCACCGGTCGTGCGTCGGCGATCGTGGTCATGCGTGACGTCCCGTCGAGTCTGTCGTGCTGTGCGTGAGCGGACGCGCGTGTCCGCTCACCTGAGCCGAACGACGCACGGGCACGGTCGTCGGTGAGGACGACCGTGCCCGTGCGTCAGTCTCTCAGGACCGTCAGCCCACCTTGCTCGTGGACAGCGACGTGGTGGTGATGCCGAGGTACGAGCCCGAGCCCTTGGGCGTGACCTTGACCTTGATGGTCTTGCCCTTGTCCGCGGACGTCAGCTTGTACGTCGAGCTCTTCGCTCCGCTGATGACCGCACCGCTGCGGTACCAGGTGTAGCTACGGCCCGAGATCCTGCCCGTGAACGACGAGGACGCAGTCAGCGTGCGACCGACCTTGACCGTGCCGCTGATCGTGACACGGCTCTTCGGCGCGAGGACCTTCTGCAGGTCGAGGTAACCGGTGCCGCACTTGCCGCGGCAGGTCCACGACGGCGTCGACGGGTACTTCGGGAACGTCGAGACGGCCTTGACGATCCCGACCTCGATCTGGCTGCGGCTCAGGCCGAGCGAGGCCAGCATCCCGGCCGCGGCCGACACCGCGGGCGCCGCCTGGCTCGTGCCCGCCATGGCACCCCAGGTCGCCGACCCGGGCGTCGTGGTGCCGGAGTTCCACGTCGAGGCGACGAGACGGCCCGAGTCGCCGCCGGGCGCCGCGAGCTCGACGGCCGAACCGTAGTTGGAGTACGACGCGCGCTCACCGAACTCGTCGGTGGCCGCGACGGTGATCACGTTCTTGCAGCTCGCGGGCGAGAACTTCAGCGCGCTCTCGTTCGAGTTGCCAGCCGAGACGACGACCACGGCCCCGCGCTTGCGCGCGCCGTCGATCGCCTTCTGCATGAACGACTCGCACGAGTGACGGCCGCCCAGCGACAGGTTGATGACCTTGGCGGGCGTCTTGTTCTTCGACGTGCCGCTCACCGAACCGCCCGACGCCCACGTGATGGCTGCAGCGATGTCCGCCGACGTCCCGCCGTCGCGGCCGAGCACGCGCACGTGCTGGACCTTCAGGCCGGGCGCGTTGCCGATGCCCTGCTTGCCGTCGTGCGCGGCCGCGATGATGCCCGCGACGTGCGTGCCGTGCCAGGAGCTGTCGTCCGACGAGGTCCAGTCGCCCTGGTCCTTGGGGTTGGAGTCACGGCCGTTGCCGTCCCGCGCGGACGCCTTGCTCGAGATGAAGTCGTAGCCCGGGACCGTCGCCTTGGTGAGCTGCGCGTGCGTCGTCTGGCCGGTGTCGAGCACCGCCACGACCACCGACGACCTGCCCTTGGTCGCGGGCCAGAGCGCGAGCGCGTGGCTCGAGTAGCCACCCTTGGGGAAGGTGATGGAGTCGGCCACGCCCTCGCGGTAGTCCCAGATGTTCCACTGGTAGTCGCGCAGGTACGGGTCGCTCGGGTTGACCGGGGCGTTCGCGTCGGCGGTCGAGATGTAGTTCGGCTCGACATCGGTGACGCCCGGGAGCGCGTCGACCGCGGCGATCTTGGCGGCTGCGGCCTTGGCCGTGAGCGGGGACGCGAAGTCGACGGACCAGCTCGCGCCGCCGTCGACCGCGTGCGCGCCCTCGGCGAGCTTCGCGCCGGAGGCGGCGAGCGCCGCGCGCACGGAGCCCGCAGCTGCGCTCGCGGCCGTGCCGCTCGAGATCGAGGCGAGGCCTGAGACCCGGTACACGACACCCGCGACCAGGGAGTCCGGCTTCGCGGCCGGCGCCGTGCGCTGGGTCGGCTTCGTGCTCACCGCGGAGCCACGCGGCTCGCCCAGGCCGTTGTCAGCGGCGCTCGCCGGCGTCACGGCGGCGACGGTGATCGTCGCGACCAGCCCCGTGCACGCCACTGCGGCGACTGCGCGCCGTGTCATCGTCCAGCTCGGCATCTGTTCTCCCACGTCGTCGTCGGTCGCCCGAGGCACCGGGCGCCCAGGGCAGGTTAGTGCCAGCTGCGCAGATCGGACATCCGGAACCACCGGGTGAGATGCGTTTTTCGCCCGCGCGGGTGCGGATCACCCGAATGCCCGTTCAGGTCGCGTCCCGCGCGAGCCGAACCCTCAAGGGTGCTCGGCTCGGTTCCCCTGTGGGTCTGCGTGATCCAGCTCGTCGCGGCTGGCCTCGTCGCAGGCCTCTGCGTGCTGCAGTGGCTGTGGTGGCGCACCGACCGACGACCCGTCGGCGCCGTCTGGGCCCTGGCCTGGTCGGCGGACATCGGGATCATGCTTCTCGTCGGGGGCATCGCGGGCGTCCTGGCGCCGGGGGCCGCGCCCGCCACGCTCGGCTTCGTGCACGCCCTGTTCGTCGGAGGGTTCCTGCTCCTGGCGCTGCCCACGACGCGGTCGTTCGCCCACGGCCCCCGCGTGCGCTGGTGGGTGGCGGCGGGCTCCGTCCCGCTGGCCGCGTACGCGCTCGCCTCCCTCTCCCCCGTCCTGGGCGGGGACGAGGTCGCCACCGACGTGGTCGGCGGCACGCTCCTGGCCGCGACGGTCATCGTGATCGCCTATGTCATCGTGACCCTCGGTCGGCACTCGGTCACGGCGTGGGGTCTGCTGCTCGTCGCGGCCGGCTTCGAGTCCGTCTGCATGCTCGTCGCGAGCGGGTTCATGCCGGACCACGACATCGGCGCGCTGCTCGCGGCCCTGTGGTCGGTCCCGATCGCGTTCGGTCTCGCTGCGCTCGCGCTGGTGCGCGTCCGGCAGGCGCAGAACGCGGCCAACCGCCAGCACCGGATGCGCGACGCGATCGCCCGGGTCTCGAACTCCGCGTGGTTCGCGCACGACGCCGACGCGCTCCTGCACCAGGCCCGTGACGAGGCGCGCACCGTGCTCGGCGACCCGAGCGTCGAGGGCACGCTGCGCCCCATCGCGCACGGGCGTTACGTCTGCGAGCTCTTCGGGACCTCCCCGCACGACGCGCACGAACGCACCTTCCTGGTGGACCTGGCGCAGATCGTCTCCGCCGCGGCCGAGCGCTACACCCTGACGCGCCAGCTCAACCGCACGGCCTACGCCGACGCCCTCACGGGCCTGCCCAACCGGCGCGCGGTGCAGCAGCACCTGCACGAGGTGCTCGAGCGGGCCAACGTCGAGCGCACCCGAGTCTCGCTCGTGTACTGCGACCTCGACGGCTTCAAGCGTTTCAACGACGTGCACGGCCATGCCGGCGGCGACGACATGCTGTGCCGCGTGGCGCAGTACCTGCGCGGTGCGGTGCCCGGCGACGAGACGCTCGTCGGGCGGCTGGGCGGCGACGAGTTCGTCGTCGTCATCGCCCGCGCACCGCTCGACCCCGAGCTCGTCGCGATCGCCCGCAGCCTGCGCGAGGGGTTCGTCGACCGGTCGTCGGGCAGCCGACCCTCGCGCCTGTCCGTGGGGATCGCGACCTGGCAGCCCGGGGACGTCGTGGACGTCGAAGCCCTCGTGCGGCACGCCGACACCGCGATGCTCGAGGCCAAGCGCTCGCGGTCGGGCTTCCGGGTCTTCGACCGCGCGCTGCGCCGGGCCGTCGAGGCCGAGCGCCTGCAGCGGTCCGCGCTCGAGGCTGCGGTCGCGGACGGGCTGTTCACGGCGCACTACCAGCCGATCGTCGACGCGCGCACGCTCGAGGTCCTGCAGGTCGAGGCGCTCGCCCGCTGGGACCACCACGGCCGTCTGCTGCTGCCCGCCGACTGGATCGACCTGGCCGAGGAGACCGGGCTCATCGTCCCGATCGGCCTGTCCATGCTCGGCCAGGCGCGCCGCGCCCTCGACCGGTTCCAGATGCCCGTGTCGGTCAACCTCGCGGCCCGGCACCTGTCCGAGCCCGACGCGCTCGAGCAGATCGAGACCGCGTGGGGCACCACCTACTGGGAGCACCTGACCCTCGAGATCACCGAGAGCGCGCTCGTCCAGACGACCGCAGCCATCCCGGTGCTCTCCGAGCTGCGGGCGCGCGGGGCGCGGATCGCCGTCGACGACTTCGGCACCGGCTACTCCTCGCTCGCACGGCTCGCCCGCCTGCCGGTCGACGTGCTCAAGATCGACCGCTCGTTCGTGCGCGAGGTCGACACCGACCGCGGCGCCTCGGTGGTACGGGCGATCGTCGAGCTCGCGTTCGCGCACGGGCTGGACGTCGTCGCCGAGGGCGTCGAGCGCGCCTCCGACCTCGACGCGCTGGTCGAGCTCGGGGTGCGGCGCGTCCAGGGCAACTTCCTCGGTCGGGCCGTACCGACGGTGCCCGTGCGCGGGCCGCGTCCGGGTTCCGACTGGGAGGACACGCGTCCGCTGCGGATCGTGCCGTCTCCCCGCTCCGACGAGCGCCCCGAGCGGCTGCACCTGCACGCCTGAGACGTCGCAGGAGGCCTGAGACGCCGCAGGCCCGGCCGAGGATCGGCACGGGCCTGACGGACGGGCGGACGGGCTCAGGCGAGGAGCATCGGCTTCAGCTCGACGACCCGGCCCAGCAGTCCGTTGACGAACGCGGGCGACTCGTCGGTCGACAGCGCCTTGACCAGGTCCACGGCCTCGTCGACGGCCACCGCGTCGGGCACGTCGTCGTTGAACAGGATCTCCCACGTGCCGACCCGCAGCACGGCGCGGTCGACCGCGGGCATGCGGTCGATCGTCCAGCCGTGCGAGTGGGACGCGAGCACCTCGTCGATGCGCACGAGCCGGGACACGACGCCCTCGACGATCTCGACCGCGTACTGCGGCAGGGCCGCCTCCGTCCCCGGCTCCGCGATCCGCTGCGCGAGCAGGGTCACCGGCGCGAGGCCGCGCTGGTCGGCCTCGAAGAGGACGTCGACTGCCCGCTTGCGGGCCTTGGACCTGGCTCCCACGTCAGTCGTTCACGCGGCCCAGGTAGGAGCCGTCGCGCGTGTCGACCTTCACCTTGGTGTTCGCCTCGAGGAACAGCGGGACCTGGATCTCGTAGCCGGTCTCGAGCGTCGCCGGCTTGGTGCCCGCGCTCGAGCGGTCGCCCTGGAGGCCCGGCTCGGTGTACGTCACGAGCAGCGTCACCGACGGCGGGAGCTCGACGTACAGCGGCGCGCCCTCGTTGGTCGCGACGAGCGCGCTCTGGTTCTCCAGCAGGAAGTTCGCGGCGTCGCCGACGGTCGCCGCCGGGACGTGCAGCTGGTCGTACGTGTCCGTGTCCATGAACACGAAGTCGTCGCCGTCCTTGTAGAGGTACTGCATCTCGCGCTTGTCGACGTTGGCCGTCTCGACCTTGATGCCGGCGTTGAACGTCTTGTCGACGACCTTGCCGCTCAGCACGTTCTTCAGCTTGGTGCGCACGAACGCGCCACCCTTGCCCGGCTTGACGTGCTGGAACTCGACGACGGTCCAGAGCTGGCCGTCGATGCGCAGCACGGTGCCGTTCTTCAGGTCGTTGGTGGTCGCCACGATTCGTCGCTTCCTGTCGAGGTGGATCGAGGCGGCCGGGACGCCTCACGCGGAATCGGCGAGCCTCTCGTGTCGAGACGCTCGTCCAGCGGTCAGCGGGGTGACCCGTCGAAGATCGCGTCCGGCCGCGGGCCGCCGACCATCGTACCGCCCCCGACGCTGCGCACCGTCGCGGTGGCCGTCGTTGCCTCTGCCGCGGACTGTTGGTCGCGGCTCCCGTCGCGGCCACAGTCCGCGCGCGTCGCGGCGACCTCGCGCGCGCCCGGCGGGTCCACTGGATGCCCGCCCTGCCCGAACCGCGCACCGGCACGGGCTCACTGTGGTTCGGTAGGCGCATGCTGAAGGTGCTCGCGGCCGTCGCCGCGCTCGTCGTGTCCGTCGGCGGCGGCTGGTGGTTCGTGTCCGCCGTCCTGCGGCTCGCCTCGCGCACGCCCACATCCCGCGGCGCCTCGTCGGCCGGGCCGGCCACCGGCCCCTCGCCGGACCCGACGACCGTGGCGTCGGCGACGACGCCGACCCACCCCGGCGCGGCAGACCCGGCCGGGCCCGACGGTCCCGCCGCGCGGGCCGCACTGCGCGGCGGGTCGTGGATCGGGTTCCTCGAGCGACTCGCCGTCACGGCGTGCGTGCTCACCGGCCAGCCCGCGGGCGTCGCGATCGTCGTCGCGGTCAAGGGCCTCGGCCGCTACCCCGAGCTGAAGGACAACCCAGCGGCGTCCGAGCGGTTCGTGATCGGCACGCTCGCCTCACTCATCTGGGCCGCCGCGTGCGGCCTCGCGGCGAGCCTGGCGTTCTGACAAGCCCGGCGTTCTGACGAGCCCGGCGTTCTGACGAGCCCGGCGTTCTGACGAGCCCGGCGTTCTGACGAGCCCGGGCCGGCGCCGGCCCTCAGCCCTGGGCGCTCACGAGCAGGTGCGCGGCCGCACGTGCCGCGGTCCGCGACTCGTCGTACAGCGCGGTGCGCAGCCGCTGGCTGACGGCCTGCTGCGAGACACCCATGGCCGCGGCGACGTCCTCCTGCCGGACGTCCGGCCCGGCCGCCTCGAGCGCGTCGATCGCCTCCCACCCCGCGGCGGACCGACGGGCAGCCGTCGCGGCGACCAGCGTGAGCACCGACTCGGCGTCCAGGCCCGCCTGGTGGTGCGCACCGCGCACCGCGAGCGGCACGACGCGCTGCCGGCTCTTGGCCGCCTCGACCGCCTCGCGCGCGAGGACGAACGCCGGCCCGGACGCCGCACGCGCGTTCGGGGGCAGCGGCTCGTCGACCCGCCCGGCGCCGATCCCGACGCTCCACCCCCCGTGCCGCAGCACCCACGACACGATCTCGACGACCAGCCCGGCGTCCTCGAGCACCGCCTGCACCTCGTCCCCCACGGTGCGCTCGAAGCCCCGCACGCAGCCGGACGGCCGCGCGACGGTCGAGTCGGCGACGATCCCCGGCCAGCGCTCCTCGAGGGCGCGCAGGAGGTCGGGCACACGGTCGCCGTCGCGGCGGCTCCCCCGCTGGTCGATCGTCACGGCGAACATGGCACCAGGATAGAACCTTGTCAGACCCACAACAAGCGCAATGACTTGTGCGGCCCCGGCGACTCAGGTGAGCGCGGCCAGCGCCAGACGGTAGGAGTCGAGCGCGAACCCGGCGATCGTGCCCGTCGCAACCGGTCCGATCACCGAGTGGTGCCGGAACGTCTCTCGCGCGTACGGGTTGGTCAGGTGCACCTCGATCAGCCGCAGGTGCGCGCCGGTGACCTGGGCCGCCGCGTCACGCAGCGCGTAGGAGTAGTGCGTGAACGCCGCGGGGTTGAGCACCACGTCGCAGCGCGACTCGACCGCCTCGTGCAGCCAGCCGATGAGCACGGCCTCGTCGTCGGTCTGCCGGACGTCCGCCTCGAGCCCTCGCTCAGCCGCCCACGCCTGCACGGCCGATGTCAGGTCGGCCAGCGTCGCGGAGCCGTAGACCTCGGGTTCGCGGGTGCCCAACCGGGACAGGTTCGGGCCGTTGAGCACCAGCACTCGTGTCATGGGCGTCAGCGTAGTCAGGCCCGCCGCACGTCACCGTCACGCTTCCACCGACACGCGCTGCGGCCCCGAGACCCGGCGCACGCGCACGTGGTCACAACGAGATCGCGGTCGACGACGTCGCACCCTCGGCGATCTCCGCGTACGCCGCGGCCAGCAGGGTCGGGTCCGGGCCCTCGAGCCGCACAGGCTTGCCGATGCCCTCGAGCACCACGAACCGCAGCAGGTCCCCGCGCGTCTTCTTGTCCCGGCGCATCGCAGCCAGCAGGCGCTCCCAGCGGTCGCCGCGGTAGGTCGTCGGCAGGCCGAGCGAGGTGAGCACCGCGCGGTGCCGCGCGACCACGTCGTCGGGCAACCGGCCGGCGAGCCGCGCGAGCTCGGCCACGTAGACCATCCCCACGGACACGGCCGCGCCGTGCCGCCACTGGTACCGCTCGACGTGCTCGATGGCGTGGCCGAACGTATGGCCGTAGTTGAGGATCTCGCGCAGGCCGGCCTCCTTGAGGTCCTCGCCGACAACCTCGGCCTTGACCACGACCGCCCGCTCGACGAGCTCGAGCAGCACCTCCGATCGCGCAGCGGCCACCGGGTCCTTCAGGAGGTCCACGTGACCCTCCACGAGCTCGAGGATCCGCGGGTCGGCGATGAAGCCCGCCTTGACGATCTCAGCGAGCCCTGCCACGAAGTCGAACGGCTGCATCGACTCGAGCGCCGCGAGGTCGCACAGCACGGCGGCGGGCGGGTGGAACGCGCCGACGAGGTTCTTGCCCTCGGCCGTGTTGATGCCCGTCTTGCCTCCGACGGCCGCATCCACCATCGCGAGCACCGTCGTCGGGACCTGCACCACCTGGATGCCGCGCAACCACGTCGCGGCCACGAACCCGCCCAGGTCGGTCGTGGCACCGCCACCGACCGCGACGATCGCGTCGGACCGCGTGAAGTCCGCCTGGCCGAGCACGCCCCACAGGAACGCGGCGACCTGCGCGGTCTTCGCCTCCTCGGCGTCGGGCACCTCCGCGCCGAACGTCTCGTACCCGTGCGCGCGCAGGTCCTCGATCACCGCGTCCGCGGTGGTCGCCAGCGCCGCCGGGTGCACGACGAGCACGCGACGCACGGACTTCCCGAGCGTCGCCGGGAGCTCGGCCAGCAGGTTCCGGCCGATCACCACGTCGTACGGGCGCTCGCCCGTCACCGTGACACGTCGCACGTCGCTCACTCGTCCCCCTCGTTCGTCGTCGGCACCGGCGCTGCCGCCGGGTCGTTCGTGGCACGCGCGACCCGCAGCGCGGCCAGCTCCCCCTCGATGGCCTCGGCCACGTCAGCCGGCCGCAGACCGTCCGTCAGCACCCGCATCGTCGCGACCCGTTCGTACACGGGCCGGCGGGCCTCCATGAGCGCCTGCCACTGCGCGCGCGGGTTGCCCAGCAGCAGCGGCCGCGACTGGTTGAACCCCACGCGCGGAGCGGCGTGCGTGAGCGTCACGTCCAGGAAGACGACGACGCCGCCCCCGTGCTCGTAGTCGGCCAGGACCCGCTGCGTGCGCTCGTCCAGCACGGCGCCGCCGCCGAGCGCGAGCACGCCGTCGTGCTCGGCGACCGCCGCGGCGACGGCCGCGCGCTCGAGCTCGCGGAACGCCGGCTCGCCGTCGTCGAAGAAGATCTCGGGGATCGTCTTGCCGACGGTCGTCTCGACGTCGCTGTCCGTGTCCCGCAGGGCCAGGTGCCACCGCTCGGCGAGCGCCGCACCGACCGTCGACTTGCCCGATCCGGGTGGCCCGACGAGGACGATGCGGGGTCCGGGACCCTCGGTGTTCGGCACGTCCGCGAGGTTAGCCCAGCCCGCCGCGCACCTCGGTGCGCGTCCCGGCTGCTGATCCACCACCCGACGCTGTGCCAGACGAGTGAATCGTCCGGCTTCTGCGCACTCGCGCTCACCTGGGGCTCGTGACGTGCCGATGAGCCGACGATCCGTGTGACAAGCGTGCCTGGAGGCATTGTGATCCTGCGCAGAACGGCCGCTGCCCTGGTGGCAGCCGCACTCGTCGCGGTCGGAGGCGCAGCGACGTTCGTCGCGCCCGCCACCGCGGCCACCATCTCCGTCCTGCTGCCGGCGCCGCAGAACCTCGGCACCCGCGTCGTCAACGGCGACACGCAGTTCACGTGGGACGGTGTCGACGGCGCGACGACGTACGTGATCGAGGTCGCCACGGACGACCAGTTCGCGACGTCGAACGTCATCGCCACGCGCACGACGACCGCGCTGAGCTGGATCCCGGAGCGCACGCTCGGCTCGACCGAGGCGCGCGGCCTCTACTGGCGCGTGGCCGCACAGGCCACCACGAGCGTCTCCACGCGCGGCGACTTCTCCGCGCCCGCGTTCGTGGACGTCGACGCCGCCCGCACGCCGACCCTCGTCGCGCCCGCGCAGGACGCGGTGTTCGACTACCCGGACCCCGTGTCGTTCCGCTGGAGCCCGGTCGAGGGAGCGGTCTCGTACACGCTGACGTACTCCTCGAGCCCCGAGTGGGCCTCGGGCGTCACGACCGTCGTCCCCAACCTCACCGGCACGCACCACACGCCGACCGCTCCGCTCGAGCGCACCTCCAGCGGCGCCCCCGTGCAGCTGTACTGGAAGGTGCAGGCGGTCTTCGCCAACCCGCTCTCGGCGACGGCGACGACCAACCCCGTGACCGGTCCCGCGCAGACCGAGGCGGGCCGGTTCACCGTCCGCTGGACCGCGGCGAGCTCGGCTCCGACGCTCCTGTCCCCGATCGGCACGTCGACGATCCAGAGCGACCTCACCTTCCGCTGGACGCCCGTGCCCGGCGCCGCGCGGTACTCGATCGCCATCGGCCAGTCGGTCGACGGCGCGACCGGGGTGGTCACGACCGTGAAGATCACCGGCGACTCCACGAGCACGACGTACGTCCCGCTCACGCAGCTCGTCGACGGCAACTACTTCTGGCAGGTCACGGCGTACGACCCGGCCGGCGCGCCCGGCCAGCCCTCGACCGCGGTCGAGTTCCGCAAGGCGTGGGGCGGCCAGGACGCCGCGACGACGAGCGCGGCGGGCTTCACCAAGACGTACCCCGTCCCGACGTTCGGCTCGACCGACGTCGCGAACCCGACGCCCGTCGCGCTCGACCAGGTCCACCTCACGTGGAACCCCGTCCCCCGCGCGACGCTGTACGAGGTCGAGGCCCTCCCGATCCTGAGCAGCCCCGAGGACAACCGCAAGGCCCTGACCTGCCGCACCGCGTCGACCTCCGTCTCGATCGTCGGGAAGATCGTCGAGGGGACCAACGACGGCCAGGCGCTCGACGGCGACCGCGAGTGCCTGTGGAACTCGGCGAAGTCGCAGCGCATGGACGCCGGGGGCCTCTACGAGTGGCGCGTGCGCGCGATCGACTACTCGGGGAACGCATCGACGACCCTCCAGGCGACGACCCCCGCCGGCTCGCAGGAGTCCCTGTGGTCGGACGTCGACAACGGCGACACGAGCCGCAAGCGGTACTTCACGGTCTCCGCGGCGCGCGAGGGCACGGGCCCCACGACCGTGGTCGACGAGGCGTCGTGGGCCACCCAGTCGACGACGTCGATCGGCAAGCCCGCGCCGCTCATGCGGTGGTCCCCCGTCACCGGGGCGAACGCGTACGAGGTCAAGGTCTTCCACGACTACGACTGCAGCGTCCACGTGACGACCCAGTACACGATGCAGACGCACCTGCAGATCAACGGCGTGTTCGACGACGAGACGTCGGGCGAGTACTGCTGGCAGGTCCGCGGCATCGTGATGAACGACGCCTTCACGGAGTTCACGATCCCGGTCGGCTCGACGTTCACCACGGGGAGCTTCTGGCAGAAGAGCAGCACGCCGATCGACTTCGCGGGCGTCACCCCGGTGACGACCGCCGCCGACGGCTCCGTCGTCTTCTCCTGGCGCCCGCAGTCGCTGTCCGCACCGAACGACGGCGGCAGCCGCGGATACGCGGTGACGATCCTCAACTCGTCGAACACGTCGCTGGGCATGCTCAAGGTCGAGTACCCGTGGTACGTCGCCAAGACGCTCGACGCCGCGCAGAAGCCGCTCGCGCCCGGGAGCTACTCGTTCAAGGTCGCGGCGCTCGACGCGCTCGGCAACCCCGGCAACTTCACGTCGAGCGTGCCGTTCACCGTGGCCGGGCCTGCTCCCGCGGCGCTCACCACGACCGTCGACGGGACGTCCGCCACCCTGGCCTGGACGGGCACCACCGCGGCCGCCAAGTACGGCGTCAAGGTCCGCGCGGTCGGCTCGTCCTGGCCGAGCGCGATCACGCAGGTCACGCAGACCGCGACCACCGTGCGCGACCTCGACGACGGCACGTACGAGTGGCTGGTCTTCTCGTACGACCACAGCGGCTACCAGTCGCTCGAGGCCACGTCGGGCACCTTCACGATCGCAGCGCCCGTCCCGGCGCGCGTCACGGTCGACGGCGCCGTGCTCACGACGGGGAACCGCGTGCTCGACTGGGAACCGGTCGCGGGTGCCTCGCGCTACCTGGTGCAGTACGCGAACGCCGCCGGCTCGCTCGACAGCGCGACGGCCGCGGAGACCCTGGCCACCTCGTACACCATCCCGACGACGCTCGCGTACGGCACGACCTACTACTGGCAGGTCACCGCCGTGCCGGAGAAGGTCAGCACGTCGACGACCCGAGTCAAGCTCGGCCGGTCGAGCGTCGGGACCTTCAGCGTCGTCAACCCGCCGGCGGGCGTCGCGATCTCGAAGCTCACGATCACCGGCACGTCGGCGACGGTGCAGTGGGTCACGCCCGCGGGCGCCAACCGCGGCTCGTCCGAGGCACCCGCCTACCGCCTCGCGTACCGCGCCTCGAACGGCACCGGCGCCACGACCGAGTGGGAGGTGCTCGAGATCGACCCCGGCGTCGAGTCGCGCACCCTGACCGGGCTCGCGGTCGCCACGACGTACGAGTTCCAGCTCCAGGCGTACAACGCCCAGGGCGCGAGCGCGTGGTCGGGCATCAAGTCGGCGGCCACCCCCGGTGCGCCGAAGGCGGGCGTCACCAACCTCGCCGCGACGGCGACCACGAGCACGCTCAAGGTCTCGTGGACGGCACCGAGCTCGACCAACAACGGCGGCTCGCCGATCACGGGCTACGCGGTGCAGTACCGCAAGGGCACCGGCAGCTGGGTCACCGTCACGGCCGCCCGGACGTCGACCTCCGCGTCGGTCACGCTGACCGGCCTGTCGGCCAAGGCGAGCTACACGATCAGCGTCGCGCCGCTCAACGTGATCGGTGCCGGCCCCGCCGCGACGCTCAGCGCCGCGACGCTCGGGCTGCCCACCGCACCCCGCTACGTCAAGGCGGTCCGCGGCGACCGGTCCGCGGCGATCTCCTGGACCGCACCCTCGTCCAACGGGGGCTCGGCCGTCACCGGGTACGTCGTCGAGCGACGCGCCCAGGACCCGAAGACGCTCAAGTGGAGCGCGTGGACCTCGGTGCGCACGACCAGCGCCACGACCCTCACCACGAGCCTGTCCAGCTTGACCAACGGCACGACGTACCAGGTGCGGGTCGCCGCGCGGTCGCAGCTCGGCACGGGCACGTACTCGAGCGGGGTGTCCGTCAAGCCTGCCGGCAAGCCGTACGCGCCGACAGGCGTCAAGGCGGCCGCGACGGCCTCCAGGACGATCAAGGTCACGTGGACCAAGTCGCTCACCAACGGCTCGACGATCTCCGGGTACGCCGTCCAGTACTCGACCAACGGCTCGACGTGGAAGACGCTCAAGACGACGACGGCGAGCGCGACGAGCTACAGCTGGACGTCGGCGACGAAGGGCAAGCGCTACTGGTTCCGCGTCGTGGCGCGCAGCAACATCGGCAGCAGCGCGGCGAGCTCGGCGGTCTCGGTCGTCGCCCGCTGATCGCACCGACGACGAAGGTCCGGCACCCCGAGCGGGGTGACCGGACCTTCGTCGTCGAGGGGTGCTCAGCGGCCCTGGGACCGCGTGCACTGCCGCGGCGCGAGCGAGCCGCGGATCAGCGGAGCAGCTCGGGGATCGCTGCGACGTACGCGGTGAGGTTGCGGCGCACCTCCGCGACGGAGTCGCCCCCGGTCTTCTCGAGCAGTGCGTCCGCGAGCACGAGGGCGACCATCGCCTCGGCGACCACCGCGGCGGGCGGCACGGCGCACACGTCGGAGCGCTGGTGCTGGGCCTTGGCCGGCTCACCCGTGCTCGTGTCGATCGTCGCGAGCGCACGGGGCACCGTCGAGATCGGCTTCATGGCGGCGCGCACGCGGACGATCTCGCCGTTGGTCATGCCACCCTCGAGCCCGCCGGCGCGGTTGGAGCGCCGCTGGACGCGCCCGTCGACGCGGTCGATCTCGTCGTGCGCGGCCGAGCCCCGACGCGTGGCCGTGCGGAAGCCGTCGCCGACCTCGACGCCCTTGATCGCCTGGATGCCCATGAGCGCGCTCGCGAGGCGAGCGTCGAGGCGCCGGTCGGCGTGGACGTACGAACCGAGCCCGGAGGGCACGCCGTAGGCCAGCACCTCGACCACTCCCCCGAGCGTGTCGCCGTCCTTGTGGCACTCGTCGATCTCGGCGACCATCGCGGCCGACGTCGCGGCGTGCAGGCAGCGCACCGGGTCCGCGTCGAGTGCCGCCACGTCGTCCGGGGTCGGCAGGTCGGCGTCGTCCGGCACGGCGACCGGACCGATGCCGACGACGTGCGAGACGAGCCGGATGCCCGCGGCCTGCTCGAGCAGCTTCGCCGCCACGGTGCCGAGTGCGACGCGGGTGGCCGTCTCACGCGCCGAGGCGCGCTCGAGCACGGGCCGCGCGTCGTCGAACGCGTACTTGCGCATGCCGACGAGGTCGGCGTGGCCCGGTCGCGGGCGCGTGAGCGGCGCGTTGCGCGCGCGCTCGAGCACGCTCGGGTCCTCGACCGGGTCGGCGGACATGACCTCGACCCACTTGGGCCACTCGGTGTTGCCGATCTCGATCGCGAGCGGTCCGCCCTGGCTGACGCCGTGGCGCAGCCCGCCCAGGATCCGCACCTCGTCCTGCTCGAACTTCATGCGTGCGCCGCGCCCGTACCCGAGCCGGCGCCGCGCGAGCGCTTCCTGGATGTCCGCCGTCACGACCTCGACGCCGGCCGGAAGCCCCTCGAGGACCCCGACCAGCGCCTGACCGTGCGACTCACCAGCCGTCAACCACCGCAGCATGCCGTGATCCTTTCATGCGGCAACGGGCGCCCACGGTGTCGGTCCACACCGCGGGCGCCCGCTGTCGTCGTGCGAGAAGTGCTGTGACCCGGTCAGTCGCCCTGGACGGGGAGCAGCGGGTTCTTGCCGGGCTTGGACGGGAGCTCGATCGGGCCGGCCGGGGGCTCGCTCGTCTCCGGGGTCAGCTTGTTCGGCAGCACGTAGATGTACCCCGTGATGACGAGCTCCTGGTCGCCGCTCGCCGTCGCCGGCTTCCCTGCGGTGCCCTCGGACTCCTTCTGCGAGGTGCCCGTGAGCGCCGAGACCAGGAAGACCCGGGGCGTCGTGCGGTACACGTCGTCGAGGAAGGCCATGGTGCTGTCGTACGTGCCCAGGACCGTCACGGAGACCGGGATCGCCGTGAGCCCCTCGGGGATCTTCGGGCCCTTCTTCTCTTCCTTGTCCGCAGCGTTCGAGTCAGAGGTCTCCTCGTCCGTCGCGGCGTCCTCGGAGTCCGCGGACTCCGAGGGGGTCGGCGTGGGCTCCTCGACCTCCGCGAGGACGAACTCCTCCGGCGTCCCGGCGGTCGCGGCCGTGATCGTCACCCCGCGGGCGACCGCGATCGCGTCGAGGCCGTCCAGGTACGTCTCCAGCTGCGCCTGCGGCGGGATCTGCGTCTCGGCCGCGGCCAGGTCCGCCTTGTAGGTGTCGAGCTTGCCGAAGTCGGACTTGAGCTTGGCGAGCTTGAGGTTGAGGACGTCGTTGAACGCGCGCGTGTCCTCGGCCTCCGCCCGGCGCTCCGAGGCCGCCGTCAGGTTCGGCGAGACGGCGAAGAACCACGAGCCGGCGGCCAGCACGGCGGCGGCGAACGCGGTGCCGCCGATCCAGGCGCGCTTCGCGTTGGAAGCCATGTCAGTTCTCCGTCTTCGTGTCGTCGGCCGCCTTGTCCGTGGCCGCGTCGCCCGTGGGGACTGGGCCGAAGCGGTGCGTCAGCGCGAGGTCGGAGACCTGCACCGTGGACGAGAACGCGTAGTAGTCGCCGCTCTCCTCGTCGCCGGTCACCGCCGTCGAGTCCAGCCACGCGTCCTGGAAGCCCGGGACGGAGTTGAGCGCCTTGAGCCATGCGGCCGTGTCGGGAACCGCCACCGAGCGACCCGAGAAGGCGATCTGGCCGAGGCTCGGTGCCTGCAGCGGGGAGGTCGGCTCCGGGGCGCCCTCCATGGGCGTCGCGTACGTCACGGTGAACGAGTCGATGCTCGCACCCTCCGGGAGCACGGCGGCGATCGCCCCGACGTAGCCCGACCAGTTGACGTCGGTCGACATCGCGAGCGGCAGCGCCAGCTTGCTCGCGTCGAGCGCGCCGAGGACCTTGGGCACCTCGGCGTACTTCGGGTCGGCCAGCTGCCCCTGGATCCGCAGCGTGTCCTCGTCGGCGGCATCCAGGTCCGACTGCGCGGTCGAGGCCTCGAACAGCGAGAACACCCAGGCGAGCGCGCAGAACGCGAGCGTGCCGAGCAGGACGAACACCAGCATCCGCTTGGTCCTGCGCAGCCCGCGGGCCGCACGCACCTCGGGCGGGAGCAGGTTGACCTGCGGGAGGGTGGTTCCGACGATCGTCTGCGCCCCACCCTTGGTCTTGAGGCGGGGACGCTCCAGCAGCGCGCTCATGCGGCAACTCCGTAGGCGAGTCCGACCGGGAGAGCCACGCACGACTCACGTCCGGTGATCTGGTCGCGGCGCGCGGTCTTCGCCATGCGCAGACCGGCGAGCGGGTCGGCGAGCGTCACCGGGAGCCGGCTCGCGCTCGACAGGTACTGGCCGAGGCCGGGCAGGTGCGAACCGCCGCCCGACAGCACGACGACGTCGATGGCGCCGCCGGGGTTGTTCCCCGCGTAGTAGACGAACGTGTTGCGGACGGACTCGACGAGCCCGCGCACCACGTGCGTGACCGCCTCGGCGGCGTCCTGCCGGTCCGGGGACACCGCGTAGCCGATGCCGATCTCGCGCTTGAGCGCCTCGGCCTCCGGCGCGGAGATGCTCCGCGCGGTCGCGAGCGCGTTCGTCACGTGCTGACCACCGGAGGGCAGCGAGCGCACCAGGCGCGGGACCCCGCGTGCGGCCACGACGACCGTCGTGATGGTCGCACCGATGTCGACGAAGGCCGCGGTCGCGTTGGCGAGGTCTCCGCGGGCCAGCGCGCGCAGCAGCGCGAACGCGTTCAGGTCGACCATCTGCGGCTGCAGACCGGCCGCCTCCGCGGCGAGCACGTTCGCCGTCACGGTGTCGCGCTGGGCGGCGACGAGCATGCCGCGTGCCTGCCGGCCCTGCGGCGAGTCCGTCTCGCCCGTCGGGTAGAAGTCGAGGAGCGCGTCGTCGACCGCCATCGGGAGCATCTCGCCCACCTGGTACGGCAGCGACTCCTTGATCTGCGCGACGGGCATCCACGGCACCTCGAGCTCGCGCACGAGGACACGCTGGTTGCCGACGCCGAGGATGACTTCCTTCGACTCGAACTTGGCCTGCGACCAGAGCTGGCGCAGCGCGGTGGCCACGCTCTCAGGCTGGATGACCTCGCCGTCGCGGACGGCGCCGAGCGGCACCGGCACCTCTCCGTAGCGCACCAGAGTCGGCGGCGTCTTCCCCTTCGGTCCACCGGCGCCGAACTCGAGCTCGGCCGCGCGAACCGCGGACGTGCCGATGTCGAGGCCGATGACACGTGTGTTGGCCACGGGTGTCCCTTCATGCGCAGACGGCGAGCGGATTCCTCTGACCTATCGGGAGCGATCACTCCCGACTTGAGCGGAATCGGTGATCGCTTGCGGCTCGTCCGCGCTGCTCCGGTCGCGCCTCAGACGCAGGTCAGATGCTGCCCAGGTACCAGGTCCACAGGGGCTCCCCCGCGACGATCCCGAAGGCCGCGCCGAGCAGCATCCAGGGCCCGAACGGGATCGCCGACTTGCGCCCGGCCCGCCCACGCGCGAGCAGTGCGACCGCGTAGACGCCGCCCAGCACGAAGGCCGCGAACCAGCCGAGCGCGAGCGCGCCCCAGCCGAACCACCCGAGATAGAGACCGAGCACCCCGGCGAGCTTGACGTCGCCGAAGCCCATGCCCGCGGGGTAGACGAGCACCGTCACGAAGTAGACCGCGTACAGCACCGCGCCGCCGATGAGCGCGCGCACGAGCGCCTGCCAGTCCGCGTCCCCGGTGGGGTTCCAGCTCGCGAGGGCGAGCAGCACCACAGCGACCGGGTACGACGGCAGCACGATCGCGTTGGGCAGGCGGTGCGTGTCGATGTCGATGAGCGCGAGCGCGACGCTGATCGCCACGAGGTACAGCAGCGCCGGCAGCACCCACTCGGGGCCCGTCCACCAGGCCGTCAGCGCGAACAGCACGCCGGTCCCGAGCTCGACGAGCGGGTAGCGCGGCGAGATCGGCTCCCCGCAGTCGCGGCAGCGACCACGCAGCACGAGCCACGAGAGCACCGGGACGTTGTCCCGCCCGCGGATCGCGTGCCCGCACCTCGGGCACGCCGACGGCGGGTGCACCACGGACTCACCCCGCGGGACACGCCAGACGACGACGTTGAGGAACGAGCCGATCGCCAGGCCGACGAGACCCGACAGGAGGACGAGTGCTGCGCTCATGCGCTCAGGGAGTTCCGATCTCGCGCTTGTAGACGACGTCCACGCGATAGCCCGCGTTGCCGACCGGGTCCGTCGAGGGCAGGTCGACGCCCGGGATGCCGATCGGGACGTAGTTGATCGTCACGGGGTTGCGAAGGTTGACGGTGCCACCGTAGAGCTGTCCGTGGATCTGCGTGTCGTTGTTCGTGTCGATCGTGCACGGCGTGTACATGAAGACCGTGATCGGGGCGACCGCGAGGCTGCCCGAGTCGCCCTTGATGTTGCCGATCCCGCCCGCGCACTCCGCGACGCCGTTCGGGTTCTTGTCGGGCACGATGATCCAGAACTTGTGCTGGGCGCCGTCGGCCGAGGTCACGCGGAAGTTGCCGGTCGAGTAGAAGCTGTTCGCGAAGATCACCATGTCGGACCGGAGCTTGATGTTCAGACCGTTCTCGAACTGCGTCGTCGCGCAGTTGCGCGTGTCGAACACCGTGGGCACGGTCGGGCCGACGAGCGGGCCGTTGAGGTCGTAGCTCGCGCCGGCGACCGTGCACTGCGTGCCGCTCGCGTTCATGGAGCTCGCCCAGCTCGGCGCGCCGTTCGCGGCCGCGTTCGCCCGGACCCACGTGCGGTAGGCCGCCTGCCGGTCCCCCGTGTTCGCGAAGCCGACCCAGTCCGACGGGCGGTAGGTGACCTCGGGGAGGCCCTTCTTGATGTACTGCGGGATCTGCGCGGCGCCGACACCGGTGCGGATCGCGCCGCCGACCTGGATCGGGCCCCACTGCGTGAGCGCACCGGTCAGCACGACGTCCTGCCCGATCTTCACGCCCGAGTTCATGCGCGCGTTGGCGGTCGCGAACAGCGACTGGCCGACGCTCTGCAGGCCACCCGTGTGGGCCTGGGAGATCTCGACGTCCTTCTTGCTCCACAGGTTGCCCGTGACCCGGCAGGCCCCCGAGATGCGCACCCCCCCCGCTGACGACGATCAGGTTGCCGTTGACGGTGACGCCCGAGTTGCAGTCGACGTCCCCCGAGTCGACCCACACGTCGACGGCGGTGTCGGGCAGCGCGGTCGTCACGGTGAACGAGTTGGTCGTCATGATGCTGTTCGCCGCGAAGATCGCCGCTCCGCGCCCCGTGATCACCGAGGGCGTCAGCGCGACCTTCGACTGCATGGTGCGCGTCGAGCCGTCGCCCTCCTTCGCCGTCGCCGTCACGACGGCCGTGGCGGCCGTCCCGCCGGTGACCGCGCCGGACGCGCAGGTGAGCGCCTTGCCGTCCTTGTCGAAGTACGCGATCGTCGCGTTGCCCGTGACGCGCGACGGAGTGGTGCCCGCGCTGGCGCTCCCCGTGGCCGGCCAGCGGCACGGCGTCGCGGTCTCGAGGTCGGCGTAGACGTGGTCGACGATGCCCTCGGCCGCGTGCACCTCGGTGCTGCGCGCGCGGTCCTTGCCCGAGCTGCGCGTCGCGACGATGACCGAGCCGACCACCGTGAGCGCGAGCATCACGCCGACGATCGCGACCGCGACGGCGGCGACGAGCACACTGCCCCGGTCGTCGCGGACGCCCGCGAGCCGGCGGCGGATGACTGCACGCATGCTGCTCCTCCTCGTCCTCACGCCGGCGGGACCGGCGAGCAGGTGTCGGCCGGGTAGCCGAAGATCGTGTTGCGCCCCGTGAGCGTCGACGTGACAGTCGCGGCCTTCGAGTCCTCGCGCTGGTCGGGGTCCTTGACGCGCAGCGTCACGCGGATGGTCTGCGCGTTGGACGACGACTCGGCGTTGGTCTGCTCGACGAAGAACGGCGGCCAGGTGCTCGGGTCGGTCTCGACGACCGTCGCCGACGTCGGCCGCACGACGTCGCGAGCGACCGTGCGCCACGACTCGACGCCACCGGTGGACTGCCACGACGGCTTCCACGACCGGTACTCCAGGCGCCCGAACTCCGAGGTCGCGCCGAACACGACGCGCCACTGCACGCACTGGTAGACGCCGTCGGTCTGGGTGTACACGCGCAGCGAGTAGTGGGTGTCGGCGCCCGACATCGCGAACGTCTCGGCGGCCGGGTCGGAGATCACGTTCCCCGAGCGCACCTGCCGGTCGATCTGCATGAGCCCGATCCGGACCTGCTCGGTCGCCTCGGTGCGGGCCAGGTTGTCCTTCGTCTGGCGCGCCATCGTGAGCATGATCCCGAACACGATCGTCATGAGACCCATGAAGATCCCCATGACCACGAGGAGCTCGACGAGCGTGTAGCCCGACTCGTCACGCCGCTGCAGCGCGCGCACGCGCGCGATCGACTCACGCACCGGGAGCCGCCTTGAAGCCGGCCGCCGCGCGGGCACCGCCGAGGCTCGTCGTGACGACGAACGCGAAGGTGCCGGACGGGCCCGTGACGCGGTAGTGCACGGCGAGGGTGATCGCGCCGGTCTCCGACGAGATCGAGCATCCCTCGCCCGTGCAGCCCGCGGGATCCGCCGCGGACGCGAGCGACGAGACCGGGGTGACGGAGACCTGACCGCTCGCGGTCACGGTGTAGGCGCCGCTGGCCCAGGTGACCGCGCCCGTGTTCGCGGTGATGTTCGTCGCCCCCGAGAGCGTCACGGTCGTGTACGCCGAGCCGTTCCAGTACCGCACCGATCCCGAGCGCGTCGTGACGGCGGCCGAGGTCCGCTGCGCGAGGCCGCGGTCCACCCGCGTCGCGTCCGTGTAGGACGTGACCTGCAGCAGACCGCTGCTCGCCTTGCCCCCGGACCACGGCCCGGAGCCGGAGGTGACGGTGCCCAGGCTGCGCGATGCACCGGCCGCCGTGCAGCCGGGGCCCGACAACGTGGTGCAGCCGATGGCGGAGGCGCCCACGGCCGTGCTCAGGCGCGCCCCGAACGTGGTCATGCTCGAGCTGCCGATCCGGCTGAGCTCGAACGTGGTCCCGGTGATCGTCAGCGCCGTGACGGACGGCGAGGACGACGTCAGGACCGAGGCGGCACAGGGCGCCGCCGCGGGGATCCCGGTCGCGCACGACGTCACCGTCGAGGAGCTGACCTTCCCCTGGTCCCCGGAGCCGGGCGTGAGGGCGAGCCGCAGCGGGCCGGTGTCGACCGCGAGCGTGCCCGCGACACCCACGGACGTCACCGGCGCGGGGTCGAGCGGAGCGGCGCCAGCCGACCCGACGTCGTTGGAGGCCTGGATCGCGGCCTTGTCACCGCCCGTCGTCGCGCTCGGGTCGGTCGCGCCGGCGGCGGTCAGCGCGCCGCTCGCGTGCAGCGCGCTGGACTCCGCGTTCGTCGACTGCTGCGCCGTGACGCCGACGCCGGCCTGACCGACGCGCAACGAGGCGACGGTCGTGTCGGTGCCCGGCAGGATCGGCGTGGTCGAGTCGACCGCGGGGTCGCCGACGACTCCGCCGAACGCGGCCGTGATGGTCGTCTGCGGTCCGGTGCCACCCGCGCTGGACGAGAACAGCGCCTGGCACGCGCCGAGGTACGGCTGGTTGTTGGCGTCACCGCAGCCGCCCTGCGGCGCGTAGGCGCTCGAGCGCATGACCACGTGGCGCTGCTTGGCCTGCTGGTTCGCCTTCCAGGTCGTGATGACGGTCAGCGTGAGCACGTCGGGATCCGCTGCGGCCCGGGTGACGTAGGAGCGCGACGTGAAGCGGATCCCCGGTGCCTCCGGGTTGCTCGTGCGCGTGACGTTCGAGCCGCTGGCGCCGGACAACGGTGCGCGGTTGGTGGCCTGAGCGGTGCTCGTGATGAGCACCTCGTCGATGCTGGGCTCCATCGGCGGGCGCAGGTGCGTGCCGGACACGTTCGGGTCGACGCCGTCGGCGCTCGCGAAGCCCGCGTGCAGGCCCTTGTTGAGCGTGTTCCACGGCAGTGCGCGCAGCTGCTCCATGACCTGGTTGGTCACCGCGGTCCCGAGGGTGCGCTGCCGCGTCTGCGCGGTCGTCACCAGTGCGGAGGTCTGCACCGCGGCCAGGCCGAGCAGCACCCCGCCGATGATGATCATCGCGACGAGGAGCTCCATGAGCGTGAACCCGGAGTCGTCCTCGCTCGTCGGCGGTCGAACCTCGGCCACGGACGACCTCCCACTCATGACACCGCTCCCACGGACAGTCGTCCAGGAGTCCTGACCGACGTATCGGCGCAACTCGGCGCCACCATGAGCCCCGCCGGCCGCGTGCACACGCACGTCTTGGCTGACGAGACGGGCGAAAGCGACGCGGCAGGAGGAACGCGGCATCAGGTCCGGGTCGCGGCGGGCGTGTTCACCTCTCCGGAGTAACGCAGCGTGTACTTCGCGTTGGCCCACTTCGGGAAGTAGGGCGGCGTCGTGAACTGCAGGCGCGTGTCGTACTGGTAGAGCTTCGTGTAGCCGTTCTGGGTCCCGCTCACCGTCTGGCCGACGACGCCGCGCCAACGCTGCGCGATCGAGCCCTTGACGAACAGCGTGCCCTTGTCCCCGCCGACGTTGTACTTCTGCACGTAGAACGAGTGCAGCAGGGTCTGGATCGACCCGGCGATCTGGATGCCCTTCGTCGGGACGTACGCGGGTGCGCCCGGCTCCTTGTAGCGCTGGGGCCAGCCCGAGACCTCACCGACGCTCTCGAGCGCGCTCTTCCACTCGAACTGCGTCGAGCTGTACGTCTTGCACGTGCCGTTGGAGTAGAAGACCGCGCACTTCGCCTGGGCCTTCATGGTGCCGAGCCGCGGGTGGAAGACCTCGACGGAGTCGGTGGCGACCAGGCCGAGCAGGTCCGTGCCGGTCACCGTCCCGCCGTTGAGCACCAGGTCACCGGTCGCGATGATCGACTGGGCCGAGGCGAGCGTCACGCGGCCGTTCAGCACGCCCTCCGCGTAGAGGTTGCCCCGGCCGCACTGCTTCGTCAGCTCGAGCATGTTCTCGTCGGCCGTGTACGTCGAGCTCGCCGACGTCGGGTTGGCGCCCGTGAACGAGCCGACCGGGAGGGTGGATCCCGTCGGTCCGCCGAGCTCGCCGGCGAAGCACTGCCGGTTCGCAGCGCCGGAGTGGTCCGCGTAGATGACCATGTCGGTCGGCACGGGCACCGTCGCGCCGGACGCGCTGTTGAGCTGCGCGAGCGTCCCGCAGGTCGGTGCGGTGCCGCCGGGGGCGGCAGTCGGCGTCGGCGCCTTGCCGCCGTTCACCGCCGTCTTGTTCCAGACCCGCATGGTGCCGTTGGCGGCGAACACGACGCGCGTCGAGCCGTAGTAGTGGCAGCCGGGCGTGGACGCGAAGGCCGCGGAGTTGTCCGGGAGGTACAGCGGGTCGTGGTACTTCGGCCTGACCCCGTTGAAGTCGGCGACGCTCCCCGAGCGCAGGCACTTGGACTCCCACGTGGACGACGACGCCGTGGCCGTCGCGCACTTGGGGTCGGCGGTCCAGACCTGCTTGACGAAGCGCGGCTTCAGACCGGAGTAGGCGGTGCCGAGGATCGTGTCGTTGGTGAACACCTCGCCGTCCAGCGAGTCACCGCCGATGAACGTGATCTCGGTGCAGCCCTTGCCCGAACGGCTCGGGACCGAGTGCCAGTACGACGCGCTCGACGAGCCGTCCTTGCCGCACGCGACGACCGAGGTGCCGCCCGCGCCGTACGCCTGGACGTTCGCGGGGTCGGCCGACTCGAAGTCCGTGTAGTAGACGTAGTCGGTCGAGCCACCCTTGCCGACGGTCGTGTCGATCGTGCGGTACGTGTCGCGGACCCGGCCCGTGACGACGAGCCGGTAGGTGCCCTGCGCCCGCTGCGAGGAGTCGACCGTGTAGTGGAAGTGCGGCGCGCGCGGGTTCGTCTGCCCGGGCTCGACCGGCAACCAGCCCACCGCCGTCGACGGGCCCCAGCCGCACGCGTTGCTGCTCGCCGGCATCGGGCCGCGCCACGCCGCGTTCGTGCAGTCCGGGGTGTAGCCGTACGCGTCCATCCGGTTGATCCGGCTGATGAAGTCGTCCACACCCGACTGCGCCGCCGCCATCGCGGAGGAGTAGTCCTGGTCGTACCGCGCGAACTTCTGGCTGCTCATCGTGTACGTCAGCCCGGTCATCGCGAGCATGCCGAGGATGAGCATCGTCCCGACGACGACCACGAGGATCGACCCGCGCTCCCCGTCGGGTGCCGTGCGGGGTGCGAGCACCCGCGTCCGCACACGCTGCCGCACGCGGACTGCTCGGGCCGGGCTCATTCGTCCTCCCCTGGACGCAGCACGGCCTGCGAGTTCGGGAGCAGGACGCGCTGGATGTAGGTCGTGGGTCCCGTGGAGTTCCGGTCGTCGGACCGGACCCGCAGGGTGAACTCGATCGACAGGACCTGGTCGATCTGCAGGGCCGTCAAGGCACCGCCCGACCCGGGGGTCATGGCGTCGCCGTCGTTGTTGAAGTAGACGAGCGGAGCGACCGGCCCGTCCGTCTGCACGCCCTCGGCCAGGACCTTCGTCGTCATGCGCGCCTTGCACGTCCCGGAGGCGCCCGCTGCGAGGGCGTCGCAGTAGCTGTAGCCGTTGCTCCCGGGGGTCGACGAGTCCGGGCGCTGCACGCGCTCGACGAGCCGCGCCTCGCCCGCGCCCGTCGGCTCGAGCGTGTAGGTCACCTGACGCGGCCCCACGGCGTTCCCCGCGTTGTCGAGGTTCGCGTAGAACTTCATGGACGTCGACGACGCGCTCACGAAGGCATCGAGCTCGGAGCACGTCGACGTCACGCAGTTGATGAGCTGGCTCGGCTTGACTGCCGTGCGCACCACCTTCGTGAGCCGTTCAGCGGCCGTGCGCGCCGCGTCGACCTGGTCCTGGCGGGCGATGCTCTGCGCGTTGACGCGGTGGTACCCGATCGCGAGCGTCGTGAGGGCGGCCATGAGGATCGAGAAGATGGTCATGCCGATCAGCAGCTCGGCCAGGCTCGTGCCGCGCTCGTCGCGGCGCAGGCGGTCCAGACGTGGTCTCATCACGGCACCACCACGTCGATGGTCGGGATGCCGGGTCCGCCCGGGGCGACCGTGGCGTAGCCGCCTGCGGGAGGCAGGGTGCCCAGGTAGGCGCCGTACTGCGTCGGCCACAGCCCCGTGAGGTCGACGACCGCGGCGTCGGCGACGAGGAGCCGGGCGCCCGAGGCTCCTGCGTACTCCGCCGCGACGAGCGTGTACGGCTGGCCCGCGACATCCGAGTCGGCCACGAGGTCGCCGGCCGCGTCGACGAACCGGATCCGCAGGGCCATGGCCTTGTCGTACGCGAAGGTCGTGTTGTTGTTGAGCTTGCCGCGTTCCACCAGGCCTACGGACTTCACCGGCTCGGCCGTGCCGGAGACGTCGACGTAGCCGGAGTCCGACAGCCTGGCGGAGTACAGGGTGCCCGAGCTCGCAGGGTTCACCTGCACCACCGCGCAGCCGGACGCGTCGGTGACGCCCGAGCGCGTCTCCGTGGCCGAGTACACGATCACCGACCGGCCCGAGCTGGGTGCCCCCTTGGCGGTCGAGACCTTGACGGCCACGTAACCGTGCGTGCCGACGACCTTGTCGTCCTTGCGCGGCGCGAGCGCCGCGACCGACGTCACCGGCGCCACCTGACCCATGCCGTCCCAGGTGACCTCGACGGCCACCCGCAGCGTCGGGTAGTTGACGACCGAGCCGCCGTCGCACGCGGAGACCCCGTGCCCGGTGAGGTTCCAGGCACTCGTGCGGCGCACGGTGTACGACGTCCCGTCGACCACGAGCGCCTGACCCGCGACCTGACCGGTGAGCGGGTGCGGGTTGTCGACCGTGCCCTCGTCCGCGACCTCGGCCGGCGCGTCGGCGTCCCGGCTGAACTCCTCGCGCACGATGTCGAGCTCGCGCGCCGCGAGGTTGGCCGCAGCGACCCTGCTGCGGTTCGAGACGCTCATCGCCTGGGTCTGCAGCACGATCCCGACCACGACCATCGACAGGATGCCCAGGACGAGCATCGCGACGGTCAGCTCGACCATCGAGAAGCCGTCGTCCCCGCGCTCGTCGCGCTTCGTCGCACGTTCAGGCATCTGACTTCCAACGCCTTTCCTTGAAGCGGCCGCACTCGCGGCCTTCCCCCATCCAACTGCGGTGGGAATCGCATGGGAATCGGCCGGAAGGGTGAGATCACGGGGTCTAGAGTACGAATCCGATAACCGGACATAAATCGGGCATCGAGCCTCCGAGAAAGGGCGGGAGTCGAAACTCCCGCCCTTTCTCGTCAAAGCGTCAGATCAGCAGGTGCCCTCTTCGAGGCCGCCCGCGGCGGAGTACTTGTAGCCGGTCGCGGCCTTGTCACCCTTGTCGTTGGTGACGTAGACGCACCAGTCCTGGTCGTCCGACGCGCCGGTCAGGTTGCCGAAGTCGACGTTCTTCGACGCGTTGCCGACCGCCTCGCCGTTCACCGTGAGCTTGCCGCCCGTGATGTCGGCCGTGACGGCAGTGGTGCCGTCCCAGTCCACGAAGTACGTGGCGATCTCCTTGCCGAGCGTGGAGACGTCCGCCTTGGCCGCCGAGTCCTCGGCCTTCTTGCGCTGGTTGAGGAACACCGGGATCGCGATGGCCGCGAGGATGCCGATGATGATCATGACGACGAGGAGCTCGATCAGGGTGAAGCCCTGGTCCTTCTCCTGCATGGACTTGCGGATGCGAGCGATCATTGCTGAGCTCCTGAAGTCGAGTGCGAATGCTGTGGATGTCCAACTCAGTCCGGCCGCAGGGCCGGTTCAGAACTACTCCCGCAAGATCGTCCGCTGGTGCCCCGGACTTAAGCGTGAGTTCCAGTTCGACGCAGATTCACCCGAACGGCGCACGGTGATCCTTTGCCGGGCATCGACGGACAAAACGCAACGCCGCCGTGAGGACCGGCGGCGTTGCGTGGGGCGTCGTGGAGGCCCGGTACCCGGACCCGTGCCTGCGACCTACTCGATGAGGTTGAAGATCCCGAAGATCGGCATGTACATCGCGATGACCATGCTGCCGATGATCGCGCCGATGACGACGATCATGATCGGCTCGATGAGGCTCGTGAGCTGGTCGGTGGTCGCCTCGACCTCGTCGTCGTAGAAGTCGGCGACCTTGCCGAGCATCGTGTCGAGCGCGCCCGTGTCCTCGCCGACCGCCATCATCTGCACGACCATGGGCGGGAAGACGGCGTGGTGCGCGAGCGGGCCGGCGAGCGACTCACCACGGCGCACGGACTCCTGCACGTCCTTGGCGGCGTGCTCGACGACCATGTTGCCGCTCGTCTCGCCGACCACCTCGAGCGCCTGCAGCAGCGGGACGCCCGAGCTGATCATGGTGCCGAAGTTGCGGGTGAACCGCGCGACCGCGATCTTGCGGAACAGGTTGCCGAACACCGGCAGGCGCAGCTTGAGCGGGTCGATCTTCTCGCGCACCGCGCGGTCGTTCTTGTGCTTGCCCCACCAGCCGCTGAAGACCGCGAGGGCGATCACGAGCGGGATGATGGTGATCTTCATGAACTCCGAGAGCTGGACCAGGATCTTGGTCGGCAGCGGCAGGTCGCCGCCGAGCGTCGTGAACATCCCCGCGAAGACCGGGACGATGAACAGCAGCATGCCGATCGTCGCGAGGATCGCGACCACGAACACCACGACCGGGTAGGTCATCGCCGACTTGATCTTGTTCTTGAGCTTGACCTCGGCCTCGAAGTTGTCCGCGATCGAGACCATCGCCTTGTCGAGGAAGCCGCCGACCTCCCCCGCCTTGACCATGTTGATCATGAGCGGCGGGAAGATGTGGTCGTGCTTCGCGAACGCGATCGACAGCGCGGTGCCGACCTCGACGTCGTTGCGGACCTGGCCGATGATCCGCGCGAGCGGCTTGCTCTCGGTCTGCTCGGCCAGGATCGACAGCGCGCGCAGCAGTGACAGGCCCGAGTCGATCATCGTCGCCATCTGGCGCGACATGACCGCGAGGTCCTTGAGCCCGACGCGTTCCCCACCGATGTTGATCTCGCGGTTGAGGCCGCCGGAGCTGACCTCGGAGATCGAGACCGCGGCCAGGCCCATGTCCCGCAGACGGTTCGCGACCGCCGCCTGGGTGGGCGCCTCGACGCGGCCCTTGACGAGCTTGCCGCTCTTGTCGCGGACCGCGTACTCGAACGTCTTCGCCTCGTTCGACATCACATCACCTGTCCGTGCGTGGCGCCGAGCATCGGCTCGCCGGTCATCACAGGGTCGGCCAGGTTGGCGCTGCCCTGCGTGGCACCGGAGAACCGGCCGGTCAGCCGGTTGAAGTCCTCGGCGTGGTGGCACTTCTCGAGGCCGACCTCGTAGGTGATCTTCCCCTGCTTCACGAGCTCGGCCAGGTGCTGGTCCATCGTGTGCATGCCCTGCTTCGCGCCGGCCTGCATGGACGAGTAGATCTGGTGCGTCTTGCCCTCACGGATGAGGTTGCGGATCGCGGGCGTGGCCACGAGCACCTCGGTCGCGACCGCGCGGCCGGGCGAGTCCGCCCGCTTGCAGAGCGTCTGACAGACGACGCCCTGCAGCGCGCCCGCGAGCTGCGTGCGGACCTGGTCCTGCTGGTGCGCGGGGAACACGTCGATGACACGGTCGATGGTCTGCGCGGCGTCCTGCGTGTGCAGCGTCGCGAAGACCAGGTGGCCCGTCTCGGCTGCGGTGAGCGCTACCGAGATCGTCTCGAGGTCGCGCATCTCGCCGACGAGGATGATGTCCGGGTCCTGCCGGAGCACGTGCTTGAGCGCGTTGGCGAACGACAGTGTGTCCGCGCCGACCTCGCGCTGGTTGACCAGCGACTTCTTGTGCCGGTGCAGGAACTCGATCGGGTCCTCGACCGTCATGATGTGGTCCTCGCGCGTGCGGTTCGCGAGGTCGACGATCGAGGCGAGCGTCGTCGACTTGCCCGAGCCCGTGGGGCCTGTGACCAGGACGAGGCCACGCGGCAGGCCCGCGAAGTTCGCGACGACCGCGGGGACGCCGAGCTCCTCGAGCGGCTTGATCTCGTACGGGATCACGCGGAACGCGGCACCGATCGACTCACGCTGCTGGTAGAGGTTCACTCGGAAGCGCGCGAGCCCGCGCACCGCGTGCGAGAAGTCCAGCTCGAGGTTCGTCTCGAACGTCTCGCGCTGCTTCTGCGTGAGGATCGAGTACAGCGTGCGCCGCAGCGGCTCCGGCATCATCGCCGGGAAGCCCTCGAGCGGCTTGAGCGCCCCCGAGATGCGGACCATCGGCGGGGCGCCGGTGGTGAAGTGGACGTCCGACGCGTTGAGCTCGACCATCTGGGTCAGCACGTTGTCGATCGAGATGTCCCCCTCCTGCGCCTCCTGCGCCATGCCGACCCGCGCTGCGGCACGGTCACGACGCTGAGCGGTCGGCTGGCCGCCTGCGGGCGCCTGCCCCGGGCGCGGCCCCTGCGGTGCGGCCGGTGCCTGCTGCGCCGGTGCGGGCGTGAAGGTGCCGACCGGTGCGGCGGCCGCGGGTGCCGGTGGCTGCGACTGGGACGGCACCGGGCTGAACGTGGCACCGCCGGGGGTGAAGGTGGCGGGCGCCGCCGGACCGTTCGGGTGGAACGTCGCGGCCGGTGCGGGCGTCGTTCCACCGGGCGTGAAGGCGGCCGCGGGGCCGGGCGTGCCGCCCCCGGGCGCGTACGCGGCGCCGGCCGGCGTGAAGGTCGGGTGCGCGACGCTCCCCGTCGCCGGCGACGCCGGGGTGCGGAACTGCTCGCGCGCCGCCGCGACCGACAGCGTCGCTCCCGCCGCGGCGGGCTGCGGCTGAGCGACGGGCTGCTGGGCAGTCGGCGGCAACGGCGCACCGACGGACTGGGAGGGGATCGGTGAGAACGTCGGCTGACCGCCCGCCGCGGGGGCTCCGGCCTGCGGCCCTGCCGGGCGGTACGGCGGCAGGGGGCGCGTCGGCTCGCCCTGCGGCTGGTAGTACTCGCTCACGTCATTTCCTCCCGGGTGTCGCGCAGCCCGCGACGTCAGGTCGGCCTCCTGGCCCCGGTCGCTTCATCGGCGGTCGCCGCACCCGACTTGAGCAGATCGCCCCAGGTACTTCGACCCCGGACCCACGCCGGAGACCAGGTCAGGCGACGACGCGCAGGATCTCCTCGATCGAGGTCTGACCCATGACGACCTTGTACCAGCCGTCGTTGCGGAGCGAGGTCATGCCCTGCTGCATGGCGGTGTTCGCGATGTCGGCGGCCGACGAGTGCGCGACGGCGTGCCGCTCGATCTCCTCGGTGACCCGCATGACCTCGTGCAGCGCGAGCCGTCCCTTGTAACCGGTCTTGGAGCATGCCGTGCACCCGCCCGGCCGGAACAGCTCGGGCACGGGCTCCCCCGGGACCCACGGGAACCGTGCGGCCTCCATCTCCTCGACGGACGGCTGGTACGGCACCTTGCACTTCGAGCACAGGCGCCGCGCGAGGCGCTGGGCGACGACGCAGTCGAGCGCGGACCCGACGAGGAACGGCTCGATGCCCATCTCCGTCAGACGCGTCACGGCAGACGGGGCGTCGTTGGTGTGCAGGGTGGACAGCACGAGGTGTCCCGTGAGGGCTGCCTCGATGGCGATCTGCGCGGTCTCGTGGTCACGGATCTCACCGAGCAGCACCACGTCCGGGTCCGAGCGCAGGATCGACCGCAGCGCGGCCGCGAACGTGAGCCCGGCCTTCGGGTTGACCTGCACCTGGTTGATGCCCGCGAGGCGGTACTCGACCGGGTCCTCGACGGTGATCACGTTGATGTCGGGCTTGGAGACGGCGTTCAGCGTGGCGTAGAGCGTCGTCGACTTCCCCGAGCCGGTGGGACCGGTGACCAGGATCATGCCGTACGGCTTGGTGTACGACTCCTTGTACGTCTCGTAGTTGTGGTCGAGGAAGGACAGGTCGCGCAGGTCCAGGCTCGCGGTGGAGTTGTCGAGGATGCGCATGACGATCTTCTCGCCCCACACCGTCGGCAGCGTCGCCACGCGCAGGTCGATCTTGCGACCGTTGTGCACCACCGACATGCGGCCGTCCTGCGGCTTGCGCTTCTCGGCGATGTCGATGTCGCTCATGATCTTCACGCGGGAGATGACGCCGCCGGTGATGTTCTTGGGCGAGCGCTGCGTCTCGTGCAGCACGCCGTCGATGCGGTAGCGCACCCGCAGGTCGTGCTCGGACGGCTCGATGTGGATGTCCGAGGCGCGGTCGGTGATCGCCTGCGTCACGAGCAGGTTCACGTACCGCACGATCGGCGCGTCGTCGTCGACGAAGTCGCCCATCTTCGACAGGTCCGCCTCGGGCTCGACCTGCGCGTCCTCGAACGCCGACGAGAGGTTCTCCATCTCGCCGTCGGCACGCACGAACCGGTCGATCGCGCGCACGACGTTGTCGTAGGTCGCGATCACCGGGGTGACCTGCATCCCCGACATCGTGCGCACGTCGTCGACCGCCATGACGTTGCCCGGGTCCGCCGTCGCCAGGATCAGCACGCCGTTCTGGATGGCGATGGGCAGCACGCTGTACCGACGGCACAGCGCGCCGGGGACCATCGCGACCGCGGCGCGGTCCACGGGGTGCTCGTCGAGGTCGATGAACTGCATCCCGACCTGCGCGGCGAGCGCCTGGACGAGCTGGTTCTCCGTCAGCATCCCGAGCTCGACCAGCGTGCGCCCCAGGGACGTGCCCGACACGAGCTGCTCGTCGAGCGCAGACAGCAGCTGCGCCTCGGTGACCAGACCCTCTTCGAGCAGAATCTCGCCCAGCTGCTTCACAGCACCTCCCAGTGACACGACGGCCGTCATCGACCTATCGGCACCCGACCGACCGCGCCTGAGCAGAACGGGACGATCGATGGCGGGGCGGGTCGTGCGTCCGCCGTGGGGAGACCTCGTGCACGCCGGCCGTCCATCAGGGCGCTCCCAGACGGCGCGCGTATGCTCGCGCCAGTCCCCACGCCAGGAGCTCGTCATCAGCACCCCTGCACTCCCCCGCACCGCCGCGTCCCCCCGCGCGACCCGCCCCACGCTCGTCGTCGACCCGGCCCCAGACGCCGCCGCAGTCGCCCACGCCGCACGGCAGATCGGCGCCGAGGCGCGCCCGATCGTCCTCGTGCACGGCACGCGCACGTCGTCGGCCATCTGGGCGCCCCAGGTCGCCGAGCTCGAGCGACTCGGGCACGTCGCCGTCGCGATCGACCTTCCCGGGCACGGCGCGCGGTCCCACGAGCGGTTCACGCTCGAGGGCGCGCTCGAGGCCGTCGACGCGGCGGTCGCGGGCTGCTCGGCTCCCCCGCTGCTGGTCGGGCTCTCGCTCGGCGGGTACGTGACCCTCGCCTACGCCGGTCGCCACGAGGACCGCATCGCCGGCGTCGTCGCAGCGGGGTGCTCGACGCAGACCCGCGGGCCGCTGCTGCGCGGCTACAGCCGGGTCTCGACCGGTGTCACCCGCGCGCTGCGGCTCGGCGGCGGCTCGTGGCACGTCGTCACCGACATGCTGCACGCCCTGGCCGCCTACTCGCCGCTGTCCGACCTGCGCCGCCTGACGCTGCCCGTCTGGCTCGTGAACGGTCGCCGCGACCCGCTGCGCCTCGAGGAGCGTCGGTACCTGCGCGCGCACGCCGGCGCCCGCCTCACGGTCGTCCCCCGCGCGGGACACGACGTCAACACGCACGCTCCCGACGCGTTCAACCGCGTCCTGGTGGACGCGCTGCGCGAGCTCGCGCCGCAGCACACCCCCTGACGCTCGGGCCGTCCTGCGCGTACGACGACGGGCCCGCCGCGCCGGTCACGTGGACCGGGCGACGGGCCCGTCGAGGTCAGGACGTCAGGCGATGCGCTCGGACTCGTCGCCGATCTTGTGCACGACGATCGAGTTCGTCGAGCCCACGACGCCCACGGGCGCGCCGGACACGACCACCACGTAGTCGCCGGTCTCGGCGAGACCGTTGGCCTGCAGCGTCTTGTCGACCTGGTCGACCATCTCGTCGGTGCTCGAGACGGTCGGGACCTGGTAGGTCTGCACGCCCCAGCTCAGCGAGAGCACGTTGCGCACCGACTCGACCGGCGTGAACGCGAGCAGCGGGATCGGCGAACGCAGGCGCGACATGCGCCGCGCCGAGTCGCCGGACTGCGTGAACGTGACGAGGTACTTCACGCCGATCCGCTCGCCGATCTCGGCGGCGGCACGGGTGATCGCTCCACCACGCGTGTGGGGCGTCGAGCCGAGCGGCGCGATGCGCTCGCGACCGAGCTGCTCGGTGGCCTCGATGATCCGAGCCATCGTGCGGACGGTCTCGATCGGGTAGTCGCCCACGCTGGTCTCGCCCGAGAGCATGACCGCGTCGGCGCCGTCGAGCACGGCGTTGGCGCAGTCCGAGGCCTCGGCACGCGTCGGGCGGGGGTTCGTCGTCATCGACTCGAGCACCTGGGTGGCGACGATGACCGGCTTGGCGTTACGACGAGCGAGCTCGACGGCGCGCTTCTGCACGAGCGGGACCTGCTCGAGCGGCAGCTCCACACCCAGGTCGCCGCGGGCGACCATGATGCCGTCGAACGCCTGGACGATCTCGGCGAGGTTCTCGACGGCCTGCGGCTTCTCGATCTTGGCGACGACCGGGACGACCCGGCCCTCCTCCTCCATGATCTGGCGGACGCGGTCGTAGTCCGAGGCGGCCCGGACGAACGAGAGCGCGATGAAGTCGGCGCCCTGCGCCAGGCCCCAGCGCAGGTCGGCCTCGTCCTTGTCGCTCATGGCGGGGACGGACACGGCCACGCCGGGCAGGTTGAGGCCCTTGTTGTTGGAGACGGTGCCGGGCACCTCGACGCGCGTGACGACGTCGTTGCCGACGACCTCGATGACGCGGACGAGCACCTTGCCGTCGTCGATCAGGATCGGGTCGCCGGGCTTCACGTCGCCGATCAGGCCCTTGAACGTCGTCGAGACGCGCTCCTTGGTGCCCTCGACGTCGTCGACCGTGATGGTGAACGTGTCACCCACGGCGACGTCGTGCTTGCCCTCGATGAAACGGCCGAGGCGGATCTTGGGGCCCTGCAGGTCCACGAGGACCGCGACCGAGCGACCGGACGCCTGGGCGGCGGCACGGACGTTCTTGATGACCTTGGCGTGTTCCTCGGGCTCGCCGTGGCTCCGGTTGATCCGGGCGACGTCCATGCCGGCGTCGACCAGCGCCTGGATCATGTCGAGCGACTCCGTCGCCGGGCCAAGGGTGCAGACGATCTTTGCTCTACGCATGAAGGCGAGCCTATGCCTTTCGATGATTTGTGCTTGGGTCCGAACGTCCCGTCGGACCACCGAGGCCCGCGGGTAGGGGGGTCAGGGGCGAAGAGCCAGAGTGCTGGCTTCGACGGGGCTGGGGAGCTCCGTCGCACCTGACAGGTACGTGTCGACGGCGGCGGCCGCGGCGCGGCCCTCCGCGATCGCCCACACGACGAGTGACTGGCCGCGACCGGCATCCCCCGCGACGAACACGCCCGGCACCGCCGTGGCGAAGTCGTCGGAGCGGGCGAACGCACCGCGCGATGTGAGGCCGAGACCGAGCTGGGCGACCGCGGTCTGCGTCTCCGGGCCCGTGAAGCCCATGGCGACGAGCACCAGGTCGACGGGCAGCTCACGCTCGGTGCCCGCGGTCGGGACGCGACGTCCGTCCGGCAGGTACTGCGTGGTCGCCAGGCGCAGCGACGCGACGCGCGTGCCGGTCTCGTCGGGCTCGAAGGCCACCGTCGACGCGAGGTACGCGCGCTCGCCGCCCTCCTCGTGCGAGGACGAGACCTCGAACAGGATCGGGTCGGTCGGCCAGGGCTGGTTCGCCGGACGGTCCGTGGGCGGGCGCTTGCCGATCGCGAGCGTCGTGACGGAGGCCGCACCCTGACGCAGCGCGGTGCCGAGGCAGTCCGAGCCGGTGTCGCCGCCGCCGATGATGACCACGTGCTTGCCCTCGGCAGTGACCTGGTCCGCGACCGTCTTGCCCGCGGCCACGGCGTTCGCCGGGTGCAGGTAGTCCATCGCGAACATGACGCCCTCGAGGTCGTTGCCCGGCACGCTCAGCTCGCGCGGCACCGTGGCACCGGTCGCGATGACGATCGCGTCGTAGCGCGCCTGCAGCTGCGCCCAGGTGAGGTCGCGACCGATCTCGACACCCGGGCGGAAGCGCGTGCCCTCGGCCTCCATCTGGGCCAGGCGACGGTCGATGTGGATCTTCTCGAGCTTGAAGTCCGGGACGCCGTAGCGCAGCAGCCCGCCGATCGCGTCGTCCCGCTCGTACACCGCGACGGTGTGGCCGGCGCGCGTGAGCTGCTGCGCGGCCGCCAGGCCCGCCGGGCCTGAGCCGACGACGGCGACCGTGTGCCCCGTGAGGCGCTGCGGCACCTGCGGCGTGACCAGGCCGCGGTCGAACGCCTCGTCGATGATCGAGACCTCGACGTTCTTGATCGTCACCGGCGGCTGGTTGATCCCGAGCACGCACGACGACTCGCACGGGGCCGGGCAGATGCGCCCGGTGAACTCGGGGAAGTTGTTGGTCGCGTGCAGGCGCTCGATCGCGTCGCCCCACTGGCCGCGCCACACGAGGTCGTTCCACTCGGGGATGAGGTTCCCGAGCGGGCACCCGTTGTGGCAGAACGGCACGCCGCAGTCCATGCACCGGCCGGCCTGCTCCCTGAGGAACGGCTGACCCTCCTCGAGGTGCGCGTGCACGTCCTTCCAGTCACGCAGCCGCACCTCGACGGGGCGGTTCGGCGGGAGCTCGCGCTCCCGCACCTTCAGAAAGCCACGGTGGTCAGCCACGGGCCACCTCCAGGATCTGGTCCCACACGCCGGGCGCCGCGGGGTCGAGGCCGTCGGCCTCGGCCTGCGCGAGCGCGCGTCGGACGCGTGCGTACTCGGTGGGCAGGAGACGGGTGAAGCGCGAGCGCCAGTCACCCTCGAGCAGCTCGGCGGCGACGGGCGAGCCCGTGTCCTGTGCGTACCGCACGAGGAGCGAGCCGACGAGCGCCGCGTCGTCGTCGTCGAGCGGCGTGAGCGAGAGCTCGCCCGAGCGCAGCGCGTCGACGTTCACGAGCTCGGGCTCGAGGTCGAGGACGTACGCCGTCCCGCCCGACATGCCGGCGCCGAAGTTGCGGCCCGTCCGGCCGAGGACGACGACCGTGCCGCCGGTCATGTACTCGCACGCGTGGTCGCCCACGCCCTCGACGACGAGCGTCGCGCCGGAGTTGCGCACCGCGAACCGCTCACCGGTCAGGCCGCGCAGGAACGCCTCGCCCGACGTCGCGCCGTAGCCGATCACGTTGCCCGCGATGACGTTGTGGCTCGACGAGAGCACCGAGCTGCGGTCCGGCCGGACGATCACGCGACCGCCGGACAGGCCCTTGGCGACGTAGTCGTTCGCGTCGCCGAACAGGCGCAGCGTGACGCCACGAGGCAGGAAGGCGCCGAACGACTGCCCGCCCGATCCCGTGAGCGTGACGTCGATGGTGTCGTCGGGCAGTCCCTGCCCGCCGTAGCGACGCGTGACCTCGTGCCCGAGCATCGTGCCGACCGTGCGGTTGACGTTGCGCACGGGCAGCGAGATGCGCACCGGCTCACCGCGCTCGAGCGCGTCGGCCGACAGCGCGATGAGGCGGTTGTCGAGCGCGCGGTCGAGACCGTGGTCCTGGTTCTTGGTGTGGTGCAGCGCCGAGCCGGGCTTGGGCTGCGGCACGGCCAGGACGGGCGACAGGTCGAGACCCTCCGCCTTCCAGTGGTCGATCGCCGCACGCGTCTCGAGCAGCTCGACGTGGCCGACAGCCTCCTCGATCGAGCGGAAGCCGAGCGCGGCGAGGTGCTCGCGGACCTCGGTGGCGATGAACTCGAAGAACGCCTCGACGAACTGCGGCTTGCCCGAGAACCGCGCACGCAGCTCCGGATTCTGGGTCGCGACGCCGACCGGGCAGGTGTCGAGGTGGCAGACGCGCATCATGATGCAGCCCGAGACGACCAGCGGCGCGGTCGCGAAGCCGAACTCCTCGGCGCCGAGCAGCGCACCGACCACCACGTCACGGCCGGTCTTGAGCTGACCGTCGACCTGCACCACGACCCGGTCGCGCAGGTCGTTCATGACGAGCGTCTGCTGCGTCTCGGCGAGGCCGATCTCCCACGGCGTGCCCGCGTGCTTGAGCGACGTGAGCGGGCTCGCGCCCGTCCCGCCGTCGTGCCCCGAGATCAGCACCACGTCCGAGTGCGCCTTGGCCACGCCGGCCGCGATCGTGCCGACGCCGAACTCCGAGACGAGCTTGGTGTGGATGCGTGCCCGCGGGTTCGCGTTCTTCGCGTCGTGGATGAGCTGCGCGAGGTCCTCGATCGAGTAGATGTCGTGGTGCGGCGGCGGCGAGATCAGGCCGACGCCGGGCGTCGAGTGCCGGGTCTTGGCGATCCACGGGTACACCTTGTGGCCCGGCAGCTGACCACCCTCGCCTGGCTTGGCGCCCTGCGCGAGCTTGATCTGGATGTCGTCGGCGTTCGTCAGGTACTCCGAGGTGACGCCGAACCGGCCGGAGGCGATCTGCTTGATCGCGGAGCGCCGCTCGGGGTCGTGCAGGCGCTCGGGGTCCTCGCCGCCCTCGCCCGTGTTCGACTTGCCGCCGATCCGGTTCATCGCGACGGCCAGCGTCTCGTGCGCCTCGGCCGAGATCGAGCCGTAGGACATCGCACCCGTGCTGAACCGCTTGAGGATCTCGCTCACCGGCTCGACCTCGTCGAGCGGGACGGGCGCGCGCACGCCCTCCTTGAAGCTCAGCAGCCCGCGCAGCGTCATGAGGCGCTTGCTCTGCTCGTCGACGCGCTGCGTGTACTGGCGGAAGACGTCCATCTGCCGCGTGCGCGTCGCGTGCTGCAGGCGGAAGACCGTCTCAGGGTCGAACAGGTGGTCCTCACCGTCGCGGCGCCACTGGTACTCGCCACCGACCGCGAGGCGCTGGTGCGGCTGCCGGTTCCCGGACGCCGGGTACGCGTCGGCGTGCCGCGCCGCGACCTCGGCCGCGATCACGTCGAGGCCGATGCCCCCGAGCCGGCTCGTCGTGCCGGTGAAGTACCGGTCGACGAGCGGCTGCGACAGCCCGATCGCCTCGAACACCTGCGCGCCGCGGTAGGACGCGATCGTCGAGATGCCCATCTTGGACATGACCTTCAGGACGCCCTTGCCGAGCGCCTTGATGAGGTTCTTGACCGCCTTCTCCGGGCCGACCTCACCGAGGTACCCGTTGCGGGCGAGCTCCTCGACCGTCTCCATCGCGAGGTACGGGTTCACCGCGGCCGCGCCGTAGCCGATGAGCAGCGCGACGTGGTGCACCTCGCGCACGTCGCCTGCCTCGACGACGAGCGAGATCTGGGTCCGCGTGTGCCGGCGCAGCGTGTGGTGGTGCACGGCGCTCAGGAGCAGCAGCGACGGGATCGGCGCGAGCTCGGCGTCCGAGTTGCGGTCGGAGAGCACGACGAAGCTGACGCCGTCGGCGACCGCGCGGTCGACCTCGGCGAAGATCTCCTCGAGCCGCGCCTCGAGGGCTGCTCCCCCGCCGGACGCCTTGTACAGGCCGCGGATCGTCGTCGCGCGGAAGCCGTGCCTCGGCTCCTTGTGGACGTGCACGATCTTGGCGAGCTGGTCGTTGTCGAGCACCGGGAACGGCAGGACGAGCTTGCGCGCGTGCTCCGGGCCGTCGGCCAGCAGGTTCGGCTCGGGACCGATCGCACCACCGATCGCGGTGACGAGCTCCTCGCGGATCGCGTCCAACGGCGGGTTCGTGACCTGCGCGAACATCTGGGTGAAGTAGTCGAACAGGAGCCGCGGGCGCTGCGAGAGCACCGCGACCGGCGTGTCGGAGCCCATCGCGCCGAGCGGCTCGGCGCCGTTCGCCGCCATCGGCGTCAGGAGGACCTTGAGCTCCTCCTCGGTGTAGCCGAACGCACGCTGCCGCCGGCGGACCGAGGCCGCCGAGTGGGCGACGTGGTCACGCTCGGGCAGCTGCTCGAGGTAGACCGAGTTCTCCTGCACCCACTGCGCGTAGGGCCGCTGCGCGGCGAGGCTCGCCATGACCTCGGAGTCCGCGACGATCCGGCCCTGACCGGTGTCGACGAGGAAGAACAGGCCCGGCTCGAGGCGGCCCTTCGCGACGATCGACGCGGGGTCGAGGTCGAGCACGCCCGCCTCGGACGCGCAGACGACGAGACCGTCCTCGGTCACCCAGTACCGACCCGGGCGCAGCCCGTTGCGGTCCTGCACGGCACCGATGAGCGTCCCGTCGGTGAACGTCATGGCGGCCGGCCCGTCCCACGGCTCCATGAGCGTGGAGTGGTACTCGAAGAACGCGCGCGTGGACGGGTCCATCTGCGCGTGGTTCTCCCACGGCTCCGGGATCATCATCATGACCGCGTGCGGCAGGGACCGGCCCGAGAGGTGGAGCAGCTCGAGCACCTCGTCGAAGCTGCCCGAGTCCGACCCACCCGGGGTACAGACGGGCAGCAGCGGCGCCAGGTCACCCAGCTCCTCGGACGCGAGCATGCCCTCGCGCGCCGCCATCCAGTTGCGGTTGCCGCGCACCGTGTTGATCTCGCCGTTGTGCGCGACCATCCGGAACGGCTGCGCGAGCGGCCAGGACGGGAACGTGTTGGTCGAGAAGCGCGAGTGCACGAGCGCGATCTCGGAGGCGTACCGCGGGTCCGACAGGTCGGCGAAGAACGGCTCGAGCTGGCCGGTCGTCAGCATGCCCTTGTAGGTGATGGTGCGCGCAGACAGCGACGCGAAGTACACGCCGTGCTCGCGCTCCGCGCGCTTGCGCAGGCGGTAGGCCCGCCGGTCCAGCGCGATCCCCGACAGCTCCCGCGACGGGTCCGCGACGACGAGCTGACGGAACACGGGCATCGACGCGCGTGCGGTCGGGCCCACGAGGTCGGCCGTCACGACGACGTCGCGCCAGGCCAGGACGTCGAGCTTCTCCTCGGCCGCGACCGCCTCGACGGCGGCGACGACCGCGGCGCGCTCGGCCTCGTCCTGCGGCAGGAAGGCCATGCCGATGGCGTAGTAGCCGACCGGCGGCAGGTCGGCGTCGACCACGTCGCGCAGGAACGCGTCGGGGATCTGGGTGAGGATGCCCGCGCCGTCACCGGAGTCCTCCTCGGCGCCGACGGCACCGCGGTGGTCGAGGTTGAGCAGGGCGGTCAGGCCGGCGTCGACGATGTCGCGTCCGGGCGTCCCGCGCAGCGTCGCGACGAACGCGAAGCCGCAGGCGTCGTGCTCGGCCGACGCGTCGTACAGGGGGTACGACGCGGGGTCGAGCGACGTGCTCGGCAGACCGCTGGGCGACGTCATCTCTACCGTCCTCACAGTGCCCCGGAACGGACCGGGGCTCGCACGAAAACATGGGGGGATCGGGACGTCGTCGGCCCTTGTGCTGGGCGACGATACAACCCGTCGGAACGGGGAGCCGCATCGCCCTGTGTGACCTGGCTCACAGGGAGCTGGTCGGTTCTCAGGCGGTCCGCGCCTGCCGTCACGTGGCCAGGCGACCGTCCTCGTCGTCCGCCGGGACAGGGGCCTCGTCGGCCTCCGCGCCCTGCGGGACGTCCTCGCGCTGGTCCTCCTGCTGCGAGGGGGGTACCTCCAGGCCGTCCAGCGTCACGGTCGATTCACGTCCGGGATGGCGACGTCCGACCAGGATGAACGCTACCAGCGCGCCGAGGCCCACCAGGATCGACGTCCAGACGTTGAGGCGCAGCCCGAGGAAGCCGTGCGCGGGGTCGATCCGCAGCGCCTCGATCCACAGCCGTCCCGAGGTGTAGACGACGACGTAGAGCCAGAACACGCGGCCGTGGCCCAGCCGGAACCGGCGGTCCGCCCACACCAGCAGCGCGGCACCGAGCAGGTTCCACACCATCTCGTACAGGAACGTCGGGTGGAACAGGGTCCCGGCGGGGTGCCCCGCCGCGACCGCTACCGCGTCGTCGACGCGCAGGCCCCACGGCAGCGTCGTCGGACCGCCGAAGAGCTCCTGGTTGAACCAGTTGCCGAGCCGTCCGACCGCCTGGGCGACCAGCAAGCCGGGGGCCAGGGCGTCGGCGAACACCGTCAGCCGCACGCCGAGGCGGCGGCAGCCGATCCACGCACCGACCGCACCGAGCGCCACCGCGCCCCAGATGCCGAGTCCGCCCTCCCAGATCGCGAACGCCTTCCAGGGGTCACCGCCCTTGCCGAAGTACGCGTCCGGCGACGTGATCAGGTGGTAGATGCGACCGCCGAGGATGCCGAACGGCACCGCCCAGAACGCGATCTCCACCACCTGGTCGGGATCCCCGCCCCGCTCCTTCCACCGCCGCTGCGTGATGAGCACGGCGGCGACGATGCCGATGAGGATCGCGATCGCGTAGGCCCGCACCGGGAACGGCCCCAGGTGCCACACGCCCTGGGACGGGCTGGGGATCGCCGCGGGCACGCTCGCCAGGAGCGCGGACGCGGTCATCGGCCGGCTCCGCGAGACGTCGTGCGGTCCGCCGCACGCACGCCCGCGGCGAGCTCGGACGTCAGCGTCGCGAGCCGGTCCAGGCCCGTCTTCTCGTCGGGGGCGTCCACGAGCGCTCGCACGAGGGCGGAGCCCACGATCACCCCGTCGGCATACGTCGCGACCTGCGTCGCCTGCTCGGGCGTCGAGACGCCGACACCGACGCAGACCCGCGCGGCGCCGGCCGCACGCGTGTCGGCCACGAGCTGCTGCGCGCGCGCGCCGACCGTGGCCCGCTCCCCCGTGACGCCCATCGTCGAGGCCGCGTAGACGAAGCCGCGGGACGCCGCGGCGGTGCTCGCGAGCCGCTCGGGCGTCGAGCTCGGCGCCACGAGGAACACGCGGTCCAGCCCGTGCGCGTCGGACGCGGCGATCCACTCCTGCGCCTCGTCGGGGATGAGATCCGGCGTGATGAGCCCCGCGCCGCCTGCGGCGGCGAGATCGCGCGCGTACGCCTCGACGCCGTAGCGCAGGACGAGGTTCCAGTACGTCATGACGAGGATCGGCGCGCCGCGCCCGGCCGTCTGCTCGACCGCCGCCAGGGTGTCGCGCACGCGCGTGCCGCCCTGCAGCGCGTGGTCCACCGCGCGCTGGATGATCGGACCGTCCATGACCGGATCCGTGTAGGGCATGCCGAGCTCGACGACGTCAGCGCCCGCGTCGATCAGCGTGCGGACCGCATCGACCGATCCCGGCACGGACGGGTAACCGACCGGGAGGTAGCCCACCAGCGCGGCACGGCCCTGCTCCGCGAGCCCGTCGAGCAGGGGCCCGCAGGTGGCACCTGCCGCGCTCGTCGTCGCCTCCACCGCGCTCACCGGACTCCCTCGCCGTCGTTCTCGTCCAGCAGGCCGAACCACGCAGCGGCCGTGGCCACGTCCTTGTCGCCGCGACCCGACAGGTTCACCAGGATCACGGGCTCGTCGGACCACTGCGCCGCCTGCGGACCCAGCTGGATCGCGCCCGCGAGGGCGTGCGCCGACTCGATCGCCGGGATGATGCCCTCGGTGCGGCACAGCAGCCGGAAGGCCTCCATCGCCTCGTCGTCCGAGACGGGCAGGTAGGTCGCGCGGCCGATGTCGTGCAGCCACGAGTGCTCGGGACCGACGCTCGGGTAGTCGAGACCCGCCGAGACCGAGTGGCTGGGGATCGTCTGGCCGTCCTCGTCCTGCAGCAGGTAGGAACGGGCTCCGTGCAGCACGCCGGGCGCACCGCCCTGGAAGCGCGCAGCGTGGTCGCCGTGACCGAGCCCACGACCACCCGCCTCGAAGCCGAACAGGCGGACACCCTCGTCGTCGAGGAACGCGTTGAAGATGCCCATCGCGTTGGACCCGCCGCCCACGCAGGCCACCACCGCGTCGGGCAGGCGCCCGATCTCGGCCAGCAGCTGCGCGCGGGCCTCCTCGCCGATCACCTTGTGGAAGTCGCGCACCATCTCGGGGAAGGGGTGTGGCCCCGTCACGGTGCCGAGCAGGTAGTGCGTGGTCTCGACGTTCGCGACCCAGTCCCGCAGCGCCTCGTTGATCGCGTCCTTGAGGGTCCGCGTGCCGATCGTCACGGGCACGACCTCGGCGCCCAGCAGGCGCATGCGCGCCACGTTGAGCGCCTGGCGCTGCGTGTCCTCCTCGCCCATGTAAACCGTGCACTCGAGGCCCAGCAGCGCGGCCGCCGTGGCGGTCGCGACGCCGTGCTGCCCCGCTCCCGTCTCGGCGATCACGCGGGTCTTGCCGAGGCGCTTGACCAGCAGCGCCTGGCCGAGCACGTTGTTGATCTTGTGCGAGCCGGTGTGGTTCAGGTCCTCACGCTTGAGGAACACCCGCGCGCCGCCGCCGACGTGCGCCGCGAACCGCGGCACCTCGGTCAGCGGGCTCGGCCGTCCCGTGTACGTGCGGTGCAGGCGTGCGAGCTCGGCGCCGAATGCCGGGTCGGCCAACGCCTTGTGGTACGCCGTGTCGAGCTCGTCCAGCGCGGCGATGAGCGCCTCCGGGACGAACCTGCCGCCGAACTCACCCCAGTACGGCCCGACGTGCGTCGCGAGCGATCCGACGCGCTCCTCCTGACCGGGCACGAGCGGGCGACCGCCCACGTCCGCCGTCACTGGCGCACCGCGCGCAGCGACGGGTGGGCACCTGCGGCGACGAGGTCGGCGACCGAGCGGCGGGGCGCGTCGTCCGTGACGAGCGCCTCCCCCACGAGCACCGCGTCGGCGCCCGCACGGGCGTAGTCCATGACGTCGTGCGGGCCGCGCACGCCGGACTCCGCGATCTTGACGATGTAGGACGGGATCGACGGCGCGACGCGCGCGAACGTGCCGCGGTCGACCTCCAGGGAGCGCAGGTCGCGAGCGTTCACGCCGATGACCCGGGCGCCCGCGTCGACCGCGCGCGCCACCTCGTCCTCGTCGTGCACCTCCACGAGCGCCGTCATGCCGAGCGAGTGCACCCGCTCGACGAGCGACTCCAGCACGGTCTGCTCGAGCGCGGCGACGATCAGCAGGCACAGGTCGGCACCGTGCGCCCGCGCCTCCCACACCTGGTACGGCGTCACGACGAAGTCCTTGCGCAGCACCGGGATGTCCACCCGCGCCCGCACGGCGTCGAGGTCGGCGAGCGACCCGTTGAACCGCCGCTCCTCGGTGAGGACCGAGATCGCAGCGGCACCGCCGGTCTCGTACTCGGCGGCCAGGGCTGCCGGGTCCGAGATCGCGGCGAGCTCGCCCTTCGACGGGCTCGAGCGCTTCACCTCGGCGATCACCGTGACGGCGTCCTCGACCCGCAGCCGCGCGACGGCGTCGATCGCCGACGGCCTGCGAGCCGCCAGCTCCTTGACCTGCGCCAGCGGCGTGAGAGCCTCTCGTGCGGCCAGGTCCTCCCGGACACCGGCGACGATCTCGTCGAGCACGCTCATGGCAGCCTCACCCCTCGTTCACGACCCCGGGGAACCCCACGGCACTGCGGCGCGTGCGGGTCCTCTCACCGTCATCGTAGAGGGGCCCGAGAGTGACCCCGAACACGGCCCGCCTGGTGGACCCCGGGACCCGGGAACGCCCGGACGGGCTCAGGGGGACGTCTGCCAGACCGACAGCAGGCCGACGATCGCGATGAGCACCCCGACGCCGGACAGGATCGTGCCGATCCAGCCCGTGACGATGCCACCGGTGGCGAGGCTCTCGTTGTTCGCCTCACCCGCGGCGACCGCGCGCTTGGCGTTGTTCCCGACGATGATCGCGGGGATGCCGGAGAAGAACCCGCACAGCACGATGCTCGCGATGCCGAGCACGAGTGACCAGACACCCAGGCTGTTCTTCGGCAGCGTGGCCGGGTAGCCACCCGCGTAGCCCGGGGCCTGCCCGTACGCGGGCGCCTGGCCGTAGGCCGGAGGCTGCCCGTACGCCGGCGGCTGGCCGTAGGCGGGTGCCTGACCGTACGCGGGCGGCTGGCCGTACGCAGGAGGCTGCCCGTACGCGGGCGGCTGGCCGTAGGAGGGGGCCGCACCGGGCTCGGGCACCGCGGGGGACGACGCGCCCTCGGGCGGCGGGGCGTACGGCGACGAGCCGGCACCCGGCTCGCTCGGCTGCTGCGGGTCGGTGGGCTGGTCCGGCGTGCTCATCAGGCGTTCTCCCGTTCGGATCTCAGGACGGCTCTCTCAGGTCACACTCTGCCAGGCCGGGCCCCTGCGACGCGGGAGCGCGCCGATCAGGGTGCGAGGACCTCGAAGCCCGGCAGGTTGCGCAGCACGCCGAACCCGACGAGGAGCACGAGCAGCAGCCAGGCCGACCACGAGGGCAGCACGGGCGCGCCGCGCCCGCGGCTCACCCGCACGACCCACCAGAACCACAGACCCACCAGCACCGGCACCATCGAGACCCACAGCGGGTTCATCGACCAGGCGGCCGCGAGATCGCCGTGCGCGAGGTCGTGCGTCGCCCGCAGACCGCCGCAGGCGGGGCACGCCAACCCCGTCACGGCGGCCAACGGGCAGAACCCGTAGCTGCCCGACTGGTGCGGGTCACGGACCGCCAGGACGAGGGTCGCGACACCGACGACGCCCGCCGTCAGCGCAGGGCCGCGCCACGCGCGCACGTCGCGTCGGACGCGGTGCTCGACCGTGCTCACGTGCGCCCCCTCCCGATGCATCCGGAGACCGACCTAGAACCCGCTCGAGCTCAGCGAGTTGGCTCCGCGGGCGACGAACGTCAGGACGGTCAGTCCGACGCCGACCCACCCCAGCACGACGCCCGCCTTCGCCGCGCCGAGGTTGACGGGCAGGCCGCGCGCGGCCGACGCCTTCGCCCGGCCACCCACCACGATCGCCCCGATCGCGGCACCGAGCGCCGGGAACGTGCACGCGCAGGCGAGCACGACACTCAGGATGCCCAGCACGAGCGCCCAGGTCGAGAGCGAGCCGCTCGAGCTGCCCGGCCCGGCGGGATGCTGCGGAGCGCCGTACGCGGGCGGAGCGCCGTACGCGGGCGGTGGCCCGTAGGCAGGCGGTGGGCCATAGGCAGGTGGTGGGCCGTAGGGCGACTGCCCGGGCTGGCCGGAGCCCGCGCCGTACGCGGGCGGCGTCCCGTAGGGCGGGGGCGTCCCGTACGTCGGCGACGTGCCGTAGCCGGCGGGCGGGCCGTACGCGGGAGCGTCGTGCGCCGGGCTCGGCGGCGGTGTCCCGTACTCCGGGATGCTCGATCCGGGCAGGGCAGTCGGCGGTTCCTCGGACACCCGCTCACCGGACGCCTGCTCACCGGACACGTGCCCACCGGGCACGTGGTGACCGGGCGCCTCGCCGGCAGGCGACTGGCCCGCGGGCGACGACGGGCCGGCCACGGCGGCCCCGAACGTCGCGGGCGCCTGGTAGCCCGGGGGCGCGGTGTACGTCGGCGGCGGCTCGTACGCCGGCGGGGCGGTGTAGGCCGCCGAGCCGGTCTCCGGACCGGGGCCGGGCGCCTCGGCACCCGCGGCCTCTGCCTTGGCTGTCTCGACCTTCGCTGGCTCGACCTTCGCGACCTCGGGCTCCGACGGCTCGAGCTCCGACGGCTCAAGCAACGGCGGCTCGGGCTCCGACGGGTCGGCGAGAGGCCTGGACGGGTCCAGCGGTGCGGACGGCTCTTGTGGCTCGTCGGGGCTGGGCGGCTGCGCAGGAGTGCTCATCTGTCCTCTTCGTCGGGGAACACGATCACGCCGACCGACCGGGCGCGACCGGACCGCGTCCGCGCCCTACCGGCCGTCCGCCCAGAGCTCAGTGACCACCGCGGGCCGACTGCTTGGCGAGGGTCGCGGCGCCGCCCTGGCCGTAGCCGAGGACCTGCAGCACCTTGCCGATCACGATCCCGAGCACGCACACCCCGAGCCCGGCCCACACGAGCCAGACCTGGGCGAAGACCATCGCCAGAGCGGCGATCACGGCGCCCGCGACGACCACCCAGGTGGTGGTCCACGCCGCCACGGTGTGCCCGTGGTTCGTCGGCGGAGCGCTCGGCGGCAGGTGCACCGCCTCGGTGACGGTGGGGTTCTGCGCGCGGTGCGCGAGGGTGTTGTCGGCCATGGTCGACCCTTCTCCAGTGGTTCTGCGCTCACCCTAGCGTGCAGGCCAGGGCGCTTCGTGGCACGTCCGCTGCGACGGTGGACACACGCCTGCGTACCGGGTCACGCGGTGTCAGTGGGGCTCGTCGTCCGCCTGCTCGGTCGGGTCGTCGCCGCGCGACAGCGCGTCCCACTGGTCCCGCTCGTCGACCGGCCTGGCGGCACGCGCCGTCGACCCCGCCGCCGCGCCGTCGCGAGCACCCGTGGCGGCTGCCCCAGCGGTCCGGTCGTGCCGTCCCGCGACGGACCACCCGCCTGACACGCGCGCGAGCCAGACCGCGACCGCGACGACGAGGAGCCCGACGCCGAGCGCGACCCACGGCCAGGGCGACACCGCGACCTCGCCGACGACCCGCTCGATCCCGATGCGGTCCGCGACGGTCGGTGCGGCGGCCGCGGCCGGGTCCCGCAGGACGCTCACGGCACCGCCCACGACGAGCAGTCCCGCCAGCAGCACCGTCGCGACCACCAGCCATCGCCCGATCCGGCCCACGAGCGCGATCGCCCCGGTCGCCGCGAGGAGCACGAGCGCCGCGGCCACGAGGGCGGGAGCTGCCGAGCCGCCGGAGACGCGGACCGTCTCGGTGACCCCGAGCACGGAGTCGGTGGGCACGCTCAACCAGGTCGGCACCGCGCACACACCCGTGAGCGCAGCCGTCAGGAGGAGCACTCCGGCCGCGCGGCCGCGCCCGGCGCGCGCGCCCCCGGCAGCCGGCGGTGTCGCGGGCGCCTCGCCGGCCGGGCCCGGGCTCGTCGTCGTCACGCGTCGGCGCGGCGCAGGCGGGACGCGACCTGGATGGCGCGCACCGCGGCCTGCGCCTTGTTGCGCGACTCGGCGTACTCCAGGTCGGGCACGGAGTCGGCCACGATCCCGCCGCCGGCCTGCACCGAGGCACGACCGTCGCGGATGAGCGCCGTGCGGATCGCGATCGCCATGTCCATGTTCCCGGCGAAGTCGAAGTACCCGACCGTGCCGCCGTAGATCCCCCGGCGCGCGGGCTCGACCTCGTCGATGAGCGCGATGGCCCGCTGCTTGGGGGCGCCCGACAGCGTCCCGGCGGGGAACGTCGCCATGAGGGTCTGGAGCGCGGTGGCTCCCGCGCGCAGCCGTCCGACGACGGTCGACGTGATGTGCATGATGTGCGAGAACCGTCGGACGGCCATGAACTCCACGACCTCGACGCTCGTCGGGTCGCAGACCTTGACGAGGTCGTTGCGCGACAGGTCGACGAGCATGATGTGCTCGGCGCGCTCCTTGAGGTCGGCGAGGACCTCGTCGGCGAGCTCGCGGTCCTCCTCGGGCGTCGCGCCGCGGGGACGCGAACCCGCGATGGGGTACGTCGTGACGTGCCCCTCGTCGACCTTCACGAGCGTCTCGGGGCTCGACCCGACGACCGCGAAGTCGCGCCCGTCGGCGTCCTGCAGCTGCAGGTAGTACATGTACGGGCTCGGGTTGATCGTGCGCAGCACCCGGTAGACGTCGAGCGGCTCGGCCGGGCAGTCGAGGTCGAGTCGCTGCGACATGACGACCTGGAACACCTCGCCGTCGCGGATCGCGTCCTTGCCGAAGCGCACTGCGTGGTCGAACTCCTCGCGCGTCGACCGGAACCGCAGCTCGGGCTCGGGCACGTCCGCGAGCACGGCGATCCCCGAGGGCGCGGGGTGCAGGAGCGAGGCCTGCATCGCGTCCAGGCGGGCGACGGCGTCCGCGTGCGCGTCGTCGACCCGCTCGTCGGTGTCGTCGAAGTTGATCGCGTTCGCCACGAGCCAGACGGAGCCGTCCTGGTGGTCGACCACCGCGAGGTCGGTGGCGAGCAGCAGCGTCAGCTCGGGGACCTCGAGCTCGTCGGGCGCCTTCTTCGGCAGCGTCGGCTCCCAGTGGTGCACGATGTCCCAGCCCAGCGCGCCGACGAGCCCGCTGGTCAGCGGCGGGAGCCCGGGTAGGACGGGGGTACGCAGCACGTCGAGCGTCTCGTTGAGCACGTCGAGCACGTCGCCGCTCGTCGGGATGCCGACCGGCACGTCGCCCGTCCATGCGGCCTCGCCGTCGCGCACCGTCAGCGTCGCGCGCGAGCGCACCCCGACGAAGGACCAACGCGCCCAGGTCCCGTCCGCCTCGGCGGACTCGAGGATGAACGTGCCCGGCCGGCCCGCGCCGAGCGTGCGGTACAGGCCCACGGGCGTCACGTCGTCGGCCAGCAGCCGCCGCACCACGGGCACGACCCGACGGTCGCGCGCGAGCTCGCGGAAGCCCTCGAGCGTGGGCCACGTGCCACCCCAGGGCACCTGCGCGGAGGTGTCGGCGGTCATCGCGCGTCCCCCGTCGTCTCCTCGGACCCCGTCGTCTCGCCGGACGTGACCGGCAGCGGGCCGCCCGCCTCGAAGCATGTGCGGGCGCCCGTGTGGCACGCCGCCCCCACCTGGTCGACCTCGACCAGCAGCGCGTCGCCGTCGCAGTCGATGCTCACGGCCTTGACGTGCTGGACGTGACCCGACGTGTCGCCCTTGCGCCAGTACTCCTGACGCGAGCGGGACCAGAAGGTCACGCGACCGGACGACAGCGTGCGGCGCAGCGCCTCGTCGTCCATCCAGCCGAGCATGAGCACCTCGCGCGTGTCGTGCTGCTGCACGATCGCGGCGACGAGGCCTGCCTCGTCACGCTTGAGGCGCGAGGCGACTGCGGGATCCAGGGTGGGCACCCGAGAATCCTGCCACGCCCGGCGCGACCGACCACGGGGTGTCCGCGCGCACCGGGACCGGCGCTCGCCGCCGTGCCGCTCAGCGTGTCTGGGAGACCCAGGCGCCGTGCATCGTGGCGTACAGGCCGTCGGCCGCGACGAGGTCGTCGTGGTGGCCCTGCTCGACGACACGGCCCGCGTCGACCACGACGACCGCGTCGGCGGCCTCGGCGGTCGAGAGCCGGTGGGCGATCGTGATCGTGGTGCGACCCTCGGTCAGGCTCGCCAGCGCCCGAGCGAGGCGCACCTCGGTCGCGGGGTCGACCGCGGACGTCGCCTCGTCGAGCAGCAGCAGGTCGGCGTCGGCGAGGTAGGCGCGCGCGAGCGCGACGAGCTGTCGCTCACCGGCGGAGAGCGACTCGCCGCGCTGGCCGACGGGCGTGTCCAGCCCGGCGACGAGCTCGTCGACCCACGGGCCCAGGCCGAGCGCGTCGACCGCCTCGCGCACGCGCGGGTCGTCGTGCGGCGGCGTCCAGGACGCGTCCTCGTCGTCGCGCAGTCCGTACGCGATGTTCTGCGCGAGCGTCCCGTCGAAGAGGAATCCCTCCTGCGGCACGAGCACGACGCGACGGCGCAGCTGGTCGTGCCGGATGTCGCGCAGGTCGGTGCCGTCGAGCAGGATCCGGCCGTGCGTCGGGTCCACGAGCCGCGCGACGAGGCGCGCGATCGTCGTCTTGCCGGAGCCCGTCGCCCCCACCACCGCGACCGACGAGCCCGCGGGGACGACCACATCCACGTCGCGCAGGACCGGCGGCCCGTCGGGGTAGGCGAACCCGACCCCCCGCAGCTCGACGTGCGCGGGCGCGCGGGGGCTCGGCGTCCCCCGCTCGCCCGGGTCGACGAGCTCCACAGGCGTCTCGAGCACGCCGAGCACCCGGCGCCAGCCCGCGACCGCGTTCTGCAGCTCGTTGAGGATCTCGGTCGCCATCTGCACGGGACCGGTGAAGAGCTGGACCAGGAACAGGAACGCCAGCAGGCGACCCGCGGTCAGGTCCCCCGCGACCCCGAGGTACGTCCCCGCGACGACGACCACCGCGAGCACCAGGTTCGCGGTGAGCACGCCCGACGAGAAGACGGTGGCGACCAGGTTCTGCGCACGGACCATCGCACGGCGGGTCGCGCCGATCGCGGCGTCGGTCGAGCGCTGCGTGCGGTCCGCGACGCCGTACGCGCGGATCGTCTCAGCGCCCACGACCGACTCGGAGACAGCACCGAGCATGGCGCCGTACCGCTCGCGCACCCGGGAGTACCGGGCGTTGACGCGCTTCTGCAGCGGCTGCAGCGCGACGACCAGCGGCACGAACCCGAGCCAGACGATGAGGGTGAGCTGCCACGAGTAGACGGCCATGAGCGCGGTCGCCACGAGGATCTGCAGCACTGAGACCAGCAGCATGATCCCGCCCCACTGCACGAACAGCGAGATGGTGTCGACGTCCGACGTGACGCGCGAGACCAGGCTGCCGCGGCGCTCGGTGCCGCGCGTGAGGACCGACAGGTCGTGCACGTGCCGGAACGCGCGCGTGCGCAGCTGCAGCAAGCCGGCCTCGCTCGAACGGAACAGGCGGATGTTGACGGCCGCCGAGCACAGCGCGCCGAGCACGAGGCCCGCCAGGGCGATCGTGGCGAGCACCGCCACCCGGCCGACGTCCGGCCCGCCCGCGGCGAGGATCCCCGTGTCGACCGTCTGCTGCACCGCGATCGGGACCAGCACGCGCCCGACCGCGGCGAGCGTCGCGAGCACGATCGTGAGCCCGAGCCCCTCCACGAGACGAGGCGAGATCTCGATGCCGCGGCGCAGGGTCGCGAGCACCCCCAGCGAGCTCGCCGAGCCCATCGAGTGACCGCTCGAGCTCGTGCCCTCGGATCCTGACCCGGGCGTGCTCTCAGTCGCCTCGGCCGGCGTGGAGCGGGACGACGTCGCTGTCGACTCCTTGCGCGAGCCCGTCATCGTGCGTCCACCGTCTCGTCCGTCTCGTCCGCGGCATACCCGTCGTCGCCGGTCTCGTCGTCGCCGGTCTCGTCGTCGACGTCCTCCTCGTCCCAGTCGCGGCCCGCACGTCGCTCGCTCTCCCGCTCGTACGCGGTCGCGAGGTCGCGGTACCCCTGGTCGCGCGCGAGCAGCTCGGCGTGGGTCCCGCGGTCGACGACGCGACCTCCGTCCAGGTGCACCACCTCGTCGGCGAGCAGCACCGACGACATGCGGTAGGCGACGAGCAGGACCGTGGGCCCCGGCTCCCCCGCCGACCCACGCAGGCCGCGCAGGATCTCCTGCTCGACGCGCGGGTCGACTGCCGAGGTCGCGTCGTCGAGCACCAGGACGCTCGGTCGCCGCACGAGCGCACGCGCGAGCGCGAGCCGCTGCCGCTGCCCGCCGGACAGGTTCGCGCCGCGCTCCCCGAGGTGTGCGTCGAGCCCGTCCGGCAGCGCACGGACGACGTCGTCGACCCGCGCGACCCGCAGCGCGTGCCACACCTCGTCGTCCGACGGAGCCGCCGGGTCGTCCGGGTCGGCCAGGGTCACGTTGCCGCGGACGGTGTCCTCGAACACGAACGCGTGCTGCGCGACGAGTGCCACGTGCTGCGCCAGGTCGTGCGGGTCGAGCTCGCGCAGGTCCACGCCGTCGACCAGGACGGCGCCGCGGTCCGGGTCGGCCAACCGCGAGACGAGCGTGACGAGGCTCGTCTTCCCGGCGCCCGTGGGTCCGACGACGGCCACGACGCGGCCCGCCGCGAGGTCGAGGTCGACGTCGTCCACGAGGGTCAGCGGACCCTGCGCGGTCTCGACGGTGCGCGTCGCGTGGTCGAACCGCACGCTCGCGCCGGTCGACGTGGACGACCAGCGCGTCGAGCCCGCGGGGAGCGCTCCGGTGCTGTCGACGACCCGCGCGATGCGGTCGTAGCCGACCAGCGCACGCGGGATCTCGCCCAGCACCCAGCCGAAGGCGCGCACGGGCACCGCGAGCAGCGTCAGCAGATACGCGGCCGCGACGACGTCACCGGTGTCGATGTTCCCCGTCGAGACCCGCCACGTCCCGACCACGAGGACGGCGAGCGTGCCCACCTGCGGCAGCAGGTCGATCACCGGGTCGAAGAACGCCCGGACGACGCCGACGCGCACGTTGGCGTCCGCGAGCCGGCCCGCGCGGTCCGCGAACCGTGCTTCCTCGCGCGCCTGCGTGCCGAGCGACGTCACGAGCAGCGCGGCCTCGAAGCTCTCGTGCGCGACGTCGGCGACCTCGGCCCGCAGCTGCTGCGCGTGCGTGATCGCGGGCGACATGCGGCGCTGGAACCAGGCGTTGGCGGCGATCGCGAGCGGGACGACGACGAGCGCGGCGAGCGCGAGCCACAGGTCCGTGCGCACCAGCGCGACCGTCGCCACCGCGAGCATCACCACGACGCCGAGCGCGAACGGCAGCGGGTTGAACACCGACGTCGACGCCTCGACGTCGGCACCCGCGTTGGACAGCAGCTGCCCGGTCGGGTGCTTGCGGTGCCAGGACATCGGCAGCCGCAGGTACTGGCGCGTGACCTTGAGCCGGTGGTCCTCCTGGACCAGCGCGTACCCCATCCCCGCGAACACGCGGCGCCCGGCCACGCTCAGCGCGAGGGTCACGGCGACGAGCACGATCGCCCCGCCGGCCCACCAGATGCGTCCCTGTGCGCCCTCGTCCCCGGCCAGCGCCGGGACGACGACGTCGTCGGTCACCCAGCCGAGCACCCGGCTGACCGCCACCGTCGCGACACCGAACACGGCGGACGTGCCCACCGCCGCGGCATAGGTCCACGGGTGCGCGCGCATGCCGCGCCAGATCAGGGTCGTGGCCCGGCGCGGGGTCGACCCCGTCAGCCGCATCGGAGCCGTCGGCCGGTCCCGGTCGGGGGGCGCCGAGGACGGCGACGACGACCGGGGCGAGGGCATGACGACGAGCCTTCCGACGGGGAGGTGAGCAGCGCTCATCGTCTCACGCACCTCCGACACCTCCCGTGGCGGCCCTCTGCGCGAAGGGCCGCGAGGACGACCGAGGAGTGGGACCATGGCGTCCATGACGTGGCACGAGACCCTCCGCGCCGACCTCACGGACGCCCTGCGCGCCGCGACCCCCGACGCACCGACGCTCTGCGAGGGCTGGCAGGCGCGGCACCTCGCGGCGCACGTCGTGCTGCGCGAGAGCTCGCTGCGCGTCGGGGCCGGTATCGCGGTCCCCGCGCTCGCCGGCGCCGCCGAGCGCGCGATCGACGAGCTCGCGCAGACCGCGACCACACCCGAGGGCTACGCGGCCCTCGTCGACCGGGTCGCTGCCGGTCCGTCGCGCTGGCACCCGATGTCCGTGGCGGGCGACGCCGCGAACCTCGTCGAGTTCTACGTGCACGGCGAGGACGTCCGACGAGGCGCCGGCCCGGTGCCGCCGCGCGAGCTCGACCCCGCGCTGGCCGACGCGCTGTGGAAGGACGTCCGCCGGTTCGCGCGGGCTCGCACGCACAAGGTGCCCGTCGGCCTCGTGCTGGTGAACGCCGACGGTCCGCGGGCCCGCGTCAAGGGTCCGAAGGGCGAGCACGGCACCGTCGTCGTGCGGGGTGACGCGGGAGAGCTCGTGCTGTGGCTGTCGGGCCGGGGCGCGGCGTCCACCGTCGTCGCCCAGGGCGCGCCCGTCGACGTCGCGCTGCTCGCGGCACGCTTCCCGCTCCCCTGACGCTGCGGCGTCGTCAGCGGCCCGCCCTGCGTCAGCGGACGGTGATCCCCGCGTCGCGCAACGCCGCCTTCACCTCGCCGATCGTCAGCGTGCCGAAGTGGAACACGCTCGCGGCCAGGACCGCATCAGCACCCGCACGGGCCGCCTCGACGAAGTGCTCCGGCGTTCCCGCGCCTCCGCTCGCGATGAGCGGGACCGCGACCTCGGCACGGACGTCACGCAGCATCTCGAGGTCGAAGCCTGCCGTCGTCCCGTCGGCGTCCATCGAGTTGAGGAGCACCTCCCCGGCGCCCAGCTCGGCCGCCCGGACGGCCCACTGCACCGCGTCGATGCCCGTGCCACGACGACCGCCGTGCGTCGTGACCTCGTAGCCCGAGTCGGTCCGCACGTCGCCCGTCACGCGCCGCGCGTCGACCGACAGCACGAGCACCTGCGAGCCGAACCGGTCGGCGATCTCCGCGATGAGCTCGGGCCGCGCGATCGCCGCCGTGTTGACGCCGACCTTGTCCGCGCCCGCGCGCAGGAGCTTGTCCACGTCGTCGGCCGAGCGCACGCCGCCCCCCACGGTGAGCGGGACGAACACCTCCTCGGCCGTGCGGCGCACCACGTCGAACGTCGTCTCGCGGTTACCGGACGACGCCGACACGTCGAGGAACGTCAGCTCGTCGGCGCCCTCCGTGTCGTACCGGTGCGCGAGCTCGACCGGGTCGCCCGCGTCGCGCAGGTTCTCGAAGTTCACACCCTTGACGACGCGGCCCGCGTCGACGTCGAGGCACGGGATGACGCGCAGGGCGAGGCTCACGAGGTCCCTCCGGGGGTCCGGGCGTTGAGGATGTCCACGACGAACACGACGGTCTGCCCGGCGAGCTCCTCGCTCTGCGTCACGCCGAGCGCGTACGACGGCGGCACCACGAGCATCACGCGGCTCCCGACGGGCTGGTCGACGAGCCCCTCCTGCCAGGCGGGCACGTCTTGCAGCGAGAACGACAGCGGCAGGCCGGAGGCCCACGTGGTGTCGAACTGCTCGCCACCCGTCCACGACCATCCCGTGAGCTGCACGGTCACGGTGTCCGTCGCGACCACCTGGCGCCCCGTGCCGCGCAGCAGCGGCTGCACGCGCAGGGTGGCGGGCGGCTCGGTCTCGAGCGGGGTCAGCTGGGGAGAGCCGTCCTTCGCCTCGGTGACGGTCGGGAAGCCCTCGCCCGGTGTGACCGGCGTCCCCTGGGCACGCGTCGGGAGCACGTCGATCACGGTCGCGGTCGGGTATGGGTCACCGTGCTCGGAGCCCGGGACGACCTGCAGGAGCCGCGCGCCGACGCGCTGGTCGCTCAGCGTCTCGTACAGGTCGAGGCCCAGGTCGGCCTCCGTGAGGAGCTGCGACGTGGGGCTGCTCGAGTAGCTCTCGCGCACGAGGCTGGCGTCGTCGGCGTTCTCGAGCCAGTAGTCGATGAGCACCGGCGCGCCGTCGACCAGCTCTGGCCCCGTCCCGGCCCAGATGGCCTCGCGGAACTCCTTCTCGACCGTCAGCGGCGCGACGTACACGAGCGTCGGGGCTGCCCCGGCATCACCGGTGACGGTGATCTCCACGGGGACCTCGTCGGGCGTGGAGCAGGCCGCGAGGGCCAGCAGCCCGACGACCAGGGCGACGGCCCCGCCCCGCGCACGTCGCAGTCCTCGCACCCCAGGTCCTTCGTCTCGTCGTCCGGCCGCAGTCCAGCGGCCCCGGGTCCGACCCCGGCGGACCGACACTCTACGTCCCCTGCCTGCGCACCCCGGGAGCGGGGCGTCACATGGACTCGATGAGCCGCTCCACCCGGTCGTCGACGCTGCGGAACGGGTCCTTGCACAGGACCGTGCGCTGCGCCTGGTCGTTGAGCTTGAGGTGCACCCAGTCCACCGTGTAGTCGCGGCGGGCCTCCTGAGCGGCGCGGACGAAGTCGCCGCGCAGCTTGGCGCGCGTCGTCTGCGGCGGCACCGATGTCGCCTCGAACACCTCGAGGTCCGTGGTCAGCCGCTCCACGAGGCCCTTGGCCGCGAGCAGGTTGTACAGGCCCTCGGTGCGCGAGATGTCGTGGTACGCGAGGTCGAGCCGCTGCACGCGGACGTCCGACAGCGGCAGGTCGTGCTTGGCGCGGTACCGCTCGATCAGCCGGTACTTGATGACCCAGTCGAGCTCGCGCTCCACGAGGGACAGGTCGCCCGTGCGCAGCGCGTGCAGGCCCCGCTCCCACAGCTCGAGCACCTGCTTGTCCTGCGGCGAGCCGCCGCCGCGCTGGGCCACGAAGTCGCTGACCCGCGCCAGGTACTCCTCCTGCAGGTCGACGGCCGTGGCCGTGCGTCCGTTCGCGAGGGTGATGGGCGCCAGCCCGGTCATGTCGTGGCTGATGTCCCGGATCGCGCGGATCGGGTTCTCGAGCGACAGGTCCCGCATCGGGATGCCGGCCTCGACCAGCCGCAGCAGCAGGTCGGTCGCGCCGACCTTGAGCATGGTCGTGGACTCCGACATCGAGGAGTCGCCGACGATCACGTGCAGGCGACGGAAGTGCTCGGCGTCGGCGTGCGGCTCGTCGCGCGTGTTGATGATCGGCCGCGACCTGGTCGTCGCGCTCGAGACCGCCTCCCAGATGTGGTCGGCGCGCTGCGACAGGCAGTAGACCGCGCCGCGCGGTGTCGACAGCACCTTTCCCGCGCCCGTGAGGACCTGCCGCGTGATGAGGAACGGCACGAGCACGTCCGACAGCCGTCCGAAGTCACCCTGCCGCCGCACGAGGTAGTTCTCGTGGCAGCCGTAGGAGTTGCCGGCTGAGTCGGTGTTGTTCTTGAAGAGGTGGATGGTGCCGGGCAGGCCCTCGTGCTCGAGCCGCTGCTGCGCGTCGGCGACGAGCCCTTCGAGGATCCGCTCCCCCGCGCGGTCGTGCGTGACGAGCTGCCGCACGTCGTCGCACTCGGCCGTCGCGTACTCGGGGTGCGAGCCGACGTCGAGGTACAGCCGCGAGCCGTTGCGCAGGAAGACGTTCGACGAGCGCCCCCACGCGACGACCTTGCGGAACAGGTACCGCGCCACCTCGTCGGCCGACAGACCGCGCCCGTCGGTGGCGGCGCACGTGACGCCGTACTCGGTCTCCAGACCGAAGATCCGCTTGTCCATCAGCCCTCCAGCAGGTCCTCCAGCAGCGGCCCCGCCAGACGGCGGAACGCGCGGCGCGGACGGGTCCGGTCCAGCACGGCGACCTCGAGCTGCGCGGCCGGCAGCGTGCGCTGCTCACCACCCTCCTCGGGTGCCGAGCCCAGCGCGCGCACGGCGAGCTGGAGCACCTGCGGCAGGCTCAGACCCGGCTGCCACTCGCCCTCGACGAGGCCCGCGAGCCGCTCGGCCTGGCCGCCCATGACGACCCAGCCGTGCTCGTCGGCCACCGAGCCGTCGTACGTGAGGCGGTAGATCTGGTCGGTGTCCGCGGTGCGGCCCACCTCGGCGACGACGAGCTCGACCTCGAGCGGCTTCGACTCGGTGGTGAACACCGTGCCCAGCGTCTGCGCGTAGGCGTTCGCCAGCGCACGCGCCGTGACGTCCTCACGGTCGTAGGAGTAGCCACGCAGGTCGGCGTACCGCACCCCGGCCACGCGCAGGTTCTCGAACTCGTTGTACTTGCCGACGGCCGCGAACGCGATGCGGTCGTAGATCTCCGAGACCTTGTGCAGCGCGCGCGAGGCGTTCTCGGTCGCGAACGCGATCCCCTCGTCGTACTGCACGACGACCACGCTGCGGCCACGCGCGATGCCCTTGCGCGCGTAGTCCGCGCGGTCCTTCATCAGCTGCTCGGGCGAGACGTAGAACGGCATGCTCATGCGCGCTCACCTCCACGGGCGTGACCGTGCTGCGCACGGCGGTCGGCGACGACGGTCTCGACGACGCCCTCGAGCGTCTCGTCCGGCACCCGCAGGTACCCGGACCGCGTGACGGTCGCGACGACGGGCCAGATGCGCCGGGTCGTGTCCGGGCCGCCGGTCGCCGAGTCGTCGTCCGCGGCGTCGACGAGGGCCTCGACCGCGACGCGTACCGCCTCGTCAGGTGAGAGCCCGCGCTTCCAGAGCTTCTTGAGCGAACCGCGCGCGAACACCGAGCCCGAGCCGACGGCGTGGTGCTCGTGCTCCTCGTACCGCCCGCCCGTCACGTCGTAGGAGAAGATGCGCCCGATGCCGCGGTCGAGGTCGAACCCGCCGAACAGCGGCACGACGGCCAGCCCTTGCAGCGCGAGCCCGAGGTTGCCGCGGATCATGGTCGACAGCCGGTTCGCCTTGCCGTCGAGCGACAGCAGGCTGCCCTCGATCTTCTCGTAGTGCTCGAGCTCGAGCTGGAACAGCCGCACGAGCTCGACGGCGAGCCCGGCGGTGCCGGCGATGCCCACGGCCGAGTACTCGTCGGCCGGGAAGACCTTCTCGATCTCCCGGCTCGCGATCATCGAGCCCATCGTGGCGCGCCGGTCCCCCGCCATGACGAGGCCGCCCGCGCACACGACGGCGACGATCGTCGTCCCGTGGGGCGCGACGGCCGAGTCCATGCCCGCCAGCGGGCGGTTGCCCGGCAGCAGGCCGGGCGCGTGCGAGGTGAGGAAGTCGACGAACGACGACGAGCCCGGGGTCAGGAAGGCGGCCGGCAGCCGGCCCGTGGCAAGCGGGTCAGGGTGCGACATGGGCGATCACTGACCGCCCTTCTGCACGAAACCCCGGACGAACTGCTCGGCGTTCTGCTCGAGCACGTCGTCGATCTCGTCGAGCAGCGCGTCGACCTCGGCGTCACGGGACTGGACCGACGGCGCGACGGGCTCGGGGGCGTCGACGGGCTCCTCGTCGTCGCGGCGCGGGTTGACGCGTTCCTGACCTGCCATGTGCGGACCTCCTGGCGTCGCTGGTGCACCTTCGCTCCACCCTAGGCCCATCCGAGTGCCGGACGCGGAGGGTGACATACCCCGCGAGACGCCGCGGGCACGCGTCCGGCCTGCCAGGATGCCCGCCATGGTCCCGACGCCGCTCGAGCACGCACGCCAGCTCCTGCTCGACCCGCACCGCTGCCCCGCGTGCGGCACGCGCCTCGCGTCGCCGCGGTGCCCGGGCTGCGGGCTCGACCTCGCCGGGGATGCCGGGGCGCGCGTGTGGGAGGCGTCGCGTGCGGCCGCCGAGGCGCTCGCGCACCACGCCGAGGTGCTCACGAGCGTGCGGTCCGGCCAGCGGCCCGCGTTCGGCCCGCCGGCGTCGGCAGGCCCGCTGGCGCGTCCCGCGTCGTCGTCCGACGTCCTGTCCCGGCCCGCGCCCGCACTGCCGGGCGCGCCGGTGCCCCCGCCCCCGGCGTCCGGAGTGTCCGGTGCGCCCCACCCCGCCGGGCCTCAGGTGCCCGGGCCGTGGCGTCCTGTCGAGCCACGGCCGGTGCGCCCGCCGTGGCGCGTGCAGACGGTGCTCGTCACGCTCGGCGCCGCGCTGCTCGGCCTCGCCAGCCTGGTCTTCCTGGTCTTCACGTGGGAGCTGCTGACGCTGCCCGTGCGCGCCGGGCTCGTCGTCGTCGGCACCGCGGCGGTGCTCGCGCTGGCGGTCCTGCTGCGCCGACGAGGTCTCGTCCAGTCGGCCGAGGCGGTCGCTGCGCTCGGGTCCGCCCTGCTCACGCTCGACGTGTGGGCGCTCTGGGCGACCGGGGTGTTCGCGTCGGCACCCGGATGGCTCGTCGGTGGCATGGGGCTGCTGCTGTGCGGGGCGCTGCTCGCGCTCTACGGGCTGCGCACCGGGCTGCGTGCCGGCTCGACGGCCGCGGCCGTGCTCGTCCCGGCCGCACCGCTCCCGCTGGCCGCCGCGGCCGAGCACGCCTGGCTCACGGTCACCGCGCTGCTGCTGTCCCTCGGGCTGGCCACGCTGCGGCACCTGCCCGCGGTGCGCACCCGCGTGGCCGAGCGGCGCGTGCTCGCCGCGTTCGCCGGGGCCGCGGCCACGGTGGCTGCCCTGGTCCTGGTGGTCGAGCTCACCCGGACCGCGCCGCGGCACACCGTCGCACTCGCGGTGCTCGGTGCCGTGCTCGTCGCCGCCCTCGCCGCGCAGTCACTGCTCGCGCGCGGGCCCGCTGCTCGCGTCTGGGCCGCCGCGTCGGGGCTGCTCGCCGCGCTCCTCACGGCGATCACCGTTCCGCCGCTCGCCGACTCGTTCGCGCCGTGGTCCGCCCCCGCGGCCGTCCTGCTCGCCACGGCGGTCGTCCTGGCCGCCAGCCCGGCCCGCCCCGTCACGGTTCCGCGCGAGCGCGGCGGCCGGGCGACGACCGCTGCGCTCGTCGCCGCGGGAACGGCAGCGTTCCTCGCGGTGCCGGAGGTCGCGGTCTTCACGGCCGAGGGCATCCTGGCGGTGCTCGTCCCGGACGGGACGCCCGGCGCCGCCGCCGGGCCCGCCGCGGTGACCACCGTCGCGAGCATCGTGCTGGCCACAGCGCTCGGCCTCCGGCTCGCGCCCTCCATGCGTCAGGTCGCGGTCGCGCTGACGTGCGCGAGCACGCTGGCGGGCGTCGCGATCCTCGCGCGCAGCGTGCCCAGCACGACCCTCGCGCTCACCGCCCTGGCGCTCGTCGCCGTCGGCGCGCCGCTGCGCGCCCCGTGGCGGACGCACACCCGGGCGCTCGCGGTCGCCGCTGCCGCGGCGGCGGTCGTCGCCGGGCTCGACGGCGGCGCGTCCGGTGCGCCGACCACCTGGGCCCTCGCGCTCGTGGCCGCTCTCGTGACCGCCACGCTCGTCACGCTCGTGGTGGCGCGTGGGGGCCGCTGGCGCGCGCCCGCGGCGGGCCTCGCCGTCGTGCCCCTGACCTTCGCCCTCGCGACGACGGCGCGGATCGTCGGCGCCTCACCGGCAGACGCTGCGTGCCTGGCAGCGGCGCTCGTCGGCACGGGCGTGGTCGTGCTCGTCCTGCTCCGGGCGGGCGAGCGTGCCGAGCGGTTCACGGCGCTCGCCGTCGCGGCGTGCGTGCAGGCCGTGACGTGGCTCGTGACGCTGGTCGAGGCAGGCGCCGAGCCCGGGACGCAGCCGGCGGTCGCGCTGCTCCCGCTCGCTGCTGCGGCGCAGGCGCTGGGCCTCGCCGCACTCGGCCGGCACCGGGTGGGCATGCGCGTGCGCCAGCCGGCCGCTGCCGTCGTCGCGCCGCTGCTGGCGCTCGCGCTCGCGACGAGCCGCGCGGTGACCGGGCAGCCGGCGCTGTCGGCGGTGCTCGTGGGTGCCGCGGTGCTGGGCTGCGCGACGGTGCTCGTCGCACGCGCGATGCCCGGGTTCCGGGAGCTTCTCGAGGTCAGCGGCGCGGGTGTCGCGGCTGTCGCGCTCGCGGCGGCGCTCGTCGATGCACCGTCGGGCGTCGTCACGCTGCAGCTCGCCCTCGCCGCGGTGACCGCGGGCGTCGTCGGGCTCGCGCCGGACCGCCGGGCGGTGGGGTGGTGGGCTCTCGGGTTCGCCGTGCTCGCGTCGTGGAGCGGACTGGCCGTGCGGGACGTGGGCACGCCCGAGGCCTACACCGCGCCGCTCGGGCTCGTGCTCGGCGTGATCGGGGTGCGCCGCGTGCGACGCGACGCCCGCACGACGAGCGAGGCCCCGGGCGGGGCCCCACCAGGACTGCAGTCGACAGGACTGCAGTCGACAGGGCTGCAGTCGACAGGGCTGCAGTCGACAGGACTGCCGCTGCTCGCCGCGGGAGTCCTGCTCGTCGGGCTGCCTCCCTCGCTGGTCGACGACCCGGCCGTGCTCGGGAGTGCCGGGTCCGCGCTCGTGCTCGACCGCACGGTCCTGCTCACGGTGGCCGTCGTCGGGCTCGCGCTCGGAGCGCTGCGCCTGGCCGGCTCGACCCGCCCGGCCACTGCCGGGGCGGGGCGCGTGCTCGCCGCGTGCGCGGCCGTGCTCGCCGTTGCCGGGCCGTTGCGGCGCGCGGTCGTCGCGCTGCTCGACGAGCCGCCCACGGCGGTCGAGGCGTGGTCGCTCCCGGCGGCGCTCGTCCTCGGGCTGGCCACGCTTGCGGCACGCCGCTCGGGCGGCCCACGCCCGGTCGTCCTGGTCGGCGCGTGGTGCACGGTGCTCGCTGCCGCGGTGCCCACGGTCGCGACGGCGGCCGCCCAGCTCGGCGACGACACGGCCACCGGCGTGCTGCGACTCGTCGCGGTCGGGCTCGCCGGGACGGCGCTCGCGCTCGTCGGCGTGCGGCGCGGCGCTCTCGCCGTCACCGCGCCCGGTCTCACCGCGCTGGCGCTGGCCGGAGCCACCGGAGCGCTCGCGGGCGGTCCGCTGCCCCCGGACGCCGTGCTCGCCGTCACCGGGGCGGCGGCCGGGGTCGTCGGCACCGCGTGGCTCGTGCGGACTCCCACCGCGGGCTCGTGGCCGACGCTCGGCACGCCCGGCCTGCTGGTGCTCGCGCCCGCACTCGTCGGTCTGCAGGTCGACCCCGACCCCTGGCGCTGGGTCGTCGTGCTGATCGGCGGCACGGCCGCCGTGCTGCTCGGAGCCGTGCGCCGGTGGCAGTCACCGTTCGTCGTCGGTGCGGTCGTGCTCGCCGCCGAGGTGCTCCTGCAGCTCGGCGCAGCCGCCACGTCGGTCGTGGCGAACATCGGCTGGTGGCCGCTGCTCTTCGTCGGCGGCGCCGTGCTGACCGTCGTCGGCGTGACGTACGAGAAGCGGCTGCGGGACGCCCGCGAGGCCACGCGGTTCGTCTCGCGGATGCGCTGAGGACCGTCAGCCGCCCAGGGCCGCGAGCAGCGACGCGGCGTCGGGGCTCGCGTCCAGGAGCGCGCCCACGTGCGCCTGGGTGCCGCGCAGCGGGTCACGCATCGGCACCCGCTGCAGCGTCGAGGCCCCGGGCACGTCGAACACCACGGAGTCCCACGAGGCTGCCGAGACCTGGTCGCCGTACCGCGCGACGGCCTCGCCGCGGAAGTAGGCGCGCGTGTCGACCGGCGGGTGCGCGACCGCGCGCTCGACCTCCTGCGGCGTCACGAGGAGCTCGACCGCGCCCGCCGCGGCGAGCCGGTGGTACAGGCCACGCTCGGGCCGGACGTCGGACCACTGCAGGTCCACCGCAGCCAGCCGGGGGTGGTCCCACGGCAGGTCCTCACGCCGGCGCATGCCGTCGAGCAGCCGCAGCTTGGCGAGCCACTCGACCTCGCGCGCGCAGTCGGCCGGGTCCGTCGCCAGCCGGTCGAGCAGCGACGCCCACCGGTCGAGCACGTCCTGCGTCGGGGCGTCCAGCGGGGCGCCGACGTGCGCGAGCGCCGTGCGCACCGCCGTCAGGTACTCGCGCTGCACCTCGAGCGCCGTGAGCCGACGCCCGTCGACGAGCTCGACGGTCGCGGTGAGCGTCGTGTCGTGGCTGATGTGGTGCACGGCCGACACCGGGTCGCGCAGTGCGAGCCGGTCGACGATCGCGAGCGCGCCGCCGGACCCGCCCTCGGCCACCGCTCGCTCGATGAGCCACAGCACGAGCGAGGCGGTGCCCAGGCGCAGGTACGTCGCGACCTCGAGCATCGTCGCGTCCCCGACGATCACGTGCAGCCGCCGCCACCGCGTCGGGTCGGCGTGCGGCTCGTCGCGCGTGTTGACGATCGGGCGGCGCAGCGTCGTCTCCAGGCCGATCTCGGCCTCGACGTAGTCGGCGCGCTGCGAGAGCTGGAACCCGGCGCGCTCACCGCGCTGCCCCAGCCCGACGCGTCCGGCGCCGGTGAAGACCTGGCGCGTGACGAAGAACGGGATGAGCCGCGCGGCGAGGTCGGAGAACGGGACCGCCCGCTCGACGAGGTAGTTCTCATGGGTGCCGTACGTGGCGCCCTTGCCGTCGACGTTGTTCTTGTAGAGCGCGACGTCGGGGAGCGCCGGGACCGAGGCGAGCGCTCGCACGGACGCGAGCATGACCTGCTCCCCCGCGCGGTCCCACACCACGGCGTCGCGCGGGTTGGTGACCTCGGGCGACGAGTACTCGGGGTGCGCGTGGTCGACGTACAGCCGCGCGCCGTTGCTCAGGATGACGTTCGCCGCCCCCGGGTCCTCGTACTCCTCGACGTCGGGCCGCTCGAGCTCCTGCGGGCCGTCGCCGGACGGCGCGGGGCGTGTCGGGTCGTCGGTGAGCAGCGACGGGTGGGCTGACGCGCGCTGCAGGTGGAAGCCGCGCGCGTCCTGCAGCGGGTCCTCGTCGTCGTAGTCCCAGCGGGCCTTGGTGCGGCCGCCCTCGCGTGCGGCGGCGTGCACGGCCACCACGTGGCTCGACAGCAGCATGGGGTTGGCCATGGGCCGTCCCGGCTGGAGCACGCCGTACTCGGTCTCGATCCCCATCACGCGGCGCACAGTCACCCGGCCACCCTAGTGACCGGGTGCGCGCGAGGGCGGGCGGGTCCGCTGTGCGGTCCCACCCGCCCTCGTCCGCGGATGCTGGGGTCCCCAGGGTGCTAGAGGTACTGACCCGTGCTCGTGACGGTCTCGATGGTGCGGGACCCGTCGGTGCCCTTCTTGCCCTGGACGATCGTGCGGATGAACACGATGCGCTCCCCCTTCTTGCCGGAGATGCGCGCCCAGTCGTCGGGGTTCGTCGTGTTGGGCAGGTCCTCGTTCTCCTTGAACTCGTCGACGCACGCCGTGAGGAGGTGCTCGACCCGGATCCCGCGCTGGCCCGTGGCCAGCAGGTCCTTGATCGCCTGCTTCTTCGCGCGGTCCACGACGTTCTGGATCATCGCGCCGGAGTTGAAGTCCTTGAAGTACAGGACCTCCTTGTCGCCCGACGCGTAGGTCACCTCGAGGAACCGGTTCTCGTCGGTCTCGTTGTACATCCGCTCGACGACGCGCGCGACCATCGCCTCGACCGCCGCGGACGTGGACCCGTCGTGCTCCTGCAGGTCGTCCGGGTGGATCGGCAGGTCCGCCGTGAGGTACTTCGAGAAGATCTCCCGCGCGCCCTCGGCGTCGGGCCGCTCGATCTTGATCTTCACGTCGAGCCGGCCGGGCCGCAGGATCGCGGGGTCGATCATGTCCTCACGGTTCGAGGCGCCGATCACGATGACGTTCTCGAGGCGCTCGACACCGTCGATCTCCGCGAGCAGCTGCGGCACGATCGTCGTCTCGACGTCCGACGACACGCCCGTGCCGCGCGTGCGGAACAGCGACTCCATCTCGTCGAAGAACACGACGACCGGGTGCCCCTGCGACGCCTTCTCCCGAGCCCGGGCGAAGATCAGCCGGATGTGCCGCTCGGTCTCGCCGACGTACTTGTTGAGGAGCTCGGGCCCCTTGACGTTGAGGAAGTAGCTCTTGGCCTCGGCCACCTCCTCGCCACGCGCCTGCGCCGCGGTCGCGGCAAGCGAGTGCGCGACGGCCTTGGCGATGAGCGTCTTGCCGCACCCGGGAGGCCCGTACAGGAGCACGCCCTTGGGCGGGCGCAGCCCGTGCTCACGGAACAGCTCGGGGTGCAGGAACGGCAGCTCGACCGCGTCCTTGATGGCCTCGATCTGCGGACCCAGCCCGCCGATGTCCTCGTAGTCGATGTCCGGGACCTCTTCGAGCACGAGCTCCTCGACCTCGGCGCGCGGGATGACCTCGAACACGAAGCCGCTGCGCGAGTCGATCGTCAGCGCGTCGCCCACGCGGACGCCCGCGTCCGTCACCTGCCCCGCGAAGCGCACGACGCGCTCCTCGTCGCCGCGACCCACGACGAGCGCGCGCCCACGCCCGAGCAGCTCCTTGACGGTGACGATCTCGCCGACGTTCTCGTACCCGCCGGCCTCGACGACCGTGAGCGCCTCGTTGAGCATGACCTCCTGGCCGGGGCGCAGCCGCGTCAGGTCGACCGCCGGGCTCGCGCCCACGTGCATCTTGCGGCCCGCCGAGATGACGTCCACCGAACCGTCGGAGCGCGCACCGAGGAACACCGCGTAGGTGCCCGGCGGCTTGGCGAGGTCGTCCACCTGGCGCTTGAGCTCGATGATCTGCTCGCGCGCCGCGAGCAGCGCGTCGGACAGTCGCTCGTTCTTCGCTGCGAGGAGCGCGAGCTCGCGCTGCAGGTCTCGTCCCGTCGGTGCCGGTTCGGTCATCGCGTCGGCCTCCTTCGCGTCGGTCCTCGGCTCGCCAGGTGGGTCACCGTGGGGTCGCCACCCTAACCACCAGTCTGGTCCAGGGGCAGGATGAATGCCGCGGTGTCCGCATGCCGTGACCCAACTGTCACCGGCGTCAGGGGGTCGGGCGCTCGGGGTGCGCGTCGCGCTGAGCGCGACGGACCTTCTTCGGCGAGGTCTCGCGCTCGCCGAGCGACTCGGGCGTCCACAGGTCGGCGTCTTCGGCCGGTGCGCCGTCGGGTGCGACCGGGTAGGCGCCCTTGGCGGGACGGCGCTTGCGCAGCGGCGCCTCGACGCCGTCCGCGAGCCGGCGCGTGGTCAGCAGGAAGCCCGTGTGGCCGATCATGCGGTGCTCAGGACGCACGGACAGGCCCTCGAGGTGCCAGCCGCGCACCATCGACTCCCACGCCATCGGCTCGGTGTACCGGCCGTCGCTGCGCACGTCCTCGCCGAGGCGCGACAGCTGCGTCGTCGTCGCGACGTAGCAGATCAGGACCCCGCCGGGCGCGAGCGCGTCCGCGACCACCTCGAGGTTCTCCCAGGGCGCGAGCATGTCGAGCACCACGCGGTCGACCGAACCCGGTGCGGCGACCGTGGGCAGCACGTCGGCGAGGTCGCCGACCGAGAGCTGCCAGGCGGGGTGCGGGCCGCCGAAGAAGCCCTCGACGTTGCCGCGCGCGATGTCCGCGAAGTCCTCGCGGCGCTCGATCGAGTGCAGCGAGCCCGCGTCGCCGACCGCACGCAGGAGCGACATGGTCAGCGCTCCTGAGCCGACGCCCGCCTCGACGACCACGGCGCCGGGGTAGATGTCGGCCATCGTCACGATCTGCCCGGCGTCCTTGGGGTAGACCACCGCCGCGCCGCGGGGCATGGACAGCACGTGATCGGCGAGCAGGGGCCGCAGCGCGAGGTACTCGACGTTCCCGCTGCTCACCACGACCGTGCCCTCGGGCGCTCCGATCAGCTCCTCGTGCCGGAAGTAGCCGCGGTGCGTGTGGAACGTGCCGCCGGTCGCGAGCGTGACGGTGTGCAGCCGCCCGCGGGGGTCGGTCAGCTGCACGCGGTCGCCCACGCGGAAGGGGCCGCGGCGCTGGTCGGCACCGGTGGCGGTCGGGTGGGGTCCGGGGGTGGTCGTCACGGCGGTCGAGTCTAGGTGCCGGGGGTGCCCGAGCACGCCGCGGACGTCAGGCGCGGATGGCGGCGATCACGTCGGAGGCGCGGACGAGGCCTGCGACGCGGCCGTCGACGAGCGCGACGACGACGGGCGAGAGCCTCGTCGCGCGGGCGAGGTCGTTCAGCAGCGCGTGGCCGACGAGCGTGCCGTCGACGGTCGCGCCGACGGGCAGCGGCACGCTCACGGCGGTCACGGGCGTCGAGCCGGCGACCTGGGCGGGCACGCTCGCCGCCGCGGCACGGTCCACGTACGCGGCGGGGCGCCCGTCGGGCGACAGCAGCACGACGTCCTGCACCCCCGCCGCGGCAGCGACGGCACCTGCGTGCGCGAGCGAGTCACCGTGCCCCACGGTCACCGCACGGTGCCCGACCGAGTCGAGCGTCACGCCCTCGACGTTGCGCTGCGATCGCGCGGAGCGGATGGCCGCCGACGCGCCCGACCACAGGAACACGCCGATGAGCACGGCCCACATGACGTCGACGACCGACGACGCCCCGCCGCTCAGCGGCCCCAGCAGCGCCCAGACGACCACGCCCGCGGCCACGACGCGGCCGACCCAGCCCGCGGCGACCGTGCCCGTGTACCGGCTCTTGGTGGCCGCCCAGACGGCCGCCTCGAGCACGCGTCCGCCGTCGAGCGGGAGGCCGGGCAGCAGGTTGAACACACCGACGAACCCGTTGGTGACCGCGCCGGACCACAGCAGCGCCCACAGCACCGTGCCGCGCGGCACGACGTCGAGCGCGAGCGCGCCCCAGAACAGCGCACCGAGCAGCAGGTTCACCGCGGGCCCGACGATCGCGACGATCGCGTTGGTCGCGGGCGTCGGCGCGGCCCCGCCGAACGCGGTGTGCCCGCCCCACAGCGTCAGGACGAACTCGTGCGGCTGCTGGCCCCGCGCCCGCGCCACGAGGCCGTGCGCGACCTCGTGCAGGAAGACCGAGGCGAACAGCAGCACGACGAAAGCGAGCGCGACGACCCAGACCGCCGACCCCTCGAGGCCTGTGAGCGCACGTGCGGCGGGCACCGACAGTGCCGTGAGCACCGCGACCGCGACCAGCCAGCTCGGCGCGAGGATCACGGGTGCTCCGGCGACGTGGCCGACGACCCAGCCCGAGGACGTCCGACGAGGGGGCGCGGGGGTGCTCACGCCGCCAGCCTAGGCGGCGCGGCCATGACGACCCGCCCGGCGGCGTGCCCGGGCCTGTGGGTGCGCGCGCATAGGCTCGGCCGCGTGACGTCCGCCCCCGCCCCTCTCGTCGACGCTCCCGTCGACGCCACACTCGACGCCACCCTCGACGCCACTGCGCCCGCCGCGGGCCGGGACGATCGTCCGGCCACCCGTCCAGGGCTGTCGCCGTCGCGCGCGGGCGACTTCCTGCAGTGCCCGCTGCTGTTCCGCTTCCGCACGATCGACCGGCTCCCCGAGCCCCCGAGCAGCGCGGCCGCGCGGGGCACGCTCGTGCACGCCGTCCTCGAGCACCTGTTCGGCCTCCCGGCCGTCGAGCGCACGCTCGAGGCCGCGCACGCGCTGCTGCCCGAGCAGTGGGCGGTGCTGCGCGAGGAGGACCCGCGCGTCACCGAGCTGTTCGCCGACGACGGTGCGCTCACCGACTGGCTCGGATCGGCGCGCTCACTGCTCGCGACCTACTTCACGCTCGAGGACCCGACCCGTCTCGAACCCGCCGAGCGCGAGCTCTACGTGGTCACCGAGCTCGAGGACGGCCCGCAGCTGCGCGGCATCGTCGACCGTGTCGACATCGCGCCCAACGGCTGGATCCGCGTGGTCGACTACAAGACCGGACGCTCGCCGCGCGCCGGCTACGAGAGCACCGCGCTGTTCCAGATGCGCTTCTACGCGTACGTGCTGTGGCGCACGCGCGGCGTCCTGCCCAAGCGGCTGCAGCTCGAGTACCTCGGCGACGGCACGCTGCTCCAGCACGAGCCGACCGAGCCGGAGATGGAGACCTTCGAGGCCCGGATCCGCTCGATCTGGACCGGCATCCAGGACGCCGCCCGCGCCGGTGACTGGCGGACGCGCCGCTCGAAGCTGTGCGACTGGTGCTCGTTCCGCGAGCACTGCCCGGAGTACGGCGGCACTCCCCCGATCGCCGACCCGGACGCTGTCGAGCGCGCGACGGGCGTGCGTCCCGGCACGGCGACCGGCGCCTGACGCGAACCTCCGGAGGTCAGCGGGTCGGCGGGACCTCGAGCACGACGCCCGCCGCGAGGTCGCGCAGCACGTCGAGCGTGAGGTCGCGCAGCGACCGGATGCGGCTGAGGCCCGGTCGGTCCGCGACGTGCTGGACACCCTCGACCGCGAGCGTGCGCGCGCCTGAGGCGAGTGCCGAGGCGATCCCCGAGCGCGAGTCCTCGACGGCGACGCACTGCTCCACCGGGACGCCGAGCGCGCGGGCCGCGAGCTGGTAGGGCTCGGGGTCGGGCTTGGCGCGCGTGACGTCGTCCCCGGCGACGACCACGTCGAACACGCCCGCGGCGACGGCGAACGGGTCCGCGAGCGGGCGGTACGACGAGGTCACGAGCGCGAGCGGCACCCGGGCGGCCCTCAATGCCCGCAGCGCGTCCCGCGCACCGGGCTGCCACGGCACACGACGCGTGACGCCGCGCGCGACCGACGCGGTCAGCTCGTCGACGATCGTCGCGACCGGCAGGTCGACGCCCCGCGCCTGCAGCACGCCCGCCGAGTGCACCATCGCCGAGCCCACGAGCTCGGTGGCGTCCTGCGCGGTCCACGGGACCCCGAACCGGGACGTGAGCTCGATCTCCGCAGCCATCCACAACGGCTCGGTGTCGATGAGGGTGCCGTCCATGTCCCACAGCACGGCGGCCGGGAGGGGGCTCTCAGCGACGATCTGGGTCGAGCCGGCAGGTGGGGTCGTGCGTGGCGTGGCCAACTCGTCTCCGGTGTCCGGGGGCCGGCGCGTGTCGGGCGCACCGTGGGGTTCGCGTCTGATGCCGACCCTATCCGCTGCCGTCGATCGCACGAGAACGACGATCGCCCTCGACGGCGAGCCGGGCGCGCGGTTGACTGGTGGCACCGAGGCTGAGGGTGGGGCAATGTCCGCTGCACGTCGTGGGGTGACCGGGCTGGTCGTCGTGGTAGGGATGCTCCTGCTGCTGGGCGCGTGCGCTGCGGGGGTGAACACCGAGCAGAGCGCGGGCGGCGCGAACTTCTGGGCGGGGCTGTGGCACGGCGTGATCCTGCCCGTCACGTTCGTCGTGTCGCTGTTCACCGACACGGTGTCGATCTACGAGGTCGACAACAACGGCAACTGGTACGACTTCGGGTTCGTGCTGGGGATCGCGATGTTCTCGGGGCCCGTGATCGCGGGCGGGCGGCGCCACTGATCCCGCCCGGGGTCGAGACTCGTGCAGCCCCTCCTCGCCGCCACCGCCAGCGGGCCACCCCGGCCCGGGCACCGGAGGGCGTCTCCGCAGGTGAGCAGCGCCACAGGGTGACGCTGGGCCCTCTCCCACGCCCGTCGACGCGGGCGCGTCCTACCCTGGACGTGTGACTGGACCCACTTCGGAGCTGCCCGCCGGCCGCACGATCCTCCTCGCCGCCTTCGAGGGTTGGAACGATGCAGGCGCCGCCGCCACGCACGCGCTCGAGCACCTGCACGACGTGTGGGGCGCCGAGCACGTCGACGAGCTCGACCCGGAGGAGTACCACGACTTCCAGGTCAACCGCCCGCACGTGAGCGTGGGCGCGGACGGCGAGCGCGAGATCACGTGGCCGACGACGGCGGTCGCGGTTGCGGTCGCCCCGCGTTCCGGGCGGCGCGTCGTGCTGGTGCACGGCATCGAGCCGTCGATGCGGTGGCGCCGGTACAGCCACGAGCTGCTGGACATCGCCGCGACGCTCGAGGTCGAGACGGTGGTGACCGTGGGCGCGCTGCTCGCCGACGTACCGCACAGCCGTGCGATCCCGATCACGGCGACGTCCGAGGACCCCGCGCTGCGCCGGGCGCTCGGCATCGAGCCGAGCTCGTACGAGGGCCCGACCGGGATCGTCGGGGTGCTGCAGCACGAGGCCGGCGCGCGCGGGCTCGCGGCGATGTCGCTGTGGGCGGCCGTGCCGCACTACGTCGCGCACCCGCCGTCGCCCAAGGCGACGCTCGCGCTCCTGCACCGCCTGGAGGAGATCCTGGGCGAGGCGATCCCGGTGGGCGACCTGCCCGACGAGGCAGCGGCGTGGCAGCAGGGCGTCGACGAGCTCGCGGGCGAGGACGGCGAGATCGGCGAGTACGTCCGGCAGCTCGAGGAGGCCAAGGACACGGCCGACCTGCCCGAGGCGTCGGGCGAGGCGATCGCGCAGGAGTTCGAGCGCTACCTGCGTCGACGGGACAAGGGCACCGGGAGCCCCTGACCGGCAGCCCTGACCGGCGTCTCCGAGACCGGGGTCAGCGCAGGCTCAGAGCCGGACGCCGAGGAGCGCGTCGACCGTGCGCGCCACGACACCGGGCGCGCCCTCGACGAAGCCGGCGCCACCGCGCTGCGACTCCGCGACGGTCCGGGCCGCCCAGTCGTCGACGACGGCCAGCGCGGTCGGCGTGTCGAGGTCGTCCGCGACAGCCGCGCGCACGGCCGCGAGCACCGGAGCCGCGTCGGCGCCGCCGTTGCCCGACATCGCCCGGCGCCACGTCTCGACGCGCTCGACGCCACGGGCGAGCACCGCATCGGTCCACTCCCAGTCGTCGCGGTACCGGTGGGCCATGATCGCCAGCCGGATGGCCATCGGGTCCACGCCCTGCGCGCGCAGGCGTGAGACGAGCACCAGGTTGCCCAGCGACTTGCTCATCTTCTCGCCGCCGAGCGCGACCATCCCGGCGTGCACGTGGATCCGCCCGCCCGTGCCACCGCTGAGCACGCGCAGGTGGGACGTGCTCATCTCGTGGTGCGGGAACAGCAGGTCCGAGCCGCCGGCCTCCACGTCGAACGAGCCGCCGAGGGCCTCGCCCGCGATCACGGCGCACTCGATGTGCCACCCGGGACGGCCGCGGCCGAGTGACCCGCCGTCCCACGACGGCTCGCCGGGGCGCTCGGCGCGCCACAGCAGCGGGTCCAGGAGCGAGCGCTTGCCGGGCCGGTCGGGGTCCCCGCCGCGCTCGGTGAACAGCGCGAGCATCGTCGCGGGGTCGAGGTGGGCGACCGCACCGAACGCGCTGTCGCGCGACAGGTCGGCGTACACGTCCTCGCCGGGCCCGTCCGGCACGGGCACGCGGTAGGCGGCGCCGTCCGCGACCAGCTTCTCGACTGCCGCGACGATCGGCGTGATCGACTCGACGACGCCGGCCCACGCGTCCGGCGGGATGACGCCGAGCGCCGTCATGTCCTCGCTGTAGAGCGCGATCTGCTGCGCGGCGAGCTCACGCCAGTCGACGCCCGTCGCGGTCGCGCGCTCGAGCAGCGGGTCGTCGACGTCGGTCACGTTGGACGCGTAGTGCACGCGCTTGCCCTCGTCGCGCCAGGCGCGCCCGAGCACGTCGAACGCGACGTAGGTCGCGGCGTGCCCGATGTGCGTCGCGTCGTAGGGCGTGATGCCGCAGACGTACAGGGACGCGTCGTCGCCGGGTGCCGCGACGACGAGCTCTCCGGTGGACGAGTCACGCACGCGGACGGGGCCGCCACGGCCGGGGAGCTCGGGGATCGCGGGGGCCGGCCAGGTGAGCACCAGCGCAGCCTAACGGCGCGGCGCGGCCCGCCGTGCAGCGCGCTCGCGGTACGAGCGTCACAATCGGGCCGTGAGCGACGAGCACGCAGGCAACGAACCCAGCCACACCGACACCGGCCCTACCGACACCGGCCACGCCGGCACCGGGCCCCACGGCGGGGTGCCGGGGAGCAGCGGGCACAGCGACACCGTCTACACGGAGCACGACGAGGGGTGGCACGCCGTCGACGCCGTGCCTGCCACGGGCGCGGTCTGGGTCGTCGTCGGCCACGGTGAGGCGTTGCGCGACCTCGCGCAGGCGTACGGCGTGAGCGCCCAGGCGCTGCGGATGCTCGACGCCCACCCGCTGTCGCCGGAGTCTCACGACGACTCGTGGCGGCACCTGCGGGGCCGCGTGAACCGGTCGAACGACGGCGAGATCCTGCTCTCGGTGCCCACGGCGTCGTACGTGGAGTCGACGCGGGACGTGGTCACGGGTGTGTTGACGTGCCTCGTCACGGACCGCCTCATCCTCACGTGCGAGCGCGGCGACGCCGGCGTCCTGCAGCGCGCAGCCGAGAAGCTGTGCGACGGCCTTCCCGTGCCGGACACCGGGGTCCGGCAGGTCCTGGCCGCGATCCTGCTGACCCTGGTCAACCGGGCCTCCGACGTCGAGGCCGGCCTCGGCGACGCGGTCGCCGAGCTCGAGCAGCTCGTCGTCGAGCCCGGGCCTGGTCCCACCGGCGAGCGCGCATCGGGCGACAGGGCGACCGGCACGAAGCAGACCGGCAACGGGGTCCCCGGCCAGGACGCGCTGGGCGCGATCTACCGGCTGAAGCGGGAGATCGCCGAGGCGCGCCGTGCGCTCGGCCCGATGACGAGCGCGCTGCCGGAGCTGGAGGCCGAGACCCAGGACGTGCACGGCCCGGGCCTGCTGCACCGACGTGCCGACGCCACCACGGCGGTGTGGCTGCGGCGCGTGCGGGAGCGCTCGGACCGGATCGACGCGCACCTCGACTCGCACGACGAGCTGCTCGACGCGATGCTCTCGGTCTACCTGAGCAACGTGTCCGTCCGGCAGAACGAGGACATGCGCAAGATCTCGGCGTGGGCGGCCATGATCACCGTGCCGACCCTGATCGCCGGGATCTACGGCATGAACTTCCAGCACATGCCGGAGCTGGGCTGGCGCTTCGGCTATCCCCTGGTGCTCGTCGTGATGGCAGGCGCGTGCACGCTGCTGTTCCGCGCGTTCCGCCGTTCCGGCTGGCTGTGAACGGCGGGGGTCAGGAGGTCACCGCGGGGGTCGCGTCAACCGCTCCCGTCAGGAGCAGGACGACGACGAGCGCCGCGAGCCCCAGCCGGTACCAGACGAAAGGCTTGTAGCTGAACGTCGAGACGATCTTCAGGAACGCGATGATCACGAGGTAGCCGACGAAGAACGCGACCACCGTGGCGAGCATCGTGACACCGAAGCCGGGCGTGCCGGCCTTGCCGAAGTCGTCGACGGACTTGACGAGCTGGAACAGGCCGGAGCCGAAGACCGCGGGGATCGCGAGCAGGAACGAGTACCGCGCCGCGGCCTCGCGGGTGTAGCCCATGAGCAGACCGCCCGTGATGGTGCCGCCCGAGCGGGACACGCCGGGGATGAGCGCGAGCGCCTGCCAGAACCCGAACTGCACGGCGTCCCGCGGGCTGAGCTGCTCGAGAGGCTTGGAGCGCCGGCTGATCTTGTCCGCCCAGCCGAGCACCAGGGCGAAGCCCGCCAGCGTCACGACGACGAGCCACAGATTGCGGAACGTCTTCTCGATCTCGTCCTGGAGCAGGACTCCGAGCACCACGATCGGGACCGTGCCGAGCGCGATGAACCACGCCATGAGCGCGTCGTGGTCCGCACGCTGACCCACGGGTGCGCCGAGGCGCGAGCGCAGGTCGGTGCCGTACCGCCCCCGGAGCGCCTGCCACCACGCCGTGAGGATGCGCGCGAGGTCGCGCCGGAAGTACAGCAGCACCGCGGTCTCCGTGCCCAGCTGCGTGATCGCGGTGAACGCGGCCCCCGGGTCTCCCCCGAGCAGGTCGCCCACGATGCGCAGGTGGGCGCTCGACGAGACGGGCAGGAACTCGGTAAGTCCCTGCACCAGGCCGAGGATGATCGCGTCGAACCCGCTGATGTCTGCCACGGGCGGTCACGATATCCCGCCGAGCTCGCGGAACCGCCTCGACGCGAGGCCGACCTGCTGGGTCGTCCTACTAGGGTGACGCCCCATGGAGCATCGTCACGTCGGCCGCACGGGCCTGCGCGTCTCGCGCATCGGGCTGGGCACCATGACCTGGAGCCGCGACACCGACGAGCACGAGGCCGCCGAGCAGCTGCGCGAGCTCGTCGCCGCGGGCGGCTCGCTGGTCGACACGTCCGCGTCCTACGCCGAGGGGGGTGCGGAGGAGCTGCTCGGTTCGCTCGTCGGGACGGTGGTCGGCCGCGACGAGCTGGTGCTGTGCACCAAGGCGGGTGTGCGCAGGACCGCGGCGGGCCCGGTCGTGGACGCGTCGCGCGGCGGTCTGCTCGCGTCGTTGGACGCGTCGCTCGCCCGCCTCGGCACCGACCACGTCGACCTGTTCCTCGTGCAGTCCCCCGACCCCCGCACGCCGCTCGAGGAGACCGCCTCGGCACTGCGGCAGGCGGTCGTGTCCGGGCGTGCCCGGTACGTGGGCGTCGCGAACCACGCCGGCTGGCAGGTCGCGCTGCTGGCCGGCCTGCTCGACGACGTGCGTGACCGCGTGGGCCTGACCGCCGTCGAGATGGAGTACTCGCTGCTGCAGCGCGGGATCGAGCGCGAGGTCGTGCCTGCGGCGCGCGCCGTCGGCGCGGGCGTGCTGGCCTGGTCTCCACTCGGCCGCGGCGTGCTCACCGGCAAGTACCGGCGCACGGTGCCCGCCGACTCGCGCGCGGCCTCGCCGCACCTGGCCGGCTTCGTCCAGCCGTACCTCACCGCATCCGCTTCCGCGGTCGTCGACGCCGTCGTCATGGCGGCGGGCGGCCTGCAGCGTCAGCCGCTCGAGGTCGCGCTGGCGTGGCTCGCCCGACGTGAGGTGGTGGCCAGCACGATCGTCGGCGCGCGCACGGCGAGCCAGCTCCGCGGCGCGCTCGCGTCGCTCGACCTCGAGCTGCCCGACGAGCTCGTGCAGGCGCTCGACGACGTCTCGGCACCCGCGCTCGGCTACCCCGAGCGCTTCTAGCCCGACGACGCCGGTGGCGCCCGCCCCGCGGGGACGAGCACCACCGGCGACGCGGGTTCGCTGCTACTTCGTGACCACCAGGCTCGCCGTGGCGCCGCTGGCCGCGGCGTACGTGGTCGAGCCGAGGTACTTCACCGAGAGCTTCCACGTGCCCTTCGCCAGCTTCGGCAGCGTGAGCGTGGCCTTGCCCCCGACGAGAGTCGCGGTCGTGCTCGTCGAGCGGCCGCCCTTCGAGACCGTGAGGGTGACCTTGCCGGTCGCCTGGACGAGACCTGCGGGGGTCGTGACCGTCACGGTCGCCTTGCCCTTGGCCTTCGAGGTCGGCTTCGTCGTCACCTTCGCGGCGACCCGGGAGACCTTGCCCTTCGTGATCGTCAGGGTGCGGGTCGCCGTCGCTCCGGCCACGTTGGCGCTGCCCGCGTAGGTCGCCTTGAGCGAGTACGACCGCACCGCGAGCGAGGCCGGCAACGTGAAGACCACCTGGCCGGACGAGAGCGTCGCGGACCGCGTCGACCCCGCGCCGGCGAGCGTGACCTTGCCGGCGGCGGACTTCCCCGCGGAGTCGGTGACCTTGACCGTGACCTTGACGGCCTTGCCGTACGCGCTGCTCGTCACCGCCGTGATCGAGGCCTTGGCCGTCAGCTTCGTGACCGTCAGGGCGCGCGGCGCCGAGACCGACGACGCGTACACGCTGTCGCCGCTGTAGGTCGCTCGCACCGTGTACGCGCCGGAGGCCAGCGAGGCGGGGACGGTCAGCGTCGCCGTGCCGGCGACGACCGGTGCGCCGATCACGCCGCCCGGAAGGCCCTCCAGCGAGACCGTGCCTGTCGCGCCGTCGGTCACCGTCGCGGTGTACGTCACGGCCGTGCCGTACCGCGTCGAGGCCGCCCCGGTCAGGCTGACGGCCGAGGGCTTGCCGATCCGCAGCTCGGTGCTCGAACCCGCGATCGAGTAGCCCCGGCCGAGGTAGCGGACCGTCCACACGTCGCCGATCTGGTCCGACGCGATCGTCGGAAGGGTGACCGAGGCAGAGCCGTCGCGCTTGAGCGCGACGGGCGCACCGACCGGCTCACCGGCCTGGTCGAGCACGACGACCGAGCCCGCGGGCCGCCCCGTGCCGGTGCTGGGCGCGACGTTGGCGCCGCTCGTGTTGTTCGTCACGAACGGCGCGTAGCCGGCCGCGCTGACCTGGACGCCCAGCGTGGGGGTCGTCCCGGGCACCAGGTCGGTGGAGGCGACGCCGTCGACCGTCACGCTCGTGCTGCTCGTGTAGCGGGTCGAGCCGAGCGAGCCGAGGACGTCCGCGTACGCGGCGACGGCCTCGGAGGCGAAGTCCCGCGCGTTCGCCAGCCGGTCGCCGCCGGCCGCGAGGGTGCCGTTGAGCGTGGTCTCCGGCGTGTTGGGCAGGCTGCGTCCCGCGACGTACCAGTACTCGGTCATGTACTCGGTGTACGTGCCGTTGTCGTTGACGCGGATGGCCTGGTCGACGACCGGGGCCGGCTTGCCGAGCGCGTCCTGGTGGTTCCCGTGACGGACGAGCAGCGCGGGCACCTGCAGGCGGCGGGCCGACTGGATCGTCGTGCCGGTGTCGCCACCCGGGTAGTACCAGTTCGGGCTCGCGCCGGGCTCGCCCGCAGCCGCGTACTCCGCGGACGCGTTGTGCAGGTACGTGGAGAACAGGTCGCCGTAGAGGTACCCCGGGGCGAGGGTCTTGCCGTCGGTGACCGCCGGCACCCCGCTCGTGCGGATGTGGTCGTACGCCGAGCCCGAGTTGCTCACCGAGAAGAGCGAGAAGTCCAGGTTGTAGATGGTCTTGACGCCGCTGGCCTGCGCGTCGGCGTTGAGGTCCTTGATCACCGCACGCGTGTTGTGGCACCACGTGCCGCCGAACAGCAGCGGGACGTCGCTGTCCGCGTACCGCGGGTCGCTCAGCAGGTGGATCGTCTCGGGGTACGTGAGCTGCTGGACGCGCCAGCCGTCGGTGGCGTCGGCGTCGCTCAGGATCTCACCGCCGTACTTGGTGGCGTCCGTGTACGTCGCGCTGTGGCGGCGGTTCGTCTCGTCCTTGTAGAACTCGAACTGCGTGCTCACGCTGAGGTCGGGGTGACCGGCCGTCCCGCCCGCGGCGAGCAGCGTCTCCTTGACGGCGTCCTCGTACGCGAGCTGCTCGGCGGGCGTGTCGAGGTCCGCAGCGGTCTTGGTGTCCGCGAGCGAGGCGACCACCCGGTCGTCGTTGCCGCTGCCGTCCCGGCGGTCCTTGTCGAGCACCACCAGGTAGGGACCCGTGACCTTGCCGTCCGTCCGGACGAACTCCGGGGTCGGGTCGGTGCCGTTGATGAGGTCGATCAGCGGGCCACCCGTGGTGGCGGTCGCGCCCTCGTTCTGCCAGTACGTCAGGCCGGCACCGGTCAGCCGGGTCGCGAGCTCGTCCCAGTCGAAGATGTTGAGCGCGTCGCCGTCGATGCGCGGGTTGAAGACGTAGATCTTCGGCACGCCGATGCTCGTCGCCGCGGCGTTGATGTGCGCGATCTCGGCCTGCGTGCTGGCGTCCTTCGGGTCACCGATGAGCACCGCGTAGCGGCCGGACTTGAAGCGCAGCAGGTACTTCAGGCGCTCGATCGAGATGGACTCGAAGACGTGCTGGCCACGCGCAGGAGCGAGCGCCGGGAAGACGTCGGCGAAGTAGTCGAAGTCGACGCTGGAAGCGATGGCGGGCGCCGCAGCGGTGGCCGCGGCGCTCGCGCCGGGGGCGAGAGCGACCGCGGGCGCGGTCGCCAGTGCGGCGACCACGATCCCGGCGATGCTGCGTCGCAAGGAGGAGCTGGACATGGGGAGTCGTCTCTTTCTCCCGCCCGGAGGCGGGGGGTCAGGTCAGGGAGAGCGGGTCAGCGGACGGGCTGGGCCGCGGGGGTCGACGGCCCGTCCACTCGTGCGGGTGGTGCGAACTGCCAGGTGACGCTGAGCTGGCCCGCCTCGGGAGCGACGTGCACCCCGGGATAGGCCGCGACGGGGGACGAGGTGGGGGCCGCTGCGACGGGGGTCCTGACGGGCGCCGCCGCGGGCACGGTGGCGAGAGCCGCGGTGGGTGCGGCCGCCGGTGCAGCGACCGACGCCGGCGCGAAGGCCGTCAGCAGCGGGTTGCCGAGCTGCAGCGGTGGCAGGGCGCCGGGCACCGGAGCCGGGCCGGCAGGCTCGTCCGCCGCGGCGGCAGACGACGCGCGACGGGAACCGCCGCGCGCGTAGTGGGACGCCAGGAGCAGGACTCCCGCGACGGCCAGTGCGCCGAGGATCACGAGGCCGGTCAGCGGCGGCACCGTCTCGGCCGACGTCGCCTCCGCGTCCTGCGCCGCCCCGACCGGCGACGCGGCCGCGACGGTGACAGGGCTCTCGGAGACGACCGTCCCCTGGTACGCGACGACGAAGTGGTGAGCACCCTGCGGGGCGTCGTCCGGAACGACCACGTCGGTGGCGAACGCGCCCTGCTCGTCGGTCGTGACGGTCGTGAGCCGGACCGGGTCGGAGTGCAGCTCGACGTCGAGGTCGACGCCCGCGGCGTAACCCGCTCCGGTCAGCGCGACGGTCGCACCGGGGACGACCTCCCCCGTCCAGGTCAGCGTGCCGACGACCGACGCGGGCGGCGTGCCGACCGTCACCGGCTCCGACGGGGTGGAGGCCACGGACTCACCGACGTCGTTCACCGCGCGGACCGCGGCGCGGTAGCTGCCGTCCGGCAGGTCCAGGAACTCGTAGGTGGTGGTCGCCGCGTCGACCTCGGCGCGGTTGCCCCCGCTGAGCAGGACGACGTAGCCCGTCACGCTGTCGAGGTCCACGTCGACCGACGGCTCCCACGTCACGACGATCGTCGTGCCGTCGACCGTGAGGGTCGGGGTGCCGGGTGCGGAGGGCGCTCCGGGCACGACGGCCTCCTCGGGATCGATCCCGAGGTCGTCGGACACGGGCGCCGCAGGAGCCGGGACGCCCGGCGCTGTCGTGGCACCGGGACCGGGCGTGCTCGTCGGGGGCCTGGTCGCGCCCGGGGAGGGCGTCGTGCCGGGCACAGGCGTCCTGCCGGGCGCCGGGGTCGCACGCGGCGTGGGAGTCGTGCCGGGCGTCGGCGCCTTGGTCGGTGTCGGGCTCGCCGACGGCTTCGGCGTGGGCGACTTCGTCGGGGTCGGCGTCAGGTTGTAGTCGGACGGAAGGTTGTCCGCGTAGAGCACCTCGTCGGCCGCGCCCTGCCAGATCCCGGTGCTGGCGCTGCTCTGCACGATGCGCCCCTTGTACTTGGGGTTGTTCCCGTCGTACTCGTGGCACGTCGGGATCGGCTGGCACCACTTGTCCTCGGCGAGGTTGACGAGCGCGGCGCCCTTGTCGTCCTGGAGGCAGTGCTGGTCGTCGCCGCCATCGACCCACTCGACGGTGGCCGCGCTCGCGCGGGTCGCCTGCAGGACCGGCAGGCCGAGGGCGATCACGCCGACGACGAGCGCCGCGACCAGGGGCAGGCTCCGGCGGCCGAGCTGGAGAAGAGGGTTCACGAGGGGGCGCTTTCTACGGGAAGGGGGTGCGGGGGCACGGGGGGCGAGGACGGGTGCGGGCGGGTCAGCGGGAGCCGACGGGAACGCGCGGGCTGGGCTCGATCGCGCACGCGCCGACGGGCACGCCGCCCCAGAGGGCGTCGTCGTCGGTCGTCGCCGGGGACGCCGGGTTCGAGCGTTCCGGCGTCACGGGCTCCCCGAGGTCGACGGACCGGTCCACGGAGGAGCGGAAGATCGCGTCGTCCAGGCGGCCCTCCTTGCGCGCGACGATGGTCGCGGCGACCGCGGCCGAGGTCACGTTGTTCGTGGTCCGCGCCATGTCGGCGAGCGCGCTGATCGGCAGCGTCAGGATGATGACCTCGAGCGGGAGCCCCGCAGCGGCCAGCACGGTCGTCGCGGTGACCGTCGCGGTCCCGGGCACCCCCGCGGTGCCGATCGAGACGACGAGGCCGAGCAGCACCAGCACCGCGTAGTCACCGAGCCCGTACGGGATGCCGAGTGCGTTGACGCTGTACACGGCCAGGAGCACCGGCCAGATCCCGGCGCAGCCCGGCATCCCGATCGTCGTGCCGAGCGGCGCCGTGAAACCCGCGATCTCGGCGGGCACGCCGACGCGCTCCCGGAGCAGGCTCGTGGTGAGCGGCAGCGTCCCGGCGCTGCTCTGCGTCGTGAACGCGGTGAGCTGCGCGGGGAAGATCCGGCGGAAGAACGCGACGGGGCTCACGTTCGCGGACACCCGCAGGAACACGCCGTTCACGAGGTAGGTGTGGGCGAAGCAGACGACGAACGCGACGACGAGCAGCGTGAACAGCGGCCAGAGCTGACTCGTGTCCGCCGAGACGGTCGACGTGAACGACGCCGTGAGGGCGAGCACCGCGTAGGGCGTGAGGCTGATGACGAAGCCGACCGCGCGGTAGATGATCTCGCGTGACGCCTCGACGAACGCCTTGAACGGGGCGACCTTCTGCGGGTTCTTGTCGGCCACCAGCGAGCACGAGACCGCCACGAGGATGCTCACGAGGATGATCGGGATGATGTTGTTCTCGGACACGTCCTTGACGATGTTCGTCGGGAAGAAGCCGATGAACACCGACGTGAACGGCTGCTGGACCGAGTCGAGCGACCGGGTGTCCACGTCCTGCGTGCCCAGGTGCGCGCCCTTGCCGAGCCCGACCAGCAGCGCCGTGCCGAGTGCGAGGAAGATCGCGACGAGGTTGAGGCTGAGCAGCCAGTAGACCGACCGTCCGCCGATGGTCCGCAGCTGCGACGTCGAGCCCAGCGACGTGATGCTCGACAGGATCGAGACGATCACGAGCGGGGCCACGATGGTCAGCAGCAGGTTGACGTAGACCCGGCCGAGTGGCTGGACGTACTCGACGTGGTCGCGGAACACCACGCCGACAGCGACGCCGAGGAACAGCCCGACGAACGTCAGCACGCTGAAGTTCACGCGCTTGCGTGCGAGGGCGAACAGGCCGGCGAACAGGCCGACGGTGACGGCGAGCGCTGCGGCGTCCCAGACGTTCACGGGGTGCTCCGATCGTGCGAGGGCAGCTCCCACGACCGGGGGCGGTCAGGGAGTGCTCAGGGAGGGGGAAGGGCGTGCGGCGCGCGGGACGAGGCCTCGCGCGCCGAGGTGACGACGTGCGTCAGAAGGCAGCGCAGGAACATCGACGGAGTCGGTGCTCGTTCGCACACCTCACGCCCGTGCTCCTCGTCGTCGGCAGGCGCCGATCCCGCGGCGCCCGTGCTTGCCGTCGTGCACGCGCACGACGGCCTGGTCCTCACCCGGGGCACCCCACCACGGACGGAGGGTTGCCGGTCTCCCAGCCGGGGCTTGTCGGAGACGCTCGTGACCTGGTCTTCCACGACCGGATCGGCTTATGCCGACTATACCGGTCGCTTTTTCCTTGCAGGCTCTTTCTAGTGACGACGGGAGCGCGGTGTCAACAACCGGGACCCGGTGGTCCGCACTCCGAGACGCTTGTCACCCGTTCGGCCGCACCGCGGGGACCTCCCGCTCGCACCCTTGACGTGCGGCGCCGCGGGGTCAGCGCGCGGGTTCGACCTCGTCGTACTCGTCGTCGCCCGCCCAGTCGCCCTCGGCGTCCTCGGACTCGTCGTCGCCACCCTCGACGTCGTCGTCGAAGTCGTCGTCCTCGTCGTCCTCCTCGGCGAGGTAGAACGGCGTGGCCTCACCGTGGACAGTCCCGAGGGCGTCGTCGTACACCTCGAAGGCGTCAGCCAGGACGTCGTACGCGTCGTCGACCGCGGGGTCGTCCTCGCCCTGGCGCGCGACGACAGCGTTGTAGTGCGCCTCGAGCGCTGCGACGAATCGGTCCAGCGCGGCACGGGGGTCGACGGTCATGTCCGAACGGTACCGCCGCGACGCGGTGCCCGGCAGGACCGAGGGCCGCCACCACACCCCCGCAGCGTGCGACCCGCCTCTCGGCGTACGCACGGCACCCCGCGACGCGGTGCACAATGGGCGCCACGCGAGTCGGCAACGGGAGGGTGGCGGATGACCGTCGAGACGCGTCAGCGACGCCGGGACTGGGTCGCGCAGGGTGGGCAGTACGAGTACCGGGTCCTGGTCCTCCCCCGGACGACCAGCCGCAACGACGTCCAGCGCATGCTCGTCGAGCACGCCGAGTACGGGCGCTGGGAGCTCGCCCGGTCGGTGCTCTACGTGGGTGGCGAGCGACGCGTCTGGCTGCGGCGCAAGATCCTGCGGGTCCGCAGCACGCTCGACTGACCGCCGCCCCGCCTGCGACGACGACGCCCCAGCGGGGCACAGCCCGTCAGCAGGTCGACAGGAGCCGGTCCAGGACGCGCGTGCCGAACTTCAGGGCGTCGATCGACACGCGCTCGTCGACGCCGTGGAACATGCCCGCGAAGTCGAGGTCCGGGGGCAGGCGCAGGGGCGCGAACCCGTAGCCCGTGATCCCCAGCTGCGAGAGCGACTTGTTGTCCGTCCCGCCCGAGAGCATGTACGGCAGCACGGCGGCCCCGGGGTCCTCGGCGAGCAGGGCGTCGGTCATCGCGTCGACCAGCGAGCCCGTCGTCGGCGCCTCGAGCGCCACGTCGCGGTGGATGTCCTCGATGCGCACGTGCGGGCCGGCGAGCCGCTCGATCGTCGCGCGGAACTCGTCCTCGCGGCCCGGCAGGAAGCGACCGTCCACGGCGGCCTCCGCGCGTCCGGGCACGACGTTCGCCTTGTAGCCCGCGGTGAGCTGCGTCGGGTTCGACGTGTGCCGCAGGGTCGCGCCGACGAACCTGCTCGCGGGGCCGAGCGCGGCGACCAGCGCGTCGATGCCCTGCTCGTCGTACGGGTCGAACGGCAACCCGGTGAGGTCCGCGACGCCTTCCAGCAGCGCACGGACCGTGGGCGTGAGCTCGAGCGGCCACGTGTGGCGACCGATCCGCGCGACTGCCTCCGCCAGGTGCGTCACGGCGTTGTCGGGCGTGACCTGGCTGCCGTGGCCCGCGCGCCCCTCGGCGACGAGCCTCAGCCAGGCCAGGCCCTTCTCGGCCGTCTGCACGAGGTACGCACGTCGCCCGGCGACCGTGACCGAGAAGCCGCCGACCTCGCTGATCGCCTCGCTCGCGCCCTCGAAGATCTCGGGCTTGTGGTCGACCGCCCAGTGCGCGCCGTACGTGCCGCCGGCCTCCTCGTCGGCGAACATCGCCAGCACGACGTCGCGCGCCGGCTTGCGGCCCTCGCGCGCCATCTGCCGCACGACCGACAGGATCATCGCGTCCATGTCCTTCATGTCGACCGCGCCGCGGCCCCACAGCAGGTCGCCGTCGACGTGGCCCGCGAACGGGTCCACCGTCCAGTCGTCGGCCTGCGCGGGCACCACGTCGAGGTGACCGTGCACGACGAGCGCCGGCCGGCTGCGGTCCGCGCCCTCGATCCGCACCGCGAGGCTCGTGCGCCCCGGCGCGCTCTCGAACACGTCGGGCTCGAGCCCGACGTCGCTCAGCAGCGTCGCCGTGTACTCAGCGGCCGCGCGCTCCCCCGGCCCGGAGCCGTCCCCGTAGTTCGAGGTGTCGAACCGGATGAGGTCGCGGCAGATGTCCACGACCTCGTCGGCGGCGGTCGGCTGGGGGTTGCGGGGCTCGGTCGTCGGCACGCGCCCACCGTACCCGCGCGCGCGGACGGCCCCCGACGGCAGCGGGGCCGCCCGCGCACGACGACTCCGCCGCTAGACCGTGGCGGCCGCCGTCAGGCCGCGACGCACCAGCAGCGGCTCGATCTGCGGGTCACGGCCGCGCAGGTCGCGGAACGCCTGGAGCGGGTCGATCGAGCCGCCCCGGCCCAGCAGCTTGGCACGGAACGCGTCACCGTTCTCCCGGCGCAGGCCACCGTTCTCGCGGAACCACTCGACCGTGTCCGCGTCGAGCACCTCGGACCAGATGTAGGAGTAGTAGCCCGCCGAGTAGCCGCTCGAGAACACGTGGTTGAAGTACGCGCTGCGGTAGCGCGGCGGCACGGGCGCGAACGCCACCCCCGCACCCTCGAGCGCCGCGGCCTCGAACGCCTCGACGTCGTCGGGGTCCGTGGGCACCTCGTCGGGCGACAGGCGGTACCAGGCCTGGTCGAGCAGCGCCGCCGCGAGGTACTCCGTGGTGCGGAAGCCCTCGCCGTCCTGGCGGCCCGCCAGGAGCGTCTCGACCCACGCCGCGGGCATCGGCTCCCCCGTCTCGTGGTGCACCGCGAACGCCTGCAGCACCTGCGGCTCCCATGCCCAGATCTCGTTGACCTGCGAGGGGTACTCGACGAAGTCGCGCGGCACCTCGGTGCCCGACTGCGACGGGTAGCGCACGGCCGAGAGGAGGCCGTGCAGCGCGTGACCGAACTCGTGGAACATCGTCGTGACCTGGTCCCACGTCAGGAGCGTGGGCTGGCCGTCGGGCGGCTTCGGGATGTTGAGGTTGTTGACCACGACCGGCGGCTCGTCGAGCAGCGTCGACTGGTCGACGAGGTTGTTCATCCACGCGCCGCCGCGCTTCGACTCGCGCGTCCAGTAGTCCGCGAGGAACAGGCCGAGACCCGAGCCGTCGGTGTCGAAGACCTCGAAGACGCGCACGTCGGGGTGGTAGCCGACGAGGTCGGTGCGCTCCGCGAACGTCAGCCCGTACAGCGCGGTCGCGGCGCGGAACACGCCCTCGTGCAGCACCCGGTCGAGCTCGAGGTACGGCCGCAGGGCCGTCTCGTCGAGCGAGCGGGCCTGCGAGCGCACGCGCTCGGCGTAGTACGCCCAGTCCCACGCCTCGAGCGTCGCGCCGGGCTCGTCCTGCTGCAGCGCGACGGTGAGCTCGACGGCCTCGGCGCGCGCGTTCGCGACCGCCGCCGGAGCGAGCCGACCCAGGATGTCCGCGACCGCCTCCGCCGACTTGGCCGTCGCGTCCTGCGCCACGTAGGCGGCATGGTGCGGGTAGCCCAGGAGCTGGGCGCGCTCGGCGCGCAGGCGGGCCAGCTGCAGCAGGGTCGGCCGCGTGTCGTGCTCGCCGCCCAGGCCGCGGCCCACCGACGCGCGGTGCAGCCGCTCGCGCAGGCGACGGTCGCGCAGCGTGACGAGCTGCGGCTGACCCGTCGGCAGCTGCAGCTCGAGGAGCCAGCCGCCGTCGTGGCCGCGCTCGGTCGCGGACCGGGCCGCCGCCGAGCGCGCGTCCTGCGGCATCCCGTCGAGCTCGGCCTCGTCGGTCACGAGAACCGCGGCGGCGTTGGTCGCGGCGAGCACCTCACGGCCGAAGACCGTCGCCAGCGTGGTGATCTGCGCGTTGAGCTCGCGCAGGCGGTCCTGCGCGGTCTCGTCGAGGCGGACCCCGGCGCGCACGAACGTGGTGCGGGTGCGCTCGAGCAACCATGCGGTGTCGGGCTCGAGCGTCAGCGCGCCCGACGCGACCTGCGCGTCCAGCGCCTCGAGGCGGGCGAACAGGCGCGCGTCGAGGTGGATGGCGTCCAGGTGCGCGGCCAGGCGCGGTGCGACCGACTCCTCGAGCGCGTCGAGCTCGGGTGTCGAGTCGGCGCTGGACTGGTTGAAGAACGCCACGAGCACGCGCTGCAGGGTCCGGCCGGAGCGCTCCAGGGCGACGAGCGTGTTCTCGACGGTCGGCTCGCTCGGGTCGGTCGCGATCACCTCGACCTGCGCGCGGTGCTCGGCCATGCCGTAGTCGATCGCGGGCTCGTAGTGCTCGGTGCGGATCCTGCGGTAGTCGGGCAGCCCGTACGGGAGCGACGACGGGGCGGCGAACGGGTTCTCGGCATCCAGGGGCGCGCGCTTCATGCGGGCATCATCGCCCACCCGAGGCACGGACCGCAGGAGCACGGGTCGCGCGCGCCCACCGCGCTCCTCGGCGCCCGCGGTCAGCCGGAGACCCGTCGAGAGCACAGCGCCGACGACCTCGCGAGTCCCCGACGTCGTGACGTCTCGGGCCGGATCCCCCTCGTTCGGCACGCTCGGGGAGGAGGGGCTCGCGTCAGGCCGTCGGCGGCGGCTGGATGACGATCGCGGTGGTGCGCGCTCCGGCCTCCCGCGCCGCGGCGACGACGTGCTCGACGTCGACGAGCGGCCCCTCGACGAGCACGGGCTGCCCGAGCGCCGACTCCCCCGACCAGCTCACAGCCGCGTGCGGCGGCGGGCGGAACGCGACGTCGCCCGGCAGGTGCATCACCGCGGCCGCGCGCACGCCGAGGTCCTCAGCTCGTCGCACCACGACGCCCGACACCGCCGCGAGACGCTCGGCCGCGCGCACGATCTCGCGCTGACGCCGCCCGGTCGTGCGGAACGTGACCGTCACCAGACCCTCGTCCGGCCCGGCGTCGCTCGTCGCGAGCGCGTCGAAGCTCACCCCGCGCGTCGCGAAGACGGCCGTGAGCGCGGCGACCGTCCCCGGCCGGTTCGCCCCGCGCACGAACACGACCCAGCGCTCGTCGAACCCCTCGTCCTGGATGCTCATGCGCCCCCTCCTTCAACCGGGACGAGGGCGGTGCCGTCGCCCGCCGTGGCGGTGAGCCACGGCTCGATCGACCGGCTGACGCGGTCGGCGACCGCGGCGAGCCGACGCTCCTCGTCGTCCGCGAGCGCCGGGAGCAGCACCTGCGTCCACCCCTCCGGCCCGAGCACGACCGGCACACCCAGGACGCCTTCGACAGGCTTCCCGGCGAGCTCCACCTCGCGGTCGAGCGCGACCTGGCCCGCGACGACGGTGTCGCGACCGTCGAGCACGGTGTCGATCAGGTCGATCGTCGCGCTGGCCGTGCCCGCGGCGGTCTTGGCGCCGCTCTGCTGCGTCATCCACGGTCGTGCGGCCACGCGGACGTCCGGGGGCCAGGAGTCGACGAGGCGGAACGCGCCCGCGAGGTCGTCGACCGCGGCGGTCGCGAGCGCACGCTTCGCGGCGGCGATCTCCTCGTCGTACGTCGCGAGCGTGCGCGCGCCGCGCACGCGTGCCACCTCCGCGCGACGCTCGGCGACGTCGAGCCCCGCGATGCGCACGGTCGACCACAGCGGCACAAGGTCGTCGCCGTGCTGCCCGACGGCGAACCCGCCGACGCGGTGCCGTCGCACGCCGATCGACGCGGCGACCTCGCGGCGGAACCGCAGCGTGTCGAGCCACGCGCCCATCCCGATCACGCGGTGCCGCCCGAGCGCCTCGGCGAACACCGCGACGCCGAGCTCCACCGGGTTGGACACCACGACGACGACCTCGCGGCCGGAGCCGTGCCGGGCCAGCGCCTCGGCGTACGTCGCGAACACGCGCGCGTTGTCGGCCGCGAGCGCGCGACGGTCGACGGGCACGCCCGGCTCGGTGCCCGCGGTGCGTCCGGCCGCGACGACCACGACGTCGGCCACGACGTCCGCGGGGTCGAGCGCGACGTCGAGCAGCGGGGCGTGCTCGTCGTACGCGTCGACGAGGTCCGCCGCGAGCCCGTAGGTGGCGCGCGACGAACGCCCGTCGGCGCGCCCGACGAGCTGCAGGCGGGAGGTCGCCGGCAGCACGCGCCGCTCGACCAGCTGCGTGCAGACCTGCCGGCCCACGTCTCCCGTCGCTCCCAGCACCGCCACGTCCATCCGGCGAGAGTAGGCGGCGTTCGTTGCGGGCGCGTGACGGGGATCGGCGGTCGGCCGCCGCGTCAGCCGGCCGCGAGCGCCTCGGCCACCGAGACGGACGGGTAGCCGTGCGCCGCGGCGACGGCGGAGTTGACGAGCCGCCCGCCGTGCACGGTCAGGCCGTTCGCGAGCGCGGGGTCGTCGGCGGCCGCCGCGCGCCAGCCGCGTGAGGCCAGCGCGTGCACGTAGGGCAGCGTGACGTTCGTCAGGGCGCGCGTCGAGGTGACCGGGACCGCGCCCGGCATGTTCGCCACGCAGTAGAAGACGCAGCCCTCGACGAGGAACGTCGGGTCGTCGTGCGTCGTGGGGCGGGTCGACTCGAAGCACCCACCCTGGTCGACGGCCACGTCGACGAGCACCGAGCCGGGCCTCATGCGCGCGACGAGCTCGTCGGAGACCAGGCGCGGCGCCCGCGCGCCGGGGACGAGCACTGCGCCGATCACCAGATCCGCCTCGGCGACCTCGCGCTCGAGCGTCCACCGGTTCGACGCGAGCGTGCGGATGCGGCCACCGCTCGCGTCGTCGATCTCCCGCAGGCGCGCCATCGACACGTCGAGCACGGTGACGTCGGCCCGCATCCCCACCGCGATCTGCGCGGCGTGCCGCCCGACCGTCCCGGCGCCGAGCACGACGACCCGCGCCGGGTCCACGCCCGGGACGCCACCCAGCAGCAGCCCGGCCCCACCCTCGTTGCGCATGAGGTGGTACGCGCCCACCTGCGTCGCGAGCCGGCCGGCGACCTCGCTCATGGGCGCGAGCAGCGGGAGCGAGCCGTCGGTGAGCTGGACGGTCTCGTACGCGATCGCGGTGGTCCCCGCAGCGAGCAGGGCGTCGGTCGCGGGGCGGTCGGCGGCCAGGTGCAGGTAGGTGAACAGCACGAGGTCGTCGCGCAGGTGGCCGAACTCGGCGGGAGTCGGCTCCTTGACCTTGCAGACGAGGTCGGCCTCGCCCCAGGCGGTCGCGGCGTCCGCCACGATCTCCGCGCCCGCGGCGCGGTACTCGTCGTCGCCGATCGCCGATCCCGAGCCGGCCCCGGTCTGGACGAGGACCCGATGCCCGTCGGTCACGAGCTGGTGGGCGCCCGCGGGCGTGAGCGCCACGCGGTACTCGCGGTTCTTGGTCTCCTGCGGGACTGCGACGATCATCTCGGCTCCCTGGGTGCGTGGGCGGGGGTGTGCCCGGCGTGCGGGTGCGGCGCGCCGGGTCGCGGCGCTGCCGGTCCCAGCATCCTTCGTCGGCGAGCGTCGCGCGAGAGGATCACGGGGTGTTCCGCAAGAGCAGACCCGGCGCCCCGAGCGGCTTCTTCGCGTGCGAGGCCGCGGGTCTCGAGTGGCTGCGGGCGGCCGCGGGGACTCCCGTCGTGCGCGTCCTGGACGTCGCCGAGGACCACCTGGACCTCGAGCGGCTCGTCGCCGTCCCGCCGAGTCGCGACGCGGCCGCGGCGTTCGGTCGTTTGCTGGCACGCACCCACGCGGCGGGCGCGCCCGCGTTCGGCTCGCCACCCGCGGGCTGGGACGGCGACGGGTGGTTCGGGCCGCTCGACGCACCGCTGACGATGCCCGCCGGGCGGCACGAGCGCTGGGGCGAGTTCCTCGCCGTGCGGCGGCTGCGACCGCTGGCGGCGCTGCTCCTCGGGATCGCACCGACGAGCGTGCTCGACAGGCTCGCGCGCGTCGCCGACCGCGCCGAGCAGGGCGCGTGGGACGACGACGAGCCGCCCGCTCGCCTGCACGGGGACCTGTGGGCCGGCAACGTCGTGTGGACGCGCGTGGGCGCGACGCTGATCGACCCCGCGGCGCACGGCGGGCACCGCGAGACGGACCTGGCGATGCTGGCGCTGTTCGGCCTCCCTCACCTGGACGAGGTCCTGGCGGCCTACGACGACGAGCGGCCCCTGCGCGAGGGCTGGCGCCGCCGCGTCGCGCTGCACCAGCTGTACCCCGTGGGCGTGCACGCGGTGCTCTTCGGCGGTCACTACGTCGCGCAGCTGGGCAGGCTCCTCGCGTCGCTGCACACCTGAGCAGCCGAGCGGGGCTCAGACGGGGGCGTCCTCGTCGCGGACCCGAGCGCCCTGAGGCCCCATGCCGTCGTCCGCCTCGTCGACCGTCATGGGCGGGTCCAGCGTGCGCAGCCGCGAGAAGATCGCCCACGCCACCGCGACGAGCGGCACGCTCACGACCGCTCCGAGGATGCCCGCGGTGAGCGTCCCGCCGGCGACCGCGAGCGCCACGACGACGGGGTGGATCGAGACCTGCTTGCCCATGACCAGCGGCTGCAGCACGTGCCCCTCGAACTGGCCGATGAGCGCGATCCCGACACCGACGAACACCGCCGACCACAACCCGTTGGCCGCGAGCGCGACGATCATCGCGATGACCATGGCGGCGGGCGCGCCGACGAGCGGGATGAACGCACCGATGAACACGAGCACCGCGAGCGGCGCCGCGAGCGGCACCCCGAGGATCAGCAGCAGGACGAATGCGAGCATCCCGTCGGTCACGGCGATGATCACGGTGCCGCGCGTGTAGCCGGAGAACGTGTACCAGCCCGCGCCACCCGCCTGGATCCAGCCCTCCCGGAAGCGCTCGGGCAGCTGGTTGAGGAACCACGTCCACATCTCGCGCCCGCGCGCCAGGAAGAAGACGGTGCAGAAGATCGCCAGCGCGAGCGACGTGAGCACCTCGACGACCGACCCGGCACTCTGCGCGGCCTGACCGGCAAGGTCACCAGCGTGGTCCTGCAGCCACTTCTGCCCGTCGTTGATCCACCCGGCGATCTGCTCGCTCGTGATGCGGAACGGCAGCTGGCCGCTCTCCAGGAACTCGACGATCTGACCGAGCCCGTCGCTGAACCGGTCGGACAGGTCCTCCCACTCGTTGGCGACCGAGTAGCCCACGTACGTCAGGAGCCCGACGAAGAACAGCACACCCGTGAGGATCGCGACGCCCGTGGCCACGAACCTGGGCAGGAAGCGCGCGAGCAGCTCGACGAGCGGGCGCAGCACCGCGGTGAACACCAGCGCGAGGAACACCGCGATGAACAGCAGCTTGACCTGCGCCGTGGCGTAGAACACCATCCCGACGGCGATGACGACGACGATCGCGCGCCACGACGCCCCCGCGAGCGAGCGGAGCCAGCGCGGCGCGTCGTACTCCACCGCAGGTGCGTTGCGCCGCACACCCGCGACCCGACGGGCCGGTCGCGTGCCCTGCTGCGCTCCGGCACGCTCGCCGGGCTCCGCCATGCGTGACCCCTTCCGCTGCCTCGTCGGCGGCCGGAGCACTGCTGCGAGCCGCCGCCGTCTCGTCTCTGCCCGAGTCTGCCCCTTCGGGCCGATGCAAGCGCGGCCGACTCACCGTGCTATCTTTTCTGCCGCACCACGGGGCGCCTCCGGGCTCCTCGATGGTCCACCTGTCCGGGTGGCGGAATGGCAGACGCGCTAGCTTGAGGTGCTAGTGCCCGTAAGGGCGTGGGGGTTCAAGTCCCCCTCCGGACACTCGTTGAGACAGCGAGCATGACGGCTCCGGGCTTCGGCTCGGGGCCGTTCGTGTCTCTGCCGGCAGTCACGACGTGCCGCGCGTCGGGCGTCATGCGTGCACCGTTGCAGCCTTGTCCCCGACGACGGCCGTGGAGGGCACCGGGGCGACGGAGGCGACGGCCCAGGCCGGCAGGTCGATGTCGATCTCGAGGACGCCCGACTCGGGGACCGGCACGGTCCACCGGCGCAGGTCGTCTGCGATCGCCTTCAGCTCGGCGGTCTGGGCGCGCGTGAGGTTGAGCGGCTCCCCCATCTGGTGCCATGCCTCCGCGGCGTTGCCGTGCTCCCAGTCGAGCAGCTCGACCTGGAAGACGGTCCCCGGCTCGAGTCCCGCGACCGTGTGGCGGACCCGCCGGGCCGTGCCGATCTGCTTGTACAGGCGCGCCGCGGCGTACGAGTCGTGCTGCTCGACGCCGCGCGTGCCCATCTCGGCGGGGTAGTTGAGGAACACCGCGGACACGCGGCCGTCGTCGGACGACCGGGTGATGATGCCCTGCTCGTCCTGGTGCACGACACGGTCGCCCAGGCGGTTCAGCATCGCGACGGCATGGAACGTGGGCTTGTGGATGCCCTGCTCGTTGACGAACCCGAAGCCGCCGTGGAACGGGCCGAGCCCCGCGCCGCCCTCCTCGAAGATGTCCGTGAACGTCCAGTACGAGATCGAGTCCGCGAGCGCGGCGCCCTTCAGGAACGCGCGCGTGATGTACGTCGCGGCGAAGAGGGTGTCGTGCGTGCGGTCCCGGCTCGACGGCGAGCTGGACCACTCGGTGATGTGCAGCTCGGCGTCGGGGTACGGGCTCGCCGCGATGAGCTCCTGCATCAGGCGCAGGTCTTGCTCGGTGGCGTCCACGTGGCGATGGATGGCCGTGAAGCCGCTGCCGGTGCCGTCGGCCGCGTAGTCCGTCGGGTACAGGTGGGTCGAGAGGAAGTCGACCGGGAGGTCCCGCTCAGCGCAGTAGTCGATGAGCTCGCGGACCCAGACCGGCTGCCAGTCGAGCGCGTCCGGGTCGGGCGCCCGGCCGGTGGCGAACTCGGCCGCGCGGTCGTAGGTCTCGCCGGCGTAGCGGGCGTCGGGCACGAACACGGACGTCGACGGGCCGCCCACCTTGAGCTGCGGGTCGATCGCCTTGAGCGCGCGCGCCGTGGCCTCGTAGAGCTCGAAGTACTCGGTGCGGGTGCCGGTCCAGAAGTGGGGCACCAGGTTGGGCTCGTTCCACACCTCGAACCGCCACTGCCGCACCTCGTTGAGGCCGTACCGCTCGATCCAGTGCCGCACCGTCTCGCTCACAAGGCGGACCCACTCCCCCATGTCGGTGGGCGGGCTGCAGTGCGCCTTCCACCAGAACAGCGTCTCGGTCTGCGTGGCCAGCTCCCGGGGCATGAACCCCAGCTCGACGAACGGGCGCGCACCCGCGTCGAGGATCGCGTCGAACACCATGTCCACGTAGCTGAAGGTGATCTGCGCCTCGGGCAGCACCTCCGGCGGGGCGAAGCCGCCGCCGTAGGTGGCGCGGTAGACGAACATGTCGTCGTGGAACAGGCCGTGGAACCGCACGAAGCGGACCCCCAGCACGTCCACGGCCTCACGGAACTGGGCCTGCCAGTCGGCGCGCAGCGCCTCGTTGGCGCGGCCCGCGCCCACGCACTGGTTCCACACGTGGTTCAGCGGTGCGTCCGACGGCGTCGCGCCGTCCACTCGCAGCTCGTCGAGAGCGTGCACTTCCTGCGGCATGGAGATCTCCTCTGGTCCACGCGGTGCCTCCTGGGGTCCGTCCCCGCCAGGCACCTCCCGATGGTGTGCTGACGGCCCGCGGCCGTCGATGTCGTCGCCGACCCGGAACCAGTCGACGTCCACGTGCCCGCCGGTCTCGGCCGTGGCGTAGCAGAAGATCGCGAACCGGTACCCGGTGAAGTGGTCGAGGCTGTACTCCATCGCCAGGTCGTCGCCGATCGGCGACCAGGCGGCACCGTCGAGCGAGTGGGCGAACGTGGCGCGGTCGGCGGCGTCCCGGAAGTCCACGTCCACGCGCAGCAGGACCGTCTCGGCCGTCAGCGGCACGGGAGCGCTGGTGAAGGCGACGCGCCCCTGCCGGTCGGCACGGCGCATCACGAGCCGCCGGGCGCCCTCGGCCATCTCGACCGCCACGTACCCGTACTTCTGCTGGTACGCGGACAGGCCGGCGACGTCGCCGTCCCGCATCGCGGAGACGTCCAGCGAGATCGCCGCGGCGCTCGTCGGGCCGCACGTGCGCTGGGTGAGCGTGTTGCGGGCGTCGAGGATGCCCGACGCGATGCTGCCCGTGGTCAGCCGCAGGTGGCCGGGCCGCTCGGTGAGCGACCAGAACCGGTTGTCCGGGTTGTGGTTCCACTGCCACGACAGCCCGAGGCTCGAGAAGTTCCACGCGTTCTCGTCCGACGCCGTCAGATCACCGGAGTCGGACGTGTTCCAGTAGCCGGCCGGCGTGGGCTGGTTGTCGAAGTCGTCCGAGACGAGGAGGTCGGTCGCTCCCGCCGACGGCGCCCCCGCGGAGACCGTCATGGCGTCGAGCGCGTAGACCGGCCACCCGTCCTCGTCCCAGGTCACGCGCGCGAGCTGCGGTGAGCGCCCGAGCGGCCCCTCGTCCTGGAAGAGCATGGCGTACCACTGCCCGCCAGCCGCCTGCACGACGCCCCCCTGAGCGACGCCGTCGCCCTGGCGTCCCTCGACCGACACCGCCTGGCTGAGCACCACCCTGCCCTCCCAGCTGCCGCCCTGGGACTGTGGCGTCAAGGACGTCGACCGCCACACGACCTGCTGGCGGAGCCCGTCCGTCGGCCACTCGATCATGAAGACGTAGTAGTGGTCGCCGACCTTGTAGGCGTGCGCACCCTCGGCGCTCAGCCCGCTGGTCTGGTCGACGTCGGCGTCCTCGACGAGCCGTGTCGCCGGGCCGTCCCAGACGAAGGTTCCTGAGTCGTCCCGGCCGAGCCGGCGCAGGTCGATCACTCCGCTGCCGTAGACGAGGTAGGCGTCCTCGTCGTCGAACAGGAGCGACTGGTCGTGCGCGTAGCCGTCGAGGACCGACCTCGTCCACGGCCCGTGCTCGATGCTCGGCGTCGCGTAGACGTACGTCTTCTGGGTGGTCAGGCTGCCGACCGAGACGTAGAACGTGCCCTCGTGGTACCGGATGCTCGCGGCCCAGGTGCCCTGCCCGTAGGCGTTCTCCCCGTTCCGCAGAGCAAGCGCGTCCGTGTCGTCGAGGATCGGGCCGGTGTAGCCGACGATCGACCAGTGCACCAGGTCGCTCGAGCGCAGGATCGGCACGCTCGGCGCGAAGTACATGGTGGTGCTGACCATGTAGTAGTGCCGACCGTCGTGGACGACGTCCGGGTCGGGGACGTCCGCGAAGATGACCGGGTTCGCGATGGTCAGCGCCCGGTCGCCACGTCCCGTCAACGCAGGCCCAGACTGACGGTGACGTAGGAGTGGGCGGGGAGGTCGACCTCGAGCCCGCGCGCGTGGGGCCGCACACCGTGGTGCGCGGTGGGCGCGACGGCGTCGAGATGCTCCGGCGTGTTGTGCGCGTCCAGGACGGGTGCGGTCAGCACGCGCGCCTCGTACCCGACGACGTCGCGGCCGCGCAGGTCGAGCACGACCGTGCGGTCGGCGTCGATGTCGAGGTTCGACAACGAGACCAGCGCGGTGTCGCCCTTGACCGAGGCGGACGCCGACACCAGCGGGAGCTCGGTCCCGTCGGCGGTCCGCGTCGGCACGCCCCGCAGGTGCACGGCGAGCGCGGCGGCGTCATGGTGCCCGACGTTCATCGCGAACACGTGGTACGTCGGGGTGAGCACCAGCGCGCCCGTGTCGGGATCCGTCAGGACCATGGCCTGCAGCACGTTGACGGTCTGCGCGACGTTCGCCATCACGACCCGCTCGGCGTGCCGGTGGAACGCGTCGAAGTGCACCGACGCGACCAGCGCGTCGCGCAGCGTGTTCTGCTGGTACAGGAAGCCCGGGTTGGTGCCCTGCTCCACGTTCCACCAGGTGCCCCACTCGTCGACGACCAGGCCCACCTTGCGGTGGGGGTCGTAGCGGTCCATCACCGTCGAGTGGCGAGTGAGCAGCTCATCCATGCGGCGGGCCCGGGCCATCGTCGTGTACCACTCGTCGGTGCTGAACCCGGTGGCGTCGCCCTTGTCCGCCCACGAGCCCGACATCGTGTAGTAGTGCAGCGACACGGCCTGGAACGGCCGGGCGGGCTCGGCCGGGTCTGCCGCCAGGTCGTCGAACGAACGCATCAAGGTCTCGGTCCAGTGCAGGTCCGCCTCGTTCGCGCCGGCCGCGACCCGGTACAGGGCGTTGCCCCCGTGGTTGCGCGAGTAGGTGGCGTAGTGCCGGGCCAACGACGCGAACTGCTCCGCACGCAGGTTCCCGCCGCACCCCCACGCCTCGTTCCCCAATCCCCAGAACGGCACGCGCCACGGCTCGTCGCGCCCGTTCGCGCGGCGCAGCGCCGCCATCGGCGAGTCGTCCGCCCGGGTCAGGTACTCGACCCAGTCCGACATCTCGGCCACGCTGCCGGACCCGACGTTCCCCGACACGTACGGGTCCGCCCCGAGCAGCTCGCACAGGTCCATGAACTCGTGGGTGCCGAACGCGTTGTCCTCGACGACGTCGCCCCAGTGCGAGTTGACCATCCTGGGCCGCTGGTCGCGCGGGCCGACCCCGTCGCGCCAGTGGTAGTCGTCGGCGAAGCAGCCGCCCGGCCAGCGCAGGTTCGGGATCCGCAGGTCGCGCAGGGCCGCGACGACGTCGGACCGGATGCCCCGCACGTGCGGGACGGGCGAGTCCTCTCCGACCCAGAACCCGCCGTAGATGCACCGGCCCAGATGCTCCGCGAAGTGCCCGTACACGTGCCGGCTGATCGTCGCACCGGGCAGGTCGAGATCGATGATCGCTGTCGTGGTGGTCGTCGTCTCGCGGACTGCCGTGGAGGCAGGCGGAGGCACAGGGGTGCTCACGAGGGTGGTCTCCTTTGACCGGGTAGCGACGTGGGTGACGCGACGAGCAGCTCGCTCGGGTGTGGCTAGGCGTCGCCGCGAGTGGATCCACGCACGACGAGGCGGACGGGTGCGACGACGTGCTCGGCAGGGCCGGTCCAGCCCGACATCTGGCGGTGCAGCAGTCCGACCGCCGCCTCGGCCACGCCCTCGTGGTTGGCGTCGACCGACGTGATGCCCGGAGGGACGAAGCGCGACATGTCGAGGTTGTCGAACCCGGCGAGCTGGACGTCGTCGGGCACACGGAGCCCGGCGTCCGCCAGGGCGGACAGGGCTCCGAGCGCGACCATGTCGGTGACGGCGAAGACCCCGTCGAACGGCAGCCCCGAGGCGATGACCTCGAGCATCGCGTCGCGACCACCGAGAGCCGTGTAGTCGCTCACGGGCACGACGTAGGCCGGGTCGGGGGCGAGCCCGGCCTCGCTGCACGCGTGCTCCCACCCGACTCGGCGGTCCGTCGTCATCATGTGCGCGGCGTCGAACGAGCATCCGAGCGCCAGGATGCGGCGCGATCCACGCTCGATCATGTGCGCCGTGGCGAGGCGGGCACCCGACTCGTTCGCCAGGCGCACGTGGTTGAGGTGGTCGGGGACGTCGCGCTCGCCCAGCAGCACGATCGGCTTGGCGGTGCGCACCCGCCCCAACTGCTCCAGGTCGAGACCGGCGATGGACAGCAGGACACCGTCGTAGATCTGGAGCCGCGCGACGGTCAGCGCCTCCATCTCCTGCTGCGCGTTGGCGCTCGTCCGTTCGAGGACGAGGTGACGTCCCTGCGCCTCGATCAGCGGGGCGACCTGGTCGGCGAGCTCGCCGAAGTAGTCATGGAAGCTCGGGACGACGAAGGCGACGGTGTCGGTCCGTCCGGCCCGCAGGTGCCGGGCCGTCAGGTTGACCTCGTACCCGAGGGACTCGACGGCCGCCATGACACGGGCGCGCGTCGGCTCGCCGACGGGAAGGCGCTCGTTCAGGACGTTCGACACCGTCATCACCGAGACGCCGGCGGCGCGAGCCACGTCGGCCATCCTCACCACGGGGGTCTCCTTCCCGCGACGTCGTGCCGGTCCGGCGCTCGTCGGGCTGCGGGCCCCGGCCACACCGCCGGAGCGCGCTCAATATATCGATACAACGCCAGACGGCAAGACCCACTTCACCGGAACCAGCAGGCGATACTTTCGGTGCACCTCCCTCGACAGACACGCGCCTCGCCTGGCCGCGGGCACGCCGGGACGCAAGTGCCGAGGTCGCAGCGCGTCCCAGGTGGTCCGCCTGCCGCCCCAGGCGGCTCCCGAAAGTGGCCGTGATCATATCGAGACTTGCGGGGGCTTGACGGCTCGCGAGGGGCGTCTCTACTTTAACGCTAAAATCCCGCCGGGATAAGGACGCGACGACTCAACGCGTCCGATGTGCACGGGTTCCAGTCAACGTCGACCGGAACTGTTCTCAAGGGAGAGACCTCGGTGCGTACCTCACGAACGAAGTTGTCAGCTCTTGCCCTGGTGGTGGGCGTGTCCGTGGGACTCGTCGGATGTACCGCCGACGACGGCCCCGAAGAGGGCCCCACGACGGCCGCCGTGATCCCCGAGGGGGATCTCGCGGACAAGTCGGGAACGCTGACCCCCAGCAACCCGACGACCCTCACGACCTGGATCACGACGGCCTCCCAGGCCCCGGCCGCCGACAACAAGATCACCAAGCTGCTCAAGGAGAAGCTCGGTGTCACGCTGGAGTACGAGATCGTGACTCCCGACAACGTGGACCAGAAGATCGGTGTCATGCTCGCGGGCGGCCAGTACCCCGACCTCGTCGGGACGACGGACCTGAAGATGCGTCTCCTCGAGGGCGGCGCTCTCCTGCGACTGGACGACATGCTGGCCACCGGGGACTACCCGAACCTCGCCACGCACGTCGAGGACGACATCAAGAAGATGAGCTACTCGGGTGAGGAGGTGGACCCCGGGCTGTACATCTTCCCGAACTACAACCGCTTCTACGGCGAGGTCACGGGCGGCACCTACTACGGCCCCGCGTTCTGGATCCAGAAGCGTGTGCTCGAGGACGCCGGGTGGCCGGACCTCAGCAACATGACGCTCGACCGCTACTTCCAGCTCATCGCGGACTACCAGGCGAAGAACCCCCAGACCGAGGGCGCCCCGACCGTGGGCTTCGAGGTCCTGGCGTCGACCGGCCGTGAGTGGGGCATGACGAACCCGCCGGCGCTCCTGGCGGGCTCCCCGAACAACGGTGGCGTCATCGTCGACGACAGCAACAACGCGGAGATCTACGCCGACAAGGACATCGCGAAGGACTTCTACAAGGTCCTCAACGAGCAGTACGCCGCGGGTCTCGTGGACCGCGAGTCCTTCACCCTGACGTTCGACCAGTACGTCGCGAAGCTGGCCACCGGCGCCGTCCTCGGCATGCACGACCAGGGCTGGGACTTCCAGACCGCGACCGACTCGCTGCGCAGCGCCGGCAAGGACCAGTACACCTACGTGCCCCTCATGCCCGTCTACGACGGTGCTGAGCCCTGGTACGCCGACCGCCCCGTCATGAACACCAACCAGGGCTTCGGCATCTCCGTCTCCAGCAAGCAGCCGGAGAAGGCGCTGAAGTTCCTCGACCTGATGCTCAGCGAGCCCTGGCAGAAGACGCTCTCCTGGGGCATCGAGGGCGAGGACTACCAGATCGGCGACGACGGCCTGTTCACGCGCACGGAGGAGCAGCGGGCCAACGCCCGCGACCTCACCTGGCGGGCGTCCAACCGTCTCGAGGCGCTGCTCGACGTCCTGCCCAAGCACAACGGCCAGTTCTCCGACGGCAACGCCTACAGCCCCGACGACCAGCCCGCCGAGTTCTTCGCGACGCTGACCGACTACGACCGTAACGTCATGGAGAAGTACGGCAAGAAGACCTGGCTCGAGTTCATGAACCCGCAGCCGGAGAACCCGAAGTACTACCCGGCGTGGAACATCACGCTCTCCGACGACGCCAACCAGGTCAACCAGCAGCTGACCGACGCCAACGTGCAGAACCTGCCGAAGATCATCGCCGGTGCCCCTGGCGACTTCGAGGCGAGCTGGAAGGCCTACGTCGACACCATCAAGAAGATCGACGTCAAGGTGTACGAGGACGCGATCAACGCCGGCATCCAGGAGCGTCTCGCCAACTGGTGACAGTCCGCAAGCGGTCGTGGTGGGGGGCACGGGCCCCCCACCACGACACGTTCTCGAGGACCACCCACTGCTTCTGACGACGAGGTTGGACAGATGACGGACGCACCGGTGAGGAACCTGATGACCGCCCCCGGGCCCGAGCCGGCCGCGGAGCCTGCGAGCAGCTCACGGGCTCAACGCCGCAAGGCCCGGACGCGGGCACCCAAGGAGCCGAAGCGCAAGATCACGTGGGACAGGATCAAGGCGCAGCGGGTGCTGCTCCTCATGGCCGTCCCGCTGCTGATGTACCAGATCCTGTTCAAGTACGTCCCCGTCTACGGCTGGGCGATCGCCTTCCAGGACTACAAGCCGGGTCGCGGCAACATCTGGAACCAGGAGTGGGTGGGCTTCGAGAACTTCGTCGACCTGTTCACCGGTGTCAACGGTGAACGGTTCCGCCGGGTCGTGGTCAACACGCTGGGACAGTCCGTCCTGACCCTGGTCGTCGGGACCCTGGGGGCCATCGTCCTGGCGCTGCTGCTGAACGAGGTCAAGAACGCCCCGTTCAAGCGGATCATGCAGAACATCACGTACATGCCCCACTTCCTCAGCTGGGTCATCGTGGCGAGCCTGGCGTCGGTGGCGCTCTCCCTGCCCTCCTCCGGCGGGTTCATCAACCAGGGCCTCATGACCCTGGGCATCGTCCAGGAGCCGATCCTGTTCCTGACCGAGCCGAACCACTTCTGGGGCATCGTCGCCGGGACCAGCCTGTGGAAGGAGCTGGGCTGGAACACGATCCTCTACCTGGCCGCGATCACCGCGATCGACCCGAGCCTGTACGAGGCCGCCGAGGTCGACGGAGCGGGCCGCTACCGCAAGATGTGGAACATCACGCTCCCGGGCATCAGGCCCACGATCGTCGTGCTGCTCATCATCAACAGCGGCTGGATCCTGTCCACCAACTTCGAGCTGCCGTACTTCCTGGGCAACGGCCTGATCTCCGAGACGGCCGAGACCATCGACGTCTTCGTCCTGCGCTACGGCTACCAGCTCGGCAACTACTCCCTCGCCGTCGTCGCGGGCATCTTCAAGACCGTCGTCGCCATCATCTTGGTGGGCTCGGCGAACATGGCGGCCAAGCGCCTCAACCAAGAGACCCTGGTCTAGGAGGACGTCATGTCAAGCACCACTGTCGTGAAGCCTCCGGCGCGGCGCGCGTCACGAAGCGGGTCACCGCGTCGCGCGTGGACGACCGAGCGCATCATCTTCACCACGCTCAACACGACCTTCCTGGTGTTGCTCGCGACACTCATGATCTACCCCCTGCTGAACACGCTCGCCATCTCCCTGAACGACGGCATGGACGCCGTCCGCGGCGGGATCGGCATCTGGCCACGGGTCTTCTCGCTGAAGAACTACGAGGTCGTGCTCAACATGGACTCGATCTATCAGGCGTTCGTCATGAGCGTCCTGAAGACGGTCGTGGTCGTGGCGACGAACTTGCTGTTCACCTCGATGCTCGCCTACGCGCTCAGCCGCAAGGAGTTCATCTTCCGCCGCCCGATCACCCTGATCTTCGTGCTGACGCTGTACTTCGACGCCGGGCTGATCCCCAACTACCTGCTCATCAAGGACCTGGGGATGCTGAACAGCTTCCAGGCCTACTGGGTGCCGACGATCATCAGTGCGTTCAACCTCATCATCCTGCGCACGTACATGAAGTCGATCCCCGACGAGATCACCGAGTCGGCACGGATCGACGGCGCGGGCGAGTTCCGCACGTGGTGGCAGATCATCATGCCGCTGTGCAAGCCCGTGCTGGCCGTGGTGGGTCTGTTCGTGGCCGTCGGCAGCTGGAACGCCTGGCTGGACACCCTGCTGTACAACTCGGGCGACCCGGCGCTGACCACCCTGCAGTACGAGCTGCAGAAGCTGCTGGCGAGCTCGATGAACGCCGGCGCGAACTCCGCGAACACCGCGGCCAACGCGGCCTCGGTGGGAAGCGGCGGGCAGCTCACCACACCGATCGCGCTGCGGTCGGCGATCACGATGGTGGCGGCCGTCCCCATCCTGCTCGTCTACCCGTTCCTGCAGAAGCACTTCGTGTCCGGTCTCATGATCGGCTCCGTGAAGGGCTGACGGGCGTCGGCCTCCCGCGCACCGCGGGAGGCCGACCGCGTCCTGGCGACCCACCACGTCCGCGCACTCTGAGAGGCACGACCATCTTCCGCTTCAACCCCGCGTCGCTGCTGTGGCGCATCCTCGACTCGCTCGGCTCCGTGATCCTGATCAGCCTGTTCTGGCTGGTGAGCGTCGGCCTCGTCGTGACGGCGGGAGCGGGCACGGTCGTCGCGTACGAGCTCTGTCGCCGCTACGTCCTGGGCAAGGACGCGGGCCCCTGGGCTGTCGCGACCAAGGCCTGGCGGCAGAGCTGGAAGCAGGCGACCGTCGTCGGTCTGCTCGCCGTCCTGGTCGCGGCCGTCGGCATCGTCACGCTCTCCTACCTGCCGACTCTCGGGCTGGCCGAGGTGCTGGTGCCGCTCCTGGTCGTCGGGCTCTTCCTCCTGCTCCTGGTGTTCTGGTGCCTGCCCCTCGTCGCCCGTTTCACCAACCCCACCTGGCGCCAGGTGCGCAACGGCCTCACCTTGGGGCTGACGACGCCCAGCCTGACGTTCCTGCTCGGGATCGCCGCGCTGGTCGGGGGCGTCGCCATCTGGAACTTCATGCCCGCGGTGTTCGTGGTGCCGGGCCTGATCCTCGTGTGGTGGTGCTACCTGCTCGAGCGGTTCTTCGTGGACCGGGGATACGTCCGACCGGAGCCGGAGGAGGCGGAGGTCTGACGCGGCGCGGAGCGCTCACCACCGCACGACCCAGTGATCGACGAAAGGCGTTGTCGTGACCATCCTGCACGTCGCCACCACCGGCTCCGACCGCGCTGACGGTTCGGCCGAGGCTCCGTTCCGGACCATCAACCGGGCCGCGCAGGCCGCCGTGCCGGGCGACACCGTCGCGGTGCACGCAGGCGTGTACCGGGAGTGGGTGAACCCCCCGCGCGGCGGCACGGCTGACGCGCCGATCACGTACCAGGCGGCAGTAGGCCCGGACGGGCACTTCGAGCCCGTGACGATCTCCGGTGCCGAGGTGGTCACCGACTGGCACCCCCACCCCGGCGCCGACGGCCGCGTCTGGGTCGCCCAGGTGCCGAACGCCCTGTTCGGCACCCGCAACCCGTACGTCGAGCGCATCGGCGGGGACTGGTTCTTCGACCGGGTCAACACCTGGCACACGGGCGAGGTGTACCTCGACGGCAGGTCGATGTACGAGTCGCTGACGCTCGGCGGCGTCGAGCACCCCGAGGTCACTCCGGACTCGTTCGACCCGGAAGGCTCGCTGCTGACCTGGTACTGCGAGGTGGGCGACGACGTCACGACGATCTGGGCGAACTTCGGGGGCGCCGACCCGGCCGCGCACCAGGTCGAGATCAATGCCCGCACCTTCGTCTTCTGGCCCTCGGCGACCGGCATCGACCACATCACGGTGCGTGGGTTCACCCTGACGAAGGCCGCCACGCAGTGGGCCCCGCCCACTGCACTGCAGGAAGGCCTGATCGGCCCCCACTGGTCGAAGGGCTGGGTGATCGAGGACAACACGATCACCGACTCGAAGAACGTCGGCGTCTCGCTCGGCAAGGAGGTCAGCACCGGGCAGAACGAGGCGGCCGCGGGGCCGGAGGGCGCCAAGGGCGGCACGCAGCGCGAGCGTGAGGTGATCCAGCGTGCTCTCGTGCTGGGCGGGCCGGGCGCCGGCGAGCCGCACCCGTGGCACCGGGACCACGTCGGCTCGCACGTCGTGCGCCGCAACACGATCCGGGACTGCGAGCAGGCCGGCGTCGTCGGGCACCTGGGGGCGGCGTTCTCGACCATCGCCGACAACCACATCTCGCGCATCCACGTGAAGCGACAGTGGCACGGCGCAGAGGTGGCCGGGATCAAGCTGCACGCCGCCATCGACACCGTGATCAGCGGGAACACGATCCACCACACGCACCGCGCGCTGTGGCTGGACTGGCAGGCCCAGGGCACCCTGGTGCGGCGCAACGTGTTCTACGCCTCGACCGCCGAGGACTTCATGGTCGAGGTCTGCCACGGCCCGTACCTCGTGGACTCGAACCTCTTCCTGTCGCCGTGGGCGGTCAAGGACATGTCCACCGGCGGCGCGTACGTCCACAACTACGTCGCGGGTCGTATCGCGAACTGCACGGAGCACCAGCGGTACACCCCGTACCACGTCCCGCACGCCACGGCCGTCTACGGCGTCTCGAACATCCTCGGCGGCGACAACCGGTTCTACAACAACGTCTTCGTCGGCGACCGCGCCGCCGACGATCGCAGCGAGTCGGACGCACAGCCCGAGCCGGCGCTCGCCAGCTTTTGGTCCGGCGCGGTCGACATGGACGGTGTGCCCGGGCAGGCGACCTTCACGCCGACGCCCGTGGGCACCTCGCAGTACGACGCCTATCCGACGCCGCAGGAGTACCCCAACGAGCGCGGCAGCGACTTGGCGGGGCCTCGGCTGCCGGTCTGGATCGAGGGCAACCTCTACACGGAGGGCGCGGAGCCGTTCCGCGCGGAGCCTACGGCCCTCGTGGTCGGCACGTCTCCGGTGCGCGTCACCGTCGTCGACGCCGAAGCCGGGACCGTCCGCGTCGACATGAGCGACATGGCCGTCGTCGCCCCGGTGACGACCGCGCGCCTCGGGACGAGCTACCAGGCCGAGATGCCCTACACCAACCCCGACGGGTCCGATCTGGACCTGAGCACCGACCTCGTCGGGATCCGACGGGACCAGATCGTGCCCGGGCCGTTCGCCGTGTCGGCACCTGCGTGTCGGACTCTTGAGGCACCGGGGCCGGTCGAGCGACGGTAGACGGGCGGCGTGGCCGCGCTCAGCGCTGACGCCCGGCGTGCTCGTGCAGGAACGCGTCGACCGCCGCGTGGTAGACGGTCGGCTGGTCGCGGCGCACGCAGTGGCCCGCGCCGTCGATGGTGACGGTGCTGACGAGCGGGTTGTCGACAAGTCCCGGGCGCGGTGCCATCGGTGCGCCGGGCGGGAGGACGAGCAGGGTGGGGACGGTGAGCGCGGCGAACCGCTCCTCCCACGCCGGCTCCCCGAGGAACCGACCCCCTCGCACGTACGCGCGGTCGACGAGCGGGCGGCTGTCCGCCCACGCCTCGATCTCGGTGTCGCTCCACGGTGTCTCGCGCCGCATGCGCGCGACCTCGGCCGCGCGGTCCCGCGCCGTGGCGATCAGGGACGCCTCGACCCCGGCGACGACCGTGGGATGGGCGACGAACGCCGGTCCGTCGAGCGCGGGGTCCGTCGTGGGGATGCCGTCGGGCTTCGCGGGGTCCTCGAGCACGAGGGCGCGGACCTGGGCGGGGCGGGCGAGTGCCGCGCGTAGGGCGAGCAGACCGCCGAGGGAGTGCCCGACGAGCACGACCGGCCCCGGCTGCGCGTCCAGCAGGTCCACGAGGTCGTCGAGCATGACGTCGGGGGCGCGCCGGAGCTCGTCGTCGGTGAACCGTGGCGAGCGACCGTGGCCTCGCAGGTCCGGCGCGACGACGTCCCACGTGTCACCCCAGTGCGCGACGAGGTCCGGCCAGGTGGTGCCCGCCTCCGTCAGACCGTGGACGAGCACGACCGTGGGCGCCGCGGCGTTGCCGTAGCGGTGGACGACCAGAGGCACCTTGCCGTCGGGTCGGCCGTCGCGCGCGCTCATAGGACGGCTCCGTCGAGGGTGACGTCCTCGTACGCCTCGACCCGGGGCGGTCCGACGAGGTGCGTGTGCCACTCGTCGATCAGCGCGCGCATCGCCGGGTCCTGCTCGACGCGCACCTGGTCGGCCTCGTACGTGAGGCGGTCGCGGTACTCCATGATCTCGACGAACGCGCCGGGCTCCACCAGGCTCCACTGCAGCCGGACCCGGATACCGCCGGGTGCCTCGTACACCGGGCGCGCGCGGGCCAGGAAGTGCTCGAGCGAGCGCGCGTCGGACGCAGCCCGGCCGTGCAGATAGAGGGTGATCATGCCCACCATCGTGGCCCCCTCCCCTGGTCACGCACCGTACGAACGTCCCGACGACCATCCCGACGACGACCCCGACGACCGTCCCGACGACGTCGCGCGAGCGACTCGCGGGTGGGCGCGACCGCGTCTCGTCGTCCCGGCCACCTAAGGTGTCGGGCGATGATCACTCGTGCCGAAGGGGCGTACCTGGGCGCCGTCCGGGCCTTCCAGAACCCGATGCTCGACCTGCTCCACAAGAAGCACGCCCCACTCGTCGTCTCGTTGCTGTCGGTGACGTTCACCGCGGAGCGGCCGACCGTCCCCGTGGCCGACGCGCACACGGAGATCGGTGACGCGCTCGACCAGCTGCGTGCGGCCGGGTACGAGGAGAACCTGCCGACGGGCTCGGCGCGCGACCTGTGCCGACAGTGGGCGGACGCGGGCTGGCTCGTGCGGCAGGTGCTCGACGACGACGTCGAGGCCTACCGCCTGTCCGCGCACGCGGTCGGGGCGCTCGAGGTCGCGGGGCGCGCGGGTGGTGCGCGGGCGCGCGTGTCGCAGTCGCGGGTGCGGACGCTGCTCGACGCGGTGGAGCAGCTCGCGCAGGACGCCGACCCCGACGTGCTGGTGCGCATGGCGCGCCTGGACGGGCAGATCAAGCGCCTGCAGGCCGAGCTGGACCGCGTGCAGCGCACCGGCACGGTCGACGAGGTCGACGACGAGGAGCTGCTCGAGGAGGCGGAGAACGTCCTGCACCTCGTGCGCGAGCTGCCCGCGGACTTCGCGCGCGTCGCGGAGTCGATCAAGGCGATGCAGCGGGACGTGGTCACGGCGCTGCGGCAGGACGAGCGCCCCACGGGTGACGTGCTGCGCGAGTACCTGGAGCGCGGCGAGCACGTCATGGAGTCCACGTCCGAGGGCCGCGCCTTCGCCGGGGCGCTGCGGCTCATCGGGGACCCGCAGCGGCTCGACGAGCTCGCGCAGCAGCTCGACGTGGTGCTGCGCCACCGGTTCACGCGGCGTCTCGCCCAGCAGCAGCGCACCGAGCTCCGGGAGATCGTGCGGCGCATCGAGCAGGGGCTCGACCAGGTCTTCACCGCGCAGCGCGAGGCGTCGTACGTCATCACCGCGCAGGTCCGCAACCACGACCCGCTGCGCGACCGCCAGGTCGACGTGCTGCTGCGCGACGTGATGGCCGGGATGCAGGCGTGGTTGCCCGGCGCGCGCCGTTTCCAGCCGGTCGACCCGTTGCGCCGCCTGCCGGTCGCCGAGGTCGAGCACCTGCGCCAGACCGCAGGCGACCTGCGCCCGCCCGAGGCACCGACGCCGCTGGCCGCCTGGGACGACGACGGCGACGACGTCACCGGCGACGACGCGCGCGCCTGGGGCGGCCCGCACTACGCCGACCTGACCTCCCACCTCGTCGCGTTCGCCGACGGCTCCGACGAGGTCGACGTGGCCGCCGCGTTCGAGGCGGCACCCGACGGGCTGCGCCGCCCCGTCGACCTGCTGGGGATGCTCGAGATCGCGCACACCCACGGCATGACCGAGACCGGTCGCGTCGCGTTCGTCGACGCGGTGCGGCCCGACGGGACCCGCCGCCGCCTCGCGTTCGGCGCGGTCACCACGACGACGAAGGACGACGATGCCTGAGACGACGACCGAGGACGTGGCGGTGACCGTGCACGACGAGCCGGTGGAGGCCGCGAGCGCTCCCCGCGCCGACGAGGGCTTCATCGCCCCCGTCCCGATGGAGGAGGACCCAGCCGAGCTGTTCGCGGGCGACTCCGGGACGCTCGACGCCGACGTGCGCCGGGTCCTGGTCCGGCTGCTGCAGCGGCGGTTCCTCGTCGCCGACAAGAACCGCGCACAGTGGCGGACCCTCCTGGAGAACCAGCAGGTCATCGAGTCGCGGCTGCACGACCTGTTCGTGCACCTCGTCGTCGACCACGACCGTGGCGTCGCCTACAAGCGCCAGGTGCGCTCGGCCGAGCTCGACGTGCCCGTGCTGCTGCGCGACGACGCGTACTCGCGCGCCGAGACGCTCGTGCTCGTGCACCTGCGGACCGTGTTCCAGCGCGAGCAGGGTGCGGGCGAGACGTCGGTGCGCGTGGACGTCGAGGAGCTCGAGCAGACCGCCCTGACGTACTTCGACCCCGACGACACGAACGTCGCCGCCCACCAGCGCGAGATCCGGGCCGCCGTGGCGCGCCTCGAGCGCGAGGGGCTCATCGAGGAGGAGTCGCAGGGACGCTTCCGCGTCACGCCGCTCGTCGAGATCGTGCTGAGCAACGAGCGGCTCGCTGAGCTGCGGGAGTGGCTGCGCGAGCAGGCCGCGCGCACGCAGGAGGTCACGCGATGACGATGATCGACACGCTGTTCGGGCTCATCCCCGCCGAGTCGACCGGCCAGCAGTGGGTCGCGCGCGACCTGCAGCTCGTCAACTGGGGCGGGTACGACGGGCACCACCGGGTGCGGCTCGCCTCGACCGCCACGCTCCTGTCGGGCGGGTCCGGCTCGGGCAAGTCCACGCTCATGGACGCGTACATCGCGCTCCTGATGCCGCACACCACGCCGTTCAACGGTGCGTCGAACGGCGGCGTCGTCGGGCGCCCGCGCGGCAAGGACCAGCGCAACATCCTGTCCTACGCGCGCGGCAAGCTCGACGAGTCGCGCACCGAGGACGGGACCCGGCAGCGGGTGCTGCGCGGGGACGGTCGGGACACGTGGTCGGCGATCGCCATGACGTGGGTGGACCAGTCCGGCACCGAGCTCACGGCGGTGCGCGGCTGGTACGTGCCGTCCGCGGCGCGGACGCTCGAGGACGTCGTCGCGGTGCGCGCCGTCCGCGAGGGCAGCTTCGACCTGCGCGAGCTCGAGGCCGCGGCCGCGCACCGGTTCGGCCGGGCCGCCGTGACGGAAGCCGGCCTGACGGTGTTCGACACCGACCGTGAGCTCACCGCGCGCCTGCACTCGACGCTCGGGATCGGCGCGGCGGGTGACGGGAACAAGGCCGTCGCGCTGCTGGGCCGCATCCAGGCCGGGCAGCAGATCACCACTGTCGACGCGCTCTACAAGGCGATGGTGCTCGAGGAACCGGACACGTTCGCGACGGCCGACGCCGTCGTCGAGCAGTTCGACAAGCTCACGGGCACGCGCGAGCAGATGATCACCGCGCGCCAGCAGGTCAAGGCGCTCGAGCCGATCCGCGCGTACCGGGCCGACATCGAGCAGGCCGCCGAGCGGCTGCGGGTCATCGAGCAGCTCGGGACGTTCGACGACGCGACCTCGCCTGCGGCCCTGTGGAAGCACGAGCGCCGGCTCGACCTGCTCCGCGACGCCGAGCAGGACCTGCAGCGTCGCCACCAGCAGAGCAACGCACGCGCGGCCGAGACCGCGGCGCGCATCGCCGCCGCGCGGTCCGAGCTCGACGGGGTCAAGGAGACGCTCTGGTCCTCGGGCGGCGACCGCCTCGCGACCGCGCAGCGTGAGCTCGCGGGCGTCGAGGCACGACTGCAGGACGTGCGCCGGGCCCGCACCCGGTTCGACGACGTGCTGCGCGCGCTGCCCGGCACGTCGGTGACGACCGACGCCGAGCACACCGCGCTCGTCGCGCGGGCGCACGCGGCCCTGCGGGACACCGACGCGAAGGCGTCCGCACGGCAGGCGCTGTTCGACGCGATGTCGGAGAAGAAGGAGGCCGCCGCCGACCTCGCCGACCTGACCGCCGAACGTGCCGCGGTCGCGCGGCGGCACGACAACATCCCCGGTGAGCTGCACCGGGCTCGCGCGGCGCTGGCCGAGGCCGCTGGGCTGGCGCCCGACGACCTGCCCTTCGTCGCCGAGCTGATCGAGGTCCGCACCGAGCACGAGCCGTGGCGCGACGCCTTCAACCTCGCGCTCGGCGGGTTCGCGACGCGTCTGCTCATCGACGTCGCGCACCTGGGCGCGTTCCGCAAGGCGATCGACGCGGTTCCCACCGCTCGTCGTATCCGGTTCCAGGGCGTGCCCACGGGGATGCGCGACGACGTCGCGCTCGACTCCCGCACGCTGCCCGGTCGCCTCGACTTCCGCAACGGCCCGTTCACCGGCTGGCTGCGCGGCGAGCTCGCGCGCGCGTTCGCCTTCGTGTGCGTCGACACGCCCGGCGAGCTGTCGCAGCACGCCAAGGCGCTGACCCGCTCGGGGCAGGTGTCCGAGGGGACCCAGGGCGCGCACGGCGGCCAGGGCCGCGGCAACGTCCTCGGCTTCACCAACACGCGTCGCCTCGCCCACCTCGACGAGCAGGTCGCGCGCGCCCAGGAACGGCTGCACCTGGTCGAGGCGCAGGTGAGCGAGGCCGAGGCGGGCCTCGACACGCACGACGTCGAGCGCCGCGCCTACGAGACGCTGACCGAGATCACCTGGGACCAGGTCGACGTCGCGACCATCGAGGCCGCACAGGCCCGGTGGGCGCAGGTCATCGAGGAGGTGACGTCCGGCAACCCGGAGATCACGCGCCTGCAGCGGCGCGCCGCCGAGCTCGACACGACCATCCAGGTGCTCGCCGAGCAGCTCGGCGTGACCAAGGACGAGGCGCGAGCCGCCTCCGAGCTCTGGTCGACGACCACGGACGAGGTCGACACCGCGCAGCAGGCGCTCGACGAGGCCCGGTCCGCGGGCACTCGCGTGGGTCACGACCAGCGCACCTACCTCGAGGCCCTGCTCGTCGGGACGGACGTGCAGGACGTCCGCACGACGAACGCGGCGGCGGGCGCGAACGACGCCCTGCGTGCGTTCGACGACGTCCTGGCGCGCGCCCACTCGCTCCTGCTGGCCGACCGCCAGGCCGCGCAGCAGATCATCGGCACCGCCCGCGAGTCGCTGCGCCGCACGTTCGAGACCTTCGTCGAGCGCTGGCCGGACCCGAACCTCGGGGCCGACCCCGACGACTCCTACGCCGACTTCGAGCGCATCCTCACCGAGCTCGAGACCAACGGTCTGCACGACCTCGAGGACGAGTGGCGCAAGAGCCTGCTGCGCCTGTCGGGCAACGACCTGACCGACCTGCACAGCGCGCTCGCACGCTCGGTCCGGGAGATCAAGGAACGCATCCGGCCGGTCAACGACATCCTCGCGGACCTGCCGTTCGCCGACGACGAGCACCGCCTGCGCATCGAGGCGCGCGACACGCAGTCGACCGTCGTCGCGCGCTTCCGCAAGGAGCTGCGCGACCTGCGCGAGGTGCTGGCCACCGAGGCGACCGACGCCGAGCGCGAGCGGCGCTACCTGCGCATGGCCAAGGTCATCGACCGCATCCGGCGCACCGCACCCGACTTCGCCGACCTGATCGACGTGCGCCGCCACGTGCGCCTGTCCGCCGAGAAGGTCGACCTCGAGGGCAACCACGTGGCGCTGTACGACCACATCGGCGAGAAGTCCGGCGGTGAGTCGCAGGAGCTCGTCGCGTTCATCGTCGGCGCGGCCCTGCGCTACCAGCTCGGCGACGCCGGCGCCGAACGGCCCCGGTACGCGCCGGTCTTCCTCGACGAGGCGCTCATCAAGGCCGACGCGCGGTTCACGGGTCGCGCGATCGGCGCGTGGCGCGGGCTGGGCTTCCAGCTCGTCATCGGGGCGCCCAACGACAAGTTCAGCGCGCTCGAGCCGCACGTGGACGTCAAGTACGTCGTGCTGAAGGACGCCACGGGCCGCTCCCGCACCAAGCCCATCGCCGGCGTGCCCGACCCGATGGCGTCTGAGTGAGCTCTCGCTTCGTCTCGCTCGCCGAGGCAGCCGAGACCGTGACGCACCGCCTGCGCACCGCGTGGGCTGATGCGGTGTGCATCCAGATCACCCAATGCACCAACCGCGCGATCCACGTGCAGCTCAGCCCAGGCGTGACGAGCGGCGCGGTCGTTCTTCGGCTCGGGCTGGACGCTCGGACCCGCTGGGTCGAGGAGTGGTCTGCAGTGGCCGCACGTGGCCTCCCAGGTGTCACGGTCGAGAGGCGACGGGTCGTCGTCTCTCAGGTCGCCGAGATGCTCCCGGCGACCCTCACCCTGAGCGGGCTTGACGCGGCCACCGAGCTCCTGGCGCTCGCGGGCCTGCGGCCACCGTTCGACCATCAACGAGCGTGCCGGGTTGCTGGCGAGATACTCGCGTCATCGGCACGCCTGACTCCGACGGTCCTCCGGGCGGTGTGCCAGCTCGACGATGACGACGTTCAGGTCGCGCTGGAAGCCGTCCGGTGGCTCCGCGCGCATCCTGACGTCGGTGACTGGACCGCTCGCTCCATCCCCATCCCGCGCATGCACTCGAAGTGGCTTCTCAAGCACGGAGCGCTGCTGCGCGATCTCGTCGGCCGCGATGTTCTCGACGAGGTGCGGTCGCGGCTCGCAGTCGTCCACCTGACCTACGTGGATCCGGCCTACGCGATGACGGGAGGTCGACGGCACGACGCGTGGACGACCGGTGACACGCACGAGCTCGCGTATGAGCCGCACACCGTGCTCGTCGTCGAGAACCGCGACTGCCGCCTCTGGTTTCCGCTCACTCCTGGCACCGTCGTCGTCGAGGGCGGCGGCATGGCAGCGGCAGCCTTGCTCGCCGACATCCCGTGGCTGCGGCGCGCTCCGGGCGTCGTGTACTGGGGGGACATCGACGCCGCGGGCTTCGCGATCCTGAACCACTTCCGCTCCGCCCTGGCCCGCACCAGTCCCGACGGAGCGTCCGGCCGCCCGGTCGCCTCGATCCTGATGGACGCTGCGGCGCTGTCGAGGTACAGCCACCTCGGCGTCGATCGAGACGCGCGGGGCAGGCGCATTCCTTCGTCGTCTGAGACGTTGCCCCATCTCACCGACGACGAGACCGAGGCGTATCACCAGATCGCCACCGCTGGTGAGGTAGCCCTGCGTCGGATCGAGCAGGAGCGGATTCCGATCGCCGATGCGGCTGACGCGCTGTCGCTGCACGCGTCGCACGCGACGACGGCTCCACCGTGGCGCGACTAGCGGGACAACCGATCGCATCGTTCGCGACGACGTCATAGGTTCTGCGCATGAGCCTTCCCGTGCGTATCGGTGTCCAGCTCCAGCCGCAGCACGCCGACTACGGCCAGATCCGGGACGCGGTGCGCCGCGCCGAGGACCTCGGCGTCGACGTGGTGTTCAACTGGGACCACTTCTTCCCGTTGACCGGCGACCCGGACGGCAAGCACTTCGAGTGCTGGACGATGCTCGGCGCGTGGGCCGAGCAGACCGAGCGGGTCCAGCTCGGCGCTCTGGTGACGTGCAACTCGTACCGCAACCCCGAGCTGCTCGCGGACATGGCCCGCACGGTCGACCACATCAGCGGCGGCCGCCTGATCCTGGGCATCGGCGCGGGCTGGTTCCAGAAGGACTACGACCAGTTCGGGTACGAGTTCGGGACCGCGGGCGGGCGCATCGCGGACCTCGCGCAGGCGCTCCCCCGCATCAAGGCCCGATGGGCGGCGTCCAACCCTGCTCCGACGCGCCAGATCCCCGTCCTCATCGGCGGCGGCGGCGAGCGCAAGACGCTGCGCGTCGTGGCCGAGCACGCGGACGTCTGGCACTCGTTCGGCGACGCCGAGACGCTCGCGCGCAAGAGCGCGATCCTCGACGAGCACGGGGTGGACGTCGGCCGGGACACCGCGCGGCTCGTCGAACGCTCGGCCGCGGTCTCCCGGCCGCCGCAGGAGCAGGCCGAGGGTCTGCTCGCCGCCGGGGCGACGCTGCTGACGGTCGGCACGTCGGGCCCCGACTACGACCTCTCGCTCGCGGCGCAGTGGGTCGCCTGGCGTGACGCGCGAGGCTGAGGCCGCGCGGGCGCAGACCACGTGACAGTGACCTCGTCGCTTACAGTCACGTGCTCGTGAGCACCCTCGACCCCGCCCCGTCGCCGCGCGTCGGCATCGTCGTCACGGACTCCTACCCGCTCGAGGACCTCGACCACGACACCGGACCGTTGGTGGAGGCGCTGCGGGCGCGCGGCGTCGACGCGCAGGCGACGGTCTGGCACGACGAGGACGTCGACTGGGCCGACTACGCTCTGCTGGTCCTGCGCAGCCCGTGGGACTACCCCGAGCGCGTCGAGGAGTTCACGGCGTGGCTCGCGCGGGTCGGCGCTGCCACGACGGTGCTCAACGAGCCCGCGCTGGTCGCGTGGAACCTCGACAAGCGCTACCTCGCCCAGCTCGAGCAGCTGGGTGTCGCCGTGGTGCCCACCACGTACCGCACCACCGTCGACGAGGTCGCGCGCGACCTGTCCGCCTTCCCGGACGCCGCGCACGTCGTGCTCAAGCCCTCCGTCTCGGCGGGCGCGCGCGACACCGGCCTGTTCCGGGCCGGCGACCCCGGAGCACTCGAGCTCGCGGCCCGCGTGGTGACTGGCGGTGGGGTCGTCATGGTGCAGCCCGAGGTCCCGGAGCTGTCGGCGGGCCGGGAGAAGGCGCTGTACCTCATCGACGGCGAACTCACCCACGCGATCGCCAAGGGCGCACTGCTCGCCCCGGGCGGCGGGCTGCTCGGCGGGACGTACGAGGAGCATCCCGAGCGGGTGGCTGTCACGCCCGACGAGGCGGCCTTCGCCCACCGCGTGCTCGCGGCGGTCGACCAGGCGACGGGACTGGGTGCGCCGCTGTACGCACGGATCGACGTCGTGGACTCGGCCGAGCACGGGCTCGTCCTGCTCGAGGCCGAGCTGTTCGAGCCCGCGCTCAACCTGCACGTCGCGCCGGAGGTCACCGACGTGGTCGCGGCCGCGATCGCTCGGCGGCTGGCCTCCGCCCCGGCGCGCGTCGGCTGATCACGCGACGGCGTCGGCCGCCGGCTCGATGAAGAAGTTGTCGCGGAACAGCCCGGTCGGGTCGTAGCGGCGCTTGAGGTCACGCAGCCGTGCGAGGTGGGCCGGCGGGAACGCGCGGGCCACGACGTCGGGTCCCTCGTCGGACTCGAAGCTGAGGTACATGCCCTCGAAGTGCGGCTCGAGCCGCCGCCACCAGTCGTCGAACCCTGACGCGGGCGTGCCGAACGCCGCGAGGTTGAACGCCGCGTCCCGCCAGGCGTAGGCCGTCGCGTCGGCGTCGACGTCCGCGACGGCGCCGCCGACCGCGCGGACCTGCAGGAAGTACGACGCGCCGGCGTCGAGCAGCGCGGTGACCTCGGCGGCGAGCTCGGCGGTCAGGTGCCGCACCATGCCCGAGTGCGACAGCGGCTCGCCCTGCCCGCGCTGGGGCCCCTCCTGGTGGAAGGCGCCCATGACCTCGTCGTACGACGCGAGCACGACCGACTGGTCGAGCAGCGGCGCGACCTGGGCGATCGGGCCGAGCCGCTCGATGATCGTGTCCGGGTCGTCGGAGTCGACGACGAGCATGGCCTGCGCATACCGCGGCGTGCCCGGCCGCGCACCGCCGAGGACCAGCTGCCCCGTGACCGTGCGGTGCGCGGACTCGATCGCGCTCCCCCACCGCTCGAGCAGCCCGGGCAGGTCGCTCGCGTCCAGGACGAGCTGAGCGAAGCCCACCTGGCCGACCCGCGCCGCCTCGAGCTCGAACGAGACCGCGACGCCGAAGTTCGCGCCCGCGCCGCGCATCGCCCAGAACAGGTCGGCGTTCTCGTCGTCGGAGGCGTGCACGAGCGATCCGTCGGCCAGGACCACGTCCACCGACCGCAGGTGGTCGATCGTCAGCCCGTGCTCGCGGGCGAACCAGCCGATCCCTCCCGCGGTCGCCAGGCCGCCGACGCCCACGCCGCCGTAGTCGCCGCTGGTGACCGCCCGCCCGTGCGGCGCCAGCGCGCGTGCCACGTCGATCCAGCGAGCACCCGGCCCCACCCGCACGCGCGCGGTCGCCTCGTCGAGCAGCGTCACCTCGTCGAGGGCGCCCAGGTCGACGACGAGACCGCCGTGGTTGACCGAGCGGCCCGAGATGCCGTGGCCCGCGCTGAGCAGCCCGAGCGGCACGTCCCGGTGCGCACGCGCGAAGCCGACCGCGTCCTGCACCTGCGCGATCGTGTGCGGGCGCAGCACCAGCCCGGGCGCCCCGCCGCGCAGGTACGACGAGGTGTAGCGGGCGTAGCCGCGGTCGCCGGGCTCGACGGCGGTCTCGGCCAGCGAGGCGGGCACGTCGTCGTAGGCGATCCCCGGAAGCCGCCGCGCGAGGGCGATCTGGTTGCGGATCCGGCCGGCCTGCTGGGTTCCGCTGGTGACGCGCTGGGCATCGACGAGGTCACGGGCCGCGGGGATCACCTCGTGCGCCATGCGCTGCAGGGTCCGCTCGTCGTCGCTGGCCACGATGAAGACGCTGACGCCGTCCTCGGTGGCGAGGCGCGCGATCTCCTCGGCGCCGAGCGAGCCGATGTTGAGCAGGCGCGTGATCTCGCGCGGGTCGCGCCCGGCGTCCCGGGCGGCCTCGTCGATCGTCGCGTTCCCGCGCTGCAGGTCGCCGGGCTGCAGGTAGCTCTGCGACGGCAGCCAGCCGTCCGCCGAGCGGCCGATCAGGCGCAGCATGCGCGGCTTGAGCGCCCCCAGCCAGATCGGGATGTCGTGCGCCGGAGCCGGCCCACGCTTGGCCCCCGCGACGTGGTGGTGCTCACCGCCCGCCCGCAGCGGGCCGCGTGAGTCCGTGTCCCAGACCCCTCGGATGACCTCGATCGCCTGCTCGAGCGCCTCGACGCTCTGGCCCGGCGTCAGGCGCGGCACGCCCATGGCCTCGATGGCGTCCCAGAACGCCCCCGCCCCGAGCCCGAGGCTGAGCCGACCGCCGGAGAGCAGGTCGAGGCTCGCCGCCGAGCGCGCGAGCACCGCGGGCTGGCGCAGCGGCAGGTTGAGGACGTTGCCGGCGAGGCCGATCCGTTCGGTGCGCGCGGCCACCCACGTCAGGAGCGTCCACGTGTCGTGGAACGCCGGCTGGTAGGGGTGGTCCTGGAACGTGACGAGGTCGAAGCCGAGCTCCTCGCTGAGCTGGGCCAGCCGCACGGGCTGGTCCGGCGGGGCGTTGACCGGCGTGACGAAGGTGCCGAAGCGCAGGGGGTGACCGTAGTCGGGCATGACCCCAGCATCGGCGTCAGCGTGCGGGGCGCGCAAACGGGCGTGAGCGACTTACTCTAGGTAAGTGACGACGCACGCTCCCGTTCCTGCCTCGACGTCCCCCGGCATCGACGTCCCCGCTCCCCTGCTGCCCATCGACGACGGCGCGTGCCGCAGCGCGTCGCACGTCCTCGAGCTCGTGGGCCGCCGGTGGAGCAGCAGCATCCTGTTCGCGCTCGGCCGCGGCGCGCACCGCTTCACGCAGATCCAGGCCTCGGTGATCGGCCTCTCGGACCGGATGCTCTCGGTCCGCCTCAAGGAGCTCGAGCGTGCCGAGCTCGTCGCCCGGGTCGTCGAGCCGACGACGCCCGTGAGCGTGCGCTACGAGCTCACACCCCGCGGCCGCGACCTCATCGAGGCCATGCAACCCCTGGTCCGCTACGGCCACCGCTGGGAGACCAGCCGCTGACCCTCGCTCATCCCTCGGCCCACGCCGCCAGCTCGCGGACCCTCGTGATCGTGTCCGCCTCCGCAGCCGACTTGTCGTCGCGGTAGCGCAGGACGCGTGCGAAGCGCAGCGCGAGGCCGCCCGGGTAGCGCGTCGATCGCTGCACGCCGTCGAACGCGATCTCGACCACCTGCTCCGGGCGAACGGTCACCACCCAGCCGTCGTCGGCCATCTCCAGCTCGCGGAACCGCTCGGTCTGCCAGGCGAGCATCTCGTCGGTCATGCCCTTGAACGTCTTGCCGAGCATGACGAAGCCGCCGTGCTCGTCCCGTGCGCCGAGGTGGATGTTGGACAGCAGGCCCTGGCGACGGCCCGAGCCTCGTTCGACCGCCAGGACGACGAGGTCGAGGGTGTGCCGCGGCTTGACCTTGACCCACGCCGCGCCTCGCCGGCCCGCCTCGTACGACGAACCAGCCGCCTTGACGACGACGCCTTCGTGCCCGGCGGCGAGGACTGCGCGCGCGTGCTCCAGCGCCGTCTCCGGATCGGCGGTCACGACGCGGGCGACCCCGAGGCCGGGACGGTCGACCAGGAGGCGGTCGAGGGCGGCCAGGCGCTCGGTGAGGGGACGGTCGAGCAGGTCCTCACCGTCCAGGTGGAGGCAGTCGAAGAAGAACGGCTGCAGCAGCTGCGTCGCAGCGACCTCGGCGTCCCCACTGGCTGCGCGCGCGGCTGTGTCCTGGAACGGCACGGGGCGGCCCGTCCCGTCGACGACCAGCGCCTCCCCGTCGAGGACGAGCCGGTGGGCGGGCAGGGCGCGCACCTGCTCGACGATCTCCGGCACGCGCGCCGTGATGTCGTCGAGCGAGCGCGTGAAGACCGCGACCTCGTCGTCGGCTCGGTGCACCTGGACCCGGATGCCGTCGAGCTTGGCGTCCACGACCGCCAGGTCGCCGTCCTCGACGTCAGCGACGGTCGTGAGAGCCGCGGCGACGTCCGGTGCCGACTGCGCGAGCATCGGCCGCACCGGGCGGCCGACCTCGAGCGTGAACGCCGCGAGCGCCTCGCGCGCGGCGGACGGGTCGGTCGCCGCGAGCGCGGCCTGCGCGACGGGCTCGGTCGCACCCGCGAGCATCGCCGCGCGGCGCACCGACTCGGGCGGCACGCCCGCGGCCTCGGCCACCGCGTCCAGCAGCAGCGCGTCGAGCGCACCCTGCCTCACCTCACCGCTGACCAATCTGCCGAGGAAGTCCTGCTCGGGCGCCGTTGCGGCGCCGAACAACGCGGCGGCCTCGGCGGCGCGCGCGGTGCCCGAACCCGGTCCGGCGAGCCCAGCCATCCGGGCGAACGCCGCGTCGACGTCCGCGACCTGCAGGCTCGGCTCGTCGGCCGGTGGCGGCATCGTCCGCAGCGAGCGCCAGCCCAGCCCGGTGCGGCGTTGCCGCAGCTCGCCCGCGAGGTACCGCGCGACGATCGGCACGTCCGCCGGGGGCGTGCGTCGCAGCAGGTCGACGAGCAGCGCGCGCTTGGCCAGACGTGAACGCGTCGCACCCAGCGCGGACGAGGTCGCGGCGACATCGGCGAGCAGCATGCGGGCATCCTGCACCCGCCCACCCACACCGGCCACCGGCGTCGAGAGACGGCCGGGGCCGCGCTCGGGATCGCGCGGATCTCGCCCGGCGGGACCGCCGCCTCGCGCGCCGGGACGTTCGTCGCTCGCGCGGACCTCCTCCCAGGGGTCCACTGGAGCATGCGCGCTCCCACACCCCGTGCCGTGGGCCTCCTCACGGCGGCCGCCGCCGTGGCGCTGATCCCCCTCGCCCGCACGTGGGGCCTGCAGTGGGGCGCCAGCGAGGACGAGCTCGACACCGGCCTCGCCGGCGACGACGTCGTCCCCGTGCCGAGCCTCGTCGCGACGCGTGCCATCACGATCGACGCACCCGCCGAACGCGTCTGGCCCTGGCTGGTGCAGCTCGGTCAGGGTCGTGGCGGGTTCTACTCCTACGACTGGCTGGAGAACCTGCTCGGGCTGGAGATCCACTCCGCGAACCGCATCGAGGACCGCTGGCAGGGCCTCGCACCGGGCGATGAGGTGCATCTCGCCAAGAGCGCCGCGCTCGCCGTGACGATCGTCGACCCGCCGCGCGCCCTGGTGCTGACCGCCCCCGACGCGAGCTTCAGCTGGGCGTTCACGCTCCATCCGGGCCGCGACCGCTCCACGCGACTCGTCGTGCGCGAGCGCTACGCGCGGCCGCGGTGGTGGGCCGTCCCGGTCAACGAGGTCGTCGGCTCGGTCAGCACCGTGATGTCGCGACGCATGCTGATCGGCATCCGAGACCGCGCCGAGAAGGCCGTGCGCTGACCCTCCTGCGGTGCGTGTCGGTGGTCGGTGGCTTACTGGCTCCATGACCACTCTCCAGGGACGAGCCGCCACAGCGCTGCTCGTGATCGACATGCAGAACGGCGTCGCGAGCGGGCTCCACGCGCGCGACGAGGTCGTCGCGACGATCGACGGGCTCGTCACCCGCGCTCGCGCACAGGGCACGCCGGTCGTGTGGGTGCGCCACCAGTCCGACGAGCTGCCCGAGGGCAGTGACGTGTGGCAGCTCATCCCCGAGCTCACGCCCGCGCCCGACGAGGTGATCGTCGACAAGCGGTACGGCGACTCGTTCGAGGACACCCCTCTCGAGGCCGAGCTCGCAGCTCGCAAGGTCGGCAGGCTCGTCGTGTCCGGCGCCCAGACGGACGCGTGCGTCCGGGCGACGCTGCACGGCGGGTTCGTGCGGGGCTACGACGTCACCCTTGTGTCCGACGCGCACAGCACCGAGGACCTCACGGCCTGGGGCGCACCGCCCCCCGACCTGGTGGTGTCGCACGCGAACCTCTACTGGCAGTTCCAGGACGGCCCCGGGCGGACCGCCACGGTCGAGTCGTCCGACGAGGTCGACCTGACCAGCGCCTGAACGGGCGAGCGCCGAGCCTGCGCCCGCCCCTGCTCGCAGGCTCGGCGTGGGCCGGCCTCGGCGCAGGTCGAGCGCGCTCACTGGAAGTCGCGTGACGTCGACCGGACCTTGAGCGACAACGGGGCCAGGTGCTCGGCGACGAGGTTCGTCGCCCCGTCCTGCCGTTCCAGCAACCCGCGCACGACCATCGCGCGGCTCGTGCGCGCGGTGCGCCGGAACCGTTGCCACAGACCCGCCGAGCAGACGATGTTGAGCAGCCCGGTCTCGTCCTCCAGCGACAGGAACGTGACACCGCCGGCCGTGCCGGGTCGCTGCCGGTGGGTGACGACCCCGGCGACCGCGACCCGTCGCCCCGTCTCGTGCCGGTACGCCTGCTCGACCCGCAGCACCCCGGCGGCGTCGAGCCCGTCGCGCACGAACTGCGTCGGGTAGGAGTCGACCGACACCCCCGTCGCCCACACGTCGGCCGTCGCGGTCTCCACCGGGCTCAGCCCGGGCAGCGTGGGTGCGCTGACACCGACGCTGACGCCAGGCAGCGTCTGCGGGTTCTCCTGCGCGAGCGCACCCGCCGCCCACAGCGCCTCGCGGCGCGTCACGCCGAGACCGTCGAGCGCGCCCGCCGTGGCGAGCGCCTCGAGCTGGCCGGTCGTCAGCCGGACCCGGCGGACGAGGTCGCGCTGGTCGGCGAACGGTCCGCGTGCCTCCCGCTCCTCGACGATCTGCTCCGCGAGCGCGGTGCTGATCCCCCGCACCGCCGCGAGCCCGATCCGCACCGCGAGCGACCGCGCCGGCCGGTCGACGCCCTCCCTGCTCGAACCGCTGCTCGTGCGGACGCCCGGCTGCGGGGTCGGGCCGGTGCCGCTGGGACGCGGGACCAGCCGCGGCTCTCCTCCGGGTGGCGTGGGCCCGACGCGTTCGACGGTCGCGGCGGCCCCCGACTGCTGCACGTCGGGGCGCAGCACCTCGATGCCGTGCCGGCGCGCGTCGGCGGCCAGGCTCTGCGGTGAGTAGAACCCCATGGGCTGGGCCGCCAGCAGGCCCGCGTAGAACGCCGCGGGATGGTGGACCTTGAGCCAGGCGCTCGCATAGACGAGGAACGCGAACGAGTAGGCGTGCGACTCGGGGAAGCCGAAGTCCGCGAAGGCCTTGAGCTTGTCGAAGATCTGCTCGCCGGTCTCCCGCGAGATGCCGTGCGAGGCCATGCCGGTCATCAGGCGTTCCTTGAGCGCGAGCATCCGCTCGGTCGACCGCTTCGAGCCCATCGCACGGCGCAGCTGGTCGGCCTCGGCGGGGGTGAAGTCCGCGACGTCGATCGCCATCTGCATGAGCTGCTCCTGGAACAGCGGCACCCCGAGCGTCTTGCGCAACGAGGGCTCGAGCAGCGGGTGCAGGTAGGTCACCTCCTGGCGCCCGCGCGCGCGCTCGATGTACGGGTGCACGGAGTTGCCCTGGATCGGGCCGGGGCGGATGAGCGCGACCTCGATGACGATGTCGTAGAACGTCTGCGGACGCAGCCGCGGCAACGTGCCCATCTGGGCGCGCGACTCCACCTGGAACACCCCGACCGTGTCCGCCTCGCTCAGCAGCTCGTAGACCAGCGGGTCGTCCTGCGGTAGCGCGTGCAGGTCCAGGTCTGGCCCGCCGTGATCACGCACGGAGGTGAACGCGATCCGCAGCGCGGTGAGCATGCCCAGCCCGAGCAGGTCGAACTTGACCAGCCCGGCGTCGGCGCAGTCCTCCTTGTCCCACTGCAGGACCGTGCGGCCCGGCATGCGCGCCCACTCGACCGGGCAGACCTCGATCACCGGGCGGTCGCACATGACCATGCCGCCCGAGTGGATCCCGAGGTGCCGGGGCAGGCGCAGGAACCGCTCGGCCAGGTCGATGACCTGGTCCGGGATCTCGCCCTCCGCGTCGGCGGACGGCGGCAGGCGCGACGGGACGACGTCGTGCCCGTCGGCCGTCGCGAGACCCGGCACCTCGTCGCCCTTGCGTCCTCGTGCCGGTGCCGACGACGAGCGCGGACCACCCGGGGTGCCCGAGACCCACTGCGCTCCGCGCGCCTCGGCACGCAGCTGTCTCCCGGTGACGACCGGCAACGGTCCCGAGTGACCGGTGTGCGGGCGCTCCTCGCGTGCGACGCTCGCCGCCGGAGTCGACGGGTCGGGCGCGGCCGGCGTCGGTGCGGCGCGCAGGCTCCCCCAGCGCTCGATGGACTTCGCCCACGCGTCCTGCTGACCCGCGTCGTACCCGAGTGCCCGGGCGGCGTCGCGCACCGCCGAGCGCGGCCGGTAGGAGATCACGTTGGCCACCTGCGCGGCGTGCGTGCGGCCGTGCCGCGCGTAGACGTGCTGGATGACCTCCTCCCGCCGCGCGGACTCGATGTCGACGTCGATGTCCGGTGGCCCGTCGCGCTCGGGGGCCAGGAAGCGCTCGAACAGCAGGCCGTGGTGCACGGCGTCCACCGCGGTGACGCGCAGCGCGTAGCAGACCGCCGAGTTCGCGGCCGACCCTCGGCCCTGCGCCATGATCCCGTTGTCGCGGCAGAACGTGACCAGGTCGTAGACCACCAGGAAGTAGCCCGGGAAGCCGAGCTCCTCAATCACGCGCAGCTCGTGCTCGAGCTGCGCGTACGCCCCGGGGACACGCTCGTGCTCGGGCGGTCCGTACAGCTCGAGCGCACCCTGCCGGACCAGCTCGCGCAACCAGGTCGCCTCGGTGTGGCCGGGCGGCACCGGGTACGGCGGCAGCGACGGCGCGACGAGCTTGAGGTCGAACGCGCACTGCGCCGCGAGGTCGGCGGCGGTCGTCACGGCGTCCGGGTAGCGCCGGTGCAGCCGCAGCATCTCCGTGGCCGAGCGCAGGTGAGCCCCCGGTCCCGCCGGCAGCCAGCCGTCGAGGTCGTGCAACGACGAGCGCGCGCGCACCGCCGCGAGCGCGGCGGCCAGGTCGGCGTCGCGCGGGGTCGCCTGGTGCGCGGCGGTGGTCGCGACGAGGGGCAGCCCGGCGTCGCGCGCGAGCATGGCCAGCGCGTCCGCGCGCTCGTCGTCGTACGCGTCACCGGCGGCCGTCAGCTCGACCGCGACGTTGTCCCGTCCGAACAGGGCGACGAGCCGGTCGAGCTCCCGGGCCGCTGCGGCCGCACCGCCGGGCGCGACGGGGACCACGCCCGACGGGTCTCCACCCGCGAGCGCGCGCCGCACGGCACCCTTGCGGCACCCCGTCAGCACGAGCCACTGGCCCGCCGCGGCCTCGGCCAGCGACTCCAGGTGGTACTCCGCGGCACCCTTGCGCCCGGTGTCCAGGTGTCCCTGTGCGATGGCCCGGGACAGCGACCGATAGCCGTCCGGGCCGCGTGCGAGGACCAGCAGGTGAGTCGAGCGCGGGTCCGGCACGCCCGTCGGCTCGTCGAGCACGCCGGGCCCCGGTGGCGGTGCGGGTTCGCGCCCGTGCCGGCGCGCGTCGGGTGCCGGCAGGTGCAGCTCGGCACCGAAGACCGTGTCCACCCCGACCCTGCGTGCGGCCTCGGAGAACCGCACGACGCCGTAGAGGCCGTCGTGGTCGGTGAGCGCGAGCGCGGTCAGCCCGAGGCGTGCGGCCTCGGCCGCCAGCTCCTCGGGCTGACTCGCGCCGTCGAGAAAGCTGAACGCCGAGTGCGCGTGCAGCTCGGCGTAGCGCGGCCCGCCTGGCCGGGTCCGCTCAGTCATAGCGCGCCTCGCACGCCCACCCCGTGGGCGTCGCGGTGAGCAGCGCCGCAGGCTCGTCGTCGAACGTCATCTGCACGTGCCCGCGCACCACCGCGGGACCGGCCTGGTCCTGCGCCCACCAGCGACTCATGAGCAGCCACGGCCCCGCCCACCCGGTGACACGCGACCGTCGACCGGCGCCCCACACCACCCACGTGGGCACGCCGCTGAACCCGGCGCGCGCGTCGAGGACCACCGGGGCGCCCGCCGCGTCGTGCACCTGCACCGACTCGGGCTCCGGCAGCACGGTGGCGGGCGCGGGTGCCGGCAACCGGCCGGGCCACGGCCGGTCCAGAGGACGCTCGGGGTCGCTCTGGTCGCCCCACGGACGCACGTGGACCTGCTCGCGCACGTCACGCCCGCCCTGCACCGTGGCCGTGAGCAGCCCCGAGCCTCCGACGATGCTCTGCGCCCGGTCCAGCACGCGGTGCGCGCGCAGGTCGCCGCCGGACGGCCCGCCCCACAGGCGGCCCTGCTCGACGCCCGCGGGCGCGACGTCGAGCGCTGTGACCGACAGGCGGACCAGCGTGACCGACGGCGTGTCCTCGGGGTGCGGGTCCCACTCCGGCGCCTCGGGGCCGGTGGCGGCCGCCAGGTCCGCCGACGACTGCCGGCGGGTGCGCGCGTCGAGCCGGCGCGAGCGCGCGGTCGTCACGGCCGTGGTGGTGAGCCAGCTCTCGAGCTGCCAGCGGATGCGGTCGGTGATGCGCGACGGCGACAGCCCGCCCCACCCGCCGAGGTCGGTGCGCCACACCCGGACCAGGTCGACGCCCTCGTCGGTGCGGGCCGCGATCTCCAGCCGTCCGCACGTCAACCCGCGCGCGACGAGCATCGCGTGCAGGTCCTCGGCCAGCCGACGACCCGCGAACGTCGCGGTGTCCACGCGGTCCACCGGCGGGTCCAGCTCGGCGCTGACGTCGAGGTCCGCCTCCGGGCGACGACGCACGGGAGGACGCTCGTCGTCGCCGCGCGCAAGCAGGTGCGCCCACACCCCGAGGCGGCCGAACCGCGCGTGCACGTCCGCGGACGGCAGCGCCGCGAGCTGGCCGAGCCGACGAAGGCCCAGTCGGTGCAGCAGGTCGACGAGCTCGTCGACCTGGCCTGAGCCCTCCTGCGTGACCGCCGCGAAGGCGAGCTCGGTCATCGGCCGGGATGCCAGGAACTGCGGCGAGCCCCCCGGCGGGACCCACGCGCCGATGCGTGCGGCCACGACGGCGGCGAGCAGCCCGTCGGCCGTCCCGACCGCGCACTCGTGCCCGGTGCCCTGCGCGACGGCCTCGACGAGCCGTTCCGCGAGTGCGTCCTCCGAGCCGTGGTACCGACTGGCACCACCGGCGGGCAGCAGGAGCAGGCCGGGCCGGACCACCTCGAGGCCGGCCACCACGGTCTCGGCGGCCATGGCCACCGGTTCGAACATCCGCACGTCGCGCGCGTCGTCGGCCGGCAGCAGCTCCAGCTCGGGGCAGCAGCCCTGCGCCTGGCGTCGGCGCATGCCGCGGCGCACCCCCTCGAGCCGCGCCAGCGCGTTGACCGCGCTCACCCGCTGACCGGCGAGCACCGCGGCGGGCAGGTGCGCGGGGACCTCGAGCGCCGCGACCGCCGCGACGACGGGCCAGTCCGGCACCCACAGGACGGTGGTGCGCGTGCTCATCCGACGAGCCGCAGGTCAGGCCGCGCCGCCGCCGGTGACACGACGGCTGTGGACTGCGGGGCGGCCCGTCGACGGGGGTCGTCGGGGAGGCCGTCCGGGGCGGCCAGCGGCAGCGCGAGCACGAGCGACAACGGCACGGCCGCGCCGCGCCGACCGGTGCGGGCCACGCGGACCTGCTGCGTGCGCAGGCGTCCTTCACCCGAGCCCACCCCGTGCCACCCGCCCTGACCCCCGACGGGGTCCACGGTCAGGATCACGTCCGCGCCCGGCCAGGCGACAGTCGCGAGCAGCACCGCACCGCGCTCGCGCGCCCGCGCGGACAGCCTGCGCCGGTCGGCGTCGACGAGGGCGGCCTGCGGTCCGACGACCACCACGTCCATGCCGTCGACGAGCGCCCCGAGCACGGTCGCGGCATCCGCCCCCGGGGACGGGACGACGGCCAGGCGGGTCAGGTCGACGCCGGCCTGCGCCGCGGCGAGCAGACCCAGAGCGGGCTGCCCGACGACCGTCACCCAGGCGCCGGACGCACTCGCGGCAGCGAGCACGGCCACCGCGAGCGAGGTCGAGCCGAGGACCGCCGTGGTGGCCCCCCGGCGCAGACCGTCCGGGAGCAGTGGCGCCAGCGCGGGCGGGACGGGCAGCGCCGGGCGCTCGGTGGTGAGCAGCGCCGTGGTGGGCAGCGCCGTGGTGGGCAGCGCCGTGGTGGGCAGCGCCGTGGTGGGCAGCGCCGTGGTGGGCAGCGCCGCGCTCAGGGCGTCGGTGCGCGTGGACCGCGCCCCGTGAACCGCGGCGTCCGGCAGAACAGCGTCCGGCAGAACGGCGTCCAGACCCGTGGTGTCCCGGGGCAGCACAGCGGGCTCGGGCGACCTGGCGGGCGCCTCGGTGCGCAGGTGCACGCTGCGGGCACCGGTACGGAGCTCGGCGTGAGCCAGGGCGAGGCGAGCGCGGGCGACTCGCTCCTCCCGGGTCAGCACCTCGACCGTCATGACCGTCCCTGTGTTCGTCTCCTGCCACGGCACCGCCCCGCTGAGCGCGACGTGGCGCACCCGAAAGAGACGGCAAACCGTTCGAACGCTTGTTCGATCACTCTAGTACACGTCGCCCACAGTCCCGGTGTCAACCTCGCAGGCGGCGGCTCCGCACCCTCGCCCGAACCCCCGGCACACCCCGGGCAGCGCACGCCACCAGGTGGGACCTGCGGTCCCGTCGACCGGTCGTCGGAGGCGTATGGTTTGACGGATTGATCAATCCATCAAACCTGCGGCAGGCCATCGGAGGTCCCGTGCCACTGCGTGCCCACGGCCTCGACCGTCCCCTCCCGGACGTCAAGGCCGACCTGTTCAAGGCGCTCGCACACCCCGTGCGCGTGCGCACGCTGGAGCTCCTCGTCGAGGGTGACCGCCAGGTCGCCGAGCTGCTCACCGAGCTGGGGCTCGAGGCCTCGCACCTGTCGCAGCACCTCGGCGTGCTGCGACGCGCCGGCGTCGTCACCGCGCGGCGCACCGGCAACGCGGTCCACTACGCCCTGGCCCTGCCCGCCGTGGCCGACATGCTCGCCGCCGCCCGCGCGGTCCTCGTCGACGCCGCCGCGCGCCGCCACGAGCTCCTCACGGACGGCGACGCGTGAGCGTCGACGAGGCACCGACCACCACCCCTGACCTCACCTTCGGCCAGACCCACCCCGGCGCACTGCTCGTCGCCGCACGCCGCCGCGTGATCGCCCTCGCACCGCACCGCGACGACTACACGGGGCTGTCGCGCTCCTGGCGCCGCGACCTGCTCGCGGGCCTCACGGTCGCGATCGTCGCGCTGCCGCTCGCGCTCGGCTTCGGTGTGTCGTCGGGGCTGGGCGCGGCGGCGGGCCTCGTGACGGCCGTGGTCGCGGGAGCCGTCGCCGCGGTCCTCGGCGGCTCGCACCTGCAGGTCAGCGGGCCGACCGGCGCGATGACGGTCGTCCTGCTCCCCGTGGTCGCCCGGTTCGGACCCGAGTCCGTGCCCGTGGTCGCGATCATGGCGGGCGGCCTCGTCGTGCTGGCGGGCGTCCTGGGCCTCGGCCGGCTCGTCGCGTACATCCCGTGGCCCGTCGTCGAGGGGTTCACGGTCGGCATCGGCCTGGTCATCGCGCTGCAGCAGGTCCCGCTCGCACTGGGCACCCCTGCCGCGCCGGGCACGAACGCGGCGCAGGTGGCCCTGGACACGATCGGTGACGTCGACTGGGCAGCCGCGGTCGCCCCGCTCGCGCTCGTCGTCCTGTCGGTCGCGCTCATGGTCGTCCTCCCCCGGCTCCGTCGCGGGATTCCCGCCTCCCTCGTCGCCGTCGTGGTGGCCACCCTCGTCGCCGAGCTCGCCGACCTGGACGTCCCTCGGATCGGCGCCCTCCCGGCCTCCTTGCCCGCCCCTCACCTGCCCGTCGTGGACGCCCAGACGACGAGTGCGCTGTTCTCGTCCGCGCTCGCCGTGGCGGCGCTCGCCGCGCTCGAGTCGCTGCTGTCGGCGCGGGTCGCCGACGGCATGGCCGACGACCTGGCGCGCACCAAGCCCAACCGCGAGCTCGTCGGGCAGGGTCTCGCGAACGTCGCGTCCGGCCTGTTCGGCGGGCTGCCCGCGACCGGCGCGATCGCCCGCACCGCGGTCAACGTGCGCTCGGGGGCGCGCACCCGCGTGGCGGCGCTCAGCCACGCGGCGCTGCTCGCGGGCGTCGTCTACCTCGCGGCGCCGTGGGTGGGCCGGATCCCGTTGGCGGCGCTCGCCGCGGTCCTGCTCGTCACGGCCGCGCGCATGGTCGACGTCTCGACGGCCGCCGCGATCTGCCGCTCGGGTCGGTCAGGCGCAGCGGTCTTCCTCACGACGCTCGTCGTGACGGTCGTGTTCGACCTGGTGCTCGCGGTCGAGGTCGGCGTCGCGGTGGCCGCCGTGCTCGCGCTGCGCGCGGTGGCACGGGCGAGCGGTCTGCACCGCGAGGACGCGCCCGACGAGGTGCTGCACGCCGACGACGAGCGCGCCCTGCTGCACGAGCACATCGCCGTCTACCGCATCGACGGCGCGCTGTTCTTCGCGGACGTGCGGCGGTTCCTCGACGAGCTCGCGCAGGTCACCGACGTCCGGGTGGTGGTGCTGCGACTGTCGAGCGTGAGCGTCCTCGACACGAGCGGCGCGCACGCGCTCGCGCAGATCGTCATCGACCTGCAGCACCGCGGGATCGTCGTCCTGCTCAAGGGGCTGCGCCCGCAGCACCACCGCGTCGTGAAGTCGGTGGGCGTGCTGGACGTGCTCGCGCACGAGCACCACCTCTTCGACGACCTGGGCACCGCGTTGGAGCACGCTCGCTCGCACGTGCGCGGCGAGGAGGCCACGATGGGCGCTGCCACATCCGGATCCCGCACGTCCACGACGACCCCGGAGGAGCCGTGACCTCGATCGCCCGCCCCGTCGCCCCTGATCCGTACAGCCTCCTGCCCGCGGTGCCGACGCTCGTCGTGACCAGCACCGACTGGACCCACGGCGCGCCGGTCCCCGACGTGCACACGAACACCGCCCGCGGACGCAACGTGTCGCCCCAGGTCGCGTGGACCGGTGCACCCGCGGGGACGCGCGGCTTCGCGGTGAGCGTGTTCGACCCCGACGCACCGGGCGTCGCCGGCTGGTTCCACTGGACGGTCCTGGGGCTCGGCGCGGACGTGTCGGCGCTCGCGTCGGGCGCGGGCGCGCCCGAGGGGACAGCCCTGCCCGCGGGCGCGTTCCAGCTCCGCAACGACGACGGCGAGGCCGGCTACACGGGGTGCGCGCCACCGCCCGGCGACCAGGTGCACCGCTACTTCCTCGTCGTGCACGCCCTCGACACGGCCGACCTCGGGCTGACGCCCGACACGTCGCCCGGCGCCGCGAGCTGCGCGCTGGTCTTCCACACGCTCGCGCGCGGCGTCCTCGTCGGGACGTACCAGCGCTGACGCCCTCCCCCGGCACGCCGTCCCGCCCGTCGAGACCTGGGCTCTCGACGGGCGGGACGGCGTCGGTAGGCTGCGCGCGTGACCCTGGGGACGTTGACCTGGCAGCCCGCGCTCGAGCGCCTCGACCTCGTCGCGCCGAGCACCGCGGCGACGCTGGCCGGGTGGGCGGCCGACGACGACGAGGTCGCGTCACGCGTGCTCGTCGCCGAGATCGACCCGGACCTCGCGGACACCGCCGCGCTGACCGCGGCGTTCGACCTGCCCCCGTCGGCGTCGGCGAACTGCGTGCTGGTCGCGGGTCGACGCGAGGGACTCGAGCGCGTCGCCGCGGCGGTCGTGCGCGCGACCACCAGGGCGGACGTGAACAACGCGGTCAAGCGTCTGCTCGACGTCCGCAAGGCCTCGTTCCTGCCGATGGACCGCGCCACCGCGGAGTCGGGCATGGAGTACGGGGGCATCACGCCGGTCGGGCTGCCAGCCGGGTACCGCGTGCTGGTCGACGCGCGCGTCACCGAGCCTGACGAGGCCGGCGAGCTGGTCGTCATCGGCAGCGGGCTCCGGCGCTCCAAGATCGCCCTGCCGGGCGCGCTGCTGGCGCGGCTGCCCGGCGCCGAGGTCGTCGACGGGCTCGCCCTGCTCTGAGATCCTTGGCGTTTCACGCACCTGGGCTTGGCGCCCCGATGACCGCCTTGTGAGGCGCTTGTGAAGGTCGCGTGAGATGTGGTCGAAGTCGCCCACCACAGGCGCCCGAAGCGGGACGCAGGTCCCTGCTCGCACCCCGCCACGCAGCCGACCATCAAGTCATGGACCTGCTCCTGGCCGACCCCACCGACCAACAGACCGACACCGTCACCACCCTGAGCAACGAGGTCATCGAGACCACGTTCCTCGCGGCCGCTCGCGCGCTCGACGACGACCTGCCGCCCTTCTGGGACTGAGCACCCCACCGGCCTGACGGTCGGCCGGCACCGGGTCCGCGACGTCGCGGCCCGGCCGCGTCACCCGACGCGCGTCGCCCAGAACGCCACCGCCGCCGCCGCCGCGACGTTGAGCGAGTCGACTCCCCCGGCCATCGGGATCCGCACGACGAGGTCGCACGCCGCGACCGTCGTCGCCTTGAGGCCGTGCCCCTCGGCACCGAGCACCATCGCGAGCCGCTCCGGCGGGTCCGCGACCAGCTCGTCGAGCGTGATCGCGTCCTCGGACAGCGCGAGCGCCGCCGAGACGAACCCCGCCGCGCGCAGCGCCGCGACGCCGTCCGGCCACGGCTCGATCCGCGTCCACGGCACCTGGAACACGGTCCCCATCGACACGCGCACCGAGCGCCGGTACAACGGGTCCGCGCAGCGCGGTGTGACCAGCACCGCGTCCACGCCGAGCGCCGCGGCCGACCGGAACGCCGCGCCCACGTTGGTGTGGTCGACGATGTCCTCGAGCACGGCGACGCGCCGCGCACCGGCCAGCACGTCGGCGACGGCGGGCAGGGGCGGGCGGTGCATCGCCGCGAGCGCGCCGCGGTGCACGTGGAAGCCGGTGATCGCCTCGAGCACGGGCTCGTCGGCGACGTACACCGTGATCGGTTCCCGCTCGTCGTCCTGCGCGGGCAGCGCGGCGACCATGCGCTCCAGGTCCGGCACCCAGCGCGGCGCGAGCAGCACCGAGCGCGGCCGGTGCCCCGCGCGCAGCGCGCGTTCGAGCACGGTCGAGCTCTCGGCGATGTAGAGGCCCTTGGCCGGCTCGTGCTTGGAGCGCAGGGCGACGTCGGTGAGCGAGACGTAGTCGGCGAGCCGGTCGTCGCCGGGGTCGGTCACGGTCCGCAGGTCGAGGTGAGGCACGTCAGAGATCTTCCCAGGCGCGCACGACTCGTCGACGCGCCCGTCTGCACTACGGCAGGCGGACGGCGACCCGCTCGTCGTCGCCCACGACGAACGCCGCGACCGCGTCGCCCCGTCGCACCTCGTAGTCGCCGCGCCACCCCTCGACCGCGACCTGCCCGGCGGCATCGGTGCGCGTCGTGGTCGGCGCGTGCCACCACTGCCCCCGCACGAGGTCCCGCAGGGCCGTGTAGGCGGGCTTGGGCGTCCCGTCGCGGCGGACCAGACCGGCGGGCGCTCCCAGCCACGCGCCCTCGTCGCCCAGGCCCCAGTACGTCACCGACTGCACCGCGGGGTGCTCGACGAGCATCTGGTAGTGCCGTGTGAGCTCGTCGGCCTGGCGCTGCTCGCCCTCGGGCGTCGAGGGCCACGCGTCGACCCGGTAGTCGTTGAGGTCGACGATCTCGCGCGGCATGAGGTGGCCCGAGACGAGCGTGGTCTCGGTGAAGTGCAGCGGCAGGCCGAACCGTGAGAAGCGCTCGAGCACGCGCGCGGTCTTCTCCTCACCCCACCAGCCCTGGTGCATGTGGCTCTGCAGCCCCAGCACGTCGACCTGGATGCCCGCCTCGAGCACGCCCTCGATGAGGCACTCGTACGCCGTCGACATGTCGAAGTCGTTGAGGAGGAGGGTCGCGCTGGGATTCGCGGCGCGTGCCGTCTCGAACGCGAGGCGGATCGTCGCGATGCGCCCGCGCTCCCATGCGAGGGGGGTGATCGCGTTCTTCTCGGCGCGGAACACGGGCATGATCACGACCTCGTTGATCGCGTCCCACGTGTCGACGAGCCCCGCGAACTCGCTCACGTCCCGCGTGATGCGCTCGCGCTGCACGCGCTCGACCTCGTCGACCGGCAGGTCGAGCAGCCAGCCCGGCGCGAGCGTGTGCCACATGAGCGGGTGACCCTTGACGCGGACGCCCCGGTCGACGAGCCGACTCGCGGCCTCGCGCAGGACGGCGGTGCGCGGGTGGCCACGCTCGGGCTCGAAGTGCCGCCAGTAGAACGGCAGCGTCGCCGTGTCGAACAGGTCGAGCCACAGGTCCTCGAGCGGCGACGAGGCCTGCGGCTCCCGGCGCAGGAACTCGAAGCCCGTGCAGCCGAAGCCGAACGCGTGCCGCGTCTGCGCGACCGTGACGTCGGTGTCGGCGAGCGGCGCGCCGTCGGGCCCGAGCACGGTCACGACGGCTCGCGCGGTGCGGTGGTCCAGGTGGGACACGGTTCTCCTCAAGGTGTCGGGCGTACGGAAGATCTCACGGCCGGGGTGCGGCCGGACAGCAGCGCGCGCCCGCCGAGCACGGAGGCCACGCCCCCGAGGACGGCGATGGCGGGGACGACGAGGAACGCGGTGTGCACGCCGACCGCGTCCGCGAGCGCGCCGAGCACGAAGGGCGCGAGTCCGATCGCGAGCCCGCCGGCGAGCGTCGCGCGGGCCTGTGCGGAGTCCTGCGCACCCGGGGCGGTCGACAGCAGCAGCGCGACGGACAGCGGGTACTGCGCGCCGCAGCCCACGCCGGCGACCACGAGCCCCGCCACGGCGACGGTCGGGGAGGTCGCGGTCCACAGCACGGCCCAGCCCGCGACGGTCACGACGAAGGACACCGCGAGGAGCAGCGCGGGCCGCACGCGCAGGGACATCGGGCCGACGACGAAGCGCACGGCGGACAGCCCTGCGACGAACCCGGCGGTGGTGGCGGTGGCGATCCCCGCGCCGGCGGCGGTCTGGTCGCGCACCAGGTCGGTGGACCAGAACGTCGTGACGTTCTCGAGCGCGATCGCGGCGACCAGGCTGCCGAGGAAGCACCACGCCGCGAGCCGGCGGCGCGCAAGGGCCTGTGCGGCGAGCGCGGGCTGGTCGGCGGCTGGGGCGGTCGGCTCGGTCTCGTCGGGCCGCTCGACGACCGCGACGGCGGTCGCCTCGACCGAGCCGAGCACCGGCTCGACCCCGTGCGGCCCGTCCAGGCGCACCACGGCGTGCGCGTGCGGCTGCTGGGCCACGGCGTGCGGGCCGCGCGTCGGTGGCGTCATCGCGCCGCCGACCGGGATCCGCAGGGCGCGCCACACGACGACCCCCGCGAGCACGACCGTCACCGCGACCGCGGGCCGCCAGCCCCAGCCGATCGCGACGCACAGCCCCGCGGCGAGCGGGCCGACCAGGCCGACGGACGACCCCACGCCGTTCGCCTCGGTCACCGCTGCCGACGCGGCCTCGCCGTGGTGCCGCGCTAGCCCCGCCTGCGACGACGCGATCGCGACGTTGCCGCCCACCGCCATGACCGCGACCGACGGCAGGCTGACCCACAGCGACGGCGCGAGCACGAGCCCGACGACACCGGCCGCGACGAGTCCCAGAGCGACGACGATCGCGGCGCGCCGACCCCGACCCGCGATGAGCGTGGGCGCCGCCCAGCTCGCCAGCACCGCGCCCGCGGCCATCGCGGTGCCGTGCAGGCCCGCTTGCGCGGCCGAGATGCCGAACTCCTCGGCGAGCAGCGGCACGCTCGGGTTGAAGGAGTAGAGGAACCAGCCCCAGACGACGAACGCCCCGTAGAACGTCCAGGTCAGGCTGTCGCGGCGCATCCCGCGAGGATACGTCCCCGCGGGCGCGCCACCGCGGGACCACCGGCCGTCGTCGTCACCGGACGGCGCGGCTCGCGCGCAGCCGCGCGACGAGCGTGTCGAGCTCCTGGCGGTACTCGGGCGCTCGCGGGTAGCCGCTGTGCGCCGCCACCGCGAGCAGGTACGCGTCCGCGTCGACCTCGCTCGCGGGCACGTCGACGACGCTGTCGGCGTACGCGTCGACCGGGAAGCCGATGAAGTCCGTGCGCCGCCACAGGCTGCGCCAGCGCACGGCACCGGCGCGCCCCTCTCCTCCGTGCGCGCTGAGCGAGGCTCGCAGCGTCGGTCCGGCGTGCGCCACGCCTGGCGGCACCGGGCAGTCCCAGGGGTCCGGGTTCCACAGCCGGGCGCCCGCGCTCGGTCGGGTGCCGAGCACCGAGGGCCCGAACAGCTCCGGGAAGAACCGTCCGAAGTACGCGCGCAGCTGGGTGCCGTAGGTCAGCAGGCCGACCCGGTGGTCGTACGGTCCGGCGGGGCCGTCCCAGCGCGCCAGCAGCGTCGCCACGCACACGACGCCGCCGAGGCTGTGCGCCGACAGCAGCACCCGACGTCCGCGCCGCTCGTCGTCGGGGATCGGCGTCCCGTCGTCGCCCAGCCACGCGTCGATCCGGGAGCGCAGCTCGGGCACCACACGCTCGGCGTAGCAGGGCGGCGCGAACGGGTGCGCCGCGCGCGGCAGGAAGCACATCAGGTCCCACAGCAGCCCCCACGGCCGCGCGAGGGGCTGCTTCGACCCGGCCAGCACCACGCTCGCGACGATCAGGCCGAAGCCCGCGACCACCGCCGTGCGCGACAGCTCGACGCCCAGGGTCCAGAGGGCACCGAACGGGCCGTCGTACGCGGCGTGCGGGTCGGGCAGCACGAGCGTCGCGAGCAGGGCCAGGAAGAACAGCAGCCCGAGCGCACCGATCAGCCGCTCCGCACGCTGGGCCAGGGCCGCGTGCCGCCGGCCGGTCTGCACCGCGAGGTCCTCGAGCAGCTCGGGCGCGGCGCCGGCGCCACCGGGCACCACGGGCAACGGTCGGCGGCGCAGGGCACCCATGCGCGCGGTGAGCACGACGACGAGCACGAGGAGCAGCACGAGCACCGCGACGCTCGCCACGGCGAACTGCTCGTACCCCGGCGGCACCTGCAGCCGCGCGGACGCCGGCAGGTGCACGACCACCGGGTCGCGCAGCGGCTCGGCCGCCGCGGCCTGCTCGAGCGCGGCCGTGTCCTGCGCGCTCAGCCGCTGGTTCTCCGCCGCGGCGGGCGCGTCCAGCCAGGCCACCGCCCCCAGCACTGCGGCCGCGCTGAGCACCATGCCCACGCCCGCCGCGGTGCTCAGGAGCACCGCCGGCCCGCGACCCGACCAGCCCTCGCGCAGCCGGCCCGCGTGCCTGCGGTTCGCGGTCCACGCCACGACGACGAGCACGACGAGCGCGAGACCGGCGAGCGAGCGCCACCCGGCGCCCCAGCCCCCGTCCGGCCACAGCACGCTGGTCACCGCGGCCGCGAGCGCGACCAGGGTCAAGGGAACCCACACCCGGGCACGCAGCCGCGCGCGAATCCCGACCGCCGCGATCGCGAGCAGGACCACGACGGCCACGAGCAGGCGCGGCAGGGCGTACAGGCCGAGGAACGGCGCCACGGTCGGGTCGGACGGCCGCAGCGGGCCGTCACCCGAGCGCACCACCGCGACGAGCACCGCGATCAGGACCGCCAGCGCGGCCACGAGCAGCAGGACGTCGCCCGTGCGCGACACGCGCGGCGGGCGCGGCTGGTCGCCGCGCGCACGTGGCGGCGGCTCGAGCCGGAACCGACCCGTGCGCGCCGCGGCGAGGCCCACGACGACGACCGACACGAGCAGCAGCACGGCCCACGGCAGCCGACCGTCCGCGGTCCAGACGCCCGGGTCGAGGCAGCCGCGCGCACCGAAGCCCACGGACGTCGCGCAGCCCGGCTCGTCCCGGTACAGGTAGTGCCACGCGACGAGCCCGGCGAGCGTGGCGAACGCGGCCGCGAGGTGCTGGAACCACTGCAACGACGAGCGGTCCGCGTGCGTCCAGAAGCCCCGTCGCGCGAGCATCGGCCACACCTGCCCGCGCACCTCGTCGGCGCGCGTCGCGGCGGGCGGCGCACCGGCGGGACGCAGTCGCTGGCGCGCCTTCGTCGTCGACATGCGCCGCTCGTAGCGCAGCCGGCCCGTCGAGCCCACCGCGCCGAGCGCGACGATCACGACGGCCGTGAACCCGACGAGCACGGCGGTGCGCAGACCCGTCGACCAGCGGGCCGCGGCGTCCGCCCAGTCGGGCAGCGCCGCGCACACCTGCACGTACTGGACGGCGTCGCCCGACGCACCCGGTGTCAGGCTCGTGCGCGGCCCGTAGCACTGGGCCGCGACGATCCCGAGCGTGATCGTCGCGGTCGTCGTGACCCACAGCAGCGTCAGCGCGAGGCCGAACAGGCGGACGAGCCCTCCGCCCGCCGACGACCTGCGCCCGTGCGGCTCGTCGGCGTCCCGCGACCAGTACGCGACGTTGGCCAGCCCGAACGGGACGATCACCACCCACAGCACCCGGACCAGGCCGGCGACCAGCCCGCTCGCCCGCCCGAGCCCGGGCACGGTCGAGAACCGGGCCATCGCGCCCCACGAGTACGCCTCACGTCGGACGCCGGCGGGCACCACGCGCGGGTCCCCCGCCTTGCGGGGCGCGGCCGCGACCGCGCTCGTCGGCGCCCAGAAGCTGCCGAGGTCGTCGCCGTCGACCTGCTCGACCTGGTCCGGCCGCAGGTCCAGCATCGCGGCGGGAGGCGTGTTCGCGACGCCGTGCACCCGCAGCTCCAGCACGTCGTCCGCGCGACTCGGCGCGTCGGCCGACCCGCCCTGACCCCCTCGCCACCAGTGCACGTCCGTGACCTCTCCCCCCGCGGGTCGCCCGCAGGCGGACCAGCTCCTGACCCGAACCTAGTCACCCGGACGGACGGGCCGCCATACCCGACTCGTCCCGGTATGCCCGCCGGGGACCCGCGCTCGCGCAGTGGCACGACGACGCCCGGGGTGCGCGGTGTGCGCAGCCCGGGCGTCGTCGCTCGCGTCAGGTCGTCAGCTCGTCGTCAGGCTGCCGAGCAGCTTGCCGTGAGCCCGCTCGAGCTGCCGGACCCGAGGAAGCCGGCCGTCGCGGTCCCGCCGGGTGACAGCGCGCCGTTCCACGCCGCGTTCGTCAGGACGTTGCCGCTCAGGGTGCCGCCCCACGCCTGCGAGATCGTGGCCCCGCCCACGGTGACCTTCCAGCCGGTCAACCGGCTGGAGCCGGCCGTGACCACCACGTCGGCCACGTACCCGCCGGACCAGCTCGAGTTCACCTTGACCGTCGCGGTGCACGCACCGGTCGGCTGCTGGGTGGGCTGCTGAGTCGGCTGCTGCGTGGGCTCCTGGGTCGGCTCCTGGGTCGGCTGCTGGGTCGGCTCCTGCGTCGGCTGCTGGGTGGGCTGCTGGGTCGGCTCGGTGCCCTGGCCGATGACGATGTCGCTGCACAGGTAGTACGGCTGGTCGAGGTGGCTCGCCTGCCAGATCGTGTAGAGCACCGCGCGGCCGCTCCGGCCGGGCAGCGAGATGTCCGACTGGTAGAGGCCGGTCGTCGGGTACGACCCCGTGGTCTTGACGAGGTCGAGCGATGCCCACGTGAGCGGCTGGGTCGTCGGGTCGAAGCCCTGCTTCGTGACGTAGATCTTGAGGTAGTCCGCACCGTGCTTCGCGGAGTCGGTCAGCGTGAGCGTGAAGGTGTTCGGGACCTGCTTGGCCTTCCAGGCACCGACCGTGTCCATCGACTTGTAGAGACCGTTCTGGGTCCGCCCGCCGCTGCACAGCTGGCCGTCGGGGATGACCGCCTGGTGCTGGCCGCCCACGCCCTCACGGAACAGGCCGTTCCAGTTCCACATGGCGTTCGGGTTGTCCTGGAAGGCCTGCCAGCACATCGGGTCGAGAGTGGCCATCTGCGGGTTGAGGTGGTCGGCACCCCACCGCTCCCAGCAGCCGTAGTTCCGGGTCGGGGGGTCCGTGACGGAGCCGTGCGCGCTCGCCGAGGGCGCGAGCAGCGTCATCGCGCCCAGTCCCAGGGCGAGGCTCAGCGGGACCGCGATCACGGCCCGCCGCAGACGGCGCAGCAGGCCTGTTCGAGCAGGTCGTGCGGACGCGTGCATGGTTCCTCCTGGGGGGTCGGAAGTGCCTGCGCACGAGGACCGCCTCGCTGCGGACCCCTCACGCGCAAGCGCGGGTCCTCCACCGTCCACACGCAGCAGGGAGCGCGACAACGGCCGAAACGGTTCACCCGGTCGGGTGAGGCCGTTCGCCCCTTGCTCACCTGGCTCGGGCGCCCTCGGCCCCGCCTCAGACCTCCTCGACCGCCGCCGCGGCGAACTGGCTCTGGTAGAGCCGCGCGTACGCGCCGTCGGCCGCCAGGAGCTCGTCGTGCGTGCCCTGCTCGACGATCGCGCCGTGCTCCATGACCAGGATCGTGTCGGCGTCGCGGATCGTCGAGAGGCGGTGGGCGATGACGAACGACGTCCGGCCCGCGCGCAGCGCGTTCATCGCGTGCTGGACGAGCACCTCCGTGCGCGTGTCGACCGAGGACGTCGCCTCGTCGAGGATGAGGATCGCAGGGTCGGACAGGAACGCGCGCGCGATCGTCAGGAGCTGCTTCTCTCCCGCGGAGACGCCCGTGCCCTCGTCGTCGATCACGGTCGCGTAGCCGTCGGGCAGCGTCCGGACGAACCGGTCCACGTACGTGGCCTCGGCAGCCGCGACCACCTGCTCGTGCGTCGCGCCGTCGACCGCGTAGGCGATGTTCTCCTCGATCGTGCCGCCGAAGAGCCACGTGTCCTGCAGCACCATGCCGGTCGAACGGCGCAGGTCGTCGCGCGTCAGGGACCGGGTGTCGACGCCGTCCAGGGTGATCCGGCCCGCGTCGAGCTCGTAGAACCGCATGATGAGGTTCACCAGCGTCGTCTTGCCGGCGCCCGTCGGCCCGACGATCGCGATCGTCTGCCCGGGCTCGGCGACGAGCGACAGGTCCTCGATGAGCGGCTCGTCCTCGCGGTAGGAGAACGCGACGTGCTCGAAGGCGACCCTGCCGCGCACCGGACGGTCGAGCTCGGTCGCGGGCTCCGGGTCCGGGTCCTGCTCCGGCGCGTCGAGCAGCTCGAAGACACGCTCGACCGACGCGACGCCCGACTGCAGCAGGTTGGCCATGCTCGCGAGCTGCGTGATGGGCTGCGAGAACTGACGGCTGTACTGGATGAACGCCTGCACGTCGCCCAGCGTCATCGCCCCCGAGGCGATCCGCAGCCCGCCGACGACCGCGATGATCACGTACGTGAGGTTCGCGATGAACCCGAGCGCCGGCTGGATGATGCCCGAGATGAACTGCGCGCGCCGGCTCGAGTCGTAGAGCGCCTCGTTGCGCTGCGTGAACGTCTCGACGGCGTCGTCGGCGTGGTTGAACACCTGCACGAGCGTGTGCCCCGTGAACATCTCCTCGATGTGCGCGTTGACCTGCCCCGTGTAGGTCCACTGCTCGATGAACCGCGGCCGCGAGCGCTTCGCGATCAGCGCGGCGACCAGCATGGACAGGGGCACGGTGACGAGCGCGACGACCGCGAGCAGGGGCGAGATCCAGAACATCATCGCGAGCACGCCGACGACCGTCAGGAGCGACGTGATCACCTGGCTCAGCGTCTGCTGCAGCGTCTGGGCGACGTTGTCGATGTCGTTGGTCACCCGCGACAGCAGCTCGCCGCGCGGCTGCGAGTCGACGTAGCGCAGCGGGACGCGGGACAGCTTGGCCTCGACCTGGGTACGCAGGCGCAGGACGGCGCGCTGCACGACGCCGGCCGTCATGCGGCCCTGCGCCCAGCCGAACAGGAACGACCCCAGGTAGACCAGCGCGACGACGAGCAGGATCTGCCCGAGGCGGTCGAAGTCGACCCCCTGCCCGGGCACCACGTCCATCGCGGACACCATGTCGGCGACGCGGTCCTCGCCCTGCGCGCGCAGCGCGGCGACCGCCTCGGCCTTGCTCAGCCCGGCAGGCAGCATCGACCCCGTGACACCCTCGAACAGCACGTTCGTCGCGTTGCCCAGGAGCTTGGGCCCGATCACCGCGAGGACGACCGAGGCCACGCCGAGCAGCACGATGGCGACGATCCGCACCCGCTCGGGCCGCAGCTCCCGCAGGAACCGCGACCCCGACTCGCGGAACCGCATCGACTTCTCGCCGGGCATGCCCATGTTCGCCATGGGGCCGTGCCCCACGGGGCCTCGGCGCACGCGCGCGGGCGACGCGGCCGCAGGCGCCGGGGCGGGCTGGGGTCCGCGTGGCGTGGTCATGCCGCCTCCTGCGCGCTGAGCTGGGAGTACACGATCTCCTGGTAGGTGGGGTTGGTCGCGAGGAGCTCCGCGTGGGTGCCCTCGCCGACCACGCGTCCCGCGTCGACGACGACGATGTGCTCGGCGGTGCGGATCGTCGCGACGCGCTGGGCGACGACCAGCACGCTCGCCTCGCGGGTCTCGGGGACGAGCGCGGCACGCAGCGCCGCGTCGGTGGCGTAGTCCAGCGCCGAGAACGAGTCGTCGAACAGGTACAGGCGTGGGCGTCTCGCGAGCGCCCGGGCGATCGCGAGACGTTGGCGCTGGCCGCCCGACAGGTTGCCGCCGCCCTGCTCGATCGGCGCGTCGAGCCCGCCGTTCATCGCCTCGACGAAGTCGCGTGCCTGGGCGACCTCGAGCGCGTGCCACAGCTCGTCGTCGTCCGCCCCGGGCGCGCCGTACTCGAGGTTCGAGCGCACCGTGCCGGAGAAGAGGTACGGCTTCTGCGGCACCAGACCGATCTGCGACCACAGCTCGCGCTGGTCGAGGTCGCGCACGTCGACGCCGCCGAGCAGCACCTGGCCGGCCGTCACGTCGTACAGCCGCGGGATGAGGTTGAGCAGCGTGGACTTGCCCGAGCCGGTCGAGCCGATGATCGCGGTCGTCCGTCCGGGCTCGACCACCAGGTCGACCCCCTCGAGCACGGCGCGCTCGGCGCCCGGGTAGCGGAACTCGACGCCCCGCAGCTCGAGCCGGCCCCGCCGCGAGTCGTCGGGCGGCAGCGGCACGGGGTTCTCGGGGGGCAGGACGCTCGAGTGCGTCTCGAGCACCTCGCCGATGCGGCCCGCGGCGACGATCGCGCGCGGGAACATCACGAACATCATCGTGCTCATCATCACGGCCATGAGGATGTAGGCCAGGTAGGACAGGAACGCCGTGAGCTGGCCGATCTGCATCTGCCCCTCGGCGACCCGGTGCCCGCCGAACCAGAGCACGGACGTGCTCGTCAGGTTCAGCACGAGCATGACCGCGGGGAACATCAGCGCCATGAGCTGACCGGTGCGCAGCGACGTGTCGTACAGCGCGCGGTTGGCGTCGTCGAACCGCTGCGCCTCACGGCCCTCCCGCACGAACGCGCGGATCACCCGGATCCCCGCGATCTGCTCGCGCATCACGCGGTTGATCGCGTCGATCCGCTTCTGCATGACGCGGAAGTACGGGATCATCCGCGAGACGATCGCCGCGATGACGATCCCCAGGACCGGCACGGCGACCACCAGGACGCCCGACAGCCTGACGTCCTCGCGCAGCGCCATGACGACGCCGCCGACGAGCATGATCGGCGCCATGATCACGAACGTGAACGTCATCAGCGCGACCATCTGGACCTGCTGCACGTCGTTCGTCGTCCGGGTGATCAGCGTCGGCGCGCCGAACTGCCCGAGCTCACGCGCGGAGAACGTCTGCACGTGCGCGAACAGGCGCAGGCGCACGTCGCGACCGAACGCCATCGCGGCGTAGGAGCCGTACCAGACGGCCGCGACCGCCGCGACGACCTGCACCAGGCTCACCGCGAGCATGACGGTGCCGAGGCGCATGATCTCGTCGGTGTCGCCCACGGCCACGCCGTCGTCGATGATCCGCGCGTTGAGGCTCGGCAGGTACAGCGTGGCGAGCGTCTGCACGAGCTGGAGGGCGACGACCGCGGTCACCGCGCCCGAGTACGGCGCCAGGTGCACTTTCAGGAGTCGGTTGAGCATCACACGCTCCTCGCGGGTGCGGACGACAGGTCGGGGGACGACACGGCTGCCGGTGGGCCCAGCGCGCCGGTCAGGAAGTGGGAGACCACGACGTCGAGCGCCGGGAGGCGTGGCTCGGCGCGGCGACGGGTGGCCTCGATCTGGAGCATGGACAGTCCCATGACCGTCACGGCGAGCAGCTCGGCGACCTCGTCGACCGGGCGCGCGAGGCGGTCGGCGTCTCCGGCGAGCACGTCGGTGACGGCGTCGCGCACCGCAGCCTGGCCCCGCTCCTGCCGCGTGGTGAACTCGACCATGTGGCGGTGCGCCTCCTCGTCGTGCTCGCCGTGCGGCGGCCGGCCGAGCTCGTGCAGGATCCCCATCCACCGGATGGCGCGCCCGGTCCGAGCCAGGCCGATCTCGACGACCGCGCGGACGCGGTCCGCCAACGGCGCGTCGCGGTCGATCGCCTCGATCGCCGGGACGTCGTCCGCAGGGTCGACCGCCGCGAGCACGACCGCGCGCACGAGCGCGTCCTTGTCGGGGAACACGCGGAACAGCGTGCCCTCCGCGACCCCGGCCGCCTGCGCGAGCTCCTTCGTCGTGACCCTGGTCCCGCGGTCGAGGACGACGGCGCGCACGGCGCGCAGGATCGCCTCGCGCCGTTCGTCCGGCGGGAGCGGCGCGGCACGCCCGGGTCTGCTCACCGGGCCACCGTAAGTGAGTGAGCACTCACTCAGCAAGAGGGATCTGCGGTGCACGACGAGACCCCGCCGCGCCTCGGCGCGACGGGGTCTGCGAGGGGGTCGTCGGACCGGAGCACCGTCGGGCGGCGACCGGCCCCGCGCTCAGCGGTCGTACGGCGGCTCGAACGGTCCCGCGTCCTGCGTCGTGGCCGGCGGCGGCGGGACGTCCGGGCGGGCAGGCGCGGGCGGGGGCACGGGCGGCACGGCGGGACGCGTCGGGACCGCCGCTCCCCCGGGGTGCTGCCCCAGCTCGGCGGCCGGGTCGAACGGCCGGCCGGACAGCGTCCCCGCGCTCGTCGCGTCGGCGGTCGCTGCCGCCGACTCGCGCTTGGCCTCGGCGAGCGCCTCGGCCGGGTCGGTCAGGGTCACGGGAGGCAGGTCGTCCCCGAGCGGCGAGGTACCGGCCGGACGCGCACCGGTGTCCGCGCTCGGTGCGGGCGCGCCGCCGAGCCCCTGGGCCAGCTGCCCCAGCGCCCCGGTGAGCTCCGACGGCAGGAACCACATCTTGTTCGACGGGTACGCCGCGATCTTCGGCAGGGTCTGCAGGTACTGGTACGCCAGCAGCTTCGGGTCCGCGTCCCCGCGGTGCACCGCGTCGAAGACCTGCAGGATCGCGCGCGCCTCGCCCTCGGCCCGCAGGATCGCGGACTGCGCCTCGCCCTCGGCCCGCAGGATCGCCGACTGCTTCTCGCCCTCGGCCGTGAGGATCTGCGACTGCTTGACACCCTCGGCCGTGAGGATCGCGGCACGGCGGTCGCGCTCGGCGCGCATCTGCTGCTCCATCGAGCCCTGCACCGAGGCGGGCGGGTCGATCGCCTTGAGCTCGACCCGGTTGACGCGGATCCCCCACTTGCCCGTCGCCTCGTCGAGCACGCCGCGCAGCTGGCCGTTGATCTGGTCGCGGCTCGTGAGGGTCTGCTCGAGGTCCATCGAGCCGATCACGTTGCGCAGCGTCGTGACGGTGAGCTGCTCGATGCCGGTGATGTAGTTCGCGATCTCGTACACGGCCGACTTCGGGTCCGTGACCTGGAAGTAGATGACCGTGTCGATGCTCACGACGAGGTTGTCCGACGTGATCACGGGCTGCGGCGGGAACGAGACGACCTGCTCACGCAGGTCGACGCCCGCGCGCACGCGGTCGACGAACGGGATCAGCAGGTGCAGCCCCGCGTCGAGCGTGCGCGAGTACCGGCCGAGTCGCTCGACGATGACCGCCACGGTCTGCGGCACGATCCGCACGGAGCGGAACAGCGCGATGATGACGAACAGCAGGACGAGCGCGAGGACGACGATCAGCGCGATCTGTCCGACGTTCGTGGTGTCCTCCGGCATGGAGCCTCCTTGGTCGGGACGTGCAGGTGGTCTCGCGCCGCGGTCAGCCGGCGGGCGCGGGGACGACGACCGCGGTCGCGCCCTCGATGCGGTCGACCGTGACCTCGGTGCCGGGCGGCAGCGCCGAACCCGCCGTGGTCCGCGCGCTCCACACCTCGCCCGCGAGCTTGACGCGGCCGGCGTCAGCGGTGACGGTCGCGAGCACCACGGCCGGACGGCCGACGAGCGCCGAGGCGTTGGTCTCGACGAGCGGGGTCCTCTTCTTGAGGTGCCGCAGCAGCCACGGCCGCAGGGTCACGAGGAGAAGGACAGAGGTGACCGCGGCGATGACGATCTGTGCCCACAGGGGCGCACCCGCGGCGGACGCGACGCCCCCTGCAACCGCACCACCGGCCGCCATGATGAACACGAGCTCGAGCGAGAGCATCTCGAGGATGCCGAGCGCCAGCGCTCCTCCGACCCACCACAGCCAGTGCACCGCAGACCCCTTCTCACCGTCGTTGGGTCATCCTAGGCACAGTCTTGACGCGCTCGTGAGGATTCGCGGCAGCACCGCCGCGGGCAGCCGGGTGACGGTCCTCGTCACGCGGCTGCGGCGTGCCGTCAGGCGAGCGAGGCGGACCGCGCCGTCCACCGGCCCTCGTGCCGGTCGAGGACGAGATCGAGCCCGAACGCGCCCGAGAGCTGCTCGGCCGTGAGCACCTCCTCGATCGGGCCGGACGCGTGGACCCGGCCGTCACGCAGCAGCAGCAGGTGCGTGAAGCCCGGCGGGATCTCCTCGACGTGATGGGTCACGAGGACCAGCACCGGCGAGCGCCGGTCGTCGGCGAGCTCCGCGAGCGCGCCCACCAGCTCCTCGCGGCCGCCCAGGTCGAGCCCAGCCGCGGGCTCGTCGAGCAGCAGGAGCTCGGGGTCGGCCATGAGCGCGCGGGCGATCTGCACGCGCTTGCGCTCGCCCTCGCTGAGCGTCCCGAAGTACCGCTCCGCCAGGTGCTCGACGCCGAAGGCCCGCAGCAGGTCGGCCGCGCGGGTCTCGTCGAGCTCCTCGTACTCCTCCCGCCACCGCCCGGTCACGCCGTACGCGGCGGTCAGGACGACGTCACGGACGAGCTCGCCCGTCGGGATCTTGTCGGCGAGCGACGCGCTCGACAGCCCGATCCGGGGCCGCAGCTCGAAGACGTCCACGTGCCCGAGCCGGCTGCCGAGCAGCTCGGCGCTGCCGCCCGTGGGGTGCATGCGCCCGGACGCGACCTGCAGCAGCGTCGTCTTGCCCGCGCCGTTGCGCCCGAGGACGACCCAGCGCTCACCCTCCCGGATGCGCCACGAGACCCCGTCGAGGATCGTCGTCGTCCCCCGTCGGATCGTCACGTCCTGGAGGTCGAGCACGTCGGTCATGGCACGACCCTAACGTTTCGCGCGTGCGTGCCGGTGCACGTGGCCACCCGGACGCAGCCAGCCTCTGGGCGCCGCGCTCGACGGTGCGGGCGCGGCGCGTCCGAGGCCCTGCGCGCACGTACCGTGGACGAGTGCCTGACCTCGACCTTCCCCGTTCCGTGGTCCTCGCGCTGTGGCTCGGCGCGGGCGACTCCCGTACGACCACCGCGGCAGCAGCGCTGCGCGGCGTCCAGGCGGACGACGAGCCCCACGACGTCCTCGACACCGCGACCGACGAGCGGCGCCCGCTCGCCGAGGCGCTGCGCGAGTGGTCGGTGCCCGACCTCGACGTCGTCGCGCTCCTGCCCGCGCCCGGCGACGTGGCCGGCGTCCCCGCACCGGTCTCGGGTGCCGCGCTCGAGGCGCGCGAGCTCGTCCTGCTGCGCATCGGTGGTGCCGCGTACGCGCTCGTGCCGGAGGTGGAGGCGTTCGGCTCCGCGCTGGAGCCCGGCCACCTGGTGACGTGGCACCGCACGGTCGTCCCGGACTGGTTGCTTCCGGTCCAGGCGCTCGGCTCGCTCGAGGACGCCGACCGCGGGCTGCGCCGCGGGCTCGCGGACGTGACCGAGGCCCTCGTGCGGCTCGACGTCGCGCACTGGGACGACGAGCACGCGGCGCAGGTCGTCGCGCTGCGCGACGCCGCGCTGCCCACCTGGCGCCTGCCGGACCGCGTGGACGCGCACCGCGGCCGGGTGCTCGCGAGCGCGGCCCGCCTGCGGGCGATCGTCGACCTCGCCGCGCGCGACGACGGCGGCGCGGTCAACCTGTGGCAGGCCGACCAGCGCACTGCCGCGCTGCGCGACGTCGACCGGCTCGCGCGGCGGGCCCTGGCCGCCGCGACGCTCGCAGGCCCGCTGGCTCAGCCCAGCACGCCCCGGTAGACGCGCAGCGTCTCCTGCGCCACGGCCGCCCAGGAGAAGTGGTCCTCGACGCGGCGCCGTGCGGCCACGCCCCAGTGCGCGGCACGGTCCGGGTCGGAGACGGCCTCGACGAGCGCTGCCGCCAGGTCGGCGACGAACCGGTCGGGGTCGCGCGGCGTGCCGGTGCCGTCCTGCACCTGGTCGATGGGCACCAACCAGCCGGTCACCCCGTCGTCGACGACCTCGGGGATGCCGCCGGTCGCGGTGCCGACCACGGGCAGCCCGACGGCCATCGCCTCGAGGTTGACGATCCCGAGCGGCTCGTAGACGGACGGGCAGACGAACACGGTCGAGCTCGCGAGGACCGCGACGAGATCAGGCCGCGGGAGCATCTGCTCGATCCAGACCACGCCGGAGCGCTGCTCGCGCAGCCGGTCGACGAGACCCGCGACCTCGGCCGCGATCTCGGGGGTGTCGGGCGCACCCGCGCACAGCACGAGCTGCACGTCGGCGGGCAGCGACTCGGCCGCGCGCAGCAGGTAGGGCAGCCCCTTCTGCCGCGTGATGCGGCCGACGAAGACGACCGCCGGCCTGGTCGGGTCGATGCCCAGCGACCGCACCGTGCGGTCCGCCGCGGCGAGCGACTCGTCGTCGGTCGGGCGGCGCCAGCCCTCGAGGTCGATGCCGTTGTGCACGACGTGCACGCGCGCGGGGTCGACCGCCGGGTAGCTGCGCAGGATGTCCTCACGCATGCCCCCGGACACCGCGATCACGGCCGCCGCCGCCTCGTACGCGGTGCGCTCGACCCAGCTCGACAGCGCGTACCCGCCGCCGAGCTGCTCGGCCTTCCACGGCCGCAGCGGCTCGAGGCTGTGCGCGGTGAGCACGTGCGGCACGCCGTGCAGCAGACCCGCCAGGTGGCCGGCGAGGTTGGCGTACCAGGTGTGCGAGTGCACGAGGTCGGTGCGCGGACCGTCGTCGGACGCCCCCACCCCCGCGACGATCTCGAGGTCCACCCCGAGCGTCTGCAGCGCGGCGTTGCTCCCGACGAGCTCGGCGGGGACGTCGTAGCCCCGCACGCCCGGCTCGTCGCGCGCGCCCTCGAAGCAGTGCACGCGCACGTCGATCGAGCTGCGGAGCACCGCGGCGAGCTCCGCCACGTGGACACCCGCACCCCCGTAGACGTGAGGCGGGTACTCCCGGGTGAGCATGTCGACGCGCACTGACGACCTCCGTGGACGCTGGCTGGTACGGACCCGGTGGACCGTGATGCGCGACACGCTAGCGCCTCGATGCGCAGTGACCTCGCTCGCGACGCCCGGCGGGCCTAGGGTCAGGGCATGGCACAACCGCGCGTCCTGGCCATCGTCCTCGCAGGTGGCGAGGGCAAGCGACTCATGCCCCTGACGACCCATCGGGCCAAGCCGGCCGTCCCGTTCGGCGGCATCTACCGGCTCGTCGACTTCGCCTTGTCGAACGTCATCAACTCGCACTACCTGCACGTGATCGTGCTGACGCAGTACAAGTCCCACAGCCTGGACCGGCACGTGTCCAAGACCTGGCGCATGTCGCCGCTGCTGGGCAACTACGTCGCCGCCGTCCCCGCGCAGCAGCGGGTCGGCAAGCACTGGTACCTCGGCAGCGCCGACGCGATCTACCAGTGCCTGAACATCATCGACGACGAGCGCCCCGACATCGTCGTCGTGGTCGGCGCCGACCACGTGTACCGCATGGACTTCTCCCAGATGGTGCAGGCGCACATCGAGTCGGGCGCCGAGCTCACCGTCGCGGGCATCCGCCAGCCGCTCGCCGAGGCGGACCAGTTCGGCGTCATCGAGACCGACGCGAGCGACCCGACCCTCATCCGCGCGTTCCGCGAGAAGCCCAAGGACGCGATCGGCCTGGCCGACTCCCCGCACGAGGTCCTGGCCTCGATGGGCAACTACGTGATCGACGCCGACGCGCTGATCCAGGCCGTGACCGAGGACGCCGAGAACGTCAACAGCCGCCACGACATGGGCGGCGACATCGTCCCCGCGTTCGTCGAGCGCGGCACCGCGGCCGTCTACGACTTCATCCGCAACGACGTGCCGGGCTCGACGCCGCGCGACCGCGACTACTGGCGCGACGTCGGGACGCTCGACGCGTACTACGAGGCGAACATCGACCTCATCGCGATCGAGCCGGTGTTCAACCTCTACAACGACGAGTGGCCGCTCCTGACGGGCTACACGGGCCTGCCGCCGGCGAAGTTCGTGCACGCGGGTGCGGGTCGCCTCGGCCACGCCGCGGACTCGATCGTCTCCCCCGGCGTGGTCGTCTCCGGCGCCACGGTCTCCGGCTCGGTGCTGTCCCCCGGCGTGCGGCTGCACTCGTGGGCGCAGGTCACCGACTCGGTGCTGATGGACGGTGTGCAGGTGAGCCGGTACGCGCAGGTGCACCGCTCGATCCTGGACAAGAACGTGATCGTGCCGGAGCGCGCACGCATCGGGCTCGACCACGAGCACGACCTGGCGCGCGGCTTCACCGTGACCGAGTCGGGCCTCACCGTGGTCCCCAAGGGCACGATCATCACGGACTGAGCCGACCGCGGCGGCGCGCCGGGGACGCGGGGAGACCGACATGGACGGGCGAGATCGCGACGCCGCGATCTCGCTACCCTGCACGCCGTGACCGCCCGCCTGCTCGTCATGGACGTCGACTCCACGCTCATCACGGGCGAGGTGATCGAGATGCTCGCCGCGCACGCGGGATCACTCGACCTCGTCGCCGAGATCACCGAGCGCGCGATGCGCGGCGAGATCGAGTTCGCGACCTCGCTGCACGAGCGCGTCGCGACCCTCGCGGGCCTCGACGTCGCGGTGTTCGACGCCGTCCGGGAGCGGATGGAGCTGTCCGCCGGTGCGCGCGAGCTCGTCGGAGAGGTGCAGTCGCGCGGCTGGTACGTGGGCCTCGTCTCAGGGGGCTTCGTCGAGCTCGTCGCCCCGTTGGCCGCCTCGCTCGGTATCACGCTCTACCGCGCCAACGCGCTCGAGGTCGCCGACGGCCGGCTCACGGGACGCGTCACCGGACCCGTGATCGACCGTGCGGCCAAGGCGGTGGCGCTGCGCGACTACGCGGCCACGGTGGGGGCCGACCTGGCGGCGACGGTGGCCATCGGCGACGGCGCGAACGACCTCGACATGCTCGCGACCGCTGGCTTCGGCATCGCGTTCAACGCCAAGCCCGTCGTGGCGGCACAGGCCGACGCGACCATCACCGACCGCCTTGACGCCGCGCTCGCGCTCGCCCCGTTCCTGCGCTGACCCGCGCGCTGATCCCGGGGCCGAGCCCCTGCGCCTGGCCCGCTCAGCCCGGGGTGACCAGCCGCACCAGGCGCGCGACGCGCGGCTCGACCGCGGACCAGGAACCGTCCAGCTCGAGCCACGACCAGGACGCCGTCGGCACACCCACCTGCACGCGAGCCACGGCAGCGGGGTCGGAGTCGGGCCCCGCGAGCGTCGCCGCCGCGTGGGACATGGTCGGCTCGTGCCCCACGACGACGAGCGTGCGGGCGTCCTCCGGGGCGGTCGCGAGCAGCGCGAGCAGCGACTGCACGCCCGCGTCGTAGACCTCGTCGAGATACTCGACCTCGGGCTGCGCGCCGAGTGACCCGCGCACCAGCTCCCACGTCTGACGTGTCCGGACGCTCGAGGAGCACCACACGAGATCAGGAGCGATGCCGGCCTCGGTCATCGCTGCCCCGACCAGCGGCGCCTGCCGTCGGCCGGCGAGCGCGAGCGGTCGGGAGTGGTCAGGCAGCCCGGCGGGGTGCTCGGCCTTGGCGTGCCGCAGCAGCACGAGGCGTCGGGTCGTCGTCACGGGCCCAGCGTGCCACTGTGCTGGCCGACGGACCAAGGCGCCAGCGCCCCGACGATCGCCGGGCGGCGCAGGGCGAGCAGGTCGATCTGTCAGCGGGCGGACGCGGGCGGGTTCCACTCGAGCTCGACCGGCTTCCAGTCGAGCGAGCGCGCCACGGCGTTGTGGCCCAGGGCCGCGACGTCACCGGGCGGCAGCAGCAGCGCCTCGAGCTCCTGGGTCCGCGGCGACGGCACCCGGTCGACCGCGCGGCCGTTCGCGGCCACGGGTGCCGTGCGCAGCGCCGCGTCGGCGAGCCGCTGGTACCGGTCGCCGGCGCTGCGCTGCGGCGTGGCCGGCGCAGGGATCACGCCCGCGGCCTCGAGCGCCGCACGCGCGTCGGCGAGATAGCTCTCCCGGACCCACACCGCCCAGATCGGCAGGGCGTCGAACCGCAGACCGGTGTGCTCGGCCCGTCGCTCGAACAGCGCCCGCGCTGCCTTCTCGATGAGCTCTGCCGCATCGTGCGCGCGTGGGTTCACGTCACTCCTCCGGTCGGGTCGGGCTGCCTCCCCTGCCCATCGGCAGGTGGCAGCCCGACCTGAATCGTCCGAAGGTCCTGTTCCTGGCGTTACTGACCCATCGCGTGCACGCCGCCGTCGACGTGCACGATCTCGCCCGTGGTCGCCGGGAACCAGTCGGAGAGCAGGGCCGCGACGGCGCGCGCCGTGGGCTCGGGGTCGGTGACGTCCCAGCCGAGCGGCGCCCGCGTGCTCCAGTTGGCCTCCATCGCCTCGAAGCCCGGGATGGACTTGGCGGCCGTGGTACGGATCGGGCCGGCGGAGACCAGGTTGACGCGCACGCCCGACGGGCCGAGGTCGCGGGCCAGGTAGCGCGACGTCGACTCGAACGCGGCCTTGGCCACGCCCATCCAGTCGTACACGGGCCAGGCGAACTTCGCGTCGAACGTCAGGCCGACGATCGAGCCGCCGCCGGTGAGCAGCGGCTGCGCCGCCACGGCGAGCGACTTGAGCGAGTACGCGGAGACCTCGAGCGCGGTGGCCACGTCGGCCCACTCGCCCGCGAGGAAGTTGCCGCCCATCACGGACTGCGGTGCGAACCCGATCGAGTGCACCACGCCGTCGAGCGAGTCGAAGCCCGCCTCACGCACACGGTCGGCCAGCGCGGCGAGGTCGTCGGCGTCGGTGACGTCGAGCTGGATGACCGGCGCCTCGACGGGCAGCCGGCGGGCGATCACCTGCGTGAGGCGGAACTGACGCCCGAACGAGGTGAGCACGACCTGGGCGCCCTCCTCCTGCGCGAGGCGCGCGACGTGGAACGCGATCGAGCCGTCCGTGAGGACGCCGGTGACGAGGAGCTTCTTGCCGGTGAGCAGGCCCATGGTGGTCTCTCTTCCTGGAGGGTTCTGGAGGGTCAGTGGCCCATGCCGAGGCCGCCGTCGACCGGCAGCACGGCGCCGCTGATGTACGCGGCAGCGGGCGAGGCGAGGAACTCGACGGCGGCGGCGACCTCGTCGGGCTGCGCGAAGCGCCCTGCGGGGATCGCGGCCTTGTAGGACGCCTGCGTGGCGTCGGGGAGCGCGCGCGTCATGTCGGTGTCGATGAACCCGGGCGCGACGACGTTCGCGGTGATGCCGCGACCACCGAGCTCACGCGTGATCGAGCGGGCCACGCCCACGAGCGCCGACTTCGACGCCGCGTAGTTGACCTGCCCGGCGCCGCCGTACAGCCCGACGACCGACGAGATGAGCACGATGCGCCCACGACGCAGCCGGATCATGCCCTTGGCGGCCCGCCGGGCGCAGCGGAAGGCGCCCTTGAGGTTGACGTCGAGCACCTCGTCGAACTCCTCGTCGGTCATCCGCATGAGGAGCTGGTCGCGGGTCACGCCCGCGTTCGCGACGAGCACCTCGACCGGGCCGAGCTCGGCCTCGACGGCGGTGAACGCGGCGTCGACCGAGGCCGTGTCACGCATGTCGCCGACGACGCCGAAGACGCCCTCGGGAAGCTCGCCGGAGCGGTAGATCGTCGCGACCCTGTCCCCCGCGGCGACGAACCGCTCGGCGATCGCTCGCCCGATGCCGCGGTTCGCGCCGGTCACGAGGACGACGCGCGGCTGGACGCTGGAGTTGTCGGAAGTCTCAGGCACGAGACACGACGCTATCCGAGCCGGCGCGCTCGTCGGGGCACCGGCACGGCACAGGTTGTCGCGCCTCGGTTGTGGGAGGCCCACAACCCGGGCGGCCGCCGTTCACCCGGTGGCGGGAACGTACGATCGGGGGGTGAGGACACGACGTCACGAGCCCGAGGTGCACAGCATCACCGCTGCGCCCGAGCCGCTCGCGCAGGACGTCGCGCGGCGCCAGCGGCGCTACCTCGTGCAGATGGGCGTCCGCCTCGTGTGCTTCCTCGCGGCGATCGTCACGTGGTCGCACGTCCCGATGTGGGGGTCGCTGATCCTCATCGCCGCCGCGGTCGTGCTCCCCTACGTGGCGGTGATCTTCGCCAACGCGGGACGCGAGCGACGCGACGAGATGGAGCCGTTCGTCGACCCGCGCGAGATCGGCCCCGGCACCACGCACTCCCAGCTCGAGAACCACCCCCCTGCCGGCGACGGAGGCCAGCCGTGACCCTGCCCGTGCCCGACCCGGTGGACGACCCGATCTGCAGCGCGCGCGGCTGCCGCCGGGACGCGACCTGGGGCCTGCTGTGGAACAACCCCAAGCTGCACACGTCCGACCGGCGCAAGGTGTGGCTCGCGTGCGACGACCACCGCGAGCACCTCACGCAGTTCCTCGACGTGCGCGGCTTCCTCAAGGACACCGTCCCCGTGACGGAGCTCGTCGCGGCGGACGGGACGTGACGCCTGCCCGGCGGCGCGCCGTCGGCCTGGTGCTCGTCGGCGTCGTCCTCGCGATCGTGTGCACGTTCCTGGGGCGCTGGCAGTGGCACCGCCACGAGTGGCGCGACGCCCAGATCGCCACGGTCGAGCGCAACTACGACGCGACGCCCGTCCCGCTGGCCGAGGTCGTCCCGGAGCCGTCCGCCGCGCTCGCCGGGCCCGACGAGTGGCGTCAGGTCGTGACCGACGGCCGGTACCTGCCCGGAGCGACCGTGCTGCTGCGCAACCGTCCCGTCGACGGCGCACCGGCCTACCACGTGCTCGTGCCGTTCGAGGTCGCGTCGACCGGCGACGTGCTCGTCGTCGACCGCGGCTGGGTGCCGACCGGCGCCGACGCGAGCGCGGCCGTCGACGTCCCGGAGCCTCCCGCGGGCGACGTCCGCCTCGTCGTGCGGCTGCGCCCGGCCGAGAGCCCGTCGACACGTGGGGCGCCCGCCGGCTCGGTGCAGGCCCTGGCGCCCGAGCAGGTGCTCGCCGCCGCCGGCGTCGAGGACGCGACGCCGTTCGTCCGCGCGTACGGCCAGCTCGTGAGCGAGGACCCGGCCGCGACGACGTCCCTCGGTGCGCTGCCCGCGCCCGACCTCGACCCGGGCTCGCACCTGTCGTACGCGTTCCAGTGGTGGGTGTTCGCGCTGGGCGGCTTCGTCGGCTTCGTGTGGCTCGCGCGCCGTGAGGTGACCGAGGAGCGCGACGGGACCGGCGCGCCGCCCGAGCCCGGCGCACCCCACGAGCCCGGCGCGCCGAGCCCCGGCCGGCCCGCGCGCCCGCGGCGCCGCGAGGGCCGCGCGGAGGCCGAGGAGGACGCGCTGGTCGACGCCCAGGTGCCCGACGAGCCCACGCGCACCAGCACCTGACAACGGCCCGCGCGGGCGTCCGAGGCCGGGCGGGCGCCGGGTCAGGCGAGCGTGATCAGGTCCAGGTAGTCGGCGTTCCAGAGGTCCTCGTCGCCGTCCGGGAGCAGCAGCACGCGCTCGGGGTCGAGCGCCGCGACCGCGCCCTCGTCGTGGCTGACCAGGACGACCGCGCCCTTGTAGCCGCGCAGCGCGGCAAGGATCTCCTCGCGGCTGGCCGGGTCGAGGTTGTTGGTCGGCTCGTCGAGCAGCAGCACGTTGGCCGACGACACGACGAGGGCCGCGAGCGCGAGACGCGTCTTCTCACCGCCCGACAGCACACGCGCAGGCTTGTCCGCGTCGTCACCCGAGAACAGGAACGAGCCGAGCACCGAGCGCACCTGGGTGTCGGTCAGGTCCGGTGCGGCCGACCGCAGGTTCTCCACCACGGTGCGCGTCAGGTCGAGCGTCTCGTGCTCCTGCGCGTAGTAGCCGAGCTTGAGCCCGTGCCCCGGGTGCACCTCACCGGTGTCGGCCTTCTCGAGGCCCGACAGCAGCCGCAGCAGCGTCGTCTTGCCCGCGCCGTTGAGGCCCAGCACGACGACTCGCGAACCGCGGTCGATCGCGAGGTCGACTCCCGTGAAGACCTCCTGCGAGCCGTAGGACTTCGACAGGTCGGACGCCGTGAGCGGCGTGCGGCCGCACGGCGCGGGGTCAGGGAACCGCAGCCGCGCGACCTTGTCGCTCACGCGGGCCTCCTCGAGTCCCGACAGCATCTTCTCGGCGCGACGCGCCATGTTCTGCGCGGCGACCGCCTTCGTGGCCTTCGCGCGCATCTTGTCGGCCTGCGCCAGGAGGACCGCGGCCTTCTTCTCGGCGTTCGCGCGCTCGCGGCGGCGGCGCTTCTCGTCGGTCTCGCGCTGCAGCAGGTAGGCGTCCCAGCCGAGGTTGTACTGGTCGAGCGCGGCGCGGTTCGCGTCGAGGTGGAACACCTTGTTGACGGTCGCGCGCAGCAGCTCGGCGTCGTGGGAGATCACGACGAAGCCGCCCGAGTACGCCTTGAGGTAGTCGCGCAGCCAGGCGATCGAGTCGGCGTCCAGGTGGTTGGTCGGCTCGTCGAGCAGCAGCGTCTCGACGCCCGAGAACAGGATCCGGGCGAGCTCGACGCGGCGGCGCTGACCGCCCGACAACGTGCCGAGCGTCTGGGACAGCACGCGGTCGTCGAGGCCGAGGTTCGCGGTGATGCGGTGCGCCTCGGACTCGGCGGCGTAGCCGCCCGCGGCGGTGAAGCGTGCCTCGAGCTTGGTGTAGCGCGCCATCGCCTTCTCGCGCGCGGCGTCGTCGCCCTCGGCCATGACGACCTCGGTCGCGCGCATGTTGCGCACGATCTCGTCCAGGCCGCGCGCGGACAGCACCCGGTCGAGGGCGAGCATCTCGAGGTCGCCCGTGGCCGGGTCCTGCGGCAGGTAGCCGACCTCTCCACGCGTGATCGAGCCGCTCGTCGGCTGCGACTGGCCGGCGAGAGTCTTGGTGAGGGTCGTCTTGCCGGCGCCGTTGCGACCGACGAGGCCGATCCGGTCGCCGGCGGCGATCCGGAACGAGGTCTCGGCAAGAAGCTCGCGTGCGCCGATGCGCAGGCCGACGCCATGAGCGGTGATCACGTGGTGGTTTCCTCCGGAAAGCCCGCTCACGTGTTGGGCGGGCGCACAAACGCCAACAATCTTAACGACCGCTAGCGTGACGACCTGCCGCTATTTCCGACGGAGGCCCCGGCGCGCACGCGCGAGGAGGGTCCGTCCCAGCGCGACGGGCCCGTCGAGCCCGATCGACGACAGCCGAGCAAGCCGACCCGAGGGAGCAACACCCGTGGCCGACGCACGCGAGCACGACATCCTGACCGCCCCCGGGGCCACCGGCCCGACGCAGACGACCGACGCCGCGCGGCCCGACGACGCCGTGACGCATCTCGCAGCGCCCGACCCCCTGAACGACCCTGCCGCGGTGCTCGACGCCGCTCTGCCCGCCCCTGTCGAGCGTCCGAGCACCGTCGCGACCGACCTGGCGCTCGTCGCGACGTTCGCTGCGTTCCTGGCGGTGTGCGCGATCATCCCGGGGATCCCCACCGGTACCGGCGTGCCCGTCACGCTGCAGACGTTCGGCGTGGTCCTCGCGGGGCTCGTCCTGGGCTGGCGCCGCGGCACCCTCGCGGTGCTCCTGTACCTCGCCGTGGGTCTCGCGGGCGTCCCCGTGTTCTCCGGCGGCGCGAGCGGGCTGGCAGTCCTGGCGGGCCCGAGCGCCGGCTACCTCGTGGCGTTCCCGTTCGCCGCCGCGCTCGCCGGCTGGCTCGCCGGGGCGGCGCGCACCGCGACCGGTCAGGCGCGGTACCTCGTCCTGGTCGCGAGCGGCGTGATCGGCACCGCACTGACCATCCACCCCGCCGGCATCGTGGGCATGGCTCGGTACTTCCACGTGGACGTGTCCGAGGCGTTCGGGTGGGGCGCCGTGTACTTCCCGGGCGACGTCGTGAAGAACCTGCTCGCCGCCGGCGTCGCGACGGCGGTGTTCGCGCACTACCCGGACCTGCTGCGCCGGCGTCGCTGATGATCGAGCTGCATCAGGCGCTGGTCACGGCCTGGACCCCCGACCCGTCGGGCGGTCCGGACACCGTGACGCGACTGCTGGGCCCGGTCTCCCTCACGATCGCCGAGCGCAGGGTCGCGGTCGTCGGCGCGAACGGGTCCGGCAAGTCGACCCTCGCGCGGCTGCTCAACGGACTGGTCCTGCCGTCGGCCGGGTCCGTCGTGATCGGCGGCCTGGACACCGCGAAGGACGGACCCGCGGTCCGGCGCCGCGTCGGGTTCGTCTTCACGGACCCGGACGCGCAGCTCGTCATGCCGACGCCCGTCGAGGACGTCGCGCTCTCGCTGCGGCGCACCGTGCGGGACGCCGCCGCACGTGAGGAGCTGGCGCGCGCGGCGCTCGCCCGGGTCGGCCTCGCCGACCGCGCGGACCTGCCCGTGCACGCGCTGTCCGGCGGGCAGCGTCAGCTCCTCGCACTGACGAGCGTGCTCGCGACCGAGCCCGACGTGCTGGTCTGCGACGAGCCGACGACGCTGCTCGACCTGCGCTGGCGCGCCGTGGTCGACGACCTGCTCGCGAGCCTGCCGCAGCAGGTCGTCGTCGTGACGCACGACCTCGACGCCGCGCGCCGGGCCGACCGCGTGCTCGTCGTCGACGACGGGTCGGTCGTCCACGACGGCGCGCCGGAGCCGACCGTCGCCGCGTACGAGGCCCTCATGCGGACGGCCGCCCGACGATGAGCACAGACCCGACCGCCGGTGCGCCAGGCGGTTCCGCCGCTGCGCCGATGTGTCCCGTGCCGGTCGGTCCCGCGCTGCCCGGTACCCCGCTGCGTCCGGCGTGGTCCGGCCCGCTCGGCCTGCACCAGCCGGGCACGTCGCCCCTGCACCGCGCGCCGGCGGCCGCGAAGCTCCTCGCCCTGGCCGCCGCGGGCACCGCCGTCGTGCTCGTGCGCGGTCCGCTCAGCGCGGCCGTGGCGCTCGGCGTGGCGGTCACGGCGCACCTCGTCGCCGGCCTGCAGTGGCACCGCACCCGGCGCGGGCTCGTCGGCTTCGCGATCGTCGCGCTCGTCGTCGGCGTGTACCAGACCTGGGCACGCGGGTGGCAGGTCGGCTTCGAGACCGCGGCCGACCTGCTCGCCCTCGTCCTGCTGGCGACGGTCGTCACCGCGACCACGCGCGCCGACGACCTGCTCGACACCCTGCGCCGCGCCGCCCGACCGCTGCGCCACGTGGGGCTGTCCCCGGAGACGGTCGCGCTCGCGGTGAGCCTCATGCTGCGCTCCGTGCCCGTGCTCGTGCAGGCCACCCTCGAGTCGCGAGACGCTGCGCGCGCCCGCGGCCTGGACCGCTCGCCGCGCGCGCTCGTCGTCCCGGCAGCCGTCCGCATGGTCGGTCACGCGCGGGCGACGGGCGAGGCTCTCGCCGCCCGCGGGCTGGGTGAGGACGCCCCCTCCGCTGGACGCGCGCGGGGCGGCGACGACGACTAACGTCCTGGTCGTGACGTTCCAGGAGGGTGGCAGCTTCGGCGGCGGGCGCGTGCAGTCGCGGCGCTCGGGCGCAGGCAGGGGCATGGCGATCGGCGGCGGCGTCGGCGGCCTCGGGCTCCTCGTGATCCTGGCGATCACGCTGCTGTCCGGCGGCAACGTCGACCCCGGGGCGCTGCTCGGCGGCGGCGGCGAGCCCGGGAACGACTCGACCATCGGCGCGTGCACGGCCGAGCAGGCGAACACCGACCGCGCCTGCCGACTGTCGGCGACGCTCGACTCGCTCGACACCTACTGGTCCTCGACGATGTCCGACGCGAGCGCCACCATCCCCGAGGCCGTGGAGTTCACCTCAGCGGTCTCGACGGCATGCGGTCAGGCGTCGTCGGCCTCGGGCCCGTTCTACTGCCCCGGCGACCAGACCATCTACCTCGACCTCGGCTTCTTCGACGAGCTGACCAGCCGGTTCGGCGCCGAGGGCGGGCCGCTCGCGGAGATGTACGTCTACGCGCACGAGTACGGCCACCACATCCAGAACGTCACCGGGGTGTTCGGCCAGGCCGACCGCGGTGGCTCGGGTGCCGAGTCGGACTCGGTGCGCGTCGAGCTGCAGGCGGACTGCTACGCGGGCATGTGGGCCGGCAACGCGGCGACGACGAAGGACCCCGACACGGGCGTGACCTACCTCGAGCCCATCTCGGCCGCCGAGCTCGCGCAGGCGCTCGACGCGGCCGCGGCCGTCGGCGACGACCACATCCAGGAGCAGTCCGGCACGAACGTCAACCCGGACTCCTGGACGCACGGGTCGAGCGAGCAGCGGCAGCGGTGGTTCACGACCGGCTACGAGCAGCGCGACCTCGCGGCGTGCGACACGTTCGCCGCTCGCACCCTCTGACGTCCGGCAGACTCGCCCCATGAGCACCGACGAGAGCGCTGCCCGCGTCGCGGTCTACATCGACTTCGACAACATCGTGATCTCCCGCTACGACCAGGTCCACCGGCGCGGCGCCTTCCAGTCCGACGACGCGCGCAAGTACCGCCTCGACGCCGACGGCGACGTCCCGACGAAGCTGCGCACCGCACGCGTCGACGTCGACGCGATCATCGACTACGCGTCGTCGTTCGGCCGGGTCGTCGTGAGCCGCGCGTACGCGGACTGGTCCCAGCCGGTCAACGCCGGCTACCACCAGCAGCTCATCGACCGGGCCGTCGACCTCACCCAGCTGTTCCCCGTGGGCCCGCGCATGAAGAACGGCGCGGACATCCGCCTCGCCGTCGACGTCATCGAGGACCTGTTCCGGCTCGTGGACGTGACGCACGTCGTGATCGTCGCGGGCGACTCGGACTACATCGCTCTCGCGCAACGTGCCAAGCGCCTGGGCCGCACCGTGATCGGCGTCGGCGTCGCGGGCTCGACGAGCCGCTCGCTCATGTCCGCGTGCGACGAGTTCGCCGACTACGACGCCCTGCTCGACACGAGCACCACCCCCGAGGACGACGACGCGGACGACGCGCCCCCCGTGGCGCCCGCGACCACCGACGACGCGCCGGAACGCGCGGGTTCGACAGCTGGGCAGGTCACCGCGAACGACGCTCCGGCTCCCGCCGGGGACCGCGCCGCTCAGCGGCGCGCCACCCAGCTCCTCATGCGGGCCATGCGCCTCATCCACGCCAAGAAGGACGACGAGCCGTGGCTGTCGTACGGCGAGGTCAAGAACCAGATGATGCGCCTCGACCCGGCGTTCGTCGAGCGGCCGCTGGGCTACTCGTCGTTCAGCGACTTCGTCGCGTCGCGCGCGAGCATCGTCGAGATCTCCAAGGAGTCGGCCAAGCACCAGCCCCGCGTCCGCCTGCGCCCCAGCTACCGCTGAGAGCCGAGACCCGGCCGCGCCTGGGTCCTGGGCGGATCCGTCTGACAAGCCGGTGCGGCGAGTCCGCTGCGCGACGGCGGTTCGCCGCAGCGGCGCGCCAATTCGCTGGCGCGGCCTGGCCGTCCGGTGCCACCGTGCGTGGCGTGAGCGTCGTCGTGGCACCCGAGTCGTCGGCGGAGGTCCCGGCCGTGCGCCGGGTCGTCCGGGCAGCGTTCGGCGACGACGGGGACCGCGTGGCCGGTCTCCTCGACGCCCTGCGCGACTCGTCGGCGTTCGTGCCCGGGCTGTCGCTGGTCGCACGCGAGCGCGACGACGTCGTGGGTCACACGCTCCTCACACGCGCGTGGCTCGACGCGCCGGACCGTCTGGTCGAGGTCCTCGTGCTCAGCCCGCTCGCGGTCGCGCCGCACGCACAGCGCCGCGGCGTCGGGACCGCGCTGCTGGTCGCTGCCCGGACGCACGGGTCCACGGCGGGGTGGCCGCTGCTCTTCCTGGAGGGAGACCCGCGCTTCTACTCGACCCGCGGCTTCGCGGCCGCGGGGCCGCTGGGATTCAGCTCGCCGTCCGAGCGGATCCCGGCGCCGGCGTTCCAGGTCGCCGTCCTGCCCACGCACGAGCCGTGGATGACCGGGCGGCTGGTGTACCCCGACCCGTTCTGGGCGTCGGACTGCGTCGGGCTGCGCTGAGTCACCCTGTGCTGAGCTGAACTGGGACGAGGCGCGCGGAGACGACGAAGGGCGCGGCCGCATCCCTGCGCCGCGCCCTCGTCGACCCGGGTGCTCAGATGTTGAAGCCCAAGGCCCGCATCTGCTCGCGACCGTCGGACGTGATCTTCTCCGGGCCCCACGGCGGCATCCAGACCCAGTTGATCCGGAAGCCGTCGACGATCCCGTCGAGCGCCTGCGCCGACTGGTCCTCGATGACGTCCGTCAGCGGGCACGCCGCCGACGTGAGCGTCATGTCGATCACCGCGGTGTTCTGCTCGAGCGAGACGCCGTACACGAGTCCCAGGTCGACGACGTTGATGCCGAGCTCGGGGTCGATGACGTCACGCATGGCCTCCTCGACGTCGGCGACCGTCGTGGGCGACGGGCTCGACGGCGTCGTGGCCGGCGGTGTGGTGGGGGTGCTCATGCGTCCTCCCTCTCGGTGCGGGTCGCACCGGTCTTGATGAGCGCGTCGTTCAACGCGACCCAGCCGAGCAGGGCGCACTTGACGCGCGCCGAGAACTTGCCGACGCCCGTGAAGGCCGCCGCGTCGCCGAGGGCCTCCTCGGCGTCCTCGTCGTCCAGGCCCTGGCCCTTGGACTGCATGAGGTCGCGGAACGAGCCCGCGAGCCGGTCGACCGTCGTCAGCGGCTGGTCCACGACGAGGTCGTGCAGCACGGAGACCGATGCCTGCGAGATCGAGCAGCCCTGGCCGTCCCAGCGCACGCCCCGCACGACGCCGGCGTCGTCGACGTCGACCTGCAGCGTGACCTCGTCGCCGCACGTCGGGTTCACCTGGTGCGACTGCGCGGTGTGCGCGCCCGTCACCGCGTCCCCGAGGCCCCGGCCGTGCGGGTACTTGGCGTGGTCCAGGATCACCTGCTGGTACAGCTGCTCCATCGAGCTGCTCATGCGACTCCTTCGCGGTCGTCCGTCAACCCGAAGAACGTCCGGACCCCTGCCAGTGCTTCCCGGAACACCGCGATCTCCTCGTCAGTCGTGTACACGGCGGCCGAGGCGCGCGCGGTCGCCGCGACGCCGAACCGACGGTGCAGCGGCTGCGCGCAGTGGTGACCGACGCGCACCGCGACGCCCGCGTCGTCGAGCACCTGGCCGACGTCGTGCGCGTGCACGCCGTCGACGACGAACGAGACGGTCGCGAGGCGGTCGCGCGTGTCGGTCGGGCCGATCACGCGCACGCCCGGGACGGACGCGACCGCGTCGAGCAGCAGACGGGCGAGGTGGGCCTCGTGCGCCGCGACCGCGTCCATGCCGAGGTCCGCCAGGTACGTCGCGGCCGCGCCCATCGCCACGGCCTGCGAGACCATCTGGGTGCCCGCCTCGAACCGCTGCGGGGGCGGCGCGTACGTCGTCTCCGTCATGGTGACGACCTCGACCATCGACCCGCCGGTCGTGACGGGCGGCATCGCCTCGAGCAGCTCGCGCCGCCCGTACAGCGCGCCGACGCCCGTCGGGGCGAACATCTTGTGGCCGGAGAACGCCGCGAAGTCCACTCCGAGCGCGTGCAGGTCCACCGGCAGGTGCGGCACGGACTGGCACGCGTCGAGCACCGTGAGCGCACCGACCTCGCGTGCACGCGCGACGAACGCGTCGACGTCCGTGATCGCACCGGTCACGTTGGACGCGTGCGTGAACGCCAGGACGCGCGTGCGGTCCGTGACGACGGTCGCGAGCTCGTCGGTCCGCAGGCGTCCGTCGTCGGCCACGCCGATCCAGCGCAGCGTCGCGCCCGTGCGCGCCGCGAGCTCCTGCCACGGCACGAGGTTCGCGTGGTGCTCGACCTCGGTCACGACGATCTCGTCGCCCGGGCCCAGCGCGAGGCGGCTCGCCGCCGCTCCCCCGCGCCCGAGGCTCGCGTTCGACATCGCGTACGCGACGAGGTTGATCCCCGCGGTCGCGTTCGTCGTCCAGACGATCTCGCCCGCCGAGGCGCCGACGAACGACGCGACCCGCGCCCGCGCGTCCTCGAACGCCTCGGTGGCCTCCTCGGCGAGCTGGTGCGCGCCCCGGTGCACCGCGGCGTTGCGCTGCAGGTAGAAGTCCTGCTCGGCGTCGAGGACCACGTCGGGCTTCTGCGACGTGGCTCCCGAGTCGAGGTACACGAGCGGCTTGCCGCCGCGCAGCGTGCGCTCGAGCAGCGGGAAGTCGGCCCGCACGGCCGCCAGCTCGGCGGCCTCCAGGGTGGTGCTCACGGCGTTCCCCTCGATTCCTCGACGGCTGCGCGTGGGCGAGAGCCGTGGCTCTCGCCCACGCGGGTGGAGTGGGTCAGGAGTTGACCAGGAAACGGTCGTAGCCCTCGTTCTCGAGGCGCTCGGCCAGCTCCGGGCCGCCCTCCTCCGCGATGCGCCCGTCGACGAACACGTGCACGAAGTCGGGCTTGATGTAGCGCAGGATGCGCGTGTAGTGCGTGATGAGCAGCACACCGACGTCGGTGTTGGCCCGCACGCGGTTGACGCCCTCGGAGACGACGCGCAGCGCGTCGACGTCGAGGCCCGAGTCGGTCTCGTCGAGGATCGCGATGCGCGGCTTGAGGAGCTCCATCTGCAGGATCTCGTGGCGCTTCTTCTCACCGCCCGAGAAGCCCTCGTTCACCGAGCGCTCGGCGAACGCGGAGTCCATGCGCAGGTCGGCCATGGCCGTCTTGACGTCCTTGACCCACGTGCGCAGCGGCGGCGCCTGGCCGTCGATCGCCGTCTTGGCGGTGCGCAGGAAGTTCGACACCGACACGCCGGGGACCTCGACCGGGTACTGCATCGCGAGGAACATGCCGGCGCGGGCGCGCTCGTCGACCGACATCGCCAGGACGTCCTCGCCGTCGAGCAGGACCGTGCCGCTCGTGATCTGGTACTTCGGGTGGCCGGCGAGCGAGTACGCGAGCGTGGACTTGCCCGAGCCGTTGGGGCCCATGATCGCGTGCGTCTCGCCGCTGTTCACGGTCAGGTCGACGCCGCGCAGGATGGGCTTGGCGCCCTCCTTGGTCTCGACGCTGACGTGCAGGTCGCGGATCTCCAGGGTGGTCATGCGGGGTGTGCTCCTCGGTGGAAGGTCAGAGGGTCCGGTCCACGTCGACGAGCACGCGCTCGCCGTCCAGCGTGACCGGGTAGACGGGGACGGGGGTGACGGCAGGCGGGCTGAGCGGCTTGCCGGTGCGCAGGTCGAACCGCGAGCCGTGCAGCCAGCACTCGATCGTGCAGCCCTCGACCTCGCCGTCGGACAGCGAGACCGCGCCGTGCGAGCAGATGTCGCTGATCGCGTGCAGCTCACCGTCGTCGTCGCGCACGAGCGCGACCTCGACGGTCCCGGTCTCCGCCTCGAGCTCGACGCGCAGGGTGCCGCCGGTCGGCACGTCGGACGCGTAGCAGGCGAGCTGTGCGGTCATGCGTGCTGACCGACCGCGTCGACACCCCGATCGGGTGCGGCCTGCGAGGTCGCGCCGTCGAGCACGGACATCGACTTCTCGAGCTCGTCCTCGATCGCGGCGATGAGGCGCTCCTCGATCTCGGGAACGCCGATCTCGTGCACGAGCTCGGCGAAGAACCCGCGCACGACGAGCCGACGCGCGTCGGGCTCGGGGATGCCCCGTGCCCGCAGGTAAAAGAGCTGCTCGTCGTCGAACCGACCCGTCGCGGACGCGTGCCCCGCGCCCTCGATCAGGCCGGTCTCGATCTCGAGGTTCGGCACGGAGTCCGCGCGCGCCCCGTCCGTCAGGACGAGGTTGCGGTTGAGCTCGTACGTGTCGGTGCCCTCGGCCTCGGCCCGGATCAGCACGTCGCCGACCCACACCGTGTGCGCTCCAGCACCCTGCAGCGCGCCCTTGTAGGTCACGCGGCTCACGCAGCTCGGCACCGCGTGGTCGACGAACAGGCGGTGCTCCTGGTGCTGCCCGGCGTCCGCGAAGTACAACCCGAGCATGGTGACCGAGCCGCCCTCGCCGGCGAACTCCGCGTCGGGCGTCACGCGCACGACGTCGCCGCCGAGCGTCACGACGATGTGCTTGACCGTCGCGTCACGGCCGACCTTGAGCCGGTGCGAGGCGGCGTGCACGGAGCCCTCGGCCCAGTCGTGCACGGACACGACCGTGAGGTGCGCGCCGTCCTCGGCGACGATCTCGACCGTCTCGGTGAGCGCGGCGTGGCCGACGTGGTCGATGACCACGGTGCCCTGCGACATCGCCTCCGCACGCACGACGAGGTGCGCGGCGCTCGGCTCGAGCGGCGCGTCCTGCGTGCCCGCGCCCTCGACGCCCTCGATGCGGATCGACGTGACCTTCGACGTCACGGCCTCCTGCGGGATCGTCACGAGCGTGGCACGCGGCGCCGAGGCCCACGCGACGGCCGCCGCGCGGTCCCCCGGCTTGCCGACGACACCGAGACGCGCGTCGCCGCGGTCGACGATCTCGACCGCGACCTCGGGCGACTCGACGACGGTCGTCAGGACGCCGTGCCCGTCGAGCACGCCGTCGGTGTCCGCGGCGAACAGCGGCGCGAGCCGGGCGACGGGAGCGAACCGCCACTCCTCCTCGCGACCGGTGGGGACGGCGAAGTCCGCGACGTCGAAGGACGTCTTGCGCTCGGCGCGCGAGGCCTCCGGCACACCGCCCACCCCGTGCGTGTGCGCGCCGTCCGCGACCGCGCGGGAGTGGTCGGTCGCCAGGCCCGACTCGTTCGTGGTGGTCGTCATCAGCCGACGGCCCCTTCCATCTGCAGCTCGATGAGGCGGTTGAGCTCGAGGGCGTACTCCATGGGCAGCTCGCGTGCGATGGGCTCGACGAACCCGCGCACGATCATCGCCATGGCTTCCGTCTCCGGCATGCCTCGGGACATGAGGTAGAACAGCTGGTCCTCGCTCACGCGGGACACCGTGGCCTCGTGGCCCATCGACACGTCGTCCTCGCGGACGTCGACGTACGGGTAGGTGTCCGAGCGGGAGATCTGGTCGACGAGCAGGGCGTCGCACAGCACGTTCGACGCGGAGTGCGAGGCCCCCTCGAGGATCTGCACGAGGCCGCGGTACGACGTGCGCCCACCGCCGCGCGCGACCGACTTCGAGACGATCGACGACGACGTGTGCGGTGCGGCGTGCACCATCTTGGAGCCGGCGTCCTGGTGCTGGCCCTCGCCCGCGAACGCGATCGAGAGCGTCTCACCGCGCGCGTGCTCGCCCATGAGGTAGATCGCCGGGTACTTCATGGTGACCTTGGAGCCGATGTTGCCGTCGACCCACTCCATGGTCGCGCCCTCGGCCGCGGTCGCCCGCTTGGTCACGAGGTTGTACACGTTGTTCGACCAGTTCTGGATCGTCGTGTACCGCACGCGGGCGTTCTTCTTGACGATGATCTCGACGACCGCGGAGTGCAACGAGTCCGACGAGTACACCGGCGCGGTGCAGCCCTCGACGTAGTGCACGTACGAGCCCTCGTCGGCGATGATCAGCGTCCGCTCGAACTGGCCCATGTTCTCGGTGTTGATCCGGAAGTAGGCCTGCAGCGGGATCTCGACGTGCACGCCCGGCGGGACGTAGACGAACGAGCCGCCCGACCACACCGCGGTGTTGAGCGAGGCGAACTTGTTGTCGCCGGGCGGGATGACCGAGCCGAAGTACTGCTCGAAGATCTCCGGGTGCTCACGCAGGCCCGTGTCGGTGTCGAGGAAGATGACGCCCTGCTCCTCGAGCGACTCCTGGATCTGGTGGTACACGACCTCGGACTCGTACTGCGCCGCGACGCCGGCGACGAGGCGCTGCTTCTCGGCCTCGGGGATGCCGAGGCGGTCGTACGTGTTCTTGATGTCCTCGGGCAGCTCTTCCCAGCTCGTCGCCTGCTTCTCCGTGGACCGCACGAAGTACTTGATGTTGTCGAAGTCGATGCCCGACAGGTCCGCGCCCCACCAGGGCATGGGCTTCTTCTCGAACATCCGCAGCGACTTCAGGCGCGTCTTGAGCATCCACTCCGGCTCGTTCTTGAGCCGGGAGATCTCCCGCACGACGTCCTCCGACAGGCCACGCCTCGCGGTCGCGCCGGCGGTGTCCGTGTCGTGCCAGCCGTAGTTGTAGCTGCCGATCGAGGCGATGGCCTCGTCCTGCGTCATCGGCTGTGCCGGGTCCTGCGTAGGTGCGCTCATGCGTTCGTTCCTTCCGGGGCGAGCACAGGGGGGGTCGTGACGGTCGTGGGGTGGGCGGTCAGGCTGACCGCCACCGGGATGTTCGTCGTGCAGACGTGGCCGCCGCCGGCGAGGGTCGCGAGCCGCTGGACGTGGACACCGAGCAGGCGCGAGAAGGCTCGTGCCTCCGCCTCGCACAGCTGCGGGAACTCGTGGGCGATCTCCTGCACCGGGCAGTGGCCCTGGCACAGCTGGACCGCGCGTCGGCCGGGGACGGTGCGGGCCGTGGCGGCGTAGCCGTCGCCCGAGAGCGCCTGTGCGAGCGCCTCGGTGCGGGCGGCGAGGTCGCCCTCGGGAAGTCCGTCCAGCGCGGGTGCCAGTCGTGCCTCGAGCTCGGCGACGCGCTGCGTCGCGAAGGTCTCGACCGCGTCCGGCCCGACCGTGTCCGCCAGGAACCGCAGTGCCTGGGCGGCGATCTCCGCGTAGCGGTGCGACAGCGCCGTCTGGCCCTGCGGGGTGACGACGTAGTGCCGTGCGGGGCGGCCGCGGCGGACCGGACCGACGCCCGAGCCGTCGTGGACGGTGATCTGCGCCGTGCTCTCGAGGACGCCGAGGTGGCGCCGGATCGCCGCGGGAGTCAGGTCGAGGCAGGCGGCGAGCTCGGCTGCCGTGATCGGCCCCTCGCCGGCGACGAGCTGAAGCACGCGCTGGCGCGTGCTGGCGTCGCTCGAGTCCTCGGGCGGGGCGGTCGCCGACAGGGGCGCCTGCGTGGCGCGCTCCTCGTGCAGGACGTCGCTCATCTCACCTCCCTACGCACCGCGTGCGGAACCCAGAACACCATTCGGAAACATGGTTGTTGCCAAATTCCATCTTGGCAAGCAAGGCATGCCTTCGCCCGGGCCCGACCCACGTGACGTGCGGCACGCCACCGCGAGGGGCCCGCGGCCACCTAGACTGCTCGACCGTGCCCGCAACCGAACTCGTCGAGCACGCCGTCGAGGTCACCGGCCTCGTCAAGCGGTACGGCGACCGCGCCGTCGTCGACGGCCTGGACCTCGTCGCCCGCCCTGGCGCCGTGACCGCGGTCCTCGGCCCCAACGGCGCCGGCAAGACCACGACGATCGAGTGCTGCGAAGGGCTGCGCAAGCCCGACGGCGGTGCGGTGCGGGTCCTCGGGCTCGACCCGCACGAGGACGCCGCCGCACTGCGCCCCCGCGTCGGCGTGATGCTGCAGGACGGCGGCCTGCCCACCGGGATCCCCGCGGCACAGATGCTCGAGCACGTCGCGCGCATGTACGCCGACCCACGCTCGCTCGACGAGCTCACCGAGCGTCTCGGGCTGGCGTCGTTCGGGCGCACGACCGTGCGGCGCCTGTCCGGCGGCCAGCGTCAGCGCCTCGCGCTCGCCGCGGCCGTCGTCGGACGCCCGCAGGTCGCGTTCCTCGACGAACCGAGCGCGGGCATGGACCCGCAGTCGCGCCATGCCGTGTGGGACCTCGTGCGCGAGCTGCGCGACGAGGGTGTCGCGGTCGTCCTGACCACGCACCTCATGGACGAGGCCGAGGACCTCGCCGACCACGTCGTGGTCGTCGACGGCGGCCGGGTCATCGCGCAGGGTTCGGTCCGCGACCTCGTCTCCTCGAGCGACGACCGCACGCTGCGTCTCGACGCCCCCGCAGGCCTCGACGTCGCGGCGATCACGGCGGCGCTCGCGCGGCCGGGCATCGCCCCGCTCGACGTCGCCGAGGTGTCGCCCGGTGCGTACACCGTGGTCGGTGCCGTCGAGCCGTCGACCGTCGCGAGCCTGACCGCGTGGCTCGCCGAGCGCGGCGCGCTGGCGACCCGGCTGACCGTGGGTCGGCGCACGCTCGAGGACGTGTTCCTCGACCTGACCGGACGGACCCTGCGATGACGACGAGCCACGCCGGCGCGGCGTCGCCCCGCGCGCGGGTCCTCGCCCAGACCGCCTTCGAGGCGCGCGCGATCCTGCGCAACGGCGAGCAGCTCCTCGTGACCGTCGTCGTCCCCGTGCTCGCGCTCGTCGGGCTCGTGAGCGTCGACGCGCTCGACGTGGACACCGGCGGGCTGAGCCGGATCGACTTCTTCACGCCGGGCATCCTGGCGCTCGCCGTCATGACCTCGTCGTTCACGTCGCAGGCGATCGCCTCCGCGTTCGACCGGCGCAACGGCGTCCTGCGGCTGCTGTCGACCACGCCGCTCGGCCGGGGCGGGCTGCTCGTCGGCAAGGTGCTGGGCGTGCTCGTCGTCGAGCTCGTGCAGGTGCTGGTGATCGGCCTGACCGCGGTCGCGCTCGGGTGGCGGCCGTCCGCGGTCGGCGTCGCGCTCTCGCTCGTCGCCGTGCTGCTCGGGACGGCGGCGTTCACGTCGCTCGCCCTGCTCGTCGCGGGGACGCTACGCGCCGAGGCCGTGCTCGCGGTCGCCAACCTCGCGCTCCTGCTGCTCGCGTTCGCGGGCGGCGTGATCGTCCCCGCCGACCGCCTGCCCGGGGCGCTCCAGCACCTCGCGCTGCTGCTGCCGTCGGGCGCGCTGGGTGAGGCGATGCGCGGTGCGTTGCAGACAGGTGCGCTGCCCGCGTGGTCCGTGGTCGTGCTCGTGGGATGGACCGCCGCGCTGGGCTGGGGCGCCGCGCGCCTGTTCCGCTGGCACTGAGCCACCGCGCGACCCTGCCCGATGTCACACCCGGCCCGCCGGGCAGCACGCCGAGCCGCCTCGTCGCGCGGCCTAGGCTTGGCCCCGTGAGCGCGAGCCCCCCTGATGTCCGTCCCGCCCCCGCGCGCCGCGCGTGGGACGCCCTGCTGGCCTGGCTGCGCGCGCACGTGCGCACCGTGCTCGTGGCGAACCTCCTGCTCCAGATCGCGATCGTGGGCACGGGTGGCGCGGTGCGCCTGACCGCCTCCGGCCTCGGCTGCTCGACGTGGCCCCAGTGCGAGCCGGGCAGCTTCGTGCCGCAGCTGCACGACGCGACGACCTACCACGTGTTCGTCGAGTTCGGGAACCGGCTCATGACGTTCGTGCTGACCGCCGCCGCGGTGGCGGTCGTCTACGTCGTGTGGGGCGACCGGGACCGCGTGCGCTCCTACCGCCTGCTGGGCTGGGTGCCGATCGCGGGGGTCGTGGCGCAGGCCGTGATCGGTGGCGTGCTCGTGCTGCTCGAGCTCCCCCCGATCCTCGTGTCGCTGCACTTCCTGGTGTCGATGGCACTGGTCGCGGGCTCGCTCCTGCTGCTGCACCGGCACGACGAGGGTGACGGACCCGCGGTGGTCGTCGTCGACCCGGCCACCAGGCTCCTGGCGGACGTGGTGGCGGTGCTCCTGGCCGTCGTGCTCGTGCTCGGGACGCTGACGACCGGCGCGGGGCCGCACTCGGGTGACGACGAGGTCGGCTACCGCCTCGCGGTCGACCCGATGCTCATGGCGAAGATCCACGCCGCGGCGGTCTGGGCGTTCGTCGCCGTGCTGCTCGTCGTGCTGTGGCGCACCCGCACCTCCGGACCGTCGGGCGCACGCGCCGCCGCGACGCACCGCGCGGCCGTGATCCTGCTCGTGCTCTCGGTGCTGCAGGGCGCGATCGGCTACGTGCAGACCGCGACCGGACTGCCGATCGCGCTGGTCAACCTGCACCTGATCGGCGCCGCCCTGCTCGCCGCGGGTGGCGCGCGCGTGTGGCTGTGCACCCGCACGCGGGGCGTGCCGGACGCGGTCGAGCCGGCGCGGGTCGAGCCGGGGTCCGCCGCCGCGCGCTGACGCCGCAGGGAACAGATCCGACAAACGGGGTGCCGAGTGTCGGCGGTCACACCTACAGTCGCGGCATGACCGATGACCACTCGGGCCCGCGCGCGGGCCGGCACTCCACGACCGGGCTGGCCGCGCCGCCCGGCACTCCGGCAAAGGCTGCCGTCGCCGCTCGCGGGCTCGTGAAGAAGTACAAGGACGTCGTCGCGCTCGACGGCGTCGACCTCACCGTTCCCGAGGGCACCGTCCTGGGTCTGCTCGGCCCGAACGGGGCGGGCAAGACCACCACGGTGCGCATCCTGGCGACCCTGCTTCAGCCTGACTCGGGCACAGCTGAGGTGGCCGGGATCGACGTGCTGCACCACCCTCGAGCGGTCCGGCGCAAGATCGGGCTCTCGGGTCAGTACGCCGCGGTCGACGAGTACCTCACGGGGTACGAGAACCTCGAGATGATCGGCCGCCTCTACCACCTGGGCAAGGCGCGCTCACGCGAACGCGCGCGCGAGCTGCTCGCGCAGTTCCGCCTCGACGAGGCGGCCGACCGGCCGTCGCGCACGTACTCGGGCGGCATGCGCCGACGGCTCGACCTCGCCGGCGCGCTCGTGGCGAGCCCGCCGGTGATCTTCCTCGACGAGCCGACCACCGGCCTCGACCCACGCGGCCGCGCGGAGATGTGGGAGGTCATCCAGACGCTCGTCGCGGGCGGGACGACTCTGCTGCTGACCACCCAGTATCTCGAGGAGGCCGACGTCCTGGCGGACGACATCGTGGTGATCGACCACGGCAAGGTCATCGCCCAGGGCACAGCCGACCAGCTCAAGCTCCAGGTCGGCGGCGAGCGCCTCGACCTCACCGTCGCGGACGAGACGCTGCTCGAGCAGGCAGCGGCCTTGCTCGAGCCACTCGGCGTCGGCAAGCCCACGCTCGACGCGAGTCGCCGGTCGCTGCTCATGCCGGTCACCGGCGGCGCCCGCACGCTCACCGAGGCGCTGCGGCGGCTCGACGACGCGGGGATCACGCTCGACGACGTCGGCCTGCGCCGGCCCACGCTCGACGACGTGTTCCTGACGCTGACGGGACGCCCGGCCGAGGACGACGAGACCGAGACGAAGGGAGACGCGTGATGGCCTTCCCGACCGTGCTGAGCGACGCGCACGTCGTCGCCAGGCGCAACATCATCAAGATCAAGCGCGTCCCCGACCTGCTGGTCTTCACGACGCTCTCGCCGATCATGTTCGTCCTGCTGTTCGCGTTCGTGTTCGGCGGCGCGATCCAGGTGCCCGGCGGCACCGACCCGAGCGCCTATCGCGAGTTCCTCATGGCGGGGATCTTCGCGCAGACGGTGATCTTCGGCGCGACGATCACCGGCGCGGGCCTGGCCGAGGACGTGAAGAAGGGGATCATCGACCGCTTCCGGTCCTTGCCGATGGCGCCGTCCGCCGTGCTCACCGGGCGGACGATGTCCGACGTCGTGAACAACGTGCTGGTGCTCATCGTCATGTCGCTCACCGGGCTGCTGGTCGGCTGGGCCATCCACAGCTCCGTGGGCGAGGCGCTCGCGGGGTTCCTCCTGCTGATCGTCTTCGCGTACGCCGTGTCGTGGATCATGGCGTGGCTGGGCATGCTCGTCCCGAGCGTCGAGGTCTTCAACAACGCGACCTTCATCGTGATCTTCCCGATCACGTTCGTCGCCAACACCTTCGTGCCGCTCGAGACGCTGCCCAAGGTGCTCCAGACGTTCGCCGAGTGGAACCCCGTCTCTGCCGTCACGCAGGCGTCCCGCGAGCTGTTCGGCAACATCCCCGCGGGAGTGCCCGAGCCGACGGCCTGGCCGCTGCAGAACGCGACGCTGTACACGCTGATCTGGACCGTGATCATCCTCGCGGTGTTCATCCCGATCGCGAACCTGCAGTACCGCCGCAGCACGAGCCGCTGAACGACGAAGGCCGGTGCCCGACGCTCGTCGCGTCAGGCACCGGCCCCTCGTCGTCGCGTCGCCGCTCAGGGCGTCGCGGGCTCGAGCGTGTCCCAGCCGCGCGCGCGAGCGGCCACCGCCGCGAGCACGCCGATCGTCGTCGTCGGGCTCGCGAACCGGTCGCCGAGCACGCCCGCGACAGCCTCGTCGAGCGGCACCCACCGGGCCACCATCGCAGCCTCCTCGTCCTCCCGTGCGAAGCGGTCCGCCTCGGGGACGGGCGACAGGTCGCGGGCCACGAAGACGGTGATTCGCTCCGAGGAACCGCCGGGCGTCGTGAAGAACTCGACGAGCCGCCACCAGCGACCGGCCACCAGGTCGGCCTCCTCGGCGAGCTCGCGCGCCGCGGCCCGCACCGGGTCCTCGCCAGGCACGTCGAGCAGTCCCGCGGGGGGCTCCCACAGGACGTGCGCGACCGGGTGCCGGTATTGCGACAGCAGCAGCACCCGGTCGTCGTCGTCGAGCGCGATCACCGCGACCGCGCCCGTGTGCGCCACGTACTCACGCACCACCTGCGACTCACCCAGGTCGACGCGGTCGCGCGCGAGGTCCCAGACACGGCCGTGGTAGACGACCTCGTGCTCGAGGACCTCGTGCCGCGCCGCGACGTCCCGGACGGGCTCGTCGGACCCGACGCCGCTCGTCAGCTCTCGTCCTGCCGGGCGAGCGCCGCCGCGACCAGACCCGCGAACAGCGGGTGGGCACGGTTCGGGCGCGACTTGAACTCCGGGTGCGCCTGCGTCGAGACGTAGTACGGGTGCACGTCACGCGGCAGCTCGACGAACTCCACCAGCGAGGTGTCGGGCGAGACGCCCGAGATCACCAGGCCGGCCTCCTCGAGCTGCGCGCGGTAGGAGTTGTTGACCTCGTACCGGTGGCGGTGCCGCTCGGAGATCCGGTTCGCGCCGTACGCCTCGGCGACGACCGAGCCGGGCGTGAGGACCGCGTCGTACGCACCGAGACGCATGGTCCCGCCGAGGTCGCCCTCGCCGCCGACGATCGCCAGCTGCTCGGCCATCGTCGCGATGACCGGGTGCGCGGGGTTGTCGTCGAACTCCGAGGAGGACGCTCCGTCGAGGCCGAGCACGTTGCGGGCGTACTCGATGACCATGCACTGCAGGCCGAGGCAGATGCCGAGCGTCGGGACGCCGTTCTCGCGCGACCAGCGCAGCGCCCCGAGCTTGCCCTCGATGCCGCGCACCCCGAAGCCGCCCGGCACGAGGACCGCGTCGACGCCCTCGAGCGCCGACTGCGCGCCCGCCGGGGTCTGGCAGTCGTCGGACGACACCCAGCGGATGACGACCTTCGCGTCGTGGTGGAAGCCGCCCGCGCGCAGCGCCTCGGTGACCGACAGGTACGCGTCCGGCAGGTCGATGTACTTGCCGACGAGCGCGATCTCGACCCGGTACGCCGGCTCGTGGACGCGCTTGAGCAGCTCGTCCCAGCCGCTCCAGTCGACGTCGCGGAACGGCAGGCCGAGCCGCTGCACCGCGTACGCGTCCAGACCCTCGGCGTGCAGCACGCGCGGGATGTCGTAGATGCTCGGCGCGTCCTTGGCGGTGACGACGCCCTCGGTGTCGACGTCGCAGAACAGCGCGATCTTGCGCTTGATGCTCTCGGGCACGTCACGGTCGGCGCGGAGCACGATCGCGTCAGGCTGGATGCCGATGCTGCGCAGCGCGGCGACGGAGTGCTGGGTCGGCTTGGTCTTCAGCTCGCCCGAGGGGCCGATGTACGGCAGGAGCGAGACGTGCAGGAAGAACACGTTGTCGCGGCCGAGGTCGTGGCGCACCTGGCGGGCGGCCTCGAGGAACGGCAGCGACTCGATGTCGCCGACCGTCCCACCGATCTCGGTGATGATCACGTCGACGCCGTCTTGCGCCTGCGCCCGCATGCGTGACTTGATCTCGTCGGTGATGTGCGGGATGACCTGCACGGTGTCACCGAGGTACTCGCCGCGACGCTCCTTGGCGATGACCTGGGAGTACACCTGGCCCGTCGTCACGTTCGCCGACCCGACGAGGTTCACGTCGAGGAAGCGCTCGTAGTGCCCGACGTCGAGGTCGGTCTCCGCACCGTCGTCGGTCACGAAGACCTCGCCGTGCTGGAACGGGTTCATCGTCCCAGGGTCGACGTTCAGGTAGGGGTCGAGCTTCTGCATCGTGACCGTCAGGCCACGGGAGCGAAGGAGTCGGCCGAGGCTGCTCGCCGTCAGGCCCTTGCCGAGAGAAGAGGCAACTCCCCCGGTGACGAAGATGTGCCGGGTCAGATGGTCCGACCGCCCGGTGAGTCGGTGCGCGCGCTCTGTCACGGGATTCCAGCCTACCCGACCGCTGGGCCCATGGATGCGGCCGACGCGGTGAGTCGGCCCACTCCCGGGTGACCCGCTCCTCGCCGTGCCATGACGGCGCTCACTCGTCCGGCAGCTCGACGACCGGGGCGGAGGCCGGTACGGGCGTCCGCTCGACCCGCAGGACGTCGACGGCGGTGCGCCGGTCGAGCAGCGCGACGGCACCCGCGACGACGACGAGGGCCACGACGGCCCCGCCCGCACCGGCGCCGACCGCCGTCCAGAGACCGTGGCCGGCGACGTCCTGGACCGTGTCGGCGACCCAGCGGCCGGTGGCACCGGCCACCGTGACGGCTCCGGCGAGGACCGCGAGCGTGCGCACCACGCCAGTGAGCGCGCCGCCGCCCGCAGCACGACGCAGCAGCACGAGCGCGCTGCCACCTCCCGCGAGCATGCCGATGCTGCTCGCCGCCCCGATCGCCACCACCGCGCCGCCCGCGGGGACCTGTGCGCGCACGAGCACCACCGCAGCGACCGCCACCACGCCCCAGCCGACGACGTTGGCGGCGACCGCCAGCCGCCCCCGCTCGAGCGCGTACAGCGTGCGTGAGACGTGGAAGAGCAGGGCGAAGCCGACGAGCCCCGGCATCATCCAGGTGAGCGCAGGACCCATCTCGTCGGCGACCGTGGCGTCGTCGGCGACCACGGCGAACACCGTGGCGACGGCGGTCGCGGCCGCGACCACGACCGCGACGCCCGCGCCGGCCGCGATGAGCACGCCCCGGGTCGTCACCGCGGCCATCCGCGCGAAGCCCACGCGGTCGCCCGCCGAGGCGCGTGCGGCGATCCGCGGGAAGGACGACGTCGCAAGCGGCACGACGAGCACCGCGTACGGCAGCAGGTAGACCTGCTGCGTGTAGAGGAACCGGGTGAGCGTGCCCTCCTGCGCGTACGGCTGCCACCACGCGACCTTCATGATGACGAGCAGCGCGAGCTGCTGCGCCGCGACGGCCCCCACGCCCGCCAGCGCGAGGTGGCGCAGGCGGCGGCCCACGCCGTGCGGGAACCGCAGGGTCGGGCGCAGCCGGACGCCGAGCCGCCGGACCGGGACGAACATCGGCAGGCACATCGCCGCCACCCCGAGCGTGGTCCCCCACGCGAGCACGTCGAGCGCCTGGCTCTCCAGGGCCGCGGGGTCGGACTGCTCGCCGTTCGCGAGCGCGCCGTAGACGACGTAGGTCGTCATGACGACGAGCGAGGAGATGACCGGCGCGAACGCCGGCCAGAAGAACCGCTTGTGGGCCTGCAGGACCGCGTAGAGCAGGACCGCGACGCCGTAGAGCGGGACCTGGACCGCGAAGACCAGGATGAAGAACCTGATGAGGTCGACCTGGTCGGAGGTGTGGGCCAGCGCGTGCGCGATCGGCGTCGACAGCGCCGCGAGCAGCACAGCGAGCGGCGCCAGGACCAGCAGCGTCCAGCCGAGCGCACCGGACGCCGTGCGCTCGACCTCGCGCCGGTCACCGCGCGCGATCGGCCCCGTGAGCAGCGGGACGAGCGCGCCCGCGAGGGCACCCCCCGCGGCCACCTCGAACAGGACGTTGGGCAGCAGGTTCGCGGAGTTGTACGCGTCGCCGATCACGCCGGGCCCGACCTCGGACGCCTGCAGCAACCACCGACCGAACCCGAGGAGCCGCGACAGCACGGTGACCGCCGCGATCATCGCCGCGGCGCCGGCCAGCCCGCCGAGCGCGCGGCGAGCAGCCGGGCTCACGCGCTCGGAGCCGGCGCGTGCACCGGCCGGCGACCCCACCGGTCGATGTCCCGCAGCACGGGTGTCGCCTCGATGACCGCGGTGAAGCTCACCTTCTCGCTCACCACGGTCAGCCCGACGGTCGCCGCGAGCGCGGCGAGGCGGACGGCACGCGGGGCCCCGAGGACGAGCGCCGAGCCGAGCGCCGCCCCCAGCGCGTTGGCTCCACCGTCGCCGAGCATGTCGGTCTCGGCGAGGTCCTGGTCGGCCGCGGCGGCCGACGCCCCGACGATCGCCGCGGCGGCCGGCCCACCCGCGCCGGGTGCGAGCACCATCGGCACGGCCGCGATCGTGGCCGCCTTGAGCGCACGCCCGGGCCGCAGGTCGAGCAGGTTGAGGAGGTTCGCGGTCGAGGCGATGAGCGCGCCGGAGACCGCGACGTCGGTCCCCCACCCCACCAGGCCGCGGCGGATGCCGTCGTCGCCCGTACGCGGGGTGGCGACAGCGGCCGCCAGCAGCGCGCCCGCACCGATCCCGAGGACCTTGAGCCCGCCCGTGGTGACCCGGCCCTGCGCGAGCGCACCGAGGTGCCCGCGCAGGCCCTTGCGCCGGTCGTCGAGGTCCTCAGCGAGGTCGTCGACGATGCCGAACGCCGCGCCCGCCGCCGTCGCGATCCCGACCGCACCCGCGGCCCGCGCGCTGGGCGCGGCCACGACCGCACCCGCGACGAGACCCGCCGCGACGGCCGGCCCCTCGAGCATGCTCACGGGCTCGCCGCGGTGATTCGTGCGGAGCCAGCGCTGCTGACCGCCGGGCGCGTGCTCCTCGAGCACCGCGCGCACCACGGCGGTCACGGTCCGTGCCGTCGCGACCGCGCCGAGCCTGCGCCCGATGCTCACCCACCGCTCCCCGGGTCGGTGGTGGCCTCGCCGCTCGCGTCGCCCGAGCCGTCCGGCGCCTGGCTCTCCGAGCTCACGACCGGCGTCCGGTCGACGGGCGCGAGCACGACGACCGGCGGGACCGCGGTCTCGTCGTCGCCGAACCCGTAGTGGCCGTTGGTCCCGGCGATCCGGGCCGCGAGCGCGAGCGGCGTCGACACCTGCCCGGTGACCACGTCAGCTCCCGAGACAGTCGTGAGAGCCGCGGCGAGCGTCTCGTCGCCGAGCACGGCGTCGACGAGGCTGCCGTTGCCTCGCTGGCCGTCCGCGAGGACCGCCCCCTCGGACAGGTCCTGGGCGGCGCTCAGCACCGCGACCTGCGCCGCGAGCACGTCAGCGTCCGACTCCGCGTCCACGCCGGGGGTCGGCGTGGCGGCGCCGTCGACAGCAGGCGCGGTGGGGACGCCGAGCACGACGACCGCGTCGGCCCCGGTGACGACCGGGTCCGCGAGCGTGATCATGGGGTTGTCGCCCTGCGACAGGATCGCCAGGACGTTGGCCGCGTCTGCCGTGAGCGTGTCCGGCGAGGCCGGGTCGGCACCCGTCAGCCCCTGCACGAGGGCCTGCGCGAGCTGCTCGTCGAGGGTCGCGTCGTCGGCCGGCGCGGGGTCGAGGTTCTCCAGCAGGAGACCGACGAGCGCGTTGCGGAACGAGCGCAGGTCGGGGTCGTACCACGCGTCGGTCAGCGCGGCGTGCGCCGTGACCGTCGCGCCGGCCTGCGAGAGCCGGTCGTCGATCGCGGTGCGCTCGCCCTCCGGCACGTCGCCCAGCGCGATCACGGCGACGCGACGGTCGGCCAGCGCGCCGGACAGCAACGCAGGTCCCGAGGCGTCCACGAACTCCTGGGCGTCGGCGAGGTCGCCCGACGTCACGTCGAGCTGCGTGCGCAGCTCGTCCTTCTCGGTGCGCAGCTGGTCCACCTGGCCGGTGAGCGTGTCGCCGATCGTCTCCTTGAGGGGACCGGCGCCCAGCGCGATGCCGACGGCGAGCGCCAGGAACACCGAGATGAGCGAGACGAGGTGATAGCGGAAGTCGATCACGAGGTGGTCTTTCCGTCGGTCCGGTGGGTGCTCATGCGCCGCCTCCGAAGAGGCCGCGGACCCACGAGGTGAAGTCGTCGATGCGCGCACCCATGAGGCCGAAGAACGTCTGGCCCGCCTCGGTCGAGGCGAGCGCGACGCCCAGGGCGAGCAGGCCCGCGAGCACCAGGAGGGTGAGCTGGAGGTTGGAGATCCGCTGGCGGTACAGCCGCGAGACGCCCTTGGCGTCGATGAGCTTGCCGCCGACGCGCAGGCGGGTGAGGAACGTGCTCGCCATGCCCGAGCGGCCCTTGTCGAGGAACTCGACGAGCGTCGCGTGCGTGCCGACCGCGACGATCAGCTCGGCGCCCTTGTCGTCGGCCAGGAGCATCGCGACGTCCTCGCTCGTGCCGGTCGCGGGGAACACGACGTGCGGGACGCCGAGCTGCTCGACGCGTGCGATGCCGGGGGCGCGACCGTCCCGGTAGGCGTGCACCACGACCTCGGCACCGCAGCCGAGCGCACGGTCGGAGACCGAGTCCATGTCGCCGACGATCATGTCCGGCCGCCAGCCCGCCTCGAGGATCGCGTCCGCGCCGCCGTCGACGCCGATGAGCACCGGGCGGTACTCGCGGATGTACGGGCGGAGCGTGACCAGGTCTTCCTTGTAGTGGTAGCCGCGCACCACGATCAGCACCTGTCGCCCGTCGATACGCGTGTCGATGTCCGGCACGCCCACGCCGTCGAGCAGCAGGTCCCGCTCGCGTCGCAGGTAGTCCATCGTGTTCGCCGCGAACGACTCGAGCTGGACCGACAGGCCCGCGCGAGCCTCCTCCATCGCGAGCGCGACGATCGCCTCGGTCTGCTCGACGCCCTCGGCGACGAGCGTGTCACCGTCGTACACCGCGCCGTCGAGCACCCGTACGTGATGGCCCTCGGGGATCGCCATGACGTCGGGCCCGAGGTCGTCGACCAGCGGGATGCCCGCCTCGATGAGGATCTCCGGACCGAGGTTGGGGTAGCGGCCGGAGGTCGACCGTGCCGCGTTGAGCACCGCCGCGGGCTGGCACGCGACGAGGGCCTCGGCCGAGACGCGGTCGAGGTCCTCGTGGTCGATCACGGCGACGTCGCCGGCGCGCAGGCGCTTGGTCAGCGACTTGGTACGGCGGTCGACACGTGCGGACCCGGCGACCCCGGGTTCAGGCGTGGGTGGGCGACGACGCAGCGTAGATCTCATCGTCGGTCATCGTCCCACGGCTGACAGGTCGAGGAGCTCCGCTGCGTGCGCGCGTGCCGCGTCCGAGTCCTCCTGACCCGAGAGCATGCGGGCGAGCTCGCGTACGCGGCCCTCGCCCGTGACCGACGTCACGTCGGACGCCGTCACGACGTCCACCCCGTCGTGTGAGGACTTCGTGACGACCAGGTGATGATCTGCGAAAGCAGCCACCTGCGCCAGGTGCGTCACGACCAGGACCTGGGCGTCCCGAGCGAGCGCAGCGAGCCGCCGGCCGACCTCGACGGCGGCCTTGCCACCGACTCCGGCGTCGACCTCGTCGAAGACGAACGTGCCCGGTCGGTCACCGCCGGAGCCCTCCGCGAGCGCCACCTCGAGCGCCAGCATGACGCGCGACAGCTCACCGCCCGACGCCCCCTTGCCGAGCGGGCGCGCGGGCGCCCCGGCGTGCGGCACGAGCAGCATCGAGACGTCGTCGACGCCGTACGGGCCGGGCTCGTCGGTCGGGGCGACGCTCACCACGATGCGCGCTCCCGCCATCGCCAGGCCCGCGAGCTCGGCGGAGACGACCTTGGCGAGGCGCTCGGCGGCGGCGGTCCGCGTCGCGCTGAGCGTCCCCGCCAGCGCACCGATCCGCTCGTCGAGCGTCGCGACCTGCGCCCGCAGCTCGTCGATCCGCTGATCGCCGCCCTCGAGGTCGAGCAGCCGCAGACCGGCCGTGCGCGCCCACTCGAGCACCTCGGCGACGTCCGAGCCGTACGCGCGCGTGAGGGTCGCGAGCTCGGCGCGGCGCTGGTTGACGACCTCGAGCCGACGCGGGTCGGCCGCCAGGTCGCCCGCATAGGCCGCGAGCTCGGCCGCGGCGTCGGCCAGCAGGTAACCGGCCTCGCCCACCCGCGTCGCGAGCTCGGCGAGCGCCGGGTCGTGCGACGCGACGTGCTCGAGCGCCCGACGAGCGTGCTCGACCAGATCCGCGGCGCTGGCCGCCTCCGCGCCGCTCTCGTCGCCCGCGAGCGCGGTGTGCGCCGTCGCCGCCGCCACGCGCAGCTCCTCGGCGTGCGCGAGCCGCTGCTCCTCGGTCGCGAGCTCGACGTCCTCGCCCGGCTGCGGGTCCACCCGCTCGACCTCCGCGAGCCCGAGCCGCAGCAGCTCCGCCTCGCGGGAACGGTCCTGGGCGCGGTCGACGAGCTCGGCCAGCTCCTGGCGCACCCGCGCACGCTCGGCCCACGCGTCGCGGTACTCGCGCAGCGTGCGGCCGTGGTCGGGACCCGCGAACTCGTCGAGCGCGGCCCGCTGGTGCGCCGACGAGCGCAGCCGGGCCTGGTCCGCCTGTCCGTGCACCGTGACGAGGGACTCGGCGAGCTCCGCCAGCACCGACTGCGGCACCGAGCGCCCACCGACGAACGCGCGCGACCTGCCCGTGCCCGACTCTCCCGCCGCGCCGACCGTGCGCACGAGGAGCAGGCTGCCGTCCTCGTCGACCTCGCCGCCCGCCTCGAGAGCGCGGGCGACCGCGGCGTGGTCCGCGTCGAGCACGACCCGCCCCTCGACGGACGCACCGGACGCGCCCGTGCGCACCGTCGCAGGGTCGGCCTTCCCGCCCAGGAGCAGCGACAACGCCGTGAGCACCATCGTCTTGCCCGCGCCGGTCTCACCCGTGAGCACGGTCAGTCCGCGCCCCAGCGTCACGTCGGCGGTGCCGATCACCCCCAGGTCGGCGATCCGGATCTCCGCGATCACCGAGCACCCACCTCGTCGTCGAGCCCCGTGCGACCCGCGCCGGCCGCGTCCTGACCGTTCGAACCTCCGGCGGCCTCGTCCAGCACCGCCTCGTCACGGTCCGCCTCGTCGTCGACGCCCGCGGACGCGAACCCACGCCACCCCTCGACGGGCAGCGCGAACTTCTGCACGAGCCGCGTCGTGAAGGGTGCGGGCGAGAGGCGCGCGAGCCGCACGGGCACGTCACTGCGCGTGATCTCGACGCGTGACCCCTGCGGGATCTCGACCGTACGGCGCCCGTCGCACGTGAGCTGGCCCGGCGACGGCGAACGCTCGAGCACCTCGAGCGCGAGCCGGCTCGCCGGGCCCACCACGAGCGGGCGCGCGAACAGCGCGTGCGCGGCGACCGGGACGAGGATCATCCCGTCGACGTCCGGCCACACGACAGGCCCACCCGCGGAGAACGCGTGCGCGGTGGAGCCAGTCGCCGTCGCAGCGACGACGCCGTCGCACCCGAAGCTCGACAGCGGTCGTCCGTCGACCTCGACCGCGACCTCGAGGACGCGCGAGCGGTCACCCTTCTCCAGCGCCGCCTCGTTGAGTGCCCAGTCCTCACGCACGTCGCCGTCCGGCAGCAGGACGCGCACGTGCAGCGTGACACGCTCCTCGACCTCGAAGTCCCCCTCCGTGAGCCTCCGGACGGCCTCGCCGACGTCGTCCCGCTCGCTCTCGGCGAGGAACCCGACGTGCCCCAGGTTCACCCCCAGCAGCGGCACCCCCGTACCGCGCGTCAGCTCCGCGGCGCGCAGGATCGTGCCGTCGCCGCCGAGCACCACCGCGAGCTCGAACTCGGGCAGGTCGGTGGCGACCGCGTCCTCGGCAGCCAGCACGGCCTCGATGCCGGCCGACTCCAGCACCCGCACGGCCTCGCGCGTCGCGGCGACTGCCGCGCGCCGGCCGCGGTGGGTGACGATCACGGCACGCCGCGTCACAGCTCACCTCCGGGATCCTCGCCGCGCACGACGTGCGCGATCCGCTCGACGGGGACGTCCGACGAGCGCTGCGGCCGCAGCCACAGGAAGTACTCGACGTTGCCGCTCGGGCCGGGCAACGGGCTCTGGACCACTCCGCGGACCGTAAGCCCGAGCTCGGCTGCCGCTCGCGCCACGCCGACGACGGCGTCCACCCGCAGCTCCGAGTCCCGCACGACGCCGCCCGAGCCCAGCCGCCCGCGACCGACCTCGAACTGCGGCTTGACCATCACGAGCAGGTCCGCGTCCGGTGCCGCGACCGCGACGAACGCAGGCAGCACGAGCGGCAGGGAGATGAACGACAGGTCGGCGACGACGAGCGTCGGTGCGGGCACGACGTCACCCGCTGCGAGCGTGCGGACGTTGACTCCCTCGCGCACGTCGACGCGCGGATCGCTGCGCAGCCGGTCGACGAGCTGGTCGTGCCCCACGTCGACCGCGCACACCGATGCGGCACCGCGGCGCAGCAGCACGTCGGTGAACCCGCCCGTGCTCGCGCCTGCGTCCAGGCAGCCCCGGCCGGCCGGGTCGAGCGCGGGCAGCGCGTCGAGCGCGCCGGCGAGCTTGTGTCCCGCGCGCGAGGCGTAGTCCGGGCCGTCGGTCGACGCGACCTCCACGCCCAGCTCGGGAGTCACGTGCGTCGCGCTGCGCCGTGCGGGCCGCCCGTCGACCGTGACCAGGCCGGCGGCGATGAGCTCGCCCGCCTGCTGGCGCGAGCGAGCCAGGCCGCGCCGTACCAGCTCGGTGTCGAGTCGCGTGGTCACGCCGTCAGCCCTGGGCCTCGGCCAGCCGGTCCTGCAAGGCGCCGTGCACGGCGTCGAACGCCGCGACGTGCGCGGGCAGAGGGCGATCGGTCAACCCGTCGAGCGAGCGCAGCGCCTCGTCCACGGCGCCGTCGCCGGTGAGCCCGCCCGCGGTCGCGTGATCGGACGTCGAACCGTCGGGTGCCGCGCCGCCGTCGCCCCGCCGCGCGTCGGCCACCGTCACAGCGGCCGCATCGCGAACGGCCGCCGCGCTGACGCGGGCCGAGAGCGCGGCCGGCGACGGCACTGCGGCACGCTGCGTGTCGTCGTCCACCGTGTCGGCCTCCTCGTCGCGCTGGGCGCCCCGCGGGTCGCGGGGTCGCTCGTCCTGCTCGGTCTCGCGCCCCGGCACGGGCTCGGTCCACGGCCGCGCGAGCGGTCGGGCTCCTCGTCCTGCCGGGCGCCTGCCTTTCGTGTGCGTCGGGCTCGCCCCACGCTACCCGCAGGGCCCGACGAGCCGGGGTCGCGACCCACAGGCACGCGACACCCGGACCTCGTCGGACGAGCCCGAGCGTCCGACGACGTCAGGCGAGGTCGGTCGCAAGCTCCGGGACGGTCGCCTCGTCGAGGGTCTCGCCCGCGTCGACCGCGGCCCACGCAGCGGCGCACGCGGCGCGCACGACGTCCAGCTGCGACGCGGTCGAGTCGTCGCCGCCCCGCCCGAGCTCGAGCGCGCCGCCGACGACGCGCGCCGACGCCTCACGGCACGTCCACCACCCGTCCGCGGCGGGGACGGGCTCGGGGTGCGGCTCGTGCAACGCACGCAGGTCGGCGCCGATCAGGTGGGGACGCTCGCCCGGGTGCGCGAGCACGTCGTCACGCGCCGAGCTGACCCCGGTCAGCACGTGCAGCCCGACGAAGCCGCCCGACCGCGCACCCGCGAGGTCCGTGTCGAGCCGGTCGCCGACGACGAGTGCCTCGCGGGCTCCCGCGCGCTCGACCGCCATCCGGTACATGGCCGGCGACGGCTTGCCCGCGCTGTCCGGCGTCACACCGGTCGCGGCACGCACCGCACCGACGAGCGAGCCGTTGCCCGGCGCGAAGCCCCGCGCGGTCGGCAGGCTCAGGTCCAGGTTGGACGCCACGTGCCAGGCGCCCCGCTCGATCGCGTACGCGGCCTCGGCGAGCTGGGCCCAGCCGACCTCGGGCGCGAAGCCCTGCGCGACCGCCTCCGGCTCGTCGTCGGCGGAGTCGACGACCGTGAACCCGGCCTGACGCACGGCGGTGCGCAGACCGGCACCGCCGACGACGAGCACGCGCGCACCGCGCTCGAGCCGCGTCCGGAGCAGCTGCGCCGCGGCCTGCGCCGCGGTCATCACCTCGGCCGCCGTGGTCGGGATGCCCAGCCCGGTGAGCTGGTCGGCCACCGACTCGGGCTCACGCGAGGCGTTGTTCGTCACGAAGACGAGGCGCATCCCGCGATCACGCGCCCCGGTCAGCCCGTCCGCCGCGTGTGCGATCGGCTCGTGTCCCCGGTACGCGACGCCGTCCAGGTCGACGAGCGCGAGGTCGTACGCCTCTGCGGGCGCCACCGGGGCCCCGACCAGTCCAGCCTTCACGCCTGCGTCTCCCCGCCGTCCTCGAGGTCGGTCGAGTCACCCGAGGCCTCGTCAGCCGGGCTCGTCGCCGCCTCGTCGGCCTCGTCGGGCGCAACCTCGCCCGACACAACCTCGTCCGTCGCAACCTCGTCCTGCGCGACCTCGTGACGGCCCGCGTCCTCGGTCGCCGCTGCGGCGACCGGCTCGACGGCGTCCTCGTCACCAGGCAGGTCGTCGACGGCATCGACACCAGGACCGTCGGCACCGGCCGCGCCTGCATCGCGCGCGTCGACGACGTCACGCTCGTTGACGTCGTGCTCGTTGACGTCGTGCTCGGCCCCGACGCGCGCCGTGCCCTCGCGGGCATCCTCGTCGACGGCCAGCTCGTCCTCGTCCTCCGCGAGGTCGAAGACGACGACCTCGTCCTCCTCGTCCGGAGCGTCCTCGCCGGTCGCCTCGGCCAGCTGCTCGGCCGTGAAGCGCGCGAGCTCCGCCTCGGCGTCGCTCCCGCGCCCGGCCGCCTCGAGGGCGGCCGCCTTGGCGACCGCGACGCGCACCGCAAGAACCCCGGACGCCGCGCGGGCCTCGGGTGTGCCGAGCGCCGCCACGGCGGCCTCCGCCTCGCCGAGGTCGAGCCGCGCGCCGCTCACGACGATCGCGAGCTCGACGCGCGTCTCCGCCGGCAGCGTCTGCGCCTCCGGGCTCTGAGCAAGCGCAATCGCCCGCTCGGGACGCTCGAGCCCTCGCTCGCAGTCGGCCATGATCGCCAGGTGCTCCGACGAGCCGTTGAGGCGCCGCACGGTGCGAAGCTCGCGCAGCGCCTCGGCGTAGCGCCCGGTGCGGTACGCCGCGAGGCCAGCGGCCTCCCGCACGACGTCCACCCGGCCGCCGCTGCGCACCGCAGCCTGAGCGTGCTCGTACGCGAGCTCGGGGTCGACGTCGAGCAGGCGCCCGACCATCACGAGGTGCCGCCCGACCTGGTTGGCGTTCTCCTTCGACAGCGTCCGCAACGGCGCGCGTGCGGCGCGGTCGAGGTCACCGAACACCACGTCCTCGGGGATCTCCGGACCGGAGACCCTCTGGTCCTGCGGGGGTCGCGTCGGGCGACGGTCGCCCGACGCGCCGCGGTCGTCGGACCGACGCCCGTCCTGCGCGCGGCCTCCCACCGGGGCACCCGAGCCGCGCGACCACGAAGGACGCGAGAAGGCGTCGCTGCTCAGACCGTCGCGACCTCGCGGCGCGCCGCCGGCGGGACGACGAGCGCCCTCGCGCGTGCCGGTGCCCTCGTCCCGTCGACCGCCCCCCTCGCGACCCTGGGCTGTGCCGGGCCGCGCAGCGGCAGGACGCCGGTCCGAGGTCGGCGGGCGGTCCGTCCACTCGCGACGTTGCGGGCGCTCGCGCGCGTCATCACGGCGCGACGACTCACTGCGCGCACCGAAGGTCCGCGGCGCGTCGTCGCGAGGCGGCCGCTGCCGGTCGCCACGCGCGCCTGCGTCATGCCCGTACGACCCGTGACTGCGATCGCTCGTGCCCCGGTCGAACCCGCCCGTGCGACCAGAGGCCCCACGCGGTGCCCGATCGGATCGGTCGCCGCCGTCGCGCTGGCCGCCCCCAGCAGGACGCCCGGTCGCCGGGCGATCGCGGTCCTGACGCCACTCCTCACGACCCGCTCGGGGCGCGCCGCCGGTCCCGCCGGCGCGATAGCCGGAACCGGCCCGCCCGCCACCCTGCCGGGTGTCGCGCGACCGGTCGTCACCCCACCGAGGCGTCTCGCGGCCTCCGTCGCGCGGAGCGCGGTCGTCGCGTCCACGCGACGCGGCCCGCTCACCTGCGACGAACGGGCGGCCACGAGGTGCGTCCCCGCCGGGACGCCCGTACCGCGCGTCGCCGCCACGGGATCGGGCGTCACCCGAGGGCCGTCGGTCGTCACCCGCGCTACGGAACGTGCGGCTCTCACCGTCGCGGGGACGGTATCCACCGCTGTCCCCGCCGCGCGAGCCACCGTCACGGGGCGCGAACCCGCCGGCCGAACGACCATCCCGCTGACCGCCCGAGGCGTAGCCTCCACGGCTGTCGTCGCGCCGATCGCGCTGAGCACCCCCGCTCGAGGCACCGTCACGCCACGTCCCGCGCGATCGGTCGCCGGCGAAGCCGCCGCGCCCGCCCGGGCCGCCACGTCGCTCCGCGGAGCCGCCTGCACCGGACCCGGACGAACGCTGACCACCACCGACACCGCCCCCGGCGAAGCGCTCCCCGCCGTCGCCCGCGCCGTACGAGCGCGGACCACCCGACGAGCGCAGACCACCCGACGAACGCGGACCACCCGACGAACGCGGCGCACCGGAACCACCGGAGCCATAGGATCGCTCACCGCCTGCGCCGGCCCCGTAGGGCCGACCCCCACGGGACTCACCGGAACGCGAGTACCCGCCGCCCGCGCGGGACTCACCGGAACGACGGTCGCCACCGGCACTGAGGGAGTCACCGCCGCGCTGCGGACCTGACTCTCCACGACGTCCGGCGGATCGGTCATCGGACCGCCCGTAGGAGCCGCGGCGGTCACCTGAGCCGCTGTCACGCGATCCACCCACGGGGGGACGTCCGCCGCTGCCCGGTCCGCGCCGCGCGTCGCCGCGCCCTGCGCCGTGACCGCCGGGCCGACGCGCGTCGTCCCTCGATCGGCCTTCGTCTCGACCCGCCGTGCCGTCGCTGTTCATGAAATGTGTTCTCCTCGCCTGGAGGAACATCGTCTCATCCGCGGTGGTCTCGCACCGCACCGAACGAGGCGCCGAGAACGTGACGCTGACCGCCCCCCGGCGCTCCGGGAGCACCGCCGGCGCGCAAGCCACACCCTGACGACCGCGCGAGGCGAGCTGCCGCTTCCGGCCGGCCCAGCGAGAACCAGGCGCGCGTCACCCCGGCACGCCGACCTCTGGAAGCCCAGCTGTGAATCGACACGCCGCTGGCCGAACCACCACTCGCCGCGTCAGACCGACTGGAACCGACCTCGTCTGCTCGCTGATCCCGCCCTTGCTCGCCGGCGCGAGCAGCACTGACGGA
>NZ_BJLQ01000003.1 GCF_006538725.1 Cellulomonas gelida
GGCGCTCGCCGACGAGGGCCGCACCGTCCTGGTCTCGAGCCACATCCTCGCGGAGGTCGAGCAGGTCGCCGACACGGTCTCGATCGTCGCGCGCGGGCGCCTCGTCGCCGCGGGTGCGGTCGGGGACCTGGTGCGTGGCCGGGGTCAGGTGCGGGTCGGGGTCGCGGACGTCGCGGCCGCCGTGCCGGTGCTGACGGCGCGCGGGTGGACGGTGCAGCCGGAGGGCGACGGGCTCCTCGTCGGCCGCGGTGACGGCGCGCGTGCCACCGCCAGGGACACTGGCGTGGAAGCCTCCGGCCCGGACGCCACCGGCTCGGACGCCACCGGCTCGGACGTCACTGGCGTGGACGCCGCGCGGGTCAACGAGGTGCTCGCCGGTGCCGGGGTGTTCGCGCACGAGATCCGCACGGTCCGCGCCGATCTCGAGTCGGTCTTCCTCGAGCTGACCGCTGACGTCGGGGTCGGCGGGACGCAGCGGCGCCTGCGCAGCCGCTCGCACCAGGAGACCCGATGAGGGCGCTGCTGCGCGCCGAGCTCGCGCGCGTCCGGGCCCGCTCGGTGGTGTGGGGGACGGCGATCATCCTGGTCGTCGCGGGTCTCGGGCTCGTCATCGCGGCCTGGGACGACACCCGCCCACCGTCGGCGGCGCAGGTCGCTGAGGGCGAGGCGGCGTACGCCGACTACCTGGAGTTCTGGCTCGAGGACCACGACGAGCAGCGGGCGGTGTGCGAGCGGAACCAGGCCAGGGACACGGTGGCGGACTGGGACTGCGAGCGGCTGGACGTGCAGCCCACGCTCGAGGAGTTCCTCGTCCAGGGGTTCCTGCCGTACCGGCCGGGCCTCGTCGAGACGGTCGACGCGCGGTTCGGCCCGGTGGGCTGGCTGCTCGTGGTGGGTCTGCTCGTGATGGGCGTCAGCCTGGTCTCTGCCGACTTCGCCTCCGGAGCGTTCGGGACGTGGCTGACGTTCGCGCCCCGGCGCGGACGCGTGCTGCTGAGCCGCCTGGGCGCCTCGCTCGTCGCGGCGGTCGTCGTCTCGCTCGTCGCGCTCGCCTCGACCGCGGCCGGGATCGTCGGCGTGCTGGTGTGGAACGACGCGCTGAAGTCCGGCGACGGCGCAGCGGCGGCGCTGTTCGCCCAGACCGCGGCTCGTGCGCTCGTCGCGGGCCTGTGGGCCACGACGGTCGCGGTGGGTCTCGCGTTCGCCCTGCGGCACGCCGCGGGGGTCACCGGCCTGGTCGTGTGGTGGGTGGCGGGCATCGAGACCGCGTTGCCGACGATCGTCCCCACCAGCTCCGCGTGGACGCTCGCGACGAACCTGCGCGCCTGGCTCGACGGCGGGACGACGTACGCGGTCGAGTCGTGCTGGGTCGACGAGGTCGGGGTGGACGTCTGCGGGCCTGTCGAGCACGTCGTCACCCAGCTGCAGGGCGGGCTGGTGCTGCTCGCGGTCGCACTCGTGTGCGTGGGGCTGGGTGCGCTCGTCTTCCGCGTGCGCGACGTGAGCTAGGGCGTCTGCAGGTCGACGACGACGCGCACCGGGTCTGCCAGCAGCGTGATCCGGACGGGTCGCTGCGCGTCGAGCCCGACGAACGACTGCGTCTGACCCTCGAACGTCAGCGGCCGGGTCACCTGCTGCACACCGCCGGTCCCCATGACGTCGTGGTCGAGCTCGTCGTGACCGGTGTCCATGGGGTAGGCCGTGCCGAGGAGGACGACCTGCAGCGTCGCGTCACCGGCGACGTCGAGGACCTCGCCGCTGGGGTCGTCGACCGCCTCGTCGACGTAGCCGACGCGCCACCCGGGCAGCCCTTCGCCCGCGAGCTCGTACACGACGCGCTCGTAGCCGTCGTGCACCCCGATCCGCACGTCGACGACCGTGAGCCGGCCGTCCTGCGGCAGCTGCGAGAGCTCGGTCCCCGGCGCGGTGAAGGCGCCGCCCGTGGGCGCCGACGTCGGGGGAGACGTGGGCTCGGTCGACGCGCCCGGGGTGGGCGGCGTGCTCGTCGGCGTGCTCACGAGGGTCGGCGTCGGCGACGGCGTCCCGGCCTGGTCGTCGTCGGACGCGCCGCAGCCGGCCAACGTGAACGTGGCCGCCGCGAGCACCGCGACAGGCGCCGCCCACCGTCGGGCGGTCGGGCTCGTCGTGCGCATGCGTCCTCCGTCGCTCGAGCTGCGTGCCGGACCTGCGTGCCGGCCGCCATCCGTTCTCCGCTGTCACCGTAGGACCTCGCGTCCGGCGGCGAGGCCAGGAGCGCGCGACGGGCCTGACGAGCTCGGAGCCTATCCGCTATGCGGGCACGTGAGCCACGATGTGAGACGGCGTGGCGGGGACGTGACATGCAACCGACGCAGGCGTAACCTCGCCTCCGTGCAGACGATCCTCGTAGTACTTCCTGAGCGCGCCGGCTGAGGCCAGCAGTCCAGGCTTCGTCAGCGCGCTCACCCCTCGCACCGTCGGCAGCAGCCCGACGCGAGGGGTTTTCTGTTTTCACCGACTTGCTCTCACCGACCGACTCTCACTGACCGGCACCACCAGCACCACCACGCAGCACCCCGCAACCAGCAGCAGGGAGACACCGATGGTCCAGGGCCCCCACCCGGCACCGCCGCGGACGCCCGCGAGCCCCGCCGTGGTCGGCGCGACGGCGCGGCCCGCGCCCGCAGTCCCGACCCCCGCCGTCCCGTCGACGAAGGCCGTCCCGCCGACGAAGGTCGTCGAGCAGGTCTCGGGCGCGAAGTCGATCGTCCGCTCGCTCGAGGAGGCCGGGGCCGAGGTCGTCTTCGGCATCCCGGGCGGCGCGATCCTGCCGACGTACGACCCGCTCATGGACTCGACCCGGCTGCGCCACATCCTCGTGCGTCACGAGCAGGGCGGCGGGCACGCGGCCACCGGCTACGCGGCCGCGACGGGCCGCGTGGGCGTGTGCATGGCGACGTCCGGGCCGGGCGCGACGAACCTCGTGACCCCGATCGCCGACGCGAACATGGACTCGATCCCGCTGGTCGCCATCACCGGGCAGGTCGGCGCCGCGATGATCGGCACGGACGCGTTCCAGGAGGCCGACATCGTCGGCATCACCCTGCCCGTGACCAAGCACAACTACCTCGTCACGGACCCCGACGACATCCCGCGCGTGATCGCCGAGGCGTTCCACGTCGCGTCGACCGGGCGCCCGGGCCCGGTGCTCGTCGACATCGCGAAGTCCGCGATGCAGGCGCAGACCACGTTCACGTGGCCGCAGGAGATCTCGCTGCCCGGGTACCACCCGGTGACCAAGCCGCACGCCAAGCAGATCCGCGAGGCCGCACGGCTGCTCGCGACCGCGCGTCGGCCCGTGCTGTACGTCGGCGGCGGAGTGATCCGGGCCGGGGCCGCCGCGCAGCTGCGCGCGCTCGTCGACGCGTCCGGTGCCGCGGTCGTCACGACCCTCATGGCCCGCGGCGCGCTGCCCGACACCCATCCGCAGCACCTGGGCATGCCGGGCATGCACGGGACGGTCGCGGCAGTCGCGGCGCTGCAGAAGTCGGACCTGATCGTCGCGCTCGGTGCGCGGTTCGACGACCGCGTGACCGGCAAGCTCTCGTCGTTCGCGCCGTACGCGACCGTGGTGCACGCCGACATCGACCCCGCGGAGATCGGCAAGAACAAGGCGGTCGACGTGCCGATCGTCGGCGACCTGCGCGAGGTCCTGACGGACCTCCTGCCCGAGCTCGAGCGCGAGCACGCGCAGCACGGCAAGCCGGACCTCGAGGCCTGGTGGCGCCAGCTCGACGCGTGGCGCGAGACGTTCGGGCTGGGCTTCGACGAGCCCTCCGACGGTCACCTCGCACCGCAGTACGTCATCCAGCGCATCGGCGAGCTCACCGGACCCGAGGCGACGTACGTCGCGGGCGTGGGGCAGCACCAGATGTGGGCCGCGCAGTTCATCAAGTACGAGCGGCCCAACTCGTGGCTCAACTCCGGCGGCCTGGGCACCATGGGCTACGCGGTGCCCGCGGCCATGGGTGCCAAGGTCGGCGAGCCGGACCGCACGGTCTGGGCGATCGACGGCGACGGCTGCTTCCAGATGACCAACCAGGAGCTCGCGACCTGCGCGATCAACGACATCCCGATCAAGGTCGCGGTCGTCAACAACTCCTCGCTGGGCATGGTGCGCCAGTGGCAGACGCTGTTCTACGAGTCGCGGTACTCGAACACCGACCTGCACACGGGCCACGACACCGTGCGCATCCCGGACTTCGTCAAGCTCGCGGACGCGTACGGCTGCGTCGGGCTGCGCTGCGAGACGAAGGCGGACGTCGACGCGACGATCAAGCGCGCGCTCGAGATCGACGACCAGCCGGTCGTCGTCGACTTCACCGTCTCGCGGGACGCGATGGTGTGGCCGATGGTCGCGGCAGGCCTGAGCAACGACGACATCCAGTACGCGCGGGGCATCTCCCCGGCGTGGGACCGGGAGGACTGAGCGGAATGCAGCGGAAGTTGAGGGCCGCAGCGAAGCAAGGCGCTCGGCTGCAGCGGAATGCAGCCTCAGGCCGACCGACGGGAACAGGGGACTGACATGAGCCGCCACACCTTGTCCGTGCTCGTCGAGAACAAGCCCGGCGTGCTCACGCGCGTCGCCGGCCTGTTCGCGCGCCGGGCGTTCAACATCCACTCGCTCGCGGTCGGCCCGACCGAGCACGAGGAGATCTCGCGGATCACGGTCGTCGTGGACGTCGACGAGCTCCCGCTCGAGCAGGTGACGAAGCAGCTGAACAAGCTCATCAACGTCATCAAGATCGTCGAGCTCGAGGACGCCGCGTCCGTCCAGCGCGAGCTGCTGCTCGTCAAGGTCAAGGCCGACGTCACGCAGCGCACCTCGGTGCTCGAGGTCGTCCAGCTGTTCCGCGCGCACGTCGTCGACGTCGTGCCGGACACCGTCGTGATCGAGGCGACCGGCTCGCCGGGCAAGCTCGACGCCCTGCTGTCGGCCCTCGAGCCGTTCGGGATCCGTGAGATCGTGCAGTCCGGCACCGTGGCCATCGGCCGCGGGTCCCGCTCGATCACGGACCGGGCGCTCGAGCGCGTCTCGCGCTCCGCCTGATAGACCACCGTCCAGACGCACGCTCGCGTGCTTGCCTCACCGTTCGATCCCCGAACGTCCATCTGAAGGAGAGACCCACCGTGGCCGAGCTGTTCTACGACGACGACGCCGACCTGTCGATCATCCAGTCCAAGAAGGTCGCCGTCGTCGGCTACGGCAGCCAGGGGCACGCGCACTCGCTCAACCTGCGCGACTCCGGCGTCGACGTCACCGTCGGCCTGCGCGAGGGCTCGCCGTCCCGCGCCAAGGCCGAGAACCAGGGCCTCAAGGTCGCCACGGTCGCGGAGGCCGTCGCGGGTGCCGACGTCGTCGTCATCCTGGCGCCGGACCAGGTCCAGCGCATCGTCTACCGCGACGAGATCGAGCCGAACCTCAAGGACGGCGCCGCGCTCGTCTTCGGGCACGGCTTCAACATCCGCTTCGGCTACATCAAGCCGGCCGCGGGGCACGACGTGCTCATGGTCGCCCCCAAGGGCCCGGGTCACCTCGTGCGTCGCGAGTACGTCGACGGTCGTGGCGTGCCGGTCATCGTCGCGGTCGAGCAGGACGCGTCGGGCTCGGCGTGGGAGCTCGCGCTCTCGTACGCCAAGGCGATCGGTGGCCTGCGTGCCGCCGGCATCAAGACGACGTTCACCGAGGAGACCGAGACCGACCTGTTCGGTGAGCAGGCCGTGCTGTGCGGTGGCGTCTCGCAGCTCATCCAGTACGGCTTCGAGACGCTGACCGAGGCGGGCTACCAGCCCGAGGTCGCCTACTTCGAGGTGCTCCACGAGCTGAAGCTGATCGTCGACCTCATCTGGGAGGGCGGCATCACCAAGCAGCGCTGGTCGGTCTCCGACACGGCCGAGTACGGCGACTACGTCTCGGGCCCGCGCGTCATCACGCCGGACGTCAAGGCGAACATGGGCCAGGTGCTCGCGGACATCCAGTCCGGCGCGTTCGCGGAGCGCTTCATCAACGACCAGGACGCGGGCGCGCCCGAGTTCAAGGCGCTGCGCGAGAAGGGCCAGAACCACCCGATCGAGCCGGTCGGCCGCGAGCTGCGCAAGCTGTTCGCGTGGGTCAAGCCGTCGGACTCGGACTACACCGAGGGCAGCGCCGCGCGCTGACCTGAGCCTCACGCACGACGAGAGCGCGGCGCCCAGACTCGGGTGCCGCGCTCTCGTCGTCCCCGCGCGTGCCGGACGCGTTCGTCGGGCAGGATGGGCGCACCGGTCCGGCGACGAGGGGTGTGGCATGAGCACGTACGACGACACGGTCGACCCGGCCGACGAGCACGCCGACATCGCCACGGACGGTGACGACCGCATCACCGCGTTCTGGCAGGCGGCGCGCGGACACGTGGGCTTCGGCAAGCTCGAGGGGGTCGTCGGCGCGGTGCCCCTGGACGTCGTCCCGCCGCCGTCGTTCTCGTACGGCGAAGGTGCGGAGGCCGACGACGCGGTGCGCGCGATCCTCGCGCAGCAACGCACGTCGGCGAGCACCGCGCGCGACGAGTTCGGCGAGGGCGACGAGCTGCCGCGCGTGGGCGACCTCGCGATCGTGCTGGACAGCGCGGGGGAGCCGCGCGCCCTGGTCCGCACGACGGCCGTGACCGTCACCGACGAGTCGGTCCAGGAGAGCTACGAGCTCGTCTACCCGACGCGCGGCCCGACGCCGGCGATCGACTGACGGGGCCCCCTGCGGCGGCCGGTGCCTGTGGCCGCATCGTGAGATGGACAGTCCGGGGAATGGGACGCGCGGTTAGGCTCAGGACATGAGCAGCAGCGCCACCGCCCGTGACATCAACCTCGCCGTCGTCGCCGGAGACGGCATCGGCACCGAGGTCGTCGAGCAGGGCCTGCTCGTCCTGGACTCGGTCCTGTCGGGCTCGGGCGTCGGGGTCACGACGACGGACTTCGACCTGGGCGCTCGCCGCTGGCACGCCACCGGCGAGACGCTGACGGACACCGACCTCGAGGCGATCCGCACGCACGACGCGATCCTGCTCGGCGCGATCGGCGACCCGAGCGTCCCCTCGGGCGTGCTCGAGCGCGGCCTGCTCCTCAAGCTCCGCTTCGCCCTGGACCACTACGTGAACCTGCGCCCCGGCAAGCTCTTCCCGGGCGTGACCGGACCGCTGGCGAACCCCGGCGAGGTCGACTTCGTCGTCGTCCGCGAGGGGACCGAGGGCCCGTACGTCGGCAACGGCGGCGCGATCCGCGTCGGGACGCCGCACGAGGTCGCGAACGAGGTCAGCGTCAACACCGCGTTCGGCGTCGAGCGCGTCGTGCGTGACGCGTTCGCCCGTGCCGCCGCGCGTCCGCGCAAGAAGCTCACGCTGGTCCACAAGCACAACGTCCTGGTGCACGCCGGCCACCTGTGGCGCCGCACGGTCGAGGCCGTCAACGCCGAGTTCCCGGACGTGACGGTCGACTACCTGCACGTCGACGCCGCGACGATCTTCCTGGTGACGAACCCGAGCCGGTTCGACGTGATCGTCACGGACAACCTGTTCGGCGACATCCTCACGGACCTCGCGGCGGCCATCACGGGCGGTATCGGCCTCGCGGCCAGCGCGAACATCAACCCGGACCGCACGGCGCCGAGCATGTTCGAGCCCGTGCACGGCTCCGCGCCCGACATCGCGGGTCAGGGCAAGGCCGACCCGACGGCCACGGTGCTGTCGGTCGCGCTCCTGCTGGACCACCTGGGCCTGCACTCGCAGGCCCGCACGGTCGAGGACGCCGTGGCGGCCGACCTGGCCGAGCGCGGCTCCGCCGAGCGAGTACGTTCGACGGCCGAGGTGGGCAAGGACCTCGCCGCGCGCGTCGCCGGCTGAGGTCGCACCCCGTCCCACCGAAGGCCGTCGCCGGGTACCGTCAGACCAGTCCCAGGTGAAAGGCCCCACCATGAGCACCGTCGCTTCCTCCACGTCGGCCGACCTCTTCGAGGTGCACGCGTCGGCGAACCCCGTCCCCGCCGACGAACGAGCCGAGCTGCTCGCCGCGCCGCGCTTCGGGACCGTCTTCACGGACCACATGGCCCGCGTGTCCTACTCGCAGGCGGACGGCTGGCACAGCCGCCGCGTCGAGCCGTACGGCCCTCTCCAGCTCGACCCCGCCACCGCGGTGCTGCACTACGGCCAGGAGATCTTCGAGGGTCTCAAGGCGTACCGGCACGCCGACGGCTCGGTCTGGACGTTCCGGCCGCAGGCCAATGCCGAGCGCTTCGCGCGGTCGGCGTACCGGCTCGCGCTGCCGCAGCTGCCCGAGGCCGACTTCCTCGGCTCGATCGAGGCGCTCGTGCGCACCGACCTCGCGTGGGTCCCCACGGGCGAGGAGACGAGCCTGTACCTGCGGCCCTTCATGTACGCCTCCGAGCCGTTCCTCGGCGTGCGGCCCTCGCTCGAGGTCGAGTACCTGGTGATCGCCTCGCCCGTCGGCCCGTACTTCTCCGGCGGGGTCAAGCCCGTGGCGATCTGGGTCGACCAGGAGCTGCACCGCGCGGGTGCGGGCGGCACGGGTGCGGCCAAGTGCGGCGGCAACTACGCGGCGAGCCTGCTGCCCCAGCAGCTCGCGTACGACCAGGGCTGCGAGCAGGTGTGCTTCCTCGACGCGTCGACGAACACGTACCTCGAGGAGCTCGGCGGGATGAACGTGGTCGTCGTGCACGCCGACGGCTCCGTGGTCACGCCACCGGTGTCGGGCTCGATCCTCGAGGGCGTGACGCGCTCGTCGATCCTGCAGCTCCTGAGCGACGCCGGGCACGAGGTCGACGAACGTCCCGTGGCCCTCGCCGACCTGCGCGCCGGCCTCGCGGACGGCTCGATCACCGAGGTGTTCGCGTGCGGCACCGCCGCGGTCATCACGCCGATCGGGCGGCTCAAGAGCACCGACTTCGACCTCACGGTCGGTGACGGCGGGGCAGGCCCCGTCACGATGCGCACGCGCGCCGAGCTCACCGACATCCAGTACGGCCGCGCGGCCGACCGGCACGGCTGGCTGCACCGCCTGGTCTGAGGCGACGAAGCACGACGACGAGAGGGGACGCACCTACCCGGGCGTCCCCTCTCGTCGTGCTGTACCGCCCCAGGTCCGTACCGCCCCAGGTCGTGAACCGCCTCAGGTCGTGACGACCGCCGTCGTGCGCGCGAGCACGCCGGACAGCAGCGACCAGATCGCGACACCGATCAGCAGGTTGACCAGACCGGTGCACAGCGCCGACGTCGTGTCGTCGGTCAACGTCAGCGGCAGCAACGCCGCGACGACGATGCCGAGCGCGAGGATCCAGCCGAAGAACGCGCGAGGGCGGGGCGTCGAGACGACGAGCAGGTGCAGCAGCGCGGCCGCGGCGATCGCCGCGACGAAGCCCGCGAGCCCGTACGCGAGGTAGTCGTTCTCGACCCCGGCGGGGTCCTTGACGACGAGGTCGACGTCGAGGATCGACTGGAGGACGAGCACGCCGACCACGCCGACGAGCGCGGCGACGAGCGCGGTCGCGAACGCGCCGCCCCAGAACGGGCCGGCCCGCAGCACGACTCGCGACCGTGGCGGCGGCGTCGGCCCGGGTGGTGCCCACGCCGGGGGAACGGCGCCGGCCGGGGTCACGGCGGGCGGCGGGGCGGACGCCGCGGGGACGGCGGGCTCGGGGACGACGGGCGGCATCCGCCGGGTGACGGGCTGACGGTCGGGTGGCGGATCAGGGGGCAGTGCGCTCACACGGGCCTCCAGGTGTGCGGACGACGAGCGTCGTCGTCCCGATTCACGCTAGTGACCTCGCGGCCGGCCGCATCTCGAGGCGCTGCCGCTCGCGCGTGCGTCCGAGGGGTGGAACCCGGCGTGCCGGGCGTGACCGCGGCGGGTGGCGTGTGTCACCATGGCGGCATGTCCCCGTGGACCTCGATTATCGACTAGCGCGTCGGCACACCCGCTGACGCGCAGACCTCCCGTACCCCGGGGGGTCTTTTTGTTGGTGCGGGTCCGTCTCACGAGGACACCCCCGCGCCGGCCCGAGCTCCACCTGCACGCGTCCCGAGCACTCCGCACGTCCTGAAGAGAGCACCACCGTGAACGCAGCGACTCCTGAAGCGAACTTCGACCAGCGCGTCGACCTCCCGCACCTCGCGGGCTCGCCGGTCGGCACCCTGCAGGTCTACGACACGACGCTGCGCGACGGCGCCCAGCAGGAGGGGATCGCGCTGTCGGTCGCCGACAAGCTGGCGATCGCCGTGCTGCTCGACGAGCTGGGCGTCGGCTTCATCGAGGGCGGCTGGCCGGGCGCCGTGCCCAAGGACACCGAGTTCTTCAAGCGGGCGGCCAAGGAGCTGGACCTGCGCAACGCCGAGCTCGCGGCGTTCGGTGCGACCCGCAAGCCCGGTGTCCGGGCGTCGCAGGACCCGCAGGTGCGCGCCCTGCTCGACTCCGAGGCGCCGGTCGTCGCGCTCGTCGCGAAGAGCGACATCCGCCACGCCGAGCGGGCGCTGCGGACCACGGGCGAGGAGAACCTCGCGATGATCGCCGACACCGTCTCGCTCCTCGTCGCCGAGGGACGCCGCGTGGTCGTCGACGCCGAGCACTTCTTCGACGGGTACCGCTTCGACCCCGCGTACGCGCGTGCCGCGGCGGCGACCGCGTTCGAGGCGGGGGCCGAGGTCGTCGCGCTGTGCGACACGAACGGTGGCATGGTCCCGGTGTGGGTCTCGCAGGTCGTCGCCGAGGTCCGCGACGCGCTCGGCCCCGATGTCGTGCTGGGCATGCACGCGCACAACGACTCGGGCTGCGCCGTGGCGAACACGCTCGCGGCCGTCGAGGCCGGGTGCACGCACGTGCAGGGCACCGTCAACGGGTACGGCGAGCGCACGGGCAACGCCGACCTGCTCGCGGTGGTGGCGAACCTCGAGCTCAAGTACGGCCTGCCGGTGCTCGCGCGCGACGACGCGGGCACCTCGCGACTGCCGGAGCTCACCCACATCGCGCACGCGATCAGCGAGATCACCAACATCTCGCCGTTCGCGCGCTCGCCGTACGTCGGCGCGAGCGCGTTCGCGCACAAGGCCGGGCTGCACGCCTCCGCGATCCGCGTCGACCCGGACCTCTACCAGCACATCGACCCGGCGCTCATCGGCAACGACATGCGCATGCTCGTCTCCGACATGGCGGGCCGGGCGTCGATCGAGCTCAAGGGCCGCGAGCTCGGCTTCGACCTGTCGCAGCGTCCGGACGTGCTCTCGCGCGTGACCGAGCGCGTCAAGGACGCCGAGGCTCACGGTTACACGTACGAGGCCGCGGACGCGTCGTTCGAGCTGCTGCTCGTCGAGGAGATCGAGGGCTCGCGACCGCAGTACTTCCGCGTCGAGTCGTGGCGGACGATCGTCGAGCGCGCCGGTGGCCGCGGTACGCCCGCGAGTGCCGAGGCGACCGTCAAGCTGCACGCGGGCGGTGAGCGCATCGTCACGACCGGCGAGGGCAACGGCCCGGTCAACGCGCTCGACCACGCGCTGCGCCTGGCGCTCGTGGGTGCGTACCCGGAGCTCGAGTCGTTCGAGCTCATCGACTTCAAGGTGCGCATCCTCGACTCGATGCACGGCACGGATGCCGTGACGCGCGTGCTCATCGAGCACACGGACGGCCAGTCCGTGTGGCAGACGGTCGGCGTCGGCCCGAACCTGCTGGAGGCGTCCTGGGAGGCGCTCACCGACGGCACCATCTGGGGCCTGCGGAACCGCGGCGTGGTGCCACGCTGAGCGCCCCGGGCGCGACGACGATAGCGGCGGGGGTCGAACGGGCCTAGCCTCGGACACGACGACCACCGCCGGTCGAGCCGGGACTCCGCCCGGCCGGTGACCACGGTCGACGCAGCAGGGCCACCCGCCCTGGACAGCGAGGAGAGGACGCGCGTGACGAGCACCGAGCCGGCCTTCACGGGCGGGGCGGGTTCGCCTGACGCGTCACAGGCGCGCGGTCCGGCCCGGCGGTGGTGGTGGGTCGTCGTGATCGCCGTCGTCGCCGTGGTCGTGCTGCTCGTCGTCCAGCCCTGGGCCGACCACGAGACGGAGCCGATCGTCGACGAGACCACGTCCACGCCCTCACCCTCGGCGTCCGCGTCCAGCGCGGCCCCGACGGCGAGCCCGAGCCCGACGTCCACCCCGTCGCAGCCGCCCGTCCCCGGCGCGGACGCGGTGTTCGACGACACGAACGTCCAGTCGCTGTTCGTCCGCAAGCCCGCGCTGGAGGAGGCCGTGCCCGCGGCGGCCGACGGCGTCCGGACGGGCCTCGCCGCCGGCGAGCTGCCGTGGGGGCTGCCGGAGGGCTCGACGGTCGAACCGCCGGAGTGCACTTCGGCGCGCACGATCGTCGTCAGCCTGCCGCCGGGCTTCGTCGCGCGGTCGCTCGTCAACGACGGGCTCGACTTCATGCAGGAGCTGACGACCCTGCCCGACGCGACCGCGGCCCAGGCCGCGTTCCGCGACCTGGTCACGACGGTCGACGGCTGCCCCGAGTACGCGCAGGTCAACCCCGGGATCGACGGCGGCAGCTGGAAGGCCGAGCCGGCGATCGAGGGGCAGGGCGTGTACCCCGCGATCGTGCAGGAGATCGTGCACACCGCCGAGGGCGCCGTGGAGCCCGGCTACCGCGGCCACGTGCTCGTCGGCAACGTGATCGTGACGTGGACGGCGACCGCGCTCGGCGGTGGCGACGACGTGCCCGCGCAGCTCGCGACGCTCGGCTCGCCCGAGTCGTTGTCCACCATGGTGCAGGAGCGAGCGCAGGCCGCGGTCGCCGCGCTGGGCTGACGGGCGCGGAACCGCTCGCGCGCGCGCCTAGGCTGGTCGCGTGACCCAGACGCACCACGAGCCGCACGACGACGATCCGGACGCGGGCCGGGCGCGAGACGGCCACGCGCTGCACGGCGAGTACAAGGTCCCGGGCGGCAAGCTCGTCACGGTCGACCTCACCGTGCGCGGCGGGGTGCTGGACCACGTGCGGGTCGCCGGCGACTTCTTCCTCGAGCCCGACGAGGCGCTCGTCGAGATCGACGCGGCGCTCACGGGCCTGCCGGCGGACACGACGACCTCCCGGCTCGCCGAGGCGGTGCGCGAGCACCTGGCCGCCGCGCAGGACGCCGGCCGCCTCGTCGGGCCCGTGTCCATGGTGGGGTTCGACGAGCACGCCGTGGCGGTCGCGGTACGCCGCGCCCTGGGCCGCTCGACGACGTGGGCCGACCACACGTTCGAGGTGATCCGCCCCGGGCCGTTCGCGCCCGCGCTGCACGCCGCGCTCGACCAGGTGCTCACCGAGGAGCTCGCGGCGGGTCGTCGCGGGCCGACCCTGCGGTTCTGGGAGTGGGAGGAGCCCGCGGTGATCATCGGCTCGTTCCAGTCGCTGCGGAACGAGGTCGACCTCGAAGCTGCGGAGCGGCACGGCATCACGGTGGTCCGCCGGATCTCGGGCGGGGGCGCGATGTTCATGGAGGCGGGCAACTGCATCACGTTCTCGCTCGTCGTGCCCGGCTCGCTGGTCGACGGCATGACGTTCGAGGAGTCGTACGCGTTCCTCAACCAGTGGGTGCTGGGCGCGCTCGCGGACGTCGGGGTCGCCGCGACGCTCTCGGGGCTCAACGACATCTCCTCACCCGGCGGCAAGCTCGCCGGCTCGGCGCAGAAGCGGCTCGTGGGCGGCGCAGTGCTGCACCACGTGACGATGTCGTACGACATCGACGCCGCCAAGATGCTCGAGGTCCTGCGGATCGGGCGCGAGAAGGTCTCCGACAAGGGCACGCGCAGCGCAGCCAAGCGCGTCGACCCGGTGCGCTCGCAGACGCACCTGCCGCGCGTGGACGTGATCGACGCGTTCGAGGCGCACTTCCGCACGCACTACCCGAGCGTGTCCGGCGAGCTGCGCGCCGACGAGCTGGCGCGGGCCGAGCAGCTCCGGGTGCACAAGTTCTCCGACCCTGCCTGGACCGCCCGCGTGCCTTAGCCCGTCCGCGCCCGGTCGCGCCCGCTCGCCCGGCCCACGCCGTGCCCGCGTCAGACGAGGCGGCCGTGCCCGGTGACCAGGACGACGAACGCGGCGACCCCGATCACCGTGGTCCCGAGCGCCATGCTCGCGACGAGCCGCCCGCCGCGGCCACCCTCGGGTGCCTCGGTGGTGTGGCGCCGCCACGCGAGGCGCACGACGATCCCCGCGGCGGCCAGACCCGCGAGCGCGACGAGCCAGGAGACGGGACCCACGACGTCCTGGAGCAGCCGGCCCGCCGCGACCGAGCCGGCGGCGAGGCCCAGGGCGGTGCGTCGCCACGCGAGCCGCGTGCGCTCGAGCGCGAACCCCGGCGTGCTCATCGCAGGAGCAGCCCGAGCAGCACGAGCACCCCGGCGACCGCGACGCCGACGACGAGGACCAGGAAGCCGACCGGCGCCGGGAGGGCGGCGCCCGTGCGCATCGCGCGCTCCGCACGCGCCCAGCCCCACCAGGCGAGCAGGGGCGCGAGCGAGCCGAGCACGACGAGCAGCACGGAGGCGGCGAGCCGGAGCCGCTCCTCGACCGGCAGGTCGAGCGCCTCGAGCGCGACCCCCGCCGCGAGCAGCGCGAGCGCGGTGCGCACCCAGGCGAGGAACGTGCGCTCGTTGGCGAGCGAGAACCGGGCGTCCGGCTCCTGGCCGTGCCCGTAGACCCAGGCGGGCAGCCGGCGGTTGCGGAGGTCGCTCACGCGCCCATTGTGGCGTGCCGGACGGCGGCCGCGGGACGCCGCGTCCGGGCTGCCGCCTCTGCGACACGTCCGCGGTCGTGGCCCAGCGCGTATCAGGCCGTCACCTCCCGGTCCCTGACGTGCAGGTGTCGGCGACCCGGCGACACAGAGGGGATGACGGGTGGCGAGGCACCGCACCCGGGCACCGATGGAGGACGTCGTGAACGAGAGCGTGACGCTGGACCGTGAGCTGCGGCGCATGGCCGTGCTGCACGCGCGCGAGCTCGCCGCGATGCGCAGGGCCGGCTCGCGCCGGCTGCGTCCTCAGCGGCCCGCGACCGCCGGACGGCTCCCGAACACCGCCGTCCCGACGCGCACCATGGTCGCGCCGCAGGCGATCGCGAGCTCGAGGTCGCCGCTCATGCCCATGGACAGCCCGCTCGCGCTCGCCGTCCCCGGCGCCCCGCTCGAGACCACCTCGTCGCGGATGGTGCGCAGCAGGTCGTAGCCCTCGCCGACGACGCGGTCGTCGTCGGACCGTGCGCCGATCGTCATGAAGCCGACGAGGCGCAGACCCTCCAGCGCGCCCACGGCGACCGCGAGCGGCGCCGCGTCCTGCGGCGTGACCCCCTGCTTCGTCGGCTCGCCCGAGACGTTGACCTGCAGCATCACGTCCAGCGGCGTCGCACGGCCCGACGCGCGGGTGGACAGTCGCCGCGCGAGGTCGAGGGAGGCGACCGACTCGACGCACGACGCCCAGCGCAGCGCCGCGTTGACCTTGTTCGACTGCAACGGCCCGATCACGTGCCAGGCCGGGGAGAGGTCGACGAGCTCGGGCGCCTTCGCGACGAGCTCCTGGACCTTGCTCTCGCCGAGCAGCACGGGACGCAGCGACGGGTCGGCCGCACGGGCCCGCGCGTCGGCCTCGAGCGCCTCGCGGGTGGTGGCCGTCGTCTGCGCCTTGGACGCGAGCAGGAGCGTCACGTCCTGCGGGCGTCGACCCGCCGCGGCGCACGCGCGCGCGACGCGGTCACGCACGGCGGCGAGCGGCGCGTCGAGGGGGACGTGGTGGGGGACGGCGGCGGGCTCCACGACCCAGCAACCTAACGGACGGCGCCGTGGGCGACGAACCTCGCGCCCCGCGGGCGAGCCGCCGTGCCGAGCGGGCTGGTGCGCGCGCACGCGGCATGGCACGGTGAGGTCCGTGAAGACGCTGCTGAACCTGATCTGGCTGGTCCTGGCGGGTTTCTGGCTCGCGCTCGGCTACGTGCTCGCGGGCATCATCTGCTGCATCCTCATCGTCACGATCCCGTTCGGGATCGCGGCGTTCCGGATCGCGGGCTACGCGCTGTGGCCGTTCGGCCGCACGGTCGTCGACAAGCCCGACGCAGGGGCGTGGTCGGTGGTCGGCAACGTGATCTGGGTGCTCGTGGCGGGCATCTGGCTCGCGATCGAGCACGTCCTCACCGCGATCCCGCTGTTCCTGTCGATCATCGGCATCCCGCTGGGCATCGCGAACCTCAAGATGATCCCGATCTCCCTCATGCCGCTCGGCAAGCAGATCGTCCCGTCCGACCACCCGTTCGTGGGCTACGGCGAGCCGTCGCGGCGCTGAGGCTCAGCCCTTGGCGATGTCCGCGACCGTCGCGGCGGTCAGCCGTACGAGGTCGTCGGGCGCGAGCTCGACGTCCAGGCCGCGCCGGCCGCCGGAGACGAACACGGTGTCGAACAGCCAGACCGTCTCGTCGACCACCGTGGGGTGCGCGGTGCGCTGGCCCAGCGGCGAGATGCCGCCGACGACGTAGCCCGTCGCGCGCTCGGCGTCGGGCTTGGGCGCCATCGCGGCCTTCTTGCCGCCCGCGGCTGCGGCCAGGGCCTTGAGGTCGAGCTGACCGGTCACCGGGACGACCGCGACCGTGAGCGTGCCGTCGACCACCGTCATGAGGGTCTTGAAGACCTGCTCGGGCGGGACGCCCAGGACCTGCGCCGCCTCGAGGCCGTAGCCCACGTCGGACGCCGGGTCGTGCTCGTACGGGTGCGCGGTGTGCGGGACGCCCGCCTGCGTGAGCGCGACGAGCGCGGGGGTGCCGGTCGGGGCGTGCTTGGCGTTCTTGGCCACGGGAGCAGCCTAGGTGGCCGATCGCGTCGGGACGGCGGGACCGCTAGACCGCGAGCCCGACGACCGCGCCGATCGCGTAGGTGATCACCATCGCGAGCGAGCCGCCGATCACGTTGCGCCGCACCGCGGGGAGCGCGGGCGCCCCACCGATCCGTGCGCTCACCGCCCCGGTCAGGACGAGGGCGGCGACGACCGCGGCGAACACCGCGGGCACGAGCGCCGCGCCCCACGGCACGAGCGCCACGAGCACCGGCACGAGGCCGCCGACCAGGAACGCCCCGAGCGAGGCGACCGCGGCGTGCCACGGGTTGACCAGGTGCTCGTCGGCCATCTGACCGGCGCGCTCGGCGTCGCGCTGCGAGCTCACCGAGACGTACTCGCCGGCTGCCATCGACAGGGCGCCGGCCACGAGACCGGCGATCCCGGCGGTGAGGATCGCGGCCGAGCCGGGGGTCGCGCCGGCGACGCCGACGACGAGCGCGGCGACGGACACGATGCCGTCGTTCGCGCCGAGGACGCCCGCCCGCAACCCGTTGAGGCGCACGCCGTCGACCGGTTCGCCCGTCTGCCGGGGCGCAGGGTTCAGGAGGCTGGTCAAGGCCGTCATACGGCCACCGTAGGCACGTCCTGACGGTCTGTCATCATTGGAAAGGCTGGCCTGACCTGCAGTGATGCAGGTGTGCCTACCCTTCGACGGGGACCGGCGGGCCCGGCGCCGAGGTCAGAGCGCGCCGACCGCGAGGACGCGCAGGACCACCTCGCCGGCCTCGTCGGACGCCGCCAGGTCGACCAGTGCGTCGATGCGCCAGTCGTGGTCGCCCTCGGGGTCGTCGAGGAGCTGGCGCACGCGCCAGGTCGTCGCGCTCGTCGTGACCTGGAACAGCGCGGGTCCCCGCGCGGGGGCGCCCGTGAGGATCTCGTCGTGGTCGTCGTAGAACGGGTCGAGCGCGGCGGACCAGCGGTCGGTGGTCCAGGGCTCGTCGTCCTCGTCGCGGTCGCCGAGCGCCGCCAGCGCGCCGTACTGCTCGCGCGCCGCGAGCTCGACGCGGCGGAACAGCGCACCGCGCACGAGCGCGCGGAACACGCGCGGGTTGTCGGTGATCGGTTCGGGAGTGTCCTCGTCGAGGCCGCCGGGCGCGTCGGCGCCGTGCTCGTCGAGCGGGTTCGCGAGGCGCTCCCACTCGTCGAGCAGGCTCGAGTCCGTGCGGCGCACCAGGTCGCCCAGCCACTCGATGAGCTCCCACAGCTCCTCGGTGCGGGCATCCTCCGGGACGGTCTGGCGCAGCGCGCGGTACGCGTCCGCGAGGTAGCGCAGCAGCACGCCCTCGGTGCGGTCCAGGGTGTACAGGCTCACGTACTCGGCGAACGTCGCGGCGCGCTCGTGCATCTCGCGGACCACGGACTTGGGGGAGAGCTCGAGGTCGGCGACCCACGGGTTCGTCGTGCGGTAGGTCGCGAACGCCGCGGCGAGCAGCTCGGCCAGCGGGCGCGGGTAGGTGACGTGCTCGAGCAGCGCCATGCGCTCGTCGTACTCGAGGCCGTCGGCCTTCATCGCGGCGACGGCCTCGCCGCGGGCCTTGTTCTCCTGCGCGGCGAGCACCTGGCGGGGGTCGTCGAGCGTGGCCTCGAGCACCGAGACCACGTCGTGCGCGTACCCGGGGTCCGCCTGGTCGAGCAGCTCGAGGGCCGCGTACGCGAACGGCGACAGCGCCTGGTTGAGCGCGAAGTTCGGCGGCAGGTCGTGCGTGAGGCGCACGGTCCGACGACGACCACGCGGCGCGTCCGCGTCGTCGACCGTGACCCGCTCGATCACGCCGGCCGCGCGCAGCGAGCGGTAGACCGCGACCGCCTGGCGCACGTGGCGTCCGCGCGCGGAGGCGGGCTCGTGGTTGTCGGTGAGCAGGCGCGTCATGGCGACCACCGGGTCCTCACCCTTCGCGCCGCGGGCCAGCACGTGCAGCACCATCGCGTGCGTGACCGAGAAGCTGCTGGTCAGCGGCTCGGGCGGGGCGTCGCGCAGGCGCTCGAACGTCTTGTCGGTCCAGTTGACGTGCCCGGTCGGCGCCTGCTTGCGGACGATCTTCTTGAGCTTGCGCGGGTCGTCGCCCGCCCGCTCGAGCGCCTTGCGGTTCTCGATGACGTGCTCGGGCGCCATGACGACGACCTCGCCGACCGTGTCGAAGCCCGCGCGTCCCGCACGCCCCGCGATCTGGTGGAACTCGCGCGCCGACAGGTGCCGCATCCGCTGGCCGTCGTACTTCACCAGGCTCGTGAGCACCACGGTCCGGATCGGGACGTTGATGCCGACGCCGAGGGTGTCCGTGCCGCAGACGACGGGCAGCAGGCCGCGCTGCGTGAGCCGCTCGACCACGCGGCGGTACTTGGGCAGCATCCCCGCGTGGTGCACCCCGACGCCGTGCCGCAGCAGCCGCGACAGCGTCTTGCCGAAGCCCGGGCCGAACCGGAACGCCCCGAGCTCGGCCGCGATCGCGTCGCGCTGCTCGCGGCTCGTCAGGTGCGCCGACAGCAGCGACTGCGCGCGCTCGACCGCCTCCTTCTGCGTGAAGTGCACGACGTACACGGGCGCGCGACGGGTGCGGACGAGCTCGTCGAGCACCTCGTGCAACGGCTCGACCACGTAGGAGAACGTCAGCGGCACGGGTCGTTCGGCGTTCGTGATGACCGCGACGTCACCGCCCGTGCGGCGCCGCAGGTCGTCGGCGAAGAACGTGACGTCGCCGAGCGTCGCGGACATGAGCACGAACTGCGTGCGCGGCAGCTCCAGCAGGGGGACCTGCCACGCCCAGCCGCGCTGCGGGTCGGAGTAGAAGTGGAACTCGTCCATGACGACCTGGCTCGCGTCCGCGTCCGCGCCGTCGCGCAGCGCGAGGTTCGCGAGGATCTCGGCGGTGCAGCAGATGATCGGCGCGCCCGGGTTCACGGCCGAGTCGCCCGTCATCATCCCGACGTTCTCCGAGCCGAACGCCGCGACGAGGGCGAAGAACTTCTCGCTCACGAGCGCCTTGAGCGGCGCGGTGTAGAAGGTCCGCCGCCCCTGGGCGAGCGCGACGAAGTGCGCGGCGGTCGCCACCAGGGACTTGCCCGAGCCCGTGGGCGTCGACAGGATCACGTGGCTGCCCGTGACCAGCTCGAGGAGCGACTCCTCCTGGTGCGGGTACAGCGTCAGGCCCTGCTCAGCGGCCCACCCGGTGAACGCCTCGTAGAGCGCGTCGGGGTCGTGCGGGTCGGTGGGGATCCGGTCGGCGAGCGTGGGCACCGCCTGATCCTCCCATCCGCAGGGTCATGCGCTGCCGTGCTCCTCGCTCACCGCCATGCGAACGAACCGAGCACGGCGTCCACGGTGGGCCAGTCGGCCGTCGCCGGGTCGTGCAGGTAGCCGATGGCCAGCACCGTCCCGTCGCGCTCGACGAACCACTCGCTCAGCACCTGGTCCTCACCCAGGGCTGTGTCGAGGCGCACCGCGGTGCCGAACGGTCCCTGCACCCGCACAGGTTGCTGGGTGAGCGGCTTGTCGGCGTCTGGCCCCTGGTCGACGCGGAGATCGGCCAGGGCGTCGGCACCCCCGACGACGGACGTCGCGCCCTGGCACAAGACGTGCATCGATCCGTGTGCCCAGACGAAGCCGCGCGCGTCCGCGGTGGTGCCCGGGCTCGTCGCGGGGCTCGAGATCGCGTAGTCGGGGCACGGGTCGGCGGAGCCGTCGAACCGCTGCGGGAGCTCGACGCCGGACGACGGCAGGGTGAGCGTGGCCCACGCCAACGGGTCCGGGGAGCGCGTCGCGCGTGCCGCGAACCAGCCGCCGCCGAAGCCGCCGGCGACGAGTCCGAGCGCGACGACGAACGCGAGCGCCGTACGGGACGGACGTGGCATCGATGACCCCCTCACGTCGGAGCCGGGGAGGCTCCGACCGGGCAGCCTCGCACGCCCGGCGGTCGCGCGTGGAGCGATCCGCGCACGGTCACCCGGACGGACGCGCGTGCCGGGGATAGCGTCGAGCCATGAGGCCCTTCGTGCTGCTGGCGTCGCGCGCCGAGGACGGCGCCGCGGACGACGAGTACGCGCAGGTGCTGCGGTACGGCGGGCTCACGGAGCGCGACCTGGTCCGCGTCCGCCTCGAGGCGGGTCCGATGCCTGAGCTGGACCTCGACGAGCTCAGCGGCGTGATCGTCGGTGGCAGCCCGTTCGACGCGAGCACCCCGGCCGACCGCAAGTCCGACGTCCAGCAGCGGGTCGAGCGCGAGATGTCCGCGCTGCTCGACCGGCTCGTGCCGCGCGACTTCCCGTTCCTCGGCGCGTGCTACGGGGTCGGCACGCTCGGCTCGCACCAGGGCGGCGTGATCGACCGGACCTACGCCGAGCCCATCGGCGCGGTGCGCGTGACGCTCACGGCCGCCGGACGCGCGGACCCGCTGCTCGCCGAGGTCCCCGACGCGTTCGACGCGTTCGTCGGGCACAAGGAGGCCTGCCGCGTCCTGCCGGCGACCGCGACGCTCCTCGCGAGCTCGCCGACGTGCCCGGTGCAGATGTTCCGCGTGGGCTCGAACCTCTACGCCACGCAGTTCCATCCCGAGCTCGACGTCGCCGGGATCAGCGCGCGCGTGAAGGTCTACGGGGGCTACGGGTACTACCAGCCGGGCGAGCAGGAGCAGATCCTGGCGCGCCTCGCGTCCAGCGACGTGTGGGCGCCCCCGCGCATCCTCGCGGCCTTCGTCGACCGCTACGGGCGGCGCTGATCCACGGCGCCCGTTCGTCGTTCCGTCGCCTGCTCGGCGCGGCCCTGCGCCTCCAATGACCCCGTGCCGTCGCCCGGCCCCCGTGCGGCCCGTGGCTGGACGCGCGACCATGTCGGGGGACCGGTCGACCGGGGCCGGCGGGGACACGGGAGCACCCATGACGCAGGCGCAGCGGACGTTCGACGTGGTCGTGCTCGGCGGTGGTGCCGTCGGCGAGAACGCCGCGGACCGGGCCGCGCGGACCGGCCTCGAGGTCGCGCTCGTGGAGGGTGCCCTCGTGGGCGGCGAGTGCTCCTACTGGGCCTGCATGCCGTCCAAGGTGCTGCTGCGCCCGGGCGCCGTCCGTGACGCCGCGCGCCGCACGCCCGGCGTCGCCGACCCAGGCGACCTCGACGTGGCCGCCGTGCTCGCGCGGCGCGACGAGATCACGCACCACTGGGACGACGCGTCGCAGGCGGACTGGGTCGCGAGCGTCGGGATCACGCTGCTGCGCGGGCACGCGCGGTTCACCGGTCCGCGTGCGCTCGTCGTGGAGTCGGACGACGGGACAGTCGACGTGCGGGCCCGACGGGCCGTGATCGTCGCGACGGGCTCCCAGCCGACGATCCCGCCCGTCGAGGGGCTGGCCGACGCCCGCCCCTGGACGAGTCGAGACGCGACGTCCGCGCAGCACGTGCCCGCGCGGCTCGCGGTGCTCGGCGGGGGAGTCGTGGGGTGCGAGCTGGCCGACGCGTTCGCGAGCCTGGGCAGCGCGGTGACCCTCGTGGTGCGCGGCGACGGGCTGCTCGCCGGGGCGGAGCCGTTCGCGGGCGAGGCCGTCCTCGAGTCGCTGCGCGCCCGCGGCGTGCGGGTGCTCCTCGGGGCGCAGACGCGCCGGGTGCACCGCGACGACGCCGGGGTGCACGTCACCCTCGACGACGAGGTCGTCACCGCCGACGAGCTGCTCGTCGCGACCGGGCGCCACCCCCGGACACGAGACCTGGGGCTCGAGACCCTCGGCCTCGAGCCGGGTGCGCCGCTCGACGTCGACGACGCGCTCGCGGTCGCGGGCCTGCCGTGGCTGTTCGCCGTCGGCGACGTGACCGGACGGACCGGCACGACGCACCAGGGCAAGTACGACGCGCGCGTCGCCGGCGACGTGGTCGCGGCACGGTTCGGGTCCGACGAGGCTGCGCGCACCGCGGAGGCCGCCGCCAGGCCGTGGAGCAGGTACCGGGCGAGCGCTGACCACGCCGCCGTGCCGCAGGTCGTGTTCACCCAGCCCGAGGTCGCGTGGGTGGGGCTCACCGAGCGGGCCGCACGCGAGGCCGGGCTCGACGTGCGCGTCGTCTCGTACGAGCTCGCCGACGTCGCGGGAGCCAGCGTCCTCTCACCGGACTACTCGGGGCGCGCGCAGCTCGTGCTCGACGCTGCGCGCGACGACGTCGTGGTCGGCGCGACGTTCGTCGGGCCGGACGCGGCCGAGATGCTGCACGCGGCCACGATCGCGGTGGTCGGCGAGCTGCCGCTCGCGCGGCTGTGGCACGCGGTGCCGTCCTACCCGACCCTGAGCGAGGTGTGGCTGCGGTTCGGCGAGGTCGCCGGCCTGTGACCGTCGGGGCCACCGGCCACTGACCGGCGGCCCCGACGTCTGTCCCGCGCCCCGGGGCGCGGTGTGCCGTCAGCCGAGCGAGCCGTCGCTGGACAGCACGAGCCCGATCGCGGCCTCGCCCTTGCGCACCGCCTCGCCGATGAGTGCGAAGTCGTACGCCGTGAAGTCGGTGAACACCAGGCCGTACTTCTCCTCGAGCCCCGGCTGGCAGAACGGCCGCTCGGGGCACTCCGCGGGCCCGGCGAGCGACAGGCCCGCCGCGCACGCCTCCGCGAGCTCGGACAGCGTCGTCACGCCGTGCTCGTCGGCGAACTCCTGGGTCACGGCGAACGCGTTCTGGTCTTGCGCGGCCGACGCCTTGCCGACCACCAGCCCACGCTCCTGCGCGAGGGGTTCGAGCGCCGCCACCGTCGCGTCGACGTCACCCGACGCGACGGGCGCGGCGTCCGGGCCGTTGATCGTCGAGTTGAGGAACTCGGCGAGCGTCGCCGCGTACTCGGGGACCACCGCGAGCTCGCCGGACTCGAGCGCCGGCAGGTACGTCTCGCGTGCACCGATCTCCCGGACCTGCGCGTCGTACCCGGCGCTGCGCAGCACCTCGGCGTAGATGTTGGCGAGCGTGCTGCTCTCGGAGAAGTTCGCGGCGCCGATCGCGAGCGAGGTCCCAGCGCCCGACTGCTCGGTCGCGGCCAGGCCCTCGTCCTTCACGAACTGCGCGGCGACCTCGCTCGAGGTCTGGCGGTCGATGTCGACGGCCTTGTTGAGCGCGATGAGGCGGTCGGTGTCGAGCGCGTCGGAGACGGCGTCGAGCAGCGGGACGACGCCCGGGCTCGCCTCGGCGACCGACGCGCTGACCGCGGGGATGACGTTGTCGGCGTTCTGCAGGGTCTTGTCGTCCTTCAGCACGACGAGCTGGTCACCGGGGACCGGTTCGCACGCCGCGCCCGTGGCCGCGCCCTGGCTGGTGGGATCCGCGACGCCGCCGCCCGAGCCCGGGTCTCCGCACGCGCCGAGCGCGAGCAGGGACGCGGCGAGGGACAGCACGGCGAGGCTCTTGCGGTTCGAGAACACGGTGACTCCAAGGCGGCCGGTGATCGGGACAGGCAGTGCGGACTCGGGAGCGGACTTGGGAACGGGCTCGGGAGGGGACTCGCCAGCGAACGGCGGCGAGCGTCGTGCGGTCATCGCGCAGTCCCATTCGAGCGGGGGCCGTCCGCGGCGGCAACCGCGGGCACGGGATCGGCGGCCGTGAGACCGCGGCGTGGTCGCTGCGCGGTGGCGCGGCGCGTCGACTCGCGCACGCCGCGCGGCGTCACGGCACGCTGGGCGAGGGCCAGCGCACCCTCGGCGAGCAGGCACAGCGCCGCGACGAGCAGACCGCCCGCGAGCACCTGCCCGTAGCGCTGCGTCGCGAAGCCCGAGACGACCACCGACCCGAGACTGCGGCCGCCCACGAGCGCCGCGAGCGGGACGGTCGCGAGCACCTGCACCACGGCCGTGCGGACCCCCGCCGCGACGAGCGGCACGGCGAGCGGGAGCTCGACGAGCCACAGCCGGCGCGAGCCGCCCATCCCGAGCCCCCGTGCCGCGTCGAGCACGTCGCGGTCGACGCCCGCGAGCCCGGTGACCGTGTTCGTCAGGAGCGGCGGGACCGCGAACACCGCGCACGCGAGCACGGTCGCCGAGCTGCCGAACAGGCCCGCCGAGGCGAACAGCGTGAGCAGCGCGAGCGTGGGCAGAGCGCGGGTCGTGTTCGCGACGACGACCCCGAGCGTGCCGCCGCGACGCGCGTGCCCCAGCGCGACGCCCGCGGGCAGCGCCACGAGTGCCGCGAGCAGCACGGCCAGCACCGTGACCCGCAGGTGCTCGGCGGTGAGCGCGAGCACGCCGTTGCGGCCCGTCCAGTTGAGCGGGTCGTTGAGCCACGCGAAGGCCTCGGTCAGCAGGTCCACGAGAGCCTCCCGGCGCGTGGCTCTCCGGTGCGCGGGCTCATACCGCGACCGCCCGACCGTCGCGCGCGGCGCGCCACGGCGTCAGCAGCCGCCCGACGAGCACGACGAGCAGGTCCGCGACCAGCGCGAGCAGCACGCACAGCACCGTCGCCGTCATGATCTCGGCGTGATAGTCGCTGCGGAAGCCGCGGAACATGAGCTGGCCGAGCCCGCCGTAGCCCACGACCACCCCGACCGTCACGAGCGCGACCGTCGTGACCGTGGCGACCCGCACGCCCGCGACGATGCTCGGCAGCGCCTGGGGCAGCTCGACCTGCAGCAGCATGCGCACGCGCCCGTACCCCAGCCCGCGAGCCGCGTCGGTCACGGCCGGGTCGACGCCGGCGAGGCCCACGAGGACGTTGCGCACGAGCACGAGGAGCGCGTACAGCACCAGGCCGATGAGCACGGTCGTCCGCCCGATGCCCGTGTACGGCGCGAGCAGCGCGAACAGCGCCAGCGAGGGCACCGTGTAGAGCACCCCGGCGGTCCCGACGACGGGACCCGCGAGCCGCGGCCGCAGGTGCGCGACCCCTGCGAGCGGAAGGGCGGCGACGAGCGCGAGCAGGACCGCCTGCACCGTGAGCGACACGTGCTGCACGAGGGCGCGCTCGATGTCGGCCCAGTTGCGCTCGACGTAGTCCCACGACAGCCACGGGTTCGCGGGCGCGCTGGTCGTGGACATGGCAGCGAACGTAGACCGAGCCTCCGACACCCGCCCGACGAGCGGTCGACCGGCCGGGCAACGGGTGCCCACAGGCGCGGGAACGAGGCCGGGCGCCGGGCGGGCCGGGGCGGGCGCTCGCGGATGTCGGTGCGCGCGGTTACGGTCCCTGGCGTGGACGACGAGTGGGCGATCCGGTTCGAGCACGCCGCCAAGACGTACGCCGCGGGCTCGTCGTCCCGCCGCGACGCGCCGGCCGCGGTCGACGAACTGACCCTCGACGTGCGCACGGGCGAGGTGCTGGTGCTCGTGGGTCCGTCGGGGTGCGGCAAGTCCACCACGCTGCGCATGGTCAACCGGCTCGTCGAGCCCACCGGCGGACGCGTGCTCGTCGAGGGGCGTGACGTCGCGACGCTCGACGTGGTCGAGCTGCGCCGCCGCATCGGGTACGTCATCCAGAACGTCGGGCTCTTCCCGCACCGCACGGTCGCGCAGAACGTCGCGACCGTGCCGCGCCTGCTCGGGTGGGACCGCACGCGCACCCGCGCGCGCGTCGCCGAGCTGCTCGAGCTCGTCGGGCTCGCGCCGGACCGCTACGCGCGGCGCTACCCCCACGCCCTGTCGGGCGGCGAGCGTCAGCGCGTCGGCGTGGCTCGCGCGCTGGCGACCGACCCGCCGGTCCTCCTCATGGACGAGCCGTTCGGTGCGGTGGACCCCGTGGGTCGCCGCCGGCTGCAGGACGAGTTCGCGCGCATCCAGCGTGAGCTCGGCACCACGGTCATGCTCGTGACGCACGACATCGACGAGGCGGTGCGGATGGCCGACCGGGTCGCGGTGATGAGCCTCGGTGGCCACGTCGAGCAGCTCGCGGCACCGCTCGAGATCGTCGCCCACCCCGCGACGCCGGCGGTGGCCGATCTCGTCGGCCGCGGTCGTGTCGCGCGCCTGCTGGCCCTCGGCCGTCTGTCGCCCGACGACGTCGACGCGCACGGCACGGCAGCCCCGGACGCACCGGTGGTCCACGTCGGCGACGAGCTCGGCGAGGTCCTCGACACGCTGGCGAGCGACGGCGTCACCGCGGTGGCGGTGCACCACGACGGGGCCCTCGTCGGGACCGTCACCTCGACCGCAGTCCTGGCCGCCCTGCGCAGGCTGGTCGCTGCGCCCGCCCCGGCGGACGTCCCGGGCCGGTGACCCTCAGCCGTGGCCGACGACGCGGTCGCCGTCGTGCGGCCTGAGGCTCACAGGCCGCCCAGGACGCGACCCACGATGATCTTGGTGATCATCGCCGCGGGGTAGACGAGGGCGTACCCGAGCGCCACCCGGGCGTCGTAGCGGGTCCGTGCGTTCGCGAACGCCAGGACCGCAGGCTGTGTCTGTGCGCCGCCCATGATCCCGGACAGCCGCGTGCCGCCGATCTTGAACAGCCGCCGCATGACGAGGTACAGGCCCGCTGAGACGAAGGTCGTGACGACGACGCCGAGCACGAGGATCCGCAACCAGTCGCCCGAGGTGAACGCCGCCCCGATCTGCGCGCCGGCCCGGGAGCCGGCCTGCGCGAGGAAGATCAGCAGGCCCAGCTCGGCCATGGCCTGCGCCGCGGTGTACGGCATCACGGTCACGACCGGGCCGATGCGGCCGATCCGGCCGAGCACCAGGCCGACGAGCAGGGTGCCGAAGGCCGACCCGATCTTGAACACGCCGCCCGAGACGGGCAGCTCGATCGCGCCGAGCAGGATCCCGATCGACATCCCGATGCCGAGCACGACCGGCACGATGTCGGACATGCCGCGCGAGGAGTCGCCGAACCACGAGGAGACCTCGGACATGCGCTCGCGCGGCGCGATCACGCGGACGCGGTCGCCGAGCTGCAGCTGGAAGTCGTCGGTGGCCACCATGTCGATGTCGCCGCGCCGGACGCGTGAGACCGTCGCACCGAAGCGGTGGACGAGGTCGATCTCGGCGACCGTGCGCCCCGCCACGCGCTCGGACGAGACGGTGATGCGCCGCACGTCGAGGTACACCCGGTCCGCCTCGAGGCGGTGCGAGGACGCGTGGCCGAGCTCGCGCGTGACGGCGTCGATGTCCTCGGTGGGCCCGACGACGGTCACCAGGTCGTCGAGCAGCAGGAGGTCGGTGGCGTCCGCCGGCTGGATCGGTGAGGTCTCGCCGTGGCGCACGCGGGAGAACTTGATGCGGTCGCCGTGCTGCTCCTCGAGGTCCTCGATGCGCGGCCGGCCGTCGACCTCGACGCGCACCGTCCGGCTCGTGAGCGTCGGCGGGGCGTCCGCGTCCTGCTCGCGGTGCCGCAGCGCGGCGGACACCGCCACGAGCATGCCGACGACGCCGAACAGGTACGTCACGGCGTAGCCGATCGTCGGACCCGTGGCGTCACCGGCGGCGTCGCGCGCGGCGGCGAGCGCGGGCGTGTTGGTCACGGCCCCCGCCCACGAGCCGGCGACCACGGCCTTCTCCAGCCCGAGCAGGCTGCCCGTCGCGACCGCCACGGCCGCGCTGGCGACCAGCACCCCCGCGACCGCGAGGATCGGCCCGAAGCTGCGCCGCAGCGAGGAGAAGAACGTCGCCCCCGACACGAGCCCGACGCAGAACGTGAACAGCGCCAGCCCGAGCGTGCCCGTGGCCTCGGGGATCTCCAGGTCCGCCCCGTACGACGCGCCCCAGGCGGACAGCCCGATCGAGAGCAGCAGCACGGCCGCTGCGCCCAGGCCGACGCCTCGTACCTTGAAGTGGCCGATGGCCGACCCGAGACCGATGACGACGAAGAGCAGCAGGACGGGCTGCTGCGCGAGGAACTCGAAGACCTGTGACATGGCGTGCTCCGGGTGTGCTAGCGCCACGCTGTGGCGACGTTGCCGACCTCATTGAAGCCCGCGACCGACCCGGTCGAGTGGTCCCTAAGGCCCGGGTCCGCAACCGGCGTGCTCACGCGTCGGGTGAGCGAGAGTCGTCGTGACGCCGCAGGATGGGACCGTGATCCTGGAACCCTGGCGACGTCGCGTCGGCACCGCGCTGTTCCTGCGCGTGGCCGGTCCCGACGGTCTCGAGAGCCGCGAGCGCATCCACGGCACGCCCGGCCCCCGCTGGTTCGCGCCGGACGCCGCGATCCGGCGCGTGCACGGCGACGCCTCGATGTTCGTCGGCGGCCTGCGCGCACTGCTCCTGCAGTCGCTGCACCCCGCCGCGATGGCGGGCGTCGCGGGTCACTCCGGGTACCGCGGCGACCCGTGGGGCCGGCTCGCGCGGACCAGCACGTTCCTGGCCGTCACGGCGTTCGGCACCGCCGACGACGCGCAGGCGGCCGTGGACCGCGTGCGCGCGGTGCACGCGCGCGTTCGGGGCCGCACTCCCGACGGTCAGCCGTACCGCGCCGACGACCCGGACCTCCTGCGCTGGGTCCACGTCGCCGAGGTCGACTCCTTCCTGCGCGCCCACCAGCGCTTCGGCCGACGACCGCTCGACCCCGCGGGCGCCGACGCCTACGTGCGCGACGCCGCGGTGGTCGGTCGTGCGCTCGGGGCCGGCGACCTGCCCGAGACCGTGGCCGACCTCGCCGTGGCGCTCGACGCGTTCCGACCGGTGCTCGCGGCCGGCGACCAGGCGCGCGACACCGCGCACTTCCTGCTGCACGAGCCGCCCGTGCCGCCCGCCATGCGGGCCGGCTACGCCCTGCTCAGCCGCGCGGCGGTCGCGACGCTGCCGCGGTGGGCGGTCGAGGAGCTGGACCTGCGGTCGGGCGGCCCGGTGCGCACGCGTGCCGCCCTGGCCGGCGGGCAGGTCGTGACCCGCACCATCCGCTTCGTGCTCGGCCCCGACGACGCGCGCCGCATCACCCAGGACCGAGGCGCCCACGAGCCCTCCCGCGGCTGACCAGGTTCACGCGCCCGTGGACACCCGGGAGCACGCGTCGAGCAGCCGCGCGCGCAGACCGTTCGAGCGGGCCGCGAAGTCCCGCTGTCGCCGCACGTACTCCGCCTTGCCGTGGGACGTCTCGATCGCGACGGGCTCCAGGCCGTACGCGGACACGTCGTAGGGCGACGCCTGCATGTCGGTCGTGCGGATCTCGCGGGCGAGCGCGAAGCAGTCAAGGAGCAGGTCGCCCGGTACCAGCGGGCCGAGCTTGAGCGCCCACTTGTAGAGGTCCATGTTCGCGTGCAGGCAGCCGGGCTGCTCGAGCGCGGGTTGGGTCTCACGGGTCGGCTGGAGCGTGTTGAGCGGGCCGGCCTCGGGTGTGAAGAAGCGGAACGCGTCGACGTGCGTGCAGCGGATCCGGTGCGCCTCGACCACGGCGTCGGTGCCCGCGCCGCCGAGTCGCAGCGGCAACGGGTGGCGGTGCTCGTCCTCGCGGTAGACCATCGCCCACTCGTGCAGCCCGAAGCAGCCCGTGGCGGCCGGTCGTGCCGCGGTCGCGCCCAGCAGGCCGACGACGTAGCCGACGGTGCCGGCGCGCTCGGCGAGGAACGCCGCGACGTCGAGCCGGACGCTGCCGTCGTCGTCCGTGGTGTACCAGCGCCACTGCGCGTGGGGCGCGGGGCCGTCGGGTCCGGTGGCGAGCACCGCCCCGGGACCCGGGTGCCACCGGCGCAGGATCGACGGCTTCGTCGGGTAGTACTCGAACAGGAAGTCCTCGATCGCGTGCCGCTCGCCGCGCGCACGGCGCTCGCGGTGACCCGCGGTGAACGCGTCCGCGCGCTCGGCGTGCGCGCGGGCAGCGGCCCCCCAGGCGTCATGCGTGAGCACGACGGACCCGCGAGCGGGTGCTTCCTGGGCGTGGGCGGTCACCGTTCCAGGGTACGGAGCGCGCGCGGTGCCGTGCGCACGCGACGACGTGACGGCCCGCAGGACGAGGGCAGCACGACGAGCGGTAGGCCGAGTGCCAGCACGAGTGCCAGGACGACGAGCGTGGGCGCGACGCCGGGCGTGCCGCGCTGTCATGCTGGCGTCATGGTCGTCGTCGCCGCTGTTCTCGCCCTGCTCGCCGCCGCGCTGCACGTGGTGATCTTCGTGCTCGAGGCGGTGCTCTTTCGGCGCCCGGACGTGCACGCCCGGTTCGCGACCCAGCCGCAGGACGTGGACGCGGTCGCCCCGTGGGCGTTCAACCAGGGCTTCTACAACCTTTTCCTCGCGATCGGAGCGGCGGTCGGCGCGCTGCTCGCGCTCGGCGAGGACACGCGCACGGTCGGGCTGGCGCTGGTGCTGCTCGCGTGCGGGTCGATGCTCGCGGCGGCACTCGTGCTCGTGTCGTCGGACCGCCGGATGCTGCGGGCCGCGGCGAACCAGGGGACCATCCCGCTGTTCGCGGTGGTCGCCGCGGTCGTCGCGCTCGTCTGAGCCTCAGCGCGTGCCCGCGTCGGCGGGTTCGCGGGGGACCACGCGCTCGGCGACGGCGGTCGAGACGCCGTGCAGCAGGCGTTCGAGCGGCCCGCGGCCGAGCCACGTGCGCCACGCCCAGCACGCCAGGACCGTCCCGGCCACGAACGCGAGCCACGACGTGAGCAGCGGCTGCCACACGATCTCGGGCCCGACCGCAGCGACGACGACGATCTGCACGGTGTAGGCGGTGAAGGCGAGTGCGCCGACGGCCGCGACGGGCGCGAGCGCGCGTGGCGCACGGACCGCCACCGCCAGGCACGCCGCCACGACGAGCAGCGCGACGCCCGTGTTGCCGACGACCTCGAACGTCGTCGACGAGTGCGGACGTGTCGAGGCGAGTGCCGCGTCGTCGCCGAGCAGCAGGCTCGCGAGGTGGCCCGCGCCGTACCCGCCGACGGTGAGCGCGGTGCCCACGAGAGCCGTGCGTCGCTGCACCGCACCGGACGCGAGGTCCTGCCGGCCGAGCGCGAGCCCGGCGAGCAGGTACGCGATCCACACGAGCGCGGGGTAGTGCGGCCCGACGACCAGCGCGGCGAGCTCGTCACCGAAGCCGTCGACGACGGTCCCGGGTGCCGCGAGCCCGATCGCCTCGCGCGCCGGCGGTCCGACCACCGCGAACGCCACCGCTGCGACCACGAGCGCGCGCGTCGACCACCGCAGCACGACGCACCCGGCGAGGAACAGCACCGCGTAGGTCGGCAGGATCACGAGGATCGGGGTGTCCAGGGACTCGAGCACCAGGCCGACGAGCAGCACGACGACCGCGCGTGCGGCCACGCGGACGCGGGAACGGCGCAGGTCGCGGCCGCCGAGCGGCACGCGCCCGCCGGACATGAGCGCGAGCGAGAGCCCGGCGAGCACGACGAACAGGGCCGACGAGCGTCCGTCGGCGAGCTCGAGGAGGCGGTCGGCGGGAGAGGTGCGTCCGGGGTCGTCGGGGCCGACGTGCGCGGTGACCATGCCGAGCACGGCGAGCCCGCGCGCGACGTCGATCCCCGTGAGCCGCTCCACGCCCCGACGGTACGGCCGCGACGGTCGGGCGGAGTCGGACCGGCCCACGACTGACCCGTCGTCTCGCATGATGGGCCGGTGTGTCCCGTGCCTTGATCATCCCCGGGGTGCCGCGCCTATTGTCACGTGTGAGCACCAGCAACGACGTGTACGTGCACGGACACCACGAGTCCGTGCTGCGCTCCCACCGGTGGCGTACCGCCGAGAACTCCGCGGCCTACCTGCTCTCCACGCTCGAGCCCGGCGCGCGGCTGCTCGACGTCGGCTGCGGCCCCGGCAACCTCACGATCGACCTCGCGCAGCGCGTCGCGCCGGGCGCGGTCGTCGGGATCGACGCGTCGTCGGCGGTCGTCGAGATCGCGCGCAAGGCTGCGGCCGAGGCGGGTGCGCTCACCGTGACGTTCGAGGTGGCGGACGCCTACCACCTGCCGTTCGACGACGACGCGTTCGACGTCGTCCACGCGCACCAGGTGCTCCAGCACCTCACCGACCCGGTCGCCGCGCTGCGCGAGATGCGCCGCGTCACGCGTCCCGGCGGCACCGTCGCCGTGCGCGACTCCGACTACTCCGGCATGACGTGGTTCCCGGCCTCGGCAGGGCTCGACGAGTGGTCGGCGCTCTACCACGAGGTCACGCACGCGAACGGCTCCGAGGCCGACGCGGGCCGACGCCTGCTCAGCTGGGTGCGCGACGCGGGCTTCGACCCCGAGGGCATCGCGCCGAGCGCGGGCGTGTGGTGCTACGCGACGCCCGAGGACCGCACGTGGTGGTCGGGCCTGTGGGCGGACCGGTGCGTCGCGTCGAACTTCGCCAAGCAGGCCATCGAGCACGGGCTGGCCGACGAGGTCGGCCTCGAGCAGCTCGCCGACGCGTGGCACGAGTGGGGCCGTCAGCCCGAGGGCTGGTTCGCCGTGCTGCACGGCGAGGTGCTCGCTCGGGCCTGACGCGCCAGGCGTGAATCACCCGCGTGAGGCGCGGTCGCGTCTCGCCCGTAGGCTGAGCGGGTGCGCATCGCGAGGTTCACCACTGGTTCCGATCCCCGTTTCGCCCTGATCGAGGGCGAGCCCGGCTCCGAGGAGCTGGTCGTCATCACGGGTGACCCGATCTACACGCCCGTGCAGCCCACGGGTGAGCGGGTCCGGCTCGACGACGACGCGGTCCGACTGCTCGCCCCCGTGATCCCGCGCTCGAAGATCGTGGGTGTCGGCCGCAACTACGCCGACCACGCCACGGAGATGGGCAACGAGGTCCCCGCCCAGCCGATGCTGTTCCTCAAGCCGAACACCGCGATCATCGGCCCCGACGACCCGATCGTCCTGCCCGACTGGTCCGACGAGGTCTCCTACGAGGCCGAGCTCGCGATCGTCATCGGCAAGGTCACCAAGGACGTCACGCCCGACCGCGCGCTCGACCACGTGTTCGGGTTCACGGTCGCCAACGACGTGACCGCGCGCGACATCCAGCGCTCGGACTCGCAGTGGGCCCGCGCGAAGGGCTTCGACGGCTCGTGCCCGATCGGGCCGTGGATCGTCCCCGGCCTCGAGGTCGACGACCTGGCGGTCCGCTCGCGCGTCAACGGCGAGACCCGCCAGGACAGCCGCACGTCCCAGATGGTGTTCGACGCCGCGTTCCTCGTCTCCTACATCAGCGAGGTCTTCACGCTCCTGCCGGGCGACGTCATCCTCACCGGCACGCCCGCCGGCGTGGGGACGATCGTGGAGCGGGACGTCGTGGAGTGCGAGGTCGAGGAGATCGGCACGCTGCGCAACCCCGTGCTGCGCCGCCACTGATCGCGCCCGACTAACCTGGGGGCGTGACCACCCCTGTTGTCGACGGCTCCGCCGTGCGCGTCCGCTTCTGCCCGTCCCCGACCGGTCTGCCGCACGTCGGCATGGTCCGCACGGCGTTGTTCAACTGGGCGTACGCGCGCCACGTGGGCGGCACGTTCGTCTTCCGCATCGAGGACACGGACGCCGCGCGCGACTCCGAGGAGAGCTACCACATGCTCCTCGACGCGCTGCGCTGGCTCGGGCTGGACTGGGACGAGGGCGTCGAGGTCGGCGGCCCGCACGCGCCGTACCGGCAGTCGCAGCGCTACGACCTGTACCGCGACGTCGTCGCGCGCCTGCTCGACGGCGGCTACGCGTACGAGTCGTGGTCCACGCCCGAGGAGATCGAGGCCCGGCACCGCGCCGCGGGCCGCGACCCGAAGCTGGGCTACGACGGCTACGACCGCGACCTGACGGACGAGCAGAAGCTGGCCTACCGCGAGCAGGGTCGCGAGCCGGTCATCCGCGTCCGGATGCCCGACGAGGACATCACGTTCACGGACCTCGTGCGCGGCGACGTGACGTTCAAGGCGGGCTCGGTGCCGGACTTCGTCATCGTGCGCGCCAACGGTCACCCGCTGTACACGCTGGTCAACCCGGTCGACGACGCGCTCATGGGCATCACGCACGTGCTGCGCGGCGAGGACCTGCTGTCCTCGACCCCGCGTCAGGTCGCGCTGTACCGCGCGCTGCTCGACCTGGGCGTCGCCACGGTCATGCCCCAGTTCGGGCACCTGCCGTACGTCATGGGCGACGGCAACAAGAAGCTCTCGAAGCGCGACCCCGAGTCGAACCTGTTCCTGCACCGCGAGAACGGCTTCACGCCCGAGGGCCTGCTCAATTACCTGTCGCTGCTGGGCTGGGGCCTGTCGGCGGACCGCGACATCTTCACGGTCGACGAGCTCGTCGCGGCGTTCGACGTGCACGACGTCAACCCGAACCCCGCGCGGTTCGACCTCAAGAAGGCCGAGGCGATCAACGGCGCGCACGTGCGCATGCTCGCGCCGCAGGACTTCCGCGACCGGCTGGTCCCGTACCTGCACCACGCGGGCCTCGTGCCGGCCGACTCGTTCGCGGACCTGTCGCCCGAGCAGCGCGACCTGCTCACCCGGGCCGCGCCGCTCGTGCAGGAGCGCATGACGCTGCTGGGCGAGGCCGTCGGGATGCTCGGCTTCCTGTTCCGCTCCGACGACGAGCTGCACGTCGAGGACGACGCGCGGGCCGCGCTGCGTCCCGAGGCCGCGCAGGTGCTCGACGTGGCCGCCCAGGTGCTCGGCGACGTGCCCGAGGACGGCTTCACGCCCGAGGCCACGCAGGCGGCGCTGCAGGCTGCGCTCGTCGACGAGGGTGGCCTGGGGATCAAGGCACGCTTCGCGTACACGCCGCTGCGCGTGGCCGTCTCGGGCCGCCGGGTGTCCCCGCCGCTGTTCGAGTCGTTCGAGCTGCTGGGCAAGGCGTCCACCCTGGCGCGGATCGCCGCGCTGCGCGCGTCGCTGTGACAGCCACCAGCAGCACGACGACGAGCACCCGCGACCTGCTGGTCGACGGCGTCCTGTTCGACATCGACGACACGATCGTCGACACGCGCACGGCCTTCGCGGCCGCTCTGGCGGGTGTCGTCGCGGCCTACCTCCCGGCGCTGCCCGACGACGAGGCCGCCGCCCGGCTGCGCGAGGTCGTCGCGATGTGGCGCGCCGACCCGCACGCGCGCTACCACCGGTACACGTCTGGGCAGGACACCTACCTGCACCAGAAGATGCTGCGCGCGAACGACCTGCACGCGGCGTTCGGCGGCCCACCGCTGGACGAGGACGCGTTCACGGCCTGGAACGCGGTGTTCGACGAGGGCTTCCGCGCCTCCTGGGCGGCGCACCACGAGACCGATCCCGTGCTCGAGCGGCTGCTCGCTGCGGGGCTCGCGGTCGGTGCGCTGTCGAATGCGGGGACGCCGCTGCAGACCGCCAAGCTCGAGAAGGCCGGGCTCCTGGAGCGCGTGCCCATGCTCGTGGGCGTCGACACGCTGGGCGTCGGCAAGCCGGACCCCCGCGTGTTCCTCGAGGCGTGCCGCCGGCTCGGGACCGACCCGGCGCGCACCGCGTACGTGGGCGACGAGGCGGACGTCGACGCGCTCGCGGCGCGCGACGCCGGCCTGGTCGGCGTGTGGCTCGACCGGCCCGGCGCGCGGCGCCGCCCGGTCGACGAGTCGACCGTGACGGGCGTGCACGTGATCCGCTCGCTCGACGAGCTGCCGGGCGTGCTCGGGCTCGACTGACCGACGGGCTCGCCAGCGCGCGTTCAGCCGCCGTAGGTCCGGGTGAGCAGGTCCGTCCAGGCGGCCGCGGTCTCGTCGGACGACGAGGGTGCGTCGGCGAAGTCGTGCACCGCGACGCCGACGACGTGCCCGAACGCGTTCCGGCCGAACACGCGCACGAGCGCGTCCTCGGTCCGCAGCCCGAGGAAGTGCGGGTGCACGTAGTCCACGACGGCGCTCGTCGGGCCGCCCGGCAGCGTGACGGTGACCTCGTCGCCCACCACGGCGTCGGTGGGGACGCCGAGCGTGACGCGCAGGACGTCGAGCGCGTCGGGTGCGCCGCCCGGGCCGCCGACGGGCGCCTCGACGTGCGTCCACACCGCGTCGCGTCCGCGGAAGTGCGCGAGGTACTCCTGCAGCGTGTGCAGGTAGAACGCGGTGTGCTGCGTGACGCCGTCGTACTGGTCGTCCCAGCTGTCGACGAACATCCCGCTGTGCACCCACCGCAGGGTCGAGCCGCCGTCCTCGCGCGCGGTCACCTGCGCCTCGAGCCGGTTGTACCAGCCGTTCTCGCCGGTCTCGTAGCCGACCCAGCGGTGCGGCGGGTCCCACTCGACGATCGCGCCGCCGGCGCCTGCCGCGCCGGCCGCGTCGGCGGTGAGCTCGGGCTGCGGCCACAGCCAGCCGGCGCTCCCCGTGGTGATCGCGGCCCAGGTCTCGGCCTGGCTCGCGTCGGTGGTGGCCTCCTGGGCGATCTCGAACTCGCGCATGTCAGGACTCCTTCGTGGCGGTGAGGGCGGTGTCGTCCTGCGGGACGGCGGTGTCGGTGGGCTTGAGCACGGGGTGCAGCGCGACGACGAGCCGGTGGTCGCGGCCACCGGTGGCGTCGGGGGAGTCGTAGCGGGCCATCAGGTCCGTCAGGGCGGTGCCGAGCTCGTCCGCGAACGCGGCGCGGTCGGCGGCGGACGCGAACCGCACCGTGCCGTCCACCGCGAACGTGGCCAGGCGCTGTCCCGCGGACTGCGCACCGGTCAGCAGCGTTCCCACCTCGTGCACGAGGCGCGCGCCGAGCGCGAGCATCCACTGAGCGGAGAGCTGGTCGCGGAGCCGCTCGGGGTCGGGGGCGACCGCGGGGAGGGCTCCGGGGGAGATGACGTAGGACGCGGCGCTGGCCTCCAGCACGCGCTCGGTCATGTTGCCCTTGCGGCGCTCGTCGACGAGCGTGGCGAGGCCGTGGGCCTCGAGTGTCCGCAGGTGGTAGTTGACCTGCTGCCGGGTCAGACCGAGCCCGGCCGCGAGCGTGGTCGCCGAGCCCGGAGTGGCGAGCGCGGCGAGCAGGCGTGCCCGGGTGGGGTCGAGTGCGACCTCCGCGACGGCGGGGTCGTCGATGACGGCGACGGAGAGCATGCGAGCAGCGTCGCACCGACAACTGTCACTGTCAAGAAAAGCAGTGTTGTCGGTCAGTCCTGCTCCCGCGTGGCGCGCCAGCACCTCGTGACGTACGGGAGCTCGGCGGACGAGCGGCCGACGAGGTCGGGATGCGTGCGCCACAGCGCGTCGACCTCGGCGAGCAGGCAGTCGCGGTCGGGAGGAGACATCGCGATCAGGTGGCTGCGGCTCGAGGCGAGCCGGCGCAGCTCGTCGGGCCGGATCGTGCGGCGCCAGCCGAACGTCGCGCGCTCCCACGGCCCCAGCCCGGGGCCCACCACGGGGTCCTCGGTGCGCGAGTAGTCGAGCGGGTCCCCGCGGTGCACGATCTCGAAGTACGCGTCGGCCCAGTCGAGCTCGCCTTCGAGCAGGACGTTCCACACCACGGCGAGCCGTCCGCCCGGGCGCAGGACGCGCGTGACCTCGCGCGTCGCCGACAGCGGGTCGAACCAGTGCCACGCCTGGCCGACCGTCACGAGGTCCGCCGACGCGTCCGGCAGCCCGGTCGCCTCGGCCGTGCCCGCGACCGCGGTGACCTCGGGGAGCGCGGCGGTCAGGGCCGCGCGCATCGTGTCGTCGGGCTCGACCGCGGTGATCCTCAGGTCGCCCGTGGCCGCGAGGCCCGCGGTGAGCTTGCCCGTGCCCGCACCGAGGTCGACGACGTCGCGCGCGTGCTCGGGCACCAGCCAGGCCACCGCCTCGGCCGGGTACGTCGGGCGCGCCGAGGCGTAGGCGTCGACGCTGCGGCCGAAGGACGACGAGCGCGTCAGGTGCAGCTCGCTGCGCCAGTCCTTGCCCCGGTCGTCCACGCCGCTCAGTCGTCCGCCAGGTCGAGTCGCGCGACCACCTCGTCGTGCAGCAGGCCGTTCGTCGCCATCCCGGACCCGCCGAACGGCCCGGGCGCGCCGCCCACCGACGTGAACCTGCCACCCGCCTCGGTGACGATCGGGACCAGGGCCGCCATGTCGTGCAGCGCGAGCTCGGGCTCCGCGGCGATGTCCACCGCCCCCTCGGCGACCAGCACGTACGACCAGAAGTCGCCGAACGCGCGCGTCCGCCAGACCGTGCGCATCAGGTCGAGCACGTGGGGGAGCCGCCCGCGCTCCTCCCAGCCGTCCAGGCTCGAGTACGAGAACGACGCGTCGGCGACCCGGTCGACCTTCGACACGTGCATCTGCGTGGCCTGCGACAGCGAGCGGCCGGTCCACGCGCCCGACCCCTGTGCGGCCCACCAGCGACGGCCCAGGGCGGGGGCGCTGACGAGCCCGACCACGACCTGGTCGCCGTCGAGCAGCGCGATGAGCGTGGCCCACACGGGCACGCCGCGCACGAAGTTCTTGGTCCCGTCGATCGGGTCGACCACCCAGCGCCGCGGACCGTGCCCCGTGTCGGGCATCTCCTCGCCGTGCACCGCGTCCCGCGGTCGCGTGCGGGACAGCTGCGAGCGGATCAGCGCCTCGGCCGCACGGTCCGCGTCCGAGACGGGCGTCAGGTCGGGCTTGGTCTCGATCTCGAGGTCCTGCGCCTTGAAACGCGACATGGTCAGCGAGTCGACCTGGTCGGCGATCACGTGGGCGAGGCGCAGGTCGTCGTCGTACCCGGTCCGCAGGCTCATGCGCTCACCGTAGTGGGCGCGTCGCCGGCGCCGGTCACGACGCGGGCGCGGAGTCGGCGTCGGCGGTGCCCAGGCGGCTCGCGAGCAGGCGGCGGAACGAGTCGACGCGCGCGGCCCGCGCGTCGCGCTCGGTGTCGTCCGCGCTCGCGGCGACCCATTCGTCGAGCCCGCAGTCGGGCGCGTCCGCGGCGTGCGTGCAGCCGCGCGGGCACGTGTCCGCCGCGACCTGCGCGAGCTCGCCGAACGCCTGCAGCAGGTGGTCCGGTTCGACGTGGGCCAGCCCGAACGACCGGACGCCGGGAGTGTCGATGACCCACGTCGGCCCCGCGTCGCCGTCGAGCGCGTCGACCCGCAGCGCGATCGCGGACGTCGAGGTGTGCCGGCCGCGTCCGGTGACGACGTTGACGGCCCCCGTCGCGCGGCGTGCGTCAGGGACCAGCGCGTTGACGAGCGTGGACTTGCCCACCCCGGAGTGCCCGACGAGCACCGACGTGCGGCCGGCGAGCGCGGCGTGCAGCTCGTCGAGGCCGTGGATCGTGCGGTCGTCGCCCGAGCCCTCGGTGCGCGTCACGACCACGCGCACGCCGATCGGCGCGTACATCTGCACGAGCTCCGCGGGGTCGGCGAGGTCCGCCTTGGTGAGCGCGAGCAGCGCGTCCATGCCCGCGTCGTACGCCGCGGCGACGCAGCGGTCGATCATGCGCGTGCGCGGCTCGGGGTCGGCGAGCGCGGTGACGATCACGAGCTGGTCGGCGTTCGCGACGATCACGCGCTCGATCGGGTCGGTGTCGTCCGCGGTGCGGCGCAGCACGGTCCGGCGCTCGGCGATGCGCACGATCCGCGTCAGCGTCCCCTCGTCGCCCGACGTGTCGCCCACGAGGTCGACGAGGTCGCCCGGCACGACCCGTTCGCGGCCCAGCTCACGCGCCTTCATGGCGATCGCGCGGCGCTCGTGCGGGCCGTCCGGGTCGACGAGGACCGCGTACCGGCCGCGGTCGACGCCCGTGACCATCGCCCGCTCGGCGTCCGCGTGGTCGGGGCGCTGCTTGGTCCGCGGCCGTGACCCCTTCCCGGGCCTGATCCGGACGTCGGACTCGTCGTACTGCCGCCGAGGACTCACCGCTGCGCGTCGCCCGCCAGCATGCCGTCCCACAGGCCGACGAAGTCGGGGATGGTCTTGGCGGTCGTCGCGACGTCCTCGACCACGACGCCCGGGACGCGCAGGCCGATCAGCGCGCCCGCGGTCGCCATGCGGTGGTCGGCGTACGTGCGCCACGTCCCGCCGGTGAGCGGCCGAGGCGTGATCACCAGGCCGTCGGCGGTCTGCTCCGCCTGACCGCCCAGGCGCGTGATCTCGTTCGCGAGAGCGGCGAGGCGGTCGGTCTCGTGGCCGCGCAGGTGCGCGATGCCGCGCAGCCGCGTGGGGGAGTCCGCGAGCACCGCGAGGGCGGCGATCGTCGGGGCGATCTCGCCCGCCGCGTGCAGGTCGAGGTCCACGCCGCGGATGGCGCCGGTCCCGGTCACCGCGAGCTCGTCGCCGACGAGCGCGGTGCGGGCGCCCATGCGCTCGAGGATGCCCGGCAGGAGCGCGCCGGGCTGCGTGGTGTCCGCCGGCCACCCCGGCACGCGGACGGTGCCGCCCGCGACGAGCGCGGCGCACAGGAACGGCGCGGCGTTCGACAGGTCGGGCTCGACGCGCACGTCGCGGCCCGCGACCCGGCCAGGCGCGACCTCCCAGATCGCCGGTCGCGAGTCGTCGACCTGCACCCCCGCGGCGCGCAGCGTCTCGACGGTCATCTCGATGTGCGGCAGCGAGGGGAGCGTCGGGCCGGTGTGCCGCACCACGAGGCCCTGCTCGAACCGGGCCGCCGCGAGCAGCAGCCCCGAGACGAACTGGCTCGAGCCGGACGCGTCGACGTCGACCCGGCCGCCGCGCACCGAGCCGTGGCCGTGCACGGTGAACGGCAGGTGCCCGGGCACGCCGTCCTCGTCGACCCGGACGCCGAGGGCCTGCAGCGCGCGGATGACCGGACCCATGGGGCGCACGAGCGCCTCCGTGTCGCCCGTGAAGTGCACCGGGCCGTCGGCGAGCGCCGCGACGGCGGGCAGGAACCGCATCACGGTGCCGGCCAGGCCGCAGTCGATCGTCACGTGCCCACGCAGCGCACCGGGCTCGACCGTCACGTCCTGACCGAGCGCGACGCCGACGCCGAGCGTCTCGAGCGCGCCCGCCATGAGGCGCGTGTCGCGCGACAGCAGTGCCGAGCGCAACCGGCTCGGGGAGTCCGCGATCGCCGCGATCACGAGGTAGCGGTTGGTGAGCGACTTCGACCCCGGGACCTCCACGCGCGTGTCGAGCGGCGCGGTCGCGGTGGGTGCGGGCCACAGCGGGTGTGCGGTCGGGGGGAGAGTCGCGGTCATGTCGCCCAGGCTAGCGACGGCGGGTGCCCGCGACCGTCTAGGCTCACGCCGTGAACACGCAGAATCCGGACATCCTGCCCCTCGGCTCCCTGCCCCGACCCGCCTCGGACGACGACCTCGCGGCACGCCTGCGCACCGCGCTGCTGACGAACGGCGGCGTGGACGCCGCGTCCGCCGGCGCGCTCTCGGTCGCCGCGACCCAGGCCGGCGCCGACATCCCGTCGCTCGCCGTGGACCTCACCGGCGTGGAGCTCTCGCCGCGCGAGGCGCGTGCGGCGCGCACCGCCGCCGAGGGCTTCGAGGCCGCGCGGCGCGAGCGCGGCACCATCGGCTCGCTGACCGTCCAGGCGCACCCCGTGACGGTCGTCGGCGCCGGGGTCGACCTCCAGCTCGACGTCTCGGGCGTCTCGTTCGAGTGGGTCGAGGGCGCGGACGGGCGCCTCGGGCTCGCGGCGGTCGAGCCCGACGAGGCGCACCCCGTGACGGGCTCGGCCCGTGTCGCCGTGCCCGTGCAGGCGATCGAGGCGGCCGCCGAGCGCGTCGCGGCCCAGCTCGCGGCCGCGAACGGGCTCAAGCTGTCGCGGCTCGACCTGCGGCTGTCGCCCGCGGGCGCCAACGGCGTCGCGGTGGTCGTCGACGCGCAGGTCAAGAAGTCGCTGCTGTCGGCCACGGTCGAGGCGGGCATGACGGCGACGGTCGACGACGCGCTGGGCGTGACCCTCACCGACGTCAAGGTGTCGAGCCGCAACCCGGTGGTCGCCGCCCTCCTGGTGGCCGCGCGCAGCCGGGTCGAGCGGTACGACGGCCGCCGCATCGACCTGGTCTCGGCCCTGCCCGCCGGGATCCGGCTCGCCGACGTGCGGGTCACGGTCGGCGACGAGGTGGTGCTGACCGCCCGCGCGCAGTGAGGACCCGGTGAGACGAGCCGCCCTCGCCGGGAGGTGAGGGCGGCTCACCGGAGCCCTCCGGCGGCTCAGTCGTCGGAGGCGTGCGCCGCGGTGCGGCGCTCGTGCGCGTCGGCGAGCCGCCACCGCAGGCCGGGCCGTCCCTCGTGGTCGACGCCGACGAGGACCGCGCCCGCGGTGAACGCGAGCGCCCGGACGAGCCGCTCGCGGCGCTCCGCCTTCTCGACGGGGTCGACCGGGCGCGGCCCACGTGCCGGCAGGTTGACCAGCACCAGGGGTGCCGTGAGCCCCGCCAGGGCCAGCGCGGCCGTGCGCGGGGCGCGCCCGACCGCGAGCATCGTCGCCGCGAGCACCATCGCCGCGCCGTGCGCCCGCACGGCGCCGGTCAGCTGCGTGTCCGTCAGCGCGATGCGTGCGTTCGGCGCTGCGCCCTCGACGCGGTCGAGAACGGCGCGTGCGGCGACCACGTGCGACCCGGGGTGACGCAGCGCGTCGAGGCCTTCCGAGGCGAACCACGTGGCGAACACAGGACGGGCGAGGCGACGCAGCAGCACGGCGATCCCTTCGGACGAGGACGGCCCAGCCGGACGCGGACCGTCGACGGACGAGAGCCACGCTACTGCGCGCGGGAATCGGACGCCGTTCGTGCGCGTTGACGACCAGCATGACCCGCCTCGCCGAGCCGACCGCCGCGCCCGTAGCCGAGCCGACGGCCGCGCTCCCGGCCGCGCCGGCCCCGACGCGCGCCGCCGAGCCCGCGCACCGCTCCGCCTCGATGGGCAACCTGGCGTGCGTGGTCGTCGCGACCCTGGCCGCTGGTCGGTCGCCTGGCGGTGCAGGCGAGCCTGCGGGCATAGGCTCGGCACCGATGAGCGACGAGACGATCGAGCCGACCGCGGCCACCGAGACGGTCGAGCCAGCGCCCGAGATCGAGCCGATGCCGCAGGGCGGCAAGCGCGCACCCGAGGCGGAGGACGAGTCCGCCCGAGCCGCGCGGTTCGAGGACGAGGCGCTGGTCTACCTCGACCAGCTCTACGGCGCTGCGCTGCGCATGACGCGCAACCCTGCGGACGCCGAGGACCTGGTCCAGGAGACGTTCACGAAGGCGTTCGCGGCGTTCCACCAGTACAAGCCGGGGACCAACCTCAAGGCGTGGCTGTACCGGATCCTCACGAACACGTACATCAACACGTACCGCAAGAAGCAGCGTGAGCCGCAGCAGTCCCACTCGGAGGAGATCGAGGACTGGCAGCTGGCCCGCGCGGCGTCGCACACGTCCGCCGGGCTGCGCTCGGCCGAGGCCGAGGCGCTCGACCACCTGCCGGACTCGGACGTGAAGGACGCGCTGCAGCGCATCCCGGAGGAGTTCCGCATCGCGGTGTACCTCGCCGACGTCGAGGGCTTCGCGTACAAGGAGATCGCCGAGATCATGGGCACGCCGATCGGGACGGTGATGTCCCGCCTGCACCGTGGCCGCAGCCAGCTGCGCGAGCTGCTCGAGGACTACGCGCGCGAGCGCGGGCTGGTCCCCGCCGCGCACGGCACGGCGGCGCAGGGCTCGTCGGAGGAGGGCGAGTGATGAACGAGGGTCAGGAGACGCTGCGCGAGGGCGTGTGGGAAGAGCCGGCCGGGACGGCGGGACGGTCGTCGTCGGGCTGCGACTGCGACGAGGCCGTCGCGGAGCTCTGGGCGTACCTCGACTCCGAGCTCGAGCCGATCGAGGCCGAGCGGGTCAAGGAGCACCTCGAGAGCTGTGACGGCTGCCTCGGCGAGCACGACGTCGAGCTCGTCGTGAAGAAGCTCGTCAAGCGGTGCTGGGAGCAGGACGAGGCCGCGCCTGCGGACCTGCGTGCCCGGATCCACGCGACGCTCACGGGCGTGCGGGTCACCGAGACCCGAGTCACGCAGACCCGTGTCACGCAGACCGCCGTCACGCAGACCGGCGTCAGCGCGACCCGGATCACCGAGACCCGGATCGTCGAGAGCTGAGACCCGGGTCGGCGACACCCCCTGGACGACGAAGGCCCCGCTGCACCTGAGGTGCGCGGGGCCTTCGTGCGGGTGCGTCGACGACGCCCCGCTGAGCTCGGGGGCTCAGGCGTTGGGGCGCTTGCCGTGGTTCGACGCGCTCCCGGCGCGGGAGCGGCGCTTGCGGCCTCGCTTGCTCATGGGGCTTCCCTTCGTCGGCCTTGGTCACAGAGTTACGTGCCATCGTCCCACACCCGCGGCGGTGACCCGGACGGGGTCCGGCCGCGCCGGAAGCGAGCGTGCCGCCGGTCGTCCCGCCGTCCTGAGGTCGATCCGCTGCCCCGCTGCGAGTCGGTCGCACGTGCGCCGGGCGGAAAACCGTGATCCCGCACCGACCTGCTCAAGTCGGGTATGTCGGTGACCGATGAACTCGAACGTGAGCGCGCCCACGCAGTCCGTCATCCCGTTCCTGCACGCCCTGGCCAGCACGGGCGGTTCCGACCTGCACTGCAAGGTCGGCTCGGCGCCGCGCGTGCGCGTCGACGGCCGGCTCCGCAAGCTGCAGGTGCCGGAGCTGACCCCGGCGGACACCGAGCGCATGCTCGAGGAGGTCCTGCCCGACGACCTCGTCGCGAGCTTCCGCGAGTCGCACGAGGCGGACTTCGCGTACTCGCTGTCTGGCGTGGGCCGGTTCCGTGTCAACGCCTACCAGGCGCGCGGGACCTACGGGCTGGTCTTCCGACGGGTCGCCGTGGGTGCGCAGTCGCTCGGCTCGCTGGGCATCCCCGAGGTCGTCGGCGAGCTCGCGCTCGAGCCCCGCGGTCTCGTGCTGGTGACGGGCCCGACGGGTTCGGGCAAGACGACGACGCTCGCGTCGATGGTCGACCTGATCAACACGTTCCGCGAGGTCAACATCGTCACGATCGAGGACCCGATCGAGATCCTGCACCAGGACAAGAAGGCGATCGTGTCCCAGCGCGAGGTGCGTCAGGACACCGCGGACTTCACGGTCGCGCTGCGTGCCGCGATGCGCCAGGACCCCGACGTCATCCTCGTCGGTGAGATGCGCGACATCGAGACCGTGCGCGCGGCGCTGTCCGCCGCCGAGACCGGGCACCTCGTCCTGTCCACGCTCCACACGATCGACGCGCCCGAGACGATCAACCGCATCGTCGACTTCTTCCCGCTGCACGAGCAGAAGCAGGTGCGGGTCGCGCTCTCGCAGGCGCTGCGCGGGGTCGTCTCGCAGCGGCTGGTCCGCAAGTCCGACGGCTCGGGCCGGTGCCCGGCGGTCGAGGTCATGGTCAACACCGGTCGCACGGCCGAGGCGATCCTCGACCCGCAGAACAACCCGCCGCTGGTCGACCTGATCCGCGAGGGCGACTACTACAAGATGCAGACGTTCGACCAGCACCTGTTCACACTGGTGCGCGACGACGCCATCACGTACGACGAGGCGCTCGCGGCGTCGTCGAACCCGCACGACCTGACCGTCGAGCTGCGCGCCGCGGGCATCGTCGCCTGACCCGGCTCAGGGCGCTCCCGCCGGGACCGCCGGTCTCGGGGCCGCCTGCCCGCTCGTCGTGACGGTCGTGAGCCGGTAGGCAGGGAGGCCACGCCGCCGGATCAGCCACTCGGCGACCACGACGTTCGGCAGCCAGCACAGGAACGGGACGACGGCGTACGCCTGCGCGAACAGTGCGTCCGCGTCGGGATCGGGCCCGGCGCCGGGCAGCTGGACCGCGATGAGCAGACCGGTCCATGTGCGCAGCGTGACGGCCGCGAACGTCAGCGCGTAGGTGCGCACCATCCACGCCTCGTGGTGCGCGACGTCCCCGCGCCGGATCGCGAGCAGCGCCCGAGCGGCCGACCCGACCCACAGGAACGCGAGCGCACCGAACCCGAAGACCCCGACGAGTCCCGCGGAGTTGGCGGGCAGGATGACGAGCGAGGCCAGCGCGCCGATGCCGACCGCGCCGAGGTAGGCGCGGCCGAGCACGCGGTGGCCGCGCGGCGCGCGCCGGCGCAGCCGCGCCGAGAGCTGGGGGAGCCCGGCCACGAGCGCGAACGCCGACGCCGCGATGTGCACGTAGAGCGCGCCCTGGACCAGCGCCGGTTCGTCGGCGTACGCGGAGGCGAGACCCGCGTCCTCGTCGGCGAGCTCGCGCAGGGTGCCCTGGGCGTACGTGGAGATCGAGATCAGCGCGATCGCGAGCGCGGCGACCGCGAGGACGACGAAGGCGGCACGTGACGTGCGTCGACGCGCCCCGGATGCCGGAGGGTCGGCGTCCCGCCGGGCGGCGAGGTTCGGGTGGGTCGGGTGTCGCTCGGTCATCGGGACCCCTGGCGTCCGGGTGGCATGTGAACGGCTGTCACATTGTGAACGGCGTCAACATAGGACCCGATGTTAATGTCGTCAACATGTCCGCCACGCACCGAGACAGCTACCACCACGGCGATCTGCGGTCGGCGCTGCTGGCCGCCGGGCGCGAGCTCTTGGTCGAGCGAGGGGCCGCGGGGTTCTCGCTGAGCGAGCTCGCGCGGCGCGTGGGGGTCAGCACCGCGGCGCCCTACCGGCACTTCGCGGACCGCGACGCGCTCCTGGACGCGCTGGGCGACGAGGGGTACGGGATCTTCGGCGCCGCGCTGCTGGCGGCGATCGCGGTCGACGACGGTCCGCGCGCCTGGCTGCACCGGATCGGCGTCGCCTACCTGGACTTCGCGCGCGACCACGCCGAGCTCTTCGAGATCATGTTCGCCGACCGGGCCGGTCGTCCGGCGCTCGCCGGCCCGCCGACGTTCGAGCCCCTCGTCACCGCCGTCGCGGCGGCCCAGCGCGACCGCGTGCTGCCCGACGACCAGCCCGTGCCGAGCCTCGCGCGGACGATCTGGGCGATGCTGCACGGGCTCGCCGTGCTCGAGGCGCGCGGGGGCTTGTCGAAGCTCGGCCTGGGTGCGCCGCACGAGACGCTGGTCCGCGAGGCGTTCGCCCTCATGCTCGTCCCGGGATAGACGCCGAACCCGCCCACAACGCGATATATCTTGACCTCGTCCGGGACGCGATATAGCGTGAGCCAGGACAAGATATATCGCGACAGGGAGTGATCATGGCCACCGAGTCCTGGGTCGTCGCCGGCCCGCAGATCATCGAGATCGAGCACGTCGACTCGCTGCGCGTGCAGCTTGTCGGCGGGCGCGTGGACGTCGTCGCGCACGACGACCCGGGCGTGCGGCTCGAGGTGCACTCGGTCGAGGGGCGCCCGCTCGAGATCGGCCTCGCGGGCGGCGAGCTGCGCGTGGGCTACAGCTTCACGCTCACCGGGTGGGACGGCTTCCTGGAGAAGTTCCGCAACTTCCGGGACAAGGACCGCGCGGACGTGCACATCGCGATCCCGCGCTCGGTCGCCGTCAAGCTCGGCACGGTGAGCGCGGACGGGCTGCTCGTCGGTGTCGTCGAGGACTCGTCGGTCTCGACCGTGTCCGGCTCGGTCGTCACCGACGGCACGCGCGGCCGGCTGTCCGCCAACGCGGTCTCGGGCGAGATCGTCGTGCGCGACCACGGTGGCCCGCTCAAGCTCAACTCGGTGTCCGGCGAGATCGCGGCCTCGGGCGAGCTCTCGCTCGTGCAGGCCAACACGGTCTCGGGTGCGCTCTCGCTCGACGTCACCACGGGCACCTCGTCGGTCACGGCCACCACGGTCGCCGGCGACGTCACGGTCCGCCTGCCCGCAGGCAAGGGCGTGCACGTCAAGGCGCAGTCCGTCTCGGGGCGCCTCGTCGTGGACGGCGAGGAGCACAAGGGGTCCTCACCGGGCCAGCGTCGGGTGGACCTGTCCACGGGCGACGGCGCGTGCTACGTCTCGGCGAGCACCGTGAGCGGCCACGTCACCGTGCTGCGCGGCGAGGTGGCGCGGTGATGGCGCCCGTGTTCGCGCACGGCCAGCTGCGCCTGTACCTGCTGGCGCTGCTCGAGTCCGGCCCCAAGCACGGGTACGAGCTCATCACGGCGCTGTCCGACCGGTTCGGCGGGACCTACCGGCCGAGTGCCGGGACGATCTACCCCCGCCTGGCCCGGCTCGAGGAGGAAGGCCTGGTCTCGCGGTACGACGAGGAGCGCAAGAGCACGTACGCGCTCACGGAGGCCGGCTTCGCCGAGCTGCAGGCTCGCCGCGGCGACCTCGCGGACCTCGAGCAGGGCATCGCCGAGACGGTGCGCGACCGTGCGTCCCAGGTGCGCGAGGACGTGCGCGGTGCGATGCACGGGCTGCGCGCCGACCTCGCCGCCGCAGCGCAGCACGCGCGTGAGCAGGCCGTCCCGCCGTCGCACACCGACGCGCACGCCGCGTCGCACGTGCACCGGGTCGAGGCCGAGCAGCTCGTCCAGCGGTTCCGCGACGACGTGCGGGCCGAGCTGCGCCGTGCCGACGCCGCGGGCCAGGTCGAACGGCTCACGGTCGAGACGTTGCGCACGGTGCTGGACTCCGCGCTGTCCGCGGTGCGCTCCACGCTGCGCTGAGCGCCACCGCTCGGTGGCAGGGAGGAGGCATGGTGCTGGTGCCGTGGCGGGTGCCGCTGCTCCTGCTGTCGTTGACGCTGCTGACCTCAGGCGGCGTCGTCGGGCAGGCCGAGCCAGGCGTGCCACCCCGTGTGCAGGACGAGCCAGGCCATGAGCCCGTACCCGGCCTGGCCGGGCAGGAGCCCGTCGCCTGAGGCGAGGTCGGCGAGCCACTGCTCGTGCGCGGCGAGCGGCGAGTACGTGTCGACGTACGGCACGCGGCGCCGCATGGCGACGTCACCGAAGGCGACCGACAGCTCCGCGAGCTTGTCGCCGTCCTCGACCGCGCCGGGCGGTGGTCCGACGACGAACGCGGGCATGCGCCGCTGCTCGGCGACGTCGAGGATGTTCGCGAGGTTGAGCCGACTGCGGGCGAGCGAGAGGCCCGCGCTCGCGTCGGCCCGTCCCAGCCCGATGACGAGGCGGGTCTCCACGTCCGGCGCCGTCCGCCGGGCGACCTCGTCCTCCCAGCGCTGGCCGAGGGCGGTCGTCGACTCGCCGGGGACGGCGAGCGTGAGCACCGTGAGCGCGTCGGGAGCCTGGGTGCGCGCCGTGACGCGGCCGACCCATCCGAGAGCCTTCGGGTCACCCGCACCGGCGACGAGCTCGTCGCCGATCACCACGAGCCGCAGCTCACCCACTGTTCGTCCCTCCGTGCCCGACGTCCTGCCGCCGACCATCCTCCCAGCGTCCGGCGCGTGCGCCGACGAGCCCGGTGGGCGAGTCGCGCACGGCCTGGGCGAGCGTGCGGGCGTTCGGAGCGGGGGAGCGCGTGGTGTCGCGGGAGCGGCGTGCCGTGAGCGGGGCGGAGACCGGGTCGGTCAGAACCGGTGGCTGGGCAGGCTGTGGGTCGCGTCGGACCAGGCGGCCCGGGAGGTCGGCGGGCGGCGTGAGCCGAGACCGTCGCGGTGGATGAGCAGCGACAGGTGGACGGCCGACCAGACGGCGAGGACCACCAGCAGGGCGAGGAACCAGGTCATGGCAGAAAGTCTGCGCCCGGGCAGAACCCGCCGACAGTGGCAGATCCGCCGATGACCGTTGATTTACCGCCAACTCCGCGGCACGATGTCCGCATGCTGCAGACCGTCTCCGTCGTCCTGCTGCCGAACGTCGCGCCCTTCGAGCTCGGGGTCGCGTGCGAGGTGTTCGGCATCGACCGGTCCGACACCGGGGGACCGGTCTTCGACTTCCGCGTGTGCGCGCAGGAGCCCGGTCCGGTCTCGACCAAGGGCGGCGCGTTCGGGCTCTCGGTCGAGCACGACCTCAGCGCGACGCTCGACGCCGACCTCGTCGTCGTCCCGGCGTACGGCGCCGACCCGGCGCGTGTCCCGGACCCGGTGCTCGACGCGCTCTGCGCGGCGCACGCGCGCGGCGCGTGGATCCTGAGCATCTGCAGCGGCGCCTTCGCGCTGGGCGAGGCCGGTCTGCTCGACGACCGCGCCTGCACGACCCACTGGATGCACGCGGCCGAGCTCGCGAGCCGGTTCCCTGCCGCACGCGTCGACCCTTCGGTGCTCTACGTCGACGACGACCGCGTGCTCACGAGCGCGGGCACAGCGGCGGGGATCGACGCGAGCCTCTACCTGGTGCGCCGCGAGCTCGGCGCAGCCGCAGCCGCCACCATCGCGCGGCGGATGGTGGTCCCGCCGCACCGCGACGGCGGCCAGGCGCAGTACGTCGACACGCCGCTGCCGTGCGACGCGGACACCCTCGCACCCCTGCTGGCCTGGGTCGTCGAGCACCTCGACGAGGAGCACTCGGTCCCGACGCTCGCCGCACGCGCGCTGATGTCGGAGCGCACCTTCGCTCGTCGGTTCCGGGCCGAGACGGGCACGACGCCCGCCGCATGGCTCACGCGGCAGCGTCTCGCGCGTGCGCAGGAGCTGCTCGAGCGCACCGACGTGGGGATCGACGAGGTCGCGCAGCGCGCGGGGTTCGGCACCTCGGCCGTGCTGCGGCACCACTTCGCGCGCTCGCTCGGCACGAGCCCGCAGAGCTACCGCCGGACGTTCGCCGGCCCCGTGCGCGGCGAGGACGTCGCCTGACGCACTGCCCGGACGCGGCGACGTCGCGGAGGCCCTGCGTGCTCGCGCGGAGCCCCGGCACCTCCTGACCGCCGCCCGACGACGCGAGCCCCGCCCCTGCCAGGCAGGGACGGGGCTCGCGCGTCGTGCGGCGGCGCCTCAGCGGGCGAAGGCCTGCTCGAGCAGCTGGGCCTGCTGGGCCTGGTGCTTCTTGGCCGTGCCGGTCGCCGGCGAGGCCGACTCCGCGCGCGAGACCACCTCGAGCGTGCGGCCGACGAGCTGCGGCAGGTGCAGCGACAGGTACGACCACGGGCCCTGGTTGCGGGGCTCGTCCTGGACCCACACCAGCTCGGCGCCGTCGAACGGTGCGAGCGCAGCGCGGATCGAGTCGCTGTCGAGCGGGTAGAGCTGCTCGAAGCGGACGATCGCGGTCTGCTCGTCGCCGGTCTTGACGCGGTGCGCGAGCAGGTCCCAGTAGACCTTGCCCGAGCACAGGAGGACGCGCGTGACCTGACCCGCCTTGGCCTCGGCGAGCTCGTCGCGCAGCACCGGCTCCCACGTGCCCGAGGTGAAGTCCTCGACGGGTGACGACGCGGACTTCAGCCGGAGCATCGACTTCGGCGTGAACACGATCAGCGGCTTGCGCGGCCGCGTGTATGCCTGACGACGCAGCAGGTGGAAGTACGACGCCGGCGTCGACGGCTGCGCGATGACCATGTTGTCCTGCGCGGCGAGCTGCAGGAACCGCTCGATGCGCGCCGACGAGTGGTCGGGCCCCTGGCCCTCGTACCCGTGGGGGAGCAGCAGCACCACCGACGAGCGCTGCGCCCACTTCTGCTCCGCGGACGAGATGAACTCGTCGATCACGGTCTGGGCGCCGTTGACGAAGTCGCCGAACTGCGCCTCCCACAGCACCAGCGCGTCCGGACGCTCGACCGAGTAGCCGTACTCGAAGCCGAGGCACGCGTACTCGGAGAGCGAGGAGTCGTAGACCCAGAACTTGGCCTGGTCGCCCGAGAGGTACAGCAGCGGGGTCCACTCGGCGCCCGTCTCGCGGTCGTGCAGCACCGCGTGCCGCTGCACGAACGTGCCGCGGCGCGAGTCCTGACCGGCGAGGCGCACGGGCGTGCCCTCGGCGAGCAGCGAGCCGAACGCGAGGATCTCGCCGAAGCCCCAGTCGATCCCGCCCTCGCGGGACATCGCCTCGCGCTTGTCGAGGAGCTGCTGCAGCTTGGGGTGGACCGTGAAGCCCTCCGGGGGACGCACGTGCGCGCGCCCGATCCGCTCGAGCAGCGAGGCCGGGACGGCGGTCTGCCAGCCGACCATGACGCCGGCGTCCTCGAGCTGCGACTCGGGCCGCTCGAGGCCTGCGACCGCCTCGGACTCGGGCGCGGGCGGCGTCCAGCCGTCCTCCCGGGTCTCGCTGAACACGCGCTCGAGCTGCGACTGGTAGTCGCGCAGGGCCTGCTCGGCCTCGTCGATCGTGATGTCGCCGCGCGAGACGAGCGTCTCGGTGTAGATCTTGCGCACCGAGCGCTTGGCCTCGATGAGGTTGTACATGAGCGGCTGCGTCATCGACGGGTCGTCGCCCTCGTTGTGCCCGCGGCGGCGGTAGCACAGCATGTCGATGATGACGTCGCGGTCGAACTGCTCGCGGTACTCGAACGCGAGCTCGGCGGCGCGCACGACGGCCTCGGGGTCGTCGCCGTTCACGTGGAAGATCGGCACCTGCAGGCCCTTGGCGACGTCGGTCGCGTACTGCGACGACCGCGACGACGAGGGGCCCGTGGTGAAGCCGACCTGGTTGTTGATGATCACGTGGATCGTGCCGCCGGTGCGGTACCCGCGCAGCTGCGCGAGGTTGAGGGTCTCGAACACCACGCCCTGGCCCGCGAACGCCGCGTCGCCGTGGATCAGCACCGGGAGCACCGAGAAGCCGTCGCCACCCAGGTCGATGCGGTCCTGCTTGGCGCGCACGATGCCCTCGAGCACCGGGTCGACGGCCTCGAGGTGCGACGGGTTCGCGGCGAGGTAGACCTTCGTCGTCGCCCCCGACTCGGCGGTGAACAGGCCCTCGGTGCCGAGGTGGTACTTCACGTCGCCCGAGCCCTGGACGGACTTCGGGTCGGCGTTGCCCTCGAACTCGGAGAAGATCTGCGCGTACGACTTGCCGGCGATGTTCGCGAGCACGTTGAGCCGCCCGCGGTGCGCCATGCCGATGCCGACCTCGTCGAGACCGGCGTCCGCCGCGCGCGACAGGATCGCGTCGAGCAGCGGGATGACCGACTCGCCGCCCTCGAGCGAGAACCGCTTCTGGCCCACGTACTTGGTCTGCAGGAACGTCTCGAACGCCTCGGCGGCGTTGAGACGGCGCAGGATCCGCAGCTGGTCCTCACGCGGCGTGCGCGCCCACCCGGACTCGAGCCGCTCCTGGAGCCAGCGGCGCTGCCGCGGGTCCTGCAGGTGCATGTACTCGACGCCCGTGGTCCGGCAGTACGAGTCGCGCAGCAGGCCGAGCACGTTGCGCAGGCTCGCGCGCGGCTTGCCCGTGAACCCGCCGGTCGGGAAGACGCGGTCCAGGTCCCACAGCGTCAGGCCGTGGTTCTGGATGTCCAGGTCCGGGTGCTTGCGCTGGCGGTAGGCGAGCGGGTCGGTGTCCGCCATGAGGTGACCGCGCGAGCGGTACGCGTGGATGAGCTCGGCGATCCGCGCGGGCTTGATGGCCTCCGCGTCCGGGTCGCTCGAGGTGTCGCGGACCCAGCGGACGGGCTCGTACGGCACGCGCAGCGAGGCGAACACGCGGTCGTAGAAGCCGTCCTCGCCGAGGAGCTTCTTCGACAGGATCCGCAGGAAGTCGCCCGACTGCGCGCCCTGGATGATGCGGTGGTCGTACGTGCTCGTGATCGTCAGGACCCGCGAGACGCCGAGCTCGTTGAGCCGGTCGTCGGACGTGCCCTGGAACTCCGCCGGGTACTCCATCGCGCCGACGCCGACGATCGTGCCCTGCCCCTGCATGAGGCGGGGCACCGAGTGAACGGTACCGATCGTGCCGGGGTTGGTCAGCGAGATGGTCGTGCCCGCGAAGTCCTCGACCGTGAGCTTGCCGCCGCGCGCCCGGCGCACGACGTCCTCGTACGCGTTCCAGAACTGCGCGAAGTCGAGCGTCTCGGCCTTCTTGATCGACGGCACGAGGAGCTGGCGCGTGCCGTCGGGCTTGGCGAGGTCGATCGCGAGGCCCAGGTTGACGTGCGCGGGCTGGGTGACGCCCGGCTTGCCGTCGACGAGCGTGTAGGCGGCGTTCATCGCCGGCATGTCCGCGAGCGCCTCGACGAGCGCGAAGCCGATGAGGTGCGTGAACGAGATCTTGCCGCCCCGCCCGCGCTGCAGGTGGTTGTTGACGACGATCCGGTTGTCCACCATGAGCTTGGCGGGCACGGCACGCACCGACGTGGCGGTCGGGACCTCGAGCGAGGCCTCCATGTTCGTCACGACGCGCGCGGCGGGACCGCGCAGGCGCTGCACGTCGTCGGTGGCCTCGTGCTCGTCGGGACGGCTCGCGCGCTGCGCGGCCTCGGCGAACTCCGCGTACGGGGCGGTGGCCGGCTGCGCGGTGGCGACCGGCGAGGTCGCGGTGGGCGTGGGCTCCGGCGAGGTCGGCTGCGCGACCGGTGCCGGGACGGCGGGGGCGGGCACGACGGCCGCGGGCGGCGTGGGAGCTGCCGGGCCCGACGACGCGGGCTGGAAGGCGCCGTCGGTCGGCGCCGCGGACCCGGCCGACGCGGGCGCGCTCACACCGTCCGGCGGCGACTGCTCCTGCGGTCGGTAGCCCTCGAAGAAGTCCCACCACGCGGGATCGACCGCGTTCTTGTCCTTGAGGTACTGCTCGTACAGCTCGTCCACGAGCCACTCGTTCGCGCCGAACACGGCACGCATCGATTCTGGCTCAGCCTTCTGGGACACGCGAGGATCGCCCACTTCCGCTTCGGTCCCGCAGGACCGCTTCGTCGCCGGTTCTGTCGATGACAACACTACGTCGTCCGGGACCTTCGACCCGCCTCGGCGAGCGGTTTCCGGGCCTATGTCACCCGGACCCGCACGCGATGCACACGTGCAGGTCAACGACCGGCAAGGGTCCTGCCGTCGGCGGGGCAAGGGGGTGCCACCGGCTGGTCTGCTCGCCGGTGGCGGCCCCCTCGACGACTCACGTGATGTCGCGACGCAGCGTCGTGATCCGGCCGATCGCGGACAGCACGACGACGTAGGCGAGCAGGACCAGCAGGCCCTGCCACCACGACAGCAGCGAGGTCATGCCGGTCGCGCTGTAGAGGCTGCCGCCCGAGACGGCCTCGCCCGCCGCACCGGGCAGGAACGCCGCGACGCGCGAGCCCCACGACGTCAGGCCGAGCACGACGCGCGCGATGGGCTCCACGAACTGCGTGAAGGCGAGCACGACGACGATCACGGCGACCTGGTTCGTGAGCACCGAGCCGAGCGCGGTGCCGAGCAGCGCCCACAGCGCGAGCGCGAGCACCGACAGGCCGATCGAGCGCCACGTCGAGGCCGAGTCGAGGAACGTCTCCTCGCCGATCGCCGCGAGCACGCCGGCCCCGACCAGGACCGCGGCGGCCGTGCCGACCGCGCCGAAGAGCAGGCCGACGACGCCGTTCGCGCCGAGCTTGGCGAGCAGGACGCGCGTGCGGCTCGGCTCGGCGAGCAGGGTGGGCGTGATCGTCTTGTGCCGGAACTCCGCCGAGAACGCGAGCGCCCCCACCAGCAGCGGGAAGACGTAGCCCAGCGAGACCGCGACCGTGTAGACCGAGCGCACGACGGCGTCGGGCGTCAGCACGACCTCGTCCCCGGTGCCCGTCGTCGTCGTGTCCTGCGACAGGCTCCAGCCCAGTCCCGCGGCGATGAGTGCCATGTACGCGGCCATGACGGCGAGCAGGATCCACCACAGGCGGGTCGTGACGAGCTTGCGGTACTCGGCGACGAGCGCGGCGCGCATCATCGCTCACCTCCCTGAGGGGCGTGGGTCGTCGGTGCGTCGCCGTACGAGGCGCCGGCGGGGGGAGCATCCTGGGCGGGCGAGGCGTCGCCCGGAGCAGCCGTGAGCTGCAGGAACAGGTCCTCGAGCCCGACGTCGTGCCCGGTCAGGCGGTGCAGCTCGACGCGCCCGGCGAACGCCGCGGCACCGACCTGCGGCGCGGCGACGTCGAGCAGCTCGTACGCGGTGGCGTCGCCGTCGCGGCTCGTCGAGCCGACCGTCCAGCCCTGGGCCGCGACGAGCGCGTCGAGCGCGGTGCCGTCGGGCGAGACCACGCTGACGCGCGACCGCGCGAGGCGGGCGAGGTCCGGCAGGGACGAGGCGTGCACGAGCCGGCCACGGGCGATGATCACCACGTCGTCGACCGTCTGCTCGACCTCGGACAGCACGTGGCTCGAGACGAGCACGGTGCGACCCTCGCGGGCGAGCGCACGCAGGAATCCGCGCAGCCAGGCGATGCCCTCGGGGTCGAGCCCGTTCGCGGGCTCGTCGAGCAGCAGCACGGGCGGGTCGCCGAGCAGCGTCGTCGCGAGCGCGAGGCGCTGGCGCATGCCGAGCGAGAAGCCGCCCACGCGCCGCTTGGCGACCTCGGACAGGCCGACGAGCGCGAGCACCTCGTCGGCGCGCGAGTCCGGCACCCCGACCTGCGGCGCGTACACGCGCAGGTGGTCGCGCGCCGTGCGGCCCGGGTGGAAGCTCGCGGCCTCGAGCGCCGCGCCGACGACGTGCGCGGGCCGCTCGAGCTGGTCGTACCGCAGCCCGCCGACCGTCGCCGTGCCGCTCGTGGGCGCGACGAGCCCGAGCAGCATCCGTAGCGTCGTGGTCTTGCCGGCGCCGTTCGGCCCGAGGAAGCCGGTCACGCGGCCGGGACGGACCTCGAACGAGAGGTCCTCGACCGCGTGCACGGCGCCCGCTCCGGCGCCGAAGGTCTTGGTCAGGTGCTCGACGCGGACGACTCCGTCCGTCGCGTCGGCCCGGCCGCCCGCGGGCGGCCGATCGTGCGTGGTGGGGGGTGCCTGGCTCATGTGCGGCACCCTACTGTTCTAGTTGCGATAGAACAAGTGGCCGCCGGTGACGGGGCGCACCGCACCCGGCAGCGTCACCCGCATGGTGCAGCCCTCGGGCACGTCGGCGACCTCGATCGTCCCGCCGTGCAGCTCGACGGCCCAGCGCACGATCGCCAGGCCCAGACCCGTGCCGCCCGTGGAGACCTGGCCGGTCGCAGCGGGGGAGTTGCCCCGCACGAACCGCTCGAACACGTGCGCACGCTGGTCGCGCGAGATGCCCGGCCCGTGGTCCACCACGTCGATCCGCACGTTCCCGCCGGCCAGCCGCGCCACGAGGCGCACCTCCTCGTCGGGCGGCGAGTGGCGGACCGCGTTGTGCAGCAGGTTGGCGATGACCTGGTGCAGACGCTCGGGGTCGGCGCGGACCGTCAGGTCCTCGGGCTCCACGTCCACCGGGAAGCGCAGGTTCTTCGACGCCCCGACGAGCGCGGCACCGTGCGCGGCCTCCTGCAGGAACTCGACGAGGCGCAGCTCGGTGAGCTGCAGCGGCACGTCACCGGCCTCGAGGCGGGACAGGTCGAGCAGGTAGGTCACGAGGCGCCCGAGCCGCTCGGTCTGCGCGAGCGCGGCCTCCATGGTCGCGGGGTCCGCGGGCGAGACGCCGTCGACGATGTTCTCGAGCTGCGCCTGCAGCGCGGTCACGGGCGTGCGCAGCTCGTGCGACACGTTCGCGACGAGCTCGCGGCGGAAGGCGTCGGCCTGCTGCAGGTCGTCGGACATCGTGTTGAACGCCTCGGCGAGCTGGCCGACCTCGTCGGCGCTCGTCGCGCGCACGCGCTGCGAGTAGTCGCCGGCTGCCATCCGGCGCGCGGCCTGGGTCATGTCCCGCAGCGGCGAGGTCATGCCGCGCGCGAGCAGCTGTGTGAGCACCAGGGAGATCGCGATCGCGAGCGGGAACGTGCGCGACGGGCCGAACTCGTACGACAACCCGATCCACGTGATGAACGAGGCCATCGTCACCGTGGCGGCGACGAGGACGCCCAGCTTCATCTTGATCGACCGGAACCGGTCGAGCGGTCGCACGTCGGGCAGGCGCGCACGGTTCGGGGCACCACGCCCGTGGCGAGGGCTCTGCCTGGCCTCCTGGCGAGGGCTGCTCATGCGCGTCAGGTGCCGGCGCCCTCGCCGGACGCGGCGTCGTCGGTGACGGGCTCGAACGCGTACCCGACGCCGTGGACGGTACGGATGAGGTCGGCACCGAGCTTGCGGCGCAGGGCCTTGACGTGCGAGTCGACCGTGCGCGTGCCGCTCGCGTCGACCCAGTCCCAGACCTCGGCGAGCAGCCGCTCACGCGTCAGGACGGTGCGCGGCGAGGCGGCGAGCGCGACGAGCAGGTCGAACTCGGTGGGGGTCAGGTGGACCTGCTCGCCGTGCCGCACGACCCGGCGCTGCGCCTTGTCGATCGTCACGTCGCCGATCGCGAGCGGCGGGTCGGGCGCCTCGGCCGCCTGCAGCTCCACGGCGCGTGCCGCGCGCTCGGTGCGCCGCAGCAGCGCCTTGGTCCGCGCGACGAGCTCACGCATCGAGAACGGCTTGGTCATGTAGTCGTCGGCGCCCACGCCGAGCCCGATCAGCATGTCCGTCTCGTCGTCACGGGCCGTCAGCATGAGGACCGGGACCGGCCGCGCCGCCTGGATGCGTCGGCACACCTCGAGGCCGTCGATGCCGGGGAGCATGACGTCGAGCACGACGACGTCGGGGGCGAGGCGAGCCGCCGCCTCGACGCCCGCGAGACCGTCGCCGACCGCCTCGACGGTCCAGCCCTCGGCGGACAGCCGTCGCGCGATCGCCTGCGCGATCGCGGGCTCGTCCTCGACGACCAGCACCTTCGTCGCTCCCGCAGGCCGGGCGGCACCGCCGACGCCGCCCGCGGCTCCTCCCACCGTGGTCATGCCCCCAGACTGGCACAGCACGTCGTCCACAGCCCTCTACGCGCGGCATGACGCGCTGGGCGAGGCGCCCGTATGATGGCGCCACTATGAGCAGCTCAAGTAGCTGCCGGCGTCCCACCCCCACCGCTCCGACCGTCTGCACGGTCGACGAAGCGGCGGCAGGGTCCGACGAAGCCGGCCCCCACCTGAGAACCCGCGTCGCCCACGAGCGGCTCGCCCCCTCCCCGCTGCGCACCCGCGCCTCACGCTCCCGAGCATCACGCACCCGAGCGTCAGGCACCTCTGTGCCCGGCCGCGGTGCGCCGCGAGCGGCAGACCGGTGCGCTGAGCCGCGGCGACGCCGCGCGGGGCGCACGTGCTGACTGAGTGGCTGCTCGTCGTCCTCGGCGTGGTGCTCACCCTCGGGACTGCGGTGTTCGTCGCGGGGGAGTTCTCCCTCGTGACGATGGACCCCGGTGTCGTGGAGAAGCAGACCCGCCCCGACGACCGGCGGGGACAGTCCGTCCTCAAGGCGCTGCGCGGCCTGTCGACCGAGCTGTCGGGCGCGCAGGTCGGCATCACCGCGACCACCGTCCTGCTCGGCTACACCACGCAGCCCGCGGTGCAGAAGCTGTTCGCGGGCTGGCTCGGCTCGGGCGCGCTCAGCGCGACGGCCGCCACGACCGTGGCGATCGTGCTGGCCATCGTGTTCGTCAACGGCTTCTCGATGCTCGTCGGCGAGCTCATCCCCAAGAACTTCGCGATCGCCAACCCGTACGCGACCGCACGCGTCGTCGCGCCGCTGCAGCGCGGGTTCACGCGTGCGCTGCGGCCCGTCATCGCCTTCTTCAACGGCAGTGCGAACTGGCTGCTGCGGCGCATGGGCGTCGAGCCCCGTGAGGAGCTGTCCGGCGGCCGGTCGCCGCAGGAGCTCGCCGCGCTCGTGCGCCGCTCGGCAGAGGTCGGCACGCTCGACGAGTCGACCGCGACCCTGCTCACCAACTCGCTCGAGTTCGAGACGCTCACCGCCGTGGACGTCATGACCGACCGGCAGCGGATGGTCGCGGTGCGTCGCGACCAGAGCGCCGCGGACGTCGTCGCCCTCGCCCGCCGCACCGGCCACTCCCGGTTCCCGGTCCTCGGTGACGGCAGCGACGACATCGTCGGCCTGGTGCACCTGCGCCGCGTGGTCGCGGTCCCGTTCGCCACGCGCGACCAGGTGCTCGCGACGACGCTCATGGACGTCGCGCCGCGCGTCCCCGAGACCGTGCACCTGGGTCCGCTGCTCGTGGAGCTGCGCGGGCACGGCATGCAGATGGCGGTCGTCGTCGACGAGTACGGCGGCACCTCGGGCGTGGTCACGCTCGAGGACGTCGTCGAGGAGCTGGTCGGGGAGGTCGCCGACGAGCACGACCGTGCGCGGGCGGGCGTCGCGCGCGCCGCGGACGGCACCTGGCACCTGCCGGGTGTCACGCGGCCCGACGAGCTGCGCGAGCGCACCGGGCTCGTCGTCCCTGACGACGGCCCCTACGAGACGCTCGGCGGCCTCGTCATGGCGCAGCTCGGGCGGGTCCCCGACGTCGGTGACGCCGTGGAGATCGACGGCGTGCACATCGAGGTCGAGCGCATGGCCGGCCGCCGGGTCGAGCGCGTGCACGTGTGGCCCGCGACCGACGACGAGATCGACGACGACGGCCCGGACGGCGACGACGGACCCGGTGCACGCCGCACGAGGAGCGCACGATGAACGGCACGCTCGCGCTCGCGATCGCCGCCGCGCTGCTCGCGGCCAACGCCTTCTTCGTCGGTGCGGAGTTCGCGATCATCTCGGCGCGCCGCTCGTCCATCGAGCCCAAGGCCGCCGCGGGTGACCGCCGCGCCCGGACCGTGCTGTGGGCGATGGAGCACGTCTCGCTCATGCTCGCGTGCGCGCAGCTCGGGATCACCGTGTGCTCCACGAGCCTGGGTGTCGTCGCCGAGCCCGCGATCGCGCACCTCATCGAGGACCCGCTGCACGCCGCGGGTGTCCCCGACTCGTGGACGCACCCGATCGCGTTCGTCGTGGCGCTCCTGATCGTCGTGTACCTGCACGTGGTGCTCGGCGAGATGGTGCCGAAGAACCTCGCGGTGTCCGGGCCGGACCGCGCCGTGATGTGGTTCGGGCCTGCGCTCGTCGTCGTCGCGCGTCTCGTGCGTCCGCTGATCGTCGCGCTCAACTGGCTCGCGAACCACGTGCTGCGGCTGTTCGGCGTGGAGCCCAAGGACGAGGTGTCGTCGGCGTTCACCGCGCAGGAGGTCCAGTCGATCGTCGAGCGCTCGCAGGCGGAGGGGCTCCTCGAGGACGAGCAGGGGCTGCTCGCGGGGGCGATCGAGTTCTCGGACCGGACGGCGCGGCAGGTCATGGTGACGGCCGATGCGCTGGTCGCGGTGGATCCGACGACGACGCCCGCACAGGTGGAGGAGCTCGTGGCGCAGACCGGGTTCTCCCGGTTCCCGGTCCGCGACGACGGCGAGCTCGTCGGCTACCTGCACCTCAAGGACGTCCTGTACGCCGAGGAGCAGGACCGCGACGCGCCCGTCCCGCGCTGGCGCGTGCGCGCGCTCGCGGTCGTCGGGCCGGACGACGAGATCGAGGCCACCCTGGCCGCGATGCAGCGCACCGGTACGCACCTGGCGCGCGTCGACGGCGAGGCCGGTGCGGTCGGCGTCGTGTTCCTCGAGGACATCCTCGAGGAGCTGGTCGGCGAGGTCAGCGACGCGATGCAGCGTGGCGCTCTTCCGGAGCGGCCCGTCGGCTGAGCCTGGCCCTGCTCCACGGGCCCCCGGCGCGGTGCACGAAACCTTCACAATCGTCGTGGGGCGTGCGACGCGCCGGGGGGTCTGTCCGGATCTGTGCCGCTCTGGTCCGGGTCGGACCGCGCCGATCACCGGGTCAACCGGCGTGTCGTTCGGCGTGTCGGCGTGGGCGGTGTGGGAGCGCGTTCCTCCGTTCGACTGGACGGCCGTCCAGGGGGTTGGACGCGGGCGGGTGAGCCGTTATGGTTTCGTGATCGCCGGCGATGGTGCGGGGCCGGGGCAGTCCCGCGGGCCGGCGTGCTCCATGTTCAGGTTCGTCATCCGTGCCCCACGCGGGCGCCCGGTCTCGGGAGGTGCTGTGGTCGATCGTGACCAGGCGTCGGCCCCGTTGACCCGCCGCCAGATGCGTGAGGCAGAGCGCGCCGCCGCGGAGCGTGCCGAGCGGTCGGTCTCGCACGTGGCCCCGGAGCGCACCGGCCAGAGCCGGTCCACGCACGTGGCGCACGCCGCGTGGGACCCGCGTCCTGTGGCGTCCCCAGGCGCCGGGCACACCCCGGGCGGTGGCCAGCTCTCCGGCGCGGGGCACGCTCCCGGCGCCGGGTACGGGACGCTCCCGGGCGTTCCTTCCCGCAGCCTGTCGCGCGGGCCCGACGGCCAGGAGTCCGCGGCGCGCACGGCGCGTCGGCCCGTGGCGGCTCCCACGGCCCCGGCAGCGAGCCCCGCGCCGCGCGCCGCTGCCGCGCAGCACACCCCGAGCTGGGTCCCCACCGAGCGTCGGTCGGTCTCGCAGCCGCCCGTGACGCGCGGTGCGGCGGCCACGGGTGCGGCGCACCCGAGCGGAGCGTCCCTCGAGCCTCCGGCATTGCCCGAGATCTTCGTCGCACCCGAGGTCCCCGTCGCCCCGGCCGTGTTCGTGGCGCCGGCGTCGCCCGAGCCCGCCTCACGCGTCGCGCCCACGACGGCGATCGCCTCGCCCGCAGCGCTCGCCGCTCCCGCCACCCCGCAGTGGCCGGCGACATCGTCGCGCCGGCCCGCACCGCGTGCGACCACCCTGCTGTCCGACGAGACGGTCGTGCTCGACGCGTTCGTCGCGCTCGACGAGCCGGTCGCACCCGAGGCGTCGATCGCAGCCGAGGAGCCGGTCGCCGCGTCGACCCCCGCGCCCGTGCGTGAGCAGACCCCGGCCCCGGTCGCCGTCACCGCGAGCGAGGCCGCGCCGGTCGGCGCCGTCGCCGCCCCGCGGGCGGCGACCGCACCCCGGGTCGTGGCCCGTGGGGGCGACGAGCAGCGCAGCGAGTCCGATCACGTCGTCCGGGCGCAGGCCCGCACGCTCGCCAGGGCCGGGCGCAAGGCGGTGCGGTTCGGTGTCGTCGGCGCGCTCGCCGCGGTGACCGTCGCCGTCCCTCTCGGCCGCGGCTCGCTCGGCAGCACCGACGTGCTGTCCGGCCTGCCCAGCGACCACGGCACTCTGCCGACGACCGTCTCGGCGCTCACGGCCATGCCGTTGTCCGTCTCGCCGCCCGCCTCGCTCACCACGGTCGACTCGGCGATCCTCGACGCCCGCGGGGCCGAGCTGGCCAGCCGCGACGCGTCCCGGCAGCCGATCCCTGGGTGCGACCCCTCGGCGCGACCTGCCGGTGAGAACGGCCGCCTCGCGCGAGGCGACCTGTGCGCGCTGTGGGACGGTCACACGCAGATGCGCGCGGACGCCGCCTCCGCGCTGGCCGAGCTCAACGCGGTGTACGTCGCGCGGTTCGGCGCCGACATGTGCCTCGCGTCGGGCTACCGGACGCTGCAGGAGCAGTACAGCGTCAAGGCGCGCAAGGGCGGGCTCGCGGCACCTCCCGGCAAGAGCAACCACGGCTGGGGCCTGGCGGTCGACTTCTGCAGCGCCATGACGAGCGGCGCGCGCTGGACGTGGCTCAACGAGAACGCCGGCACGTACGGGTTCGAGAACCCCGAGTGGGCCCGCCCCGGTGGCTCGGGTCCGTACGAGCGCTGGCACTGGGAGTACACCAAGGGCGTCATGGCCGACGGCGAGTACTACGGCTGACGCCCCACCCCGACACACGACGATGCCCTCGTCCACGCCTGGAGCGTGGGCGAGGGCATCGTCGTGTGGACGGTGCGGGCGTCACTCGAGGCGCAGGCCCCAGCGGGCCTCGTGCGCTGCGCCCGGCGCGAGCTCGACGAGCAGGTCGCCGGTGCGGAACGCGTCGGCGACGCAGGTCATGGGCTCGACCGCCACACCCCGGCGCGCGATCGCCGGGACGTAGTCGCCCGTGCAGACCTGCCAGGCCTCGAACGCCGCGTCGGCCCACATGGCGGTCGTGCGGCCGTCGGGCGTGGTGAGCCGCGCCCAGGTGAGCCCGGCGTCGTCGCGCACCGGTGCGAGCCAGGCGTCGTCGAGCGCGATGCCGCGCAGCACGCGGGGCTCGAGCAGGTCGTACCGTCCCTCGACGTCCTCGTCGCCCGTGGGCAGCAGGCGCTCGTCGACCGTGACGTGCAGGCTCGCGCCGAGCTGCAGCGCGCACTCGTCGAGCGAGGCGTCGCCGGGCGAGAGCCAGGGGTGGAAACCGAGCCCGTACGGCGCGCTCGTCGTGCCGAGGTTCGTGGCGCGGGTGGTCACCTCGAGGCCGCCGTCGCCGAGCGCGTACGTGACGTCCAGGCGCACGGGCCACGGGTAGCCGTGGGTCGGGACGATCGTGGTCGTGAGGGTGACGGTGTCGGCGCCCGCCTCGCCCGCGACGACGAACGGCGTCGTGGCGACCAGGCCGTGCAGCGCGGTCAGCCGGTCCGGCTCCGTGATGGGCACCTGGTACGTGCCGCCGGCGTAGCCGTACAGGCCGTCGGCGAGGCGGTTCGGCCACGGCGCGAGCGTGGCGCCCGAGAACGCGGGGGCGATCTCGTCCTCGGCGAACGGGAGCACCACGTCACGCTCGCCGACGCGGTACTCGCGCAGGCTCGCGCCCACCGCGGCGACGACGGCGTACTGCTCGCCGTGCCGCAGGACGTGCTGGGTGCCCGAGGGGGCAGGGGTCTGGACGACGTCGTCGAGAGGGCTGTTCACGGGCCCCACCGTAGTCCTCCGAGCAGGGCTTTCGAGTCGCTGCGGGCACGACGCGCGGGCCGTCGCGGGGCTGCCCGTCCGGGTGGTGCGAGCCGGACTGTGGACAGACGACTGCGGCACCTGCGGGGAGTCCCGTAGGGTGCGCATGCCCTGAGCGGATCGGACATCTCGGGCATGCGGCCGGTGGTGGCATCGACGAGCAGGGGGACAGATGGACGGCGTCGGGATCCTCGAGGACGAGGTGCGCGAGCTGATCCGTCGTCGTGGCATCGACCCGGTGCGCGACCGGCCGGGTGTCACGGCGCTCGTCGACGAGGTGATCGCCGACTACGACGCGCGCTCGGTGCTGGGCGCGGTCCCGCCGCTCGTCGAGCCGGGCGCCGCGCACAAGGCGGTACTCGACGCGGTCGCGGGGTTCGGGCCGCTGCAGGTCTACCTCGACGACCCGGACGTCGAGGAGATCTGGATCAACACCCCGCAGCAGGTGTTCGTCGCGCGGCACGGCGAGGCCGAGCTCACCACGACGATCCTCACCGCACCGCAGGTGCGCGAGCTCGTCGAGCGGATGCTCAAGGTCTCGGGGCGGCGCCTCGACCTGTCGAGCCCGTTCGTCGACGCGACCCTGCCCGGCGGCGAGCGCCTGCACGCGGTCATCCCCGACGTCACGCGCACCCACTGGGTCGTCAACATCCGCAAGTACGTGGTGCGGGCGGACCACCTCGACGACCTCGTCGCGCTCGGCTCGCTGCCGCCCGACGCCGCGACGTTCCTCACTGCCGCGGTCCGCGCGGGCCTCAACGTCCTCGTCTCGGGCGCGACGCAGGCCGGCAAGACGACGATGCTCAACGCGTTGGCGGGGGCGATGCCCGTGCGCGAGCGCGTCATCTCCTGCGAGGAGGTCTTCGAGCTGCGGCTGGCCGCGCGCGACTGGGTCGCGATGCAGTGCAGGCAGCCGAACCTCGAGGGCGCCGGCGAGATCCCGCTGCGGCGCCTGGTCAAGGAGGCGCTGCGGATGCGCCCGGACCGCCTGCTGGTCGGCGAGGTGCGCGAGGCCGAGGCCCTCGACCTGCTCATCGCCCTCAACGCGGGCGTCCCCGCGATGTGCACCATCCACGCCAACTCGGCGCGCGAGGCGGTCACCAAGCTGTGCACCCTGCCGCTGCTCGCCGGCGAGAACGTCTCCGACCGGTTCGTCGTCCCGACGGTGGCCTCGTGCGTGGACCTCGTCGTGCACCTGGGGCACGACGCGCGTGGCCGGCGCCGCGTCCGTGAGGTCCTCGCGATCCCGGGGCGCACCGAGCAGGGCGTGGTCGAGACCGCGGAGATCTTCGCGTGGCGCGACGACAGGCTCGTGCGTGCCGACGGCTTCCCGCCTCACCCCGAGCGCTTCGCGCGCATCGGGGTCGACCTCGCGGCGCTCCTGCGGTCGAGGGGGTGACGTGGACGTCGTCGTGGGACTCGTGCTGGGCGCGGGCGTGGGGTGCGTGTGGTGGTCGTTCTGGCCGCGGGCCGCGTCGTCCGACGCGCGTGCCGGGAGGTGGAGCGCCCGGGTGCAGGACGAGCTCGTCCAGGCGGGTGTCCACGGCGTGACGCCGGGCGGGCTCGTCCTGGCGAGCGTGCTGCTCGCGGTGGTCACCCTCGTCCTCGCCGTCGCGCTGACGCGGGCACCCACCGTGGCGCTGTTCTTCTCGGCGTTCTCGGCCGCGGGGCCGCTGGCGATCGTGCGCGGCCGGGCACGGCGGCGCCGGTCCCGCCTGCGGCAGCTGTGGCCGGAGGTCGTCGACCACCTGGCCTCGGGGATCCGTGCCGGGCTGTCGTTGCCCGAGGCCGTCGCGCAGGTCGGCGAGCGCGGGCCGGTCGAGCTGCGCGCGCAGTTCCGGGCGTTCGGCGAGGACTACCGCGCGACGGGCCGGTTCGCCGAGAGCCTCGACCTGCTCAAGGCGCGCCTCGCCGACCCGGTCGCGGACCGCATCGTCGAGGCGTTGCGGATCACCCGCGACGTCGGCGGGACGGACCTCGGGCGGCTGCTGCGCACGCTGTCGGGCTTCTTGCGCGACGACGTGCGGACCCGTGGCGAGCTCGAGGCGCGGCAGAGCTGGACCGTGTACGCGGCCCGGTTGGCTGCAGCCGCACCCTGGATCGTGCTCGCGGTGCTCTCGACGCGCACGGAGGCGGCGGCCGCCTACGACACCCCCGCAGGGTTCGTCGTGCTGCTCACGGGCGCCACGTGCACCGTGATCGCGTACGCGGCCATGCTGCGCGTCGCGCGGCTGCCCGAGGACCCGCGGGTGCTGCGATGAGCCCCGTCGTGCAGGGCGCGTTCGCGGGGCTGCTCGCGGCGTGTGGCGTGCTCGTCGTGATCGCGCGTGTGCGCGCACGCCGGATCACGCTCGACCAACGGCTCGCGCCCTACCTGCGGCCGCGACGCACCGGCTCGCGGCTGCTCGGTTCGCCCGTCGTGCGCGGGCCTGTGCCGGTCCTCGAGCGACTCGTCGCTCCCGTGCTCACCGACGGGGTCCGGCTCGTGGCGCGGGTCGGCTCGCCCACCGCGGAGCTCGCGCGGCGGCTCGTACGGGCGGGTCGGCTCGAGACTGTCGAGCAGTTCCGCGCCGGCCAGGTGGTCTCCGGGGCGCTCGGGCTCGCCGCGGGCCTCGCACTCGCGCTGGTCCTGGCAGCCACGCGCGGCTCGGCGACGATCGCCCTGCTCGTGCTGGTCGGCGTGTGCGGGTTCGCGGGCGTCCTCGTCCCGGACTGGTTGCTCGGTCGCCAGGTCCGCGCACGTGAGGGCCGCATCGTGGCCGAGCTGCCCACCATCGCCGAGCTGCTCGCTCTCGCCGTCGGTGCGGGTGAGGGGGCGTTGGGCGCGCTCGAGCGCGTCACGCGCAGCACGCACGGCGAGCTCAGCGTCGAGCTCGAGCGCACGCTCGCCGACGCGCGTGCGGGCATGCCCATCACCCAGGCGCTCGACGGGCTCGCGGACCGGACGGGTGTCCCGGCGCTGGCGCGGTTCGCCGAGGGGGTGGCGGTCGCGGTCGAGCGGGGTGCGCCACTCGCGGACGTGCTGCGCGCCCAGGCGCAGGACGTCCGCGAGGAGGGCAGACGCGTGCTCATGGAGACCGGCGGCCGCAAGGAGGTGCTGATGATGATCCCGGTGGTGTTCCTCATCCTCCCGGTGACGGTCGCGTTCGCGGTCTTCCCGAGCGCGGTGCTGCTGCGGGTGGGCCTGTGACGGCCGACGAGACCTCCAAGACCGACGAGACCGACAAGACCGACGAGACCGGGCCCCCGGGGCCGCAGCACGAGCCCGCCCCGCCGAGCGGTGGGGCGCGCAGACAAGGAGGAGCACATGATCAGGACAGGCCGTGCGAGGGCGCGTCGGTACCGCACGACGCTGCGGGACGTGCCTCTGAGGTGGACGGCGCGTTCGCACGCGTGGCTGGGGCAGCGGGTGCTCGCCGCTGGCCGGCCGGACCGCGGCGACGTGCCCGGGTGGGTGCTCGTGACCTTGATGACCGCCGGGATCGTGACCGCGCTGTGGGTGCTCGCCAAGCCCCTGCTCGAGAACCTGTTCCAGGACGCGGTCGAGGGCGTGCACGGCTGACACCGCGGCACGGGCGCGTCTCGCGGTGCGGTGACGGGAGCGAACACGGGAGTGCTGTCGTGGACTTCGTGCTGGTCGGCGGGCTCGTCCTGCTGCTGGTGCTCGGCATCGTGCAGCTCACCCTCGCGCTGCATGTGCGCAACACCCTGATCGACAGCGCGTCCGAGGGGGCCAGGTACGGGGCGCTCGTCGGACGCTCGCCGTCGGACGGCGCCCAGCGCACGCGCGAGCTCGTGCGGGGGTCGCTCGCCGACCGTTACGCGGGCGAGGTCGACGCGACGGCCGTCTCGCGCGACGGCGTCGAGCTGGTCGAGGTGCGCGTCCGCGCACCGCTGCCGGTCATCGGGCTGCTCGGTCCGGCGGGCGGGCTGACGGTCACGGGTCATGCGATCGCCGAGGACTCGCTGCCGTGAGCGGTCGCGCGGGAGTGCGAGGGTGTCGGGTGTGCGCACGGTTGCGCGCTCGCTGGACGGCCGGGTCTGCGGGCCGTGGCGAGGACGCCGGGAACGCCGTCGTCGAGTTCCTCGGGCTGTCGCTCGTGCTGCTCGTCCCGCTGGTGTACCTGGTCCTGGTCCTCGCCCGGATCGAGGCCGCGAGCTACGCGGTCGAGGGCGCGGCGCGCGAGGCGGCACGCGTGTACGTCGCGGCCGACGACGCCGAGTCCGCCGCCGCGCGCGCGGTCGCGGTCACCGGCGTCGCCCTCGCCGACCAGGGGTTCGACGACGACCCGTCGGAGGCGCTCGCGATCGCGTGCGAGCAGGACCCCTGCCTGCGCCCCGACGCGCACGTCGAGGCGCGCGTCGAGGTCGTGGTCCCGCTGCCCTTCGTGCCCGGGTTCGTGCGCGACGTCGTCCCGCTCGAGGTGCCCGTCAGCGCGCGGCACGTCGCGGTGGTCGACGAGTTCCGGAGCGTCCGGTGACGGGCGGGGTGCGTGCGTGGGTCGCTCGTCGCGGCGGCGCGCTGCGAACTCGTCTCGACGACGAGTGTGGTGGCGAGGGCGCCGGGCGGACCGGTGCAGACGGGGGGACAGGTGCGGCCGAGCGTGGGCAGGTGCTGGTGCTGACGATCGGTGTCGTCGTCTTCGCGGTGCTGCTCATCCTCGTGGTCGCGTCCGCTGCCCAGGTGCACCTGGAGCACAAGAGGCTCGTCGCGCTCGCGGACCTCCTGGCGCTCGAGGCGGCCGACTCGATCCGCGACGAGGTGTACTACGGCGAGGAGGGCGACGCGCGGATCCGGGTCACGGACGCATCCGTGCGCGACGCGGTCGAGTCCTACCTCGCGGAGCACCCGGGGCAGACGCGCGGGTGGCGCCAGGTCGCGGTCCAGGAGGCGACGGCGACGGGAGCTCGTACCGCCCGGGTGTCCATCGTCGCGCGGGTGCGTCCCGCGGCCACCGCGTGGGTGCTCGCGGCGTGGTCCGACGGAGTGGTCATCGAGGCCACGTCCAGCGCGACCGCGGACTGAGCGCCGAACAGCGGCTCGTCGGCAGACGCCCCGGGTGCCGGTAACCTGACTCGTTGTGGCCACCACCGACTTTCCCGCTGAGATCCGTGATCTGCGCACCACCCTGGCGTCCATCCAGGCGGTGAGCGACCCGACCGCGCTCCGGGCGAAGATCGCGCAGCTCTCCGAGGCGGCCTCCGCCCCCGACCTGTGGGACGACCCGGACTCCGCGCAGAAGGTCACGAGCGCGCTGTCCGCCACGCAGGCCGAGCTGGAGCGCGTCGACCGGCTCGCCGGCCGGATCAACGACCTCGAGACGCTTGTCGAACTCGGGCAGGAGATGGGCGACGAGGACACGATGGCCGAGGCCGAGGCCGAGCTCGTCGCCATCCGCAAGGACCTCGACGCACTCGAGATCCGCACGCTGCTCGCGGGCCAGTACGACCAGCGCGAGGCCGTGGTCACGATCCGCTCGGGTGCGGGCGGCGTCGACGCGGCCGACTTCGCCGAGATGCTGCTGCGCATGTACCTGCGCTGGGCCGAACGGCACAACTACCCGACGACCGTGCTCGACACCTCCTACGCGGAGGAGGCCGGGCTGAAGTCGGCGACGTTCGAGGTCAAGGCGCCGTACGCCTACGGGCACCTGTCCGTCGAGGCCGGCACGCACCGCCTCGTGCGCATCTCGCCGTTCGACAACCAGGGACGGCGTCAGACGTCGTTCGCGGCCGTCGAGGTCATCCCGCTCATCGAGCAGACGGACTCCATCGAGATCCCCGAGTCCGAGATCAAGGTCGACGTGTTCCGCTCGTCTGGCCCCGGTGGGCAGTCGGTCAACACGACCGACTCCGCGGTGCGGATGACGCACATCCCCACGGGCATCGTCGTGTCGATGCAGAACGAGAAGTCCCAGATCCAGAACCGAGCCGCGGCGCTCCGCGTCCTGCAGTCCCGCCTGCTCCTGGTCCGCCAGGAGGAGGAGCGCGCGGCCAAGAAGGAGCTCGCGGGCGACATCAAGGCGAGCTGGGGCGACCAGATGCGCTCGTACGTGCTTCAGCCATACCAGATGGTCAAGGACCTGCGTACCGAGCACGAGGTCGGCAACCCGGCCGCGGTGTTCGACGGCGACATCGACGACTTCATCGAGGCGGGCGTCCGCTGGCGCCGCGCCCAGGAGATCTCCGCCTGACCCCACGGGCCTCCGCCGGGCCAGCAGGTGCCCGGCCAGTCCGCGGAGCACCCCGGCGAAGCCTGCGGGGACCGCGCACGGTTCGCCCGAGGCTGCGGTTGCTCCGGGTGTGGGGCGCCTTGGCCGGAGCAGGTGCTGGCTCGCGTCGGTGGTGGGGGCTGAGGCTGGGGTTGCTCCGGGTGTGGGCGGCCTTGGCCGGAGTAGGTGCTGGGTCGCGTCGGTGGTGGGGGCTGAGGCTGGGGTTGCTCCGGGTGCGGGCGGCCTTGGCCGGAGCAGGCGCTGGGTCGCGGAGCAGTCGGGTGCTGGGTGCGCGGAGAGCGCGGAGCGCGTGCTCGGGGTCGGTGTCGCGGTCGGGGTGGGGACCGGTCAGCCGACGGTCGAGGCGCGGACCGTGAACGACGTGGGCAGGACGATCGGCTCGCGCGGGACCGGGGTGCCGCGGAAGCTCGCGAGCAGGGCACGCGCGGCGGCCTGACCCATCTCGCGGATGGGCTGGTGCACCGAGGTCAGCGGCGGGTCGGTCTGGGCGGCGGACGGCAGGTCGTCGAAGCCGACGACGGCGACGTCGTCGGGGATCCGCAGTCCCGCACGGCGCAGCTCGGCCATGGCACCCGTCGCCATCGTGTCGTTGTGCGCGAACAGCGAGTCGAAGTGCAGCCCCGCCTCGAGCGCGCGGGCGACCGCGGCCTGCCCTGATTCGAACGTGAAGTCGCCCTCGACCGCCCGCAGCGGGTCGAGCGTGAGCCCGGCGGCGCCGAAGCCCTCGGCGAAGCCCGCGAGGCGCTCCTGCACGCACCCGAACCGGGGGTCGCCGCTGACGACCAGGGGCTCGCGCCGGCCGATCTCGAGCAGGTGGTGGGCGGCGGCGAGAGCGCCGAGCCGGTTGGTCGTCGCGACGGACCCGAACATCGGCTCGTGCCCGCGGTCGTCGACGAGCACGACGGGCAGGCCGTCCTCGTGCAGGCGCGTGATGTAGTCGAGCGTGCCCCCGGGCTCGACGACGAGCAGCCCGTCGAACGCGCGCGCGGAGACGTGCTCAGCGAACCGTCGCATCGACTCGTCGCCCTGCGTGGTGGTGAAGACGAGCATCCCGTAGCCCTCGTCCTCGACGGCCTCGATGGCGGCCTGCACGACCTCGCCGATCCACGGCCACGTGAGCGAGGGCAGGAGCATCGCGACGATGTGCGTCGAGCCGCGGGCGAATGCGACAGCCCGCGCGCTCGGGACGTAGCCGAGCTCCGCGATCACCGCGCGGACCCGCTCGGCGGTGCGCTCGTCGAGCTCGTCGCGGCCGTTGAGGACGCGCGAGACGGTGGTCTTGGAGACCCCGGCCCGCTGCGCGACGTCGCGGATGGTGACTGGCACAGCGCCGATTGTCCCGGTTGCGGCGCGGATCGGGGCAGGTTCGAACGGGCGTAACCCGGGAGTGTGACGCAGGACACATCGGATGACTTCGCATCGTGAAGCGAACGTATCTGGTCACGCGCAGATCACGCTCAACACGCGGAAGGACACACTTTGATAACGCCACTTGCGCTGTCATGGCTTTGAGTCTTGAATTCAGCCGTCACCTCGGGGTGGTGAACCATCGGCGGCTCACCCATGCGGGACCGGCATCGTCGTCGGCCCGACGCTCCCCAGAGGATGTACCAGAGGAGTAGACGACGATGTCCCAGACCTGGAAGAAGGTGGCGGTCGCGATCGCGACCGCCGGCCTTTTCGCCACCTCGCTCGCGGCGTGCAGCAGCGAGCGCGAGACGCCGCCGGCCGCGACGGGCGGCGCGACTGACGCCGCGACTGACGCGGCGAACGGGGGCGGCGGCCTCATCGGCATCGCGATGCCGACGAAGGCGCTCGAGCGGTGGAACCGTGACGGTTCGCACCTCGTGGAGCTGCTCGAGGCCGCTGGCTTCGAGACGAGCCTGCAGTACGCGGACAACAAGACCGACCAGCAGATCAGCCAGATCGAGAACATGATCAACGACGGCGCCAAGGTGCTCGTCATCGCCTCGATCGACGGCACGACCCTCGGCCCGGTGCTCGAGCAGGCCGCGGCGAAGGACGTCAAGGTCATCGCGTACGACCGCCTCATCAACGAGACGCCGAACGTCGACTACTACGCGACGTTCGACAACTACAAGGTCGGCCAGCTCCAGGGCCAGTTCATCGAGGACGCCCTCGGCCTGAAGGACGGCAAGGGCCCGTTCAACTTCGAGCCGTTCGCCGGTTCGCCGGACGACAACAACGCGAAGTTCTACTTCCAGGGCGCCTGGGACATCCTCAAGCAGTACGTCGACAGCGGCAAGCTCGTCGTGCCCTCGGGCAAGGCGCCGGCCACCGACGACGCGTGGAAGAACATCGGCATCCTCGGCTGGGGCTCGGACGACGCGCAGTCCGAGATGGAGAACCGCCTCAACTCGTTCTACGGCGGCGACACCAAGGTCGAGGTCGTCCTCTCCCCGAACGACTCGCTCGCTCTCGGCATCGCGCAGGCGCTCACCGGCGCCGGCTACAAGGCGGGCGAGGGCTGGCCGGTCCTGACCGGTCAGGACGCTGACCAGGCCAACGTGCTCAACATGCTCGCGGGCAAGCAGTCCATGACCGTCTGGAAGGACACGCGCGCCCTCGGCGACGCCGTCGCGAAGATGGTCGAGGAGATCACCAGCGGCAAGGAGGTCACGACGAACGACAACGAGACGTACAACAACAACGTCAAGGTCGTCCCGACCCTCCTGCTCGACCCGCTGGTCGTCACGCCGGACACCGTCGAGAAGGACCTGGTCGACTCGGGCTTCTACAAGGCCTCTGACCTGGGTCTGTGACCCGAACCTGACGCAGGCCGCCGCCGCACACGCACGATCGTGCGGCGGCGGCCCGTCGGGGCGCCGCCCTCAGGCGGCACCGTCAGGGTCCGCCAGGGCGGACCGGTCGTGACCGGGCAAGGACCGAGGACGAGATGGACACCACAGCAGGACCGGGCGCCACGGCAGCACCGGGCAACACAGCAGGACCGCAGGACGCTCCGGGAACGGGCGCCGCGGCACCGGAGCACATCCTCGAGATGCGGGGCATCACCAAGCGCTTCCCCGGCGTGCTCGCACTCTCCGACGTGAACCTCTCCGTGCGGCGGGGCGAGATCCACGCGATCTGCGGTGAGAACGGGGCCGGCAAGTCGACCCTGATGAAGGTGCTCTCGGGGGTGTACCCCCACGGGAGCTACGACGGAGACATCGTCTTCGAAGGCCGGACCGCGGAGTTCAAGAGCACGCGGGACTCCGAGCACGTCGGGATCGTGATCATCCACCAGGAGCTCGCGCTGTCGCCGTTCCTGTCGATCGCCGAGAACATCTTCCTCGGCAACGAGCGGTCCGCCCGCGGCGTCATCGACTGGAACCACACGAACTCCGAGGCCGCCAAGCTCCTCGCTCGCGTGGGGCTCGACGAGCGGCCCGACACGCGCATCATCGACATCGGTGTGGGCAAGCAGCAGCTGGTCGAGATCGCCAAGGCGCTCTCGAAGGAGGTCAAGCTGCTGATCCTCGACGAGCCGACCGCGGCGCTGAACGACGAGGACAGCGCGCACCTGCTCGGCCTGATCAGCGGTCTGCGTGACCTCGGCATCACCTCGATCATCATCAGCCACAAGCTGAACGAGATCGAGGCGATCGCGGACACGACCACGGTCATCCGTGACGGCCAGACGATCGAGACGATCGACATGCACGGCGAGGACGTCAGCGAGGAGCGGATCATCCGCGGGATGGTCGGTCGTTCGCTCGACCACCGGTTCCCGGAGCACACGCCGACGATCGGCGACGAGGTCCTGCGCATCGAGGACTGGACCGTGCACCACCCGCTGGACCAGTCCCGCAAGGTCGTCGACGGCGCCTCGCTCAACGTGCGGCGCGGCGAGATCGTCGGGATCGCGGGCCTGATGGGTGCCGGGCGCACCGAGCTGGCCATGTCGGTGTTCGGGCGGTCCTACGGGTCGCACATCTCCGGTCGCGTGTTCAAGGACGGTCAGCAGGTCACCCTGCACACCGTGGGCGCGGCGATCAAGGCCGGCATCGCGTACGCGACCGAGGACCGCAAGCACTACGGGCTGAACCTGATCTCGACGATCCGCGACAACGTCTCGGGTGCGGCGATCTCCAAGGTCTCCGAGCGAGGCGTGATCGACCGCAACGAAGAGCTCAAGGTCGCCGAGCGGTTCCGCAAGGACCTCAACATCCGCACGCCCAGCGTCGAGGCGCTCGTCGGCAAGCTGTCCGGCGGCAACCAGCAGAAGGTCGTGCTGAGCAAGTGGATCTTCTCCGACCCGGACGTGCTCATCCTCGACGAGCCGACGCGCGGTATCGACGTCGGCGCGAAGTACGAGATCTACACGATCATCAACAGGCTGGCTGACGCCGGCAAGGGCGTCATCGTGATCTCGTCGGAGCTGCCCGAGCTGCTCGGCATCTGCGACCGCATCTACACCCTGTCCCAGGGCCGCATCACGGGCGAGGTCGCCCGGCAGGACGCGACCCAGGAGCGACTCATGCACTACATGACCATGGAGAAGGACGTGACTCCCCGATGAGCACCGACACCAACCTTGCCCCTGCGATGCCTCCCGGCGAGCAGGCGCGCATCCCGCTGAGCCAGCGCCTGTCGGGCCTGGGCGGCAACGCGCGGCAGTACGGCATCTTCGCGGCGCTCATCGTCATCATCCTGCTGTTCCAGGGTCTGACCGACGGCCGTCTGCTGAAGCCGGACAACGTCGTCGCCCTGTTCCAGCAGAACGCCTACGTCATGGTCCTGGCCATCGGCATGGTGATGGTGATCGTCGCCGGGCACATCGACCTGTCCGTCGGGTCGGTCGTCGCCGTGGTCGGCGGGATCATCGCGGTCTCGATCTCCGACTGGGGCCTGCCGTGGTGGCTGGCCGTCATCCTCGGCGTCGTGATCGGTGCCGCGATCGGGGCCTGGCAGGGCTTCTGGATCGCGTACGTCGGGATCCCAGCGTTCATCGTCACCTTGGCGGGCATGCTGATCTTCCGCGGGCTCGCGCTCGTCGTCGTCGGCCAGACGATCCGCGTCAACAACGACTCGTTCAACTCGATCGTGTCCGGCTCGCTGCCGAACTTCCTGGGCTTCACCTCGGACATGGACGTCGTGACGCTCGTCATCGGTGCCCTGACGATCGCGGCGTTCGCCGTCGCGCAGCTCCGCGCCCGCATGCAGCTGCGCAAGCACGACCTGCACGTCGAGGCGCTCGGCCTGTTCATCGGCAAGCTCGTCGCCGTCGCGGTGGCGGTCGGCTTCCTGGCCGTCCTGCTGTCGCTGTCGGCCGGCGGCATGCCGATCATCCTGGTCATCGTCGGCGTGCTGATCGTCGTCTACACGTTCCTCATGGGCCGCACGGTCTTCGGCCGGCACATCTACGCGGTCGGTGGCAACCGGCCCGCCGCGAGCCTGTCGGGCGTGCGCACCAAGCGCGTCGACTTCATGATCTTCGTGAACATCGGCGCCCTCGCCGGCATCGCGGCGATCATCACGACGGCCCGTGGTGGTGCCGCCGTCGCCGCCGCCGGGCAGAACTTCGAGCTCGACGCGATCGCCGCGTGCTTCATCGGTGGTGCGGCGGTCACGGGCGGCATCGGCCGGATCTCGGGTGCCATCGTCGGTGCGCTCATCATGGGCGTGCTCAACATGGGCCTGTCGATCATGTCGGTCGACCCGTCGTGGCAGCAGGCGATCAAGGGCCTCGTGCTCCTGGCCGCGGTGGCGTTCGACCTCATCAACAAGCGACGCGCCGGCACCAGCTGACACTCGTCAGCTGACCAGGAGAACCGTCGACGAACACTAAGGTGCGAGCGTGAGCAGGCGAGCAGGCACGGCCGGCTCCCAGTCGTCCCTTCGTGAGGCCAACCGCCAGCTCGTCGCCGAGACGGTCAAGCGGTACGGCGGTCTCACGCAGGTCGAGCTCGCCGAGGCCACCGGTCTGTCCCAGGCGACGGTGTCGACGATCGTCCGCGAGCTCTACGCCGCGGGGGTCGTCGACACCGTCGCCACGACGCGCAGCGGGCGGCGTGCCCAGATGGTCACGCTCGCCCGCCGCGTCGGTCTGGCGGCCGGGATCCAGATCGGGCACCGGAACCTGCGTGTCGCGCTCGGCGACTTCTCGCACGAGATCCTCGCGGAGCAGACCCTGCCGCTCCCGGTCGAGCACCGGGTCGACACGACGCTCGACCGCGTCGCACTGCTCGTCGTCGACCTGCTCGAGCGGGTCGGCGCCTCGCTCGAGGACATCGTGGGGATGGGCGTCGGGGTGCCCGCGCCCGTCGACTCGGCCACGGGCATGATCTCGGTCGAGGGCATCATGCCCGGCTGGGACGACGTCCACCTGGGCCAGGTGCTCTCCAAGCGCCTGGGCCTGCCGGTGTACGTCGACAACGACGCGAACCTGGCCGCGTTCGCCGAGTTCAGCGCCGGTGCGGCGCGCGACCGTGCCGACTGCCTGTTCCTGCGCGCGTCGTACGGCGTGGGCGCGGGGATCGTGCTCGGCGGCCAGGTGCTGCGCGGCTTCGCGGGCACCGCGGGTGAGATCGGGCACCTGACGGTCCGGCCCGACGGCGAGCTGTGCCGGTGCGGGCGCCGCGGCTGTCTCGACACGGTCGTCGGCGCGGGCGCGCTGCTCGAGGCCGTCGGACCGGTGCCCGGCATCGCGAGCCTGCGGGACATCGTGCAGCGCGCGAACCAGGGCGACGAGCGCTGCGGCGACGTCGTCGCGGAGGCCGGGGCAGCGATCGGCGCCGCGCTCGCCGGGCTCGTGCTGGCGGTGAACCCGCAGGTCGTGGTGGTGGGCGGCGAGCTCTCGGAGACGGGGGAGACCCTGGTGGCGCCCTTGCGCGCGGCCCTGCTGCGGCACGCGTTGCCCAACCGCATCGCGCCGCTCGAGGTGGTGCGCGCGAGCCTCGGCACCCGCGCGGAGATGGTGGGCGCCCTGGCGCTGGCGGTGCAGTCCACGGACGTGCCGCTGCGCGTCGAGGAGACGGTCGACGTGGAGGGGCTCGGATGACGACCGTTGACGGCCGACGAGTGGGAGACTTCACTGACCAGCAGCACGACGACGTGGAGCAGGTGATCACGATGAGCCCATCGCCCGTCCCCCTGCTGTCCATGCGGGGGATCAGCAAGAACTTCGGCGCGGTCGAAGCTCTCGCCGGTGTGGACCTGGACGTGTTCGCGCACGAGGTCGTCGCGCTCGTCGGCGACAACGGTGCCGGGAAGTCGACGCTCGCCAAGGTCGTCGCGGGCGCGTACACGCCCGACTCGGGGCTCATCGAGATCGCCGGCGAGCCCACGTCGATCCCGACTCCCGCGGCCGCCCGGACGCTCGGCGTCGCGACGGTCTTCCAGGACCTCGCGCTGTGCGACAACCTCGACGTGACGGGGAACCTGTTCCTGGGCCGTGAGGTCCGCCGGGGCGGACTGCGCGACGACGGCTACATGGAGGCCACGGCCCGCCGCGTGCTGGAGGCGTTGAACAGCCGCATCCCGTCGGCCCGCACCCCGTTGTCGACGTTGTCGGCAGGTCAGCGGCAGTCGGTCGCGATCGCGCGCACGCTCATCGGTGACCCGCGCATCGTCGTGCTCGACGAGCCGACGGCCGCGCTCTCGGTGGCCCAGACGGCCGAGGTCCTCACGCACATCGAGCGCCTGCGCGAGCTGGGGCTGGCGGTCATCCTCATCAGTCACAACATGACGGACGTGCGAGCGGTGTCCGACCGCATCGTGGTGCTGCGTCACGGCCGCAACAACGGCACGTTCGACGCCGCGACGACGAGCCACGAAGAGGTGCTCGCGGCGATCACCGGCGCCACGGTGCGTCGCTCGCCGCGCCTGCACGCGCTGCGCTGACCGGTTCGTCCGCACTTCGGCGCGTTCGTCCTCGCGCGTCCGGAACGACCTTCACGCGACCTCCGCGTCTGCACGGCGTGTCGGCCCGCCGGGCTCATGGGCCCGGTGCCTAGTCTCGACGAGCCGGGCACCGCTCGGCGGCCGGGGCGTGCCCCGGTCACGTCGTGCGGACCCGCCGCCGGACAGCCAGAGCGAGCAGCGTGATCAAGTTCGAGAACGTCACCAAGGTCTATGCGCGCGGTGCCAGGCCCGCGCTGGACGGCGTGTCGCTGGACGTCGAGCGCGGCGAGTTCGTGTTCCTCGTCGGGGCGTCCGGGTCGGGGAAGTCGACGTTCCTGCGGCTCGTGCTGCGCGAGGAGCGGGCGTCCGCGGGCAAGGTGTTCGTCGCGGGCAAGGAGCTCGGCTCGCTGTCGTCGTGGAAGGTCCCGCAGCTGCGCCGACAGATCGGCGCGGTGTTCCAGGACTTCCGGCTGCTGCCGAACAAGAGCGTCTTCGAGAACGTCGCGTTCGCGCTGCAGGTGATCGGCAAGCCGCGGCACCAGATCCTGGCGACCGTCCCGGACACGCTCGAGATGGTCGGGCTGGCCGGCAAGGAGAAGCGCCGCCCGCACGAGCTGTCCGGTGGCGAGCAGCAGCGCGTGGCCATCGCGCGCGCGTTCGTCAACCGGCCGCAGATCCTGCTGTGCGACGAGCCGACCGGCAACCTCGACCCGACCACCTCGCTGGGGATCATGCGCCTGCTCGACCGGATCAACCGCACCGGCACCACCGTGGTCATGGCCACGCACGACGACGAGATCGTCGACCAGATGCGCAAGCGCGTGGTCGAGCTGTCGACGGGCGAGCTCGTGCGCGACCAGTCGCGCGGCGTCTACGGCTCGGACCGCTGAGGGGGACCGGCCGTGCGACTGCGATTCATCCTCTCCGAGATCGGCATCGGTCTTCGTCGGAACCTGTCGATGACCATCTCGGTCATCCTCGTCACGTTCGTCTCGCTCACGTTCGTCGGGAGCGCTGCCCTGCTGCAGCTGCAGATCGACAAGATGAAGGACGACTGGTACGACAAGGTCGAGGTCTCGGTCTTCCTCTGCCCGGCGACGTCGCCCGAGCCCACGTGTGCCGGCGGCGAGGTCACCGAGGACCAGAAGCAGGCGATCCGCGACGCGCTCGACGAGCCCGAGGTCGCGCCGCTGATCGTCCAGCCGATCTTCTTCGAGACCAAGGAGGAGGCGTTCGCCTCCTTCAAGAAGCAGTTCGGCGACCAGTCGTGGGCCTCGGTCGCGACCGTCGAGGACATGAACTCCTCGTTCCGGATCAAGCTCACCGATCCGTCGCAGTACCAGGTGGTCGCGGACGTCGTGTCCGGGCGGCAGGGCGTGGAGTCCGTGCAGGACCAGCGGCGCCTGTTCGATCGGCTGTTCCTGGTGATCGACCGCGCGACGCTGCTCACGGGTGGCCTCGCCGCGGTGATGCTGATCGCGGCGGTCCTGCTCATCACGACGACCATCCGGCTCTCGGCGCTCTCGCGCAAGCGTGAGACGGGCATCATGCGGCTCGTCGGCGCGTCCACGATGTTCATCCAGCTCCCGTTCATGCTCGAGGGGGCGATCGCCGCGACGATCGGCTCGCTCATGGCTGTCGGCGGGCTCTGGTTGGGTGTGCAGTACCTGGTCACGGACTGGCTGGGCGGTACCGTCTCCTGGATCCCGTACGTGACGACCTCCGACGTGCTCACGGTGGCTCCGCTGCTGGTCGCGTCGGGGATCCTGTTGGCCGCCATCTCCTCGCTCGTGACCCTGAGCCGCTACACGAAGGTGTGAGCATGCGTCGAACCACGCGCCCCACCCGTCAGTCGACGAGCCCGGCCCGGCAGGCCTCGCGGCCCGCCGCGCTCGCGGAGATCGTCGGGCTCGTCGCGACGATCGTGCTCGGCGCGGTCGCGGCGCCCGCGATGGGTGACGCGATCGACGACCGGCGCGCGGCGGCCGAGAAGGAGAAGAAGACCAACGAGCAGCGGCGTGCGGACGCCGAGGAGGTGCTCGAGGGCCTCGAGGGCGAGCTCGGCGCGGTCTCGGACCGCCTGCTCGAGATCCAGACCCAGCTGCCCGCGGCGCGGCTCGCGCTGCAGGAGGCCGAGGCGGAGTTCGCGAAGGCGAAGCGTGAGGCGGCGATCGTCGCGGCCCGGCTCGAGGACGCGCGCGACCAGGCCAAGGACCTGTCCGCGACCATCGAGGCCGACTCCGACGAGGCGACGCGGATGCGCGAGGCCATCGGTCAGATGGCGCGTGAGGCCTACCGCGGCGGCGGCGACGTGTCGAGCGTGAGCATGATCCTCGACGCGGACTCCTCCGAGGACTTCATCGAGCGTGCCGACCTCATGAGCCAGGCGCTGCGCACCCGGGCGCAGGTGCTCGACGACCTGCAGGCGACCGAGTCGGGCAACCGTAACTCCGCGCAGCGGCTCGAGGCAGTCGAGGCGCGCATCGGCGAGCTGAAGGACGAGGCCGACGCCAAGGTCGCCGAGTCCCAGAAGGCGAAGAAGGCCGCCGAGGCCGCGAAGGCCAAGCTGGACGCGCTGCTCGTCGAGCAGCAGGAGAAGCAGGACGCGCTGCTGGCGAAGAAGGACGAGATCGCCGAGAAGCTCAAGGCGATCGACGCCGAGGCGAAGCAGATCGAGCAGGACCTGGCCAAGGCGATCGAGGAGCAGCGCAAGCGCGACGCCGCCAAGAAGCCCGACCCGGCAGACCCGCCGGCGGCCTCCGGCACGCTGTTCGTCAACCCCACGCAGACCCGGCCGATCCATGTGACGTCCGAGTACGGCATGCGCTTCCACCCGGTGCTGCACTACTGGCGCCTGCACGCGGGGATCGACCTGCGCGACTACTGCGGCAACGACGTCTACGCGGCGAGGTCCGGCACGGTGCTGTGGACGCAGTACCGCTACGGGTACGGCAACCAGGTGATGATCGGCCACGGCACCGTCGGCGGCAAGACGCTCGCGACGAGCTACAACCACCTGTCGCAGTTCGTCGTGCGGCCGGGCGCGTCCGTCAAGGCGGGTCAGCTGATCGCGCGTGCGGGCAACACGGGGACGTCGGGCGCGTGCCACCTGCACTTCGAGGTCTACATGAACAGCGCGACCGTCAACCCGCGCCCGTACCTGCCGCTCTGACCGGTCACGCGGGCCCCGTCGCGGATAAGCGCGAGGGGTTCCTGGCGGCAGGCAGGTAGGCTCGTCCGGCGCACGACGAGCGTGCGTGAGGGCTCGTGCGCGCCACGGGCGGTCCATCGGGACCGCGCCGGCCGCTGGCAGCCCGACGAGCGAGAGACCTGACGAGAAGGGGTGCGCGGTGGCCAAGGAACCCGGGCGCAAGCTCGTGGCCGCCAACCGCAAGGCCCGCCACGACTACACGATCGAGGACGTCTTCGAGGCCGGCGTCGTGCTGACCGGGACCGAGGTCAAGGCGCTGCGCGCTGGCCGCGCGTCGCTGGTCGACGGCTGGTGCGAGATCGACGGCGGCGAGGCGTGGCTGCACGGGGTGCACATCCCCGAGTACGCGCAGGGCACGTGGACCAACCACGCGCCGCGCCGCAAGCGCAAGCTGCTGCTGCACCGCGAGGAGATCGAGCGGCTCGAGTCGCGCACGCGCGAGAAGGGCCACACGATCGTCCCGCTCGCGCTGTACTTCCTGGACGGCCGCGCAAAGGTCGAGATCGCGCTCGCGCGCGGCAAGAAGGACTGGGACAAGCGCCAGGCGCTGCGCGAGCGGCAGGACAACCTCGAGGCGCAGCGCGCGATGCGGGACCTGCGCGACCGCTGAGTGCTCGGCTGGTCGCTCGGGCCGCGATAGGTTGCGGCCGTGACCGCTCTCGATGCCCTGCGCCGACGTCCCCGACCAGGTCGAGCGCTGCGACGCGCCGGGCTGACGCTCGGGCTGGCCGGAGCCGCGCTCGTCGCGAACGGGCTGGTGGCCTCCGCCGCGCCGGACCAGACGAGCGGACGGGAGATCACGCGGTACGACGTGACGGCCGTCCTGAGCGCCGACGGCGTCGCGCAGGTGTCGATCGACTTCGACTTCGACTTCGGCGACGACCCGGGCCACGGGCCCTACCTCACGCTCCCCACCCGCCAGGGGTACGACGAGACGCACGATCGCGAGTTCCGCTACAGCGGGCTGTCCTCCTCGAGCAGCACCGGCGCGCCCGCGCAGCTCAACCAGGAGGACGACGGCGACGCGCTCATCCTGCGGATCGGTGACCCGGACGTCGACGACGTCTCGGGGGTGCAGACCTACCAGCTGACCTACACGGTCGACGGCCTGGTCAACCCCGCGAACGAGCAGCACTCGGGCGACGAGCTGTACTGGAACGTCATCGGCACGGGCTGGGAGATCCCGCTGGGGGACCTGAGCGCGACCGTGACCGGCCCTGCCGACGTCGAGGGTGCGGTCTGCTTCGCGGGTCCCGAAGGGTCGGCGGACCCGTGCACCTCGGCGGATGCGCAGGGCGCGACGGCGACGTTCACGCAGGACCTGCTGGACCGCGGCGAGCCGTTCACGACCGTGACCGGTTGGCCCGCGGGCACCTTCCCGGGTGTCGAGCCGATCGTCGTGGAGCGTCCTGACCCGGCCGCCGCCTGGGCACCGGCCTCGCCGCTCGGTGGCGTGGCGCTGCTGCTCGCCGCCGGGGGCGCCTGGCTCGCGATCCGGCGTGTGCGCCGCACGGGCCGCGACCGCGCCTACCTTGGCCTGACCCCGGGGCTGCGGCCCGTGAGCGGCCAGGAGGTCGGCTCGGGCTACCGCGACAAGCGCACGCCCGTGGCCGTGCAGTTCACGCCGCCGGCCAACGTGCGGCCGGGCGAGCTCGGCACGCTCGTCGACGAGAAGGCCGACCCGGTCGACGTCACCGCGACGCTGATCGACCTCGCCGTGCGCGGCTACCTGCGCATCGAGGAGGTCCCGCGCGCCAACCCGAAGAAGAAGCCGAAGGACTGGACGCTCGTCGCGCTGCGCGAGCCCGACGCGGCGCTGCTCGAGTACGAGGCGCTGCTCATGGACGAGATCTTCACCGGTCGGCCGACCGTCAAGCTGTCCGACCTCAAGACGACGTTCGCGTCGTCCATGTCCAAGGTGCAGGACCGGCTGTACGACCAGGTCACGCGCGTCGGCTGGTTCCGGGCGAACCCCAAGTCCGTACGCGGATCGTGGCTGGCCACGGGGATCGCGCTCATCGTCGTCGCCGGCATCACGCTGGTCCTGGCGATCGCGCTCAGCGAGTCGGGCGTGCCAGGACTGCTCAACGGCGTCGGACTCATCCCGATCGCTCTCGGCATCGTCGGCGTCGTCGTGCTGGTGTGCGCGTCGCACGCCCCTGCGCGCACCGAGGAGGGCACCGCGGTGCTCGCCGAGTCGCTCGGCTTCCGCACCTACCTCACGACCGCCGAGGCGGACCAGATCCGGTTCGAGGAGGGTGAGGACGTCTTCAGCCGCTACCTGCCGTACGCGATCGTGTTCGGCGTCGCCGAGCGGTGGGCGCGCGTGTTCGCCCAGCTCGCCGCGCAGGGCCGCGCCGTCGCGCAGCCCGGCTGGTACGTCGGGTACTACGACCCGCTGCCGGGTGTGTTCTGGGCGTCGGGCTTCGCCGCCTCGATGGACAGGTTCCAGTCGGTCGCGACCGAGTCGCTCACCGCTCCGACGCCAGGCTCGTCGGGCGACTCCGGGTTCTCCGGGGGCTTCTCCGGCGGTGGTGTCGGTGGGGGAGGCGGCGGGGGCTGGTGAGCCCGCGGTCTCCGCGCGCCCTCGGCGGGTCGGCGGGCGCGCTCGTCGTGCCCGTTACGGACGCCGGCCCAGGATGTCCGCGAGGTCGAAGCCGACCGGCTCGTCGAGCTGCGCGTACGTGCACGTCGCCGGGTCACGGTCGGGGCGCCAGCGGCGGAACTGCGCCGTGTGCCGGAAGCGGTCGCCCTCCATGTGGTCGTAGGCGACCTCGACCACGAGCTCGGGGCGCAGCGGGACGAAGCTCAGGTCCTTCGTCGCGTTCCAGCGGCTGACCGCACCCGGCAGCCGGTTGCCCGCGTGGGCCTCGGCGTCGGCCCACGCCGCCCACGGGTGGTCCTCGACGTCCGTGCGCAGCGGGGCGAGCTCGTCGACGAGCGCCGCGCGCCGCGCCATGGGGAACGACGCCGCGACACCGACGTGCTGCAGGTGGCCCTCGTCGTTCCACAGGCCCAGCAGCAGGCTCCCGACGATCGGGCCGGTCTTGTGCCAGCGGAAGCCCGCGACCACGCAGTCCGCGGTGCGCTCGTGCTTGACCTTGAACATCGTGCGTTTGTCGGGCTGGTACGTACCGTCGAGCGGCTTGGCGACCACGCCGTCGAGCCCCGCGCCCTCGAACTGCGTGAACCAGCGCCGGGCCTCGCCCAGGTCGCCGGTCGCGGGCGTGAGGTGCACGTCGCCGGCCGCGCCGGCGAGCGCGTCCTCGAGCCGCGCGCGACGCTCGCGCAGCGGTGTGCTCATAAGGTCGTCGTCGCCGAGCGCGAGGACGTCGAACGCGACGAAGCTCGCGGGCGTCTGCTCCGCGAGGAGCTTCACGCGCGACGCGGCGGGGTGGATCCGGTTCGTCAGCGAGTCCCAGCCGAGGCGATCGCCCTCGACGATGACGATCTCGCCGTCGAGGACGCACCGCGGGGGCGTGTGCGCCTTGATCTGCTCGACCAGCTCGGGGAAGTAGCGCGTCATCGGCTTCTCGTTGCGGCTGCCGAGCTCGACCTCGTCGCCGTCGCGGAAGACGATCGTGCGGAACCCGTCCCACTTGGGCTCGACGTGGCCCGTGTCGGGGATCTCCTTGACCGACTTCGCGAGCATGGGTGCGACGGGCGGCATGACGGGCAGGCGCATGTCGCCATCCTGCCCGCCCGGTACGACATCGGCACCGGTTCGGTGGACAGGGCTCCAGAGGCCGACGCGATGTGCCGATGATGGGGCGTGTCCTTCGACGACCTCCCGCGCTCGCCGTCGGGACGCATCCCGCAGTGGGTGATCGACGAGGCCCAGGGGAGGGCGGCGACACCCCCACCCTGGCGTGCGGACGCCTACGACACGTCGGCCGAGGCCGCCGCGCAGGCGGCGTGGCGTGCGGGACGGCGTGCCGGCCCGGCCGGTCTGCCGCGCAACATCGTCGGCGACCAGGACTGGCAGTACGTCCACCCGGGAGCGCGACCTCAGCGCGGCCGGAGGACGTTGCGGGTGCGGCGCGCGCGCTGGGCCGTGGGGGTGCTGTGCGGGCTCCTCGGTGCCGCGTGGGTCGGGGTGTGGTTGCAGCAGCTGCCCGAGCTCTCGTGGGACGCGGTCATGGCCGAGCTCTCGCGCAAGCCCGTGAGCCGCGCCGACCTCGAGGCGACGGGGACGCTGCTCCCGCCCGAGTCGGTGCCCGGCGGTGGGGGCATGGGCGGTCCCGAGCCCGGCCACGAGGAGGCGGCCGCGCCGCTCGGCGCACCCGCGCCGGTCGACTGGGACGGCGCGCCGTATGCGTTCCTCTCCACGCAGGCCCGCCCCGACGGGCTCGAGGTGCCCGTGACGTGGTCGCCGTGCCGGCCCGTGCACTACGTGGTCAACAGCGCCGGAGCGCCTGTGGGGTTCGCCGACGACGTCGCCACGGTGGTGGCCGAGCTGGCGGACGCGACCGGGTTCGTGTTCGTCGACGACGGTCCGACGGACGAGTCGGCAGGCCCGGACCGGCCGATCTACCAGCCCGAGCGCTACGGCCGACGGTGGGCGCCGCTGCTCGTGCAGTTCTCCGACGAGACGCTCCAGTCGGGGCTCGAGGGTGACGTCGTGGGGCAGGGCGGGCCGCGCACGGTCCGCCGTGAGGACGGGCTGCTCGTCGCCGTCTCCGGCACGGTCTGGCTCGACGCCTCGCTGCTCGAGAGCCAGCCCGTCGACGCCGAGCCCGCGCACGTCGGGGTGCTGCGGCACGAGCTGGCGCACGCGCTCGGGCTCGACCACGTCGAGGACCGGACCCAGCTGATGAACCCCGAGACGCGCGGCGAGTTCACGACGTTCCAGTCGGGCGACCTGTACGGCCTGTCCCAGCTCGCCCGCGGGGTGTGCGCGCCGGACCTGTGACGTGCGCGTTCGTCGCCCGATCTTCAGGGAACTCTCATCGTCGGTTCAGCCGTTCACCCGGTACCGCGACTTGAGTGGTCTCGGCGGCGCCGCCCCGGCGCCACGGAGGAGGGACGACGATGGCGATCGACGACGGTTCCCGAGCGCGCGACACCCGGTGCGACACCCCGGTGCGCGGGCGGCGGCGGGGCATGGCGATCGGCGCGGTCCTCGCGGTCGGTGCGACCGTCGTCGGGCCTGCGGCTTCGGCAACGGCCGGTGCGACCGCCGACGAGCGGCGTCCACTGACGGCGCCGTCGTGGCCGGGGCTGGCATCGACGGACTCGTCCTCGGGGGTGCTCGAGGTCTCGGCGGCGGGGGAGTCCGGGCCGGTGCGGGGTGCCGCGCTCGCCGTGGCCGCCGGCGGGATCGTCGTGACGCACTCGCACGTCGTGGCGGGTGCGACGTCGATCGTCGTGACCGACCCGAGCACCGGTCTGCGCTCCGCGGCCTCGGTGCTGGTGCGCGACGAGCGCGCGGACGTGGCCGTCCTGCAGCTCGCCTCCGCCGACGGTGTTCGGCTGGCCACGCTGCGCGACGGTCTCCCCGACTCGGCGGAGTCGGCTTGATGCCTGGGGCAGCCCAGGTGTGACGCGTCACCTCACCCCGCAGCGTGATGCTGTGTCCGAAACCCGAGTGATTCGGGGCGGGATCGTTCCCACAGCCGGTGTCGGCGTGCCTAGATAGCCCCCTGCCACGTTGCTGACGAGGGGGCGATGCGTATGGACGAGGTGATGAGAGCTGTACCCGCGCTCGCGCGGTCGGTCGAGTCGGCCGACCGCGTGCCCGGGCTTGCCGGCGTGCTCGCGATCGTGGGGGTGATCGCGATCGGCGCCTTCATGATCGCGCGCAACTCGCGCCCCCATCCCACGCGCGAGGACCTGCCGTCCGTCGTGCTGGACCTGGAGGAGCGCGGCTACCTCGAGATCGAGGCCTTCTTCGAGCGCGGTGCACCCGACTGGCTGCTGCACCGGCGCCGACTCCCGGACCGGAACCTGTCCGAGCACGAGACCGGGTGGTACTTCGCGATATTCGGCACGCGACTCGCGGCGTCGGTGGCGTGGTCCCAGGTGCGCCCGCCGCACTCGCCGCACCCCACGGGCTGACCGCCTCAGTCCGTCTCCGCGGACGGCTCGGCGCGCCGTCGTTCGAGGACCGCCAGGTCGCGCTCGGCGAACTGGCGGTGGTACCACTCCTCGTTGAGCAGGACGCTCAGGCACTCGCGCACGGGGAACGGCCTCGCGGGTGGCCAGGAGTCGCCCTCGAGCGGGACGGTGTGCTCGTCGAGGCGGTCGTCGGTGAGCCCGCTCAGGAACGTGCGCACCGTCGCCTGGCGGTCGGCGCGCACCGCGAGAACCTCGTCGAGGCTGGGCCTGACCTCTCGGTCACGGGGGATCCCCGGCTTGTCCGACATCTGGTCCCAGGGCAGGTCCAGCGGGTCCCACGGCTCCGGGACCCGCAGGATCGCCCGCCGCACCCACGAGTCCGTCACGAACAGCAGGTGCCGCAGCGTCTCGATGAACGACCACTCCTCGTCGACGCTCACGTGCAGGTCCGCGGGATCGAGCGCGCGCGCCCGCTCGACCGTGCCGTCCCAGAGGCGCTCGAGCAGGTACCAGGCCTCGCGGAACCCGGTCGGGTCCGTGGGCCGCATCTTCACGCGGTCGGGGTCTCGGCGGTCCAGCTCGGCGTTGACGTACGCGCTGACCTCGACCCCGTTGATCGTGAGGTTCTCGACCTCGCCGGTGATCGTGGCGTCCACGAGCTCGACGCCGTCGAACCGGGCACCCCGCAGGTCGGCGCCCCGTACGTCGATGTCGATCAGGCGTGCTCGTCGGAACACCGCGCCCGTGAGGTCCACGTGCGTGAAGCGGGACCCGCGCAGGTCCTCGTCGGTGAAGTCGACCATGCGCCCGACGCTAGACCGCGCCTCCGACACCCGCCCGCGAGCCCGCCCGGGAATCACGGCGACGACCGGCCCGTTGCCCAGGTAGTCTGGTCCCGTTCGGCTCGCGCTGGTCGCGGACCGGGCAGCTTGAAAATTCCACATGGGGGTGATCGGTTTCGACGGTGATCGTCGAGCCAGGAGAAGCGGGTCGAGGACGCACGGTTATCTCGTCAACGCTCCGTGCAAATCACAGGTGCCGATTCCAAGAGCACCGACTTCGCCCTCGCCGCCTGAGCGAGCTTCGAAGTCCGTCGGCCTAAGTACGCTCTCGACTTAGCTCCCGGCGTCATCTAGAGAGCCACTGCTGGTCCTCATCGTCAGTGTGAGGATCGGGACTTCTAGCTGACTGGGCCCGTCCACCTTCCCGTCCGTGGGAGTGGTGGGGGCCGAGAAAATCCATCACGGACTGCACCCGGAGAAGTCCTGGTTCCACGTCATCGGACGCGGGTTCGATTCCCGCCACCTCCACTTCTGTTGCGCGAAGGCCGCCGTCCCAGTGGGGATTGGCGGCCTTCGTCGTGCTCGGCTGCACCTGTCATCGGGTCAGCCTCCAGGTGCGGGGCCATCGAATGCAGCCCGTCGCGCGGTCGTAGCCTTCGGACGCCACCTCCCAGCCGGCGTTGAACGCCATCATCTCGGGATCGGCGAGCCATCGCTGCCGCACGACGAACTCGGAACGCGCGGGCACGTGCAGCTCGAGCACGTGCGCAACGTACACCTGGTCTCGCGAGGCCCTGCTCATGGCGATCCCGAGAGAGGCCGCCCCGTCGAAGGCCCGTGACGACGCACTCGGTGAGGTCGGACCGCTCGCCCGTCCCCACGCCTCCGTGCTGGCGAGGAGGGCCGCTGGTGCTCGTCTTCCGCGCTGGTGCCCCCATGGCTACGCTCGGACGTACCCATGGGGGCGTCAGTGTCTCGGCCGGCAACGGCATGGAGGTCGACAGCATGGATGGGGCAGGGTCAGAGCGCGATCGCTCGACGCCCCCGGACGTCGGCCCGCCTCGCACCGACCTCCCCGCGCCGCTCGGAGCGGCCGAGGAACAGCGGCTGCAGTGGCAGATCCGCGTCCAGGCGGCCGCCGCCCGCCGAGCGGCCGCGCTCGGCCGGTTCGGCACGCCGTTCGACGTGGCGCTCGCCTCGGTGTGCGACGAGCTGGACCGGTCCTTCTGGACCCGCGACGAGTGGGGTTCGTCGTTCGACCGCGCGCACTTCGCGCGCACGGTCGTCGGGCTCGTCGAGGGGTCGGGGGACCGCCCCGACCCGGTGCTCGTGACCGCGGTGCTGGACAGCCTGGAGTACACCCTCACGACGCCGCTCGCGTACGGGCCCGCGGGCGCGGCCTGGGCGGAGAAGCGATGCACCACGGACTGCGAGGACACGGTCACCGCGGACGCGGTGGCGGCGATCTTCGAGGCGCGTGCGCTGACGGCCCGGGGTTGCCCCAGCGACTGACGCACAGGCGGGCGGCGCGTCCGGTCGCACCGGCCCGGGGGGACTTCAGTCCCCTCATCGGCGCGCGCCGCGAACTTACGATGCGAGTGACCCAGTTGGGCCTGTGAGGAAGCAACGAAGCCCCTCGCCAGCCGTCCGACCTGCGACGACGTCATCGGCGCCGTAGATCGTGGCCGTCCCGGAGCCCGTCCGCACGGTCCAGTCCACGACTCGCACCCGGACGCGCACAGTGACTGCTGACCAGCCGAAGTACCCGGGCATCCCGGACGTCATCAACGGGAACGGCGCCGTTGCCCACGTGATGAAGCACGTGTGCGGCGGGGTGATCGGCTACCCGATCACGCCCTCGACAGAGATCTCCGAGACGTTCGAGGCGGCCCGGGCCGAGGGCCAGCTCAACGTCTGGGGCAAGCATCCGTTCTTCGTCGAGGCCGAGGGTGAGCACTCGGCGCAGAGCGGTGCGTTGGGCGCGGCCCTCACGGGCGGGAACTTCATCTCCAACGCCTCGTCGAGCCAGGGCATCCTCTACGCGCTCGAGTCGCACTACGTGACCGTGGGCAAGAAGATCGGTGGCTTCGTGCTGCAGGTCGCCGCGCGCGTGGTGAGCAAGCACTCGCTCAACGTGATGGCCGGGCACGACGACATCTACGCGCTGCTCCCGGCCGGCTACACGGTCCTGTTCGGGTCCAACCCGCAGGAGGCGGCCGACCTCGCGGCGATCGCGTACCGGACGTCGTCGCTCTCGCTGATCCCGGTCGCGAACACGTTCGACGGCTTCGCCACGAGCCACGTCATGAGCGAGGTGCTGCTGCCCGAGCCGGACCTCCTGCGGGAGTACCTGGGCGACCCCGCCGGGCGGATCCCCGCACCGACTGTCGCGCAGGAGATCCTGTTCGGCGCCAAGGGACGCGTGTTCCAGCTGAACCAGTACCTCGACCGGCACGTGGTGGACTTCGCGGCCGACGACCTGTCGGCGCTGCGGGCCCACCTGGCGGCGATCGCGGACAAGGTCGAGGCCGACGACGCCGGCGACCTCGTCGGCGAGACCGCGGTCTGGGTGCCTGACGACCTGCAGGCGCAGTGGCGCCGGGCCTGGGTGAACGCGTGGCCTCAGGGCACGCGCCAGCTCGTGCCGGCCCTCGTCGACCCGCACAACCCGGGGCTCACGGGCCCGGTGCAGAACCAGCCAGACTTCCAGGCCGGCGCGGTGGACCACCGCACGCACTTCGTCTCCTCGGTGCCGTCGCTGGCCCGTCAGGCGATGGCGGAGTACGGCGAGCTGACCGGCCGTGAGTACTCCCCGGTCATGGCGTACGACTGCGAGGACGCCGACTACGTCATGGTCGGGCTCGGCTCGATCACCGACGACGTGCGCGCCGTCCTGCCGTACCTGCGGTCGCAGGGGCTCAAGGTCGGCGTCGTCTCGGTCAAGCTGCTGCAGCCGTTCCCGGAGGCCGAGCTGGTTGCCGCGCTCGCAAGCGCGAAGTCCGTCACGGTCCTCGAACGGTCCGACGACACCGCGCTGACTCGCCTCGTCACGCAGGCGCTGTTCCGTGCGCGGTCGAACGCGTCCCACCCGGACGAGTTCCCCGGCATCCCGGCGCTGACCGCGACCCCTCGCCTGACGACGGCGATCTTCGGCCTCGGCGGGCACGACGTCCAGCCGCGGCATCTGGTGGCCGCCTTCAAGAACATGGTGTCGCCGACCGGCTCGCCGCTGGTCTACATCGGCTCGCAGTTCTTCAGCGACACCCCGTCCGGCGAGCTCGCCGGGATCCAGGAGAAGCTGCGCGCCGCGTACCCGGAGACCGAGCTCATGGCGCTCGTCACGGAGCCGAACCCGCAGGTCCTGCCCGACGAGGCGCTGCGCATCCGGTTCCACTCGGTCGGCGGCTACGGCACCATCGCCACCGGCAAGCTCCTGACCGACATCCTCGCCGGGGTGCTCGGCATGTACTCCAAGTCGGCGCCCAAGTACGGCTCGGAGAAGAGCGGTGCGGCGACGAACTTCTACATCACCCTGTCGCCGGAGCCGGTGCTGCTCACGAATGCCGAGCTCGAGGACGTCGAGGTCGTCGTCTCCCCGGACCACAAGGCGTTCATCCACACCAACCCGCTCAAGGGACTGGCGGTGGGCGGGACGTTCATCATGCAGTCCGACCTGGCGCCGATCGACGTGTGGCGCAGCCTGCCCGCGCACGCGCGGCGGACGATCCGCGAGAAGGAGATCGCGCTCCTGGTCATGGACGCCTTCAGCGTCGCGAAGAAGCACGCCCCGACGCCCGAGCTCGAGACCCGCATGATGGGCATCGCGTTCATCGGCGCCGTCGTCGGCTGGGTCGACCGGGTCTCCCAGGGCGCCACGCGCGACGAGATCCTCGAGAAGGTGCGCCACGAGCTGACGAAGAAGTTCGGTCGCAAGGGCGACGCGATCGTCAGCTCCAACATGGCGGTGATCACCGACGCGATCGCGGCGGTCCACCCGATCGACTACGACACCGACGAGCTCGTGGCGGTCGACGCCGAGCCGGCCGCCGTGCGTGCCCGGTCCGTGGCGCTCTCGGCGTCGATGTGCCCGGTCGCGGCGGAGCCGCGCGCGACCGCGCTCTTCGACCCCGCCTACTACGAGGACCTCGCCGCGCGCCCGTTCCGCGAGGGCACCGTGGGGGAGTCGCCCGTGCTCCCCGGCGCCGGGCTGTTCATGCCGGTCGGCACGGGCCTGCACAAGGACAAGGGCATCTTCCGGCGCACCGTGCCGGTGTTCGACCCGACCGCCTGCACCGGCTGCCTCGAGTGCGGCATCGCCTGCCCCGACGCGGCGATCCCGAACACCCTGCACGAGATCCACGACCTCGTGCGCGCGGCCATCGACGGCCTGGACGCCCCCGAGCCGCAGCGCGAGTCCCTGCGCGCGGTGGCCTACGTCTGGTCCGAGCAGATCCGCGAGGGCCTGCGGGCGGACGGCGGCGCGACGTCGCTCGCCGCGGTGGCCGCCGCCACGGTCCCGGACACCGGCCAGCGTGCGCTCGCGCGGCACGCGACCGCCGTCGTCGAAGCGCTCGCGGCCTTCCCGGTCGCGCGGACGCGTCCGTTCTTCGACTCGATGGAGAAGGAGACCCCGGGCACCGGTGCGCTGTTCTCCGCGGTCGTCGACCCGTGGAAGTGCACCGGCTGCCTGCAGTGCGTCGACGTGTGCGGCCCGCACGCACTGGTCGCCGCCGAGCAGGACGCCAGCCTCGTCGACCTGCTCGAGCAGCGGTTCGAGACCATGGCGGCGCTGCCCAGCACGCCGAAGCGGTTCGTCGCCGACGCCGCGACGCCGGACGGCGACGTCAAGCGGATCGTGCTCGACCACGCGAACTACTACGCCATGGTCGGCGGGCACGGCGGCTGCCGCGGGTGCGGCGAGGTCACCGCGATCCGCCTGATGACCGCGCTGTCCCGGGCACTGGGCGAGGAGCGCAAGCGGACGCACGTCGCCGAGCTCGAAGGCACGATCGAGCAGCTGGCCGCCAAGCTCGCCACCGTCGAGGACGCGGACCGTCGCGAGCACCTCGGCTCGCTCATCGGCGCCCTCGACAAGGCGCTGTACCTCTACGAGGGCGGCCCCACCGGCACCGGCCCTGCCTCGACGGTGATCGCGAACTCGACCGGGTGCTCGTCGGTCTACGCCTCGACGATGCCCTTCCAGCCGTACCTCGACCCGTGGGTCAACAGCCTGTTCCAGGATGCGCAGCCCTTGGCCGTCGGCATCTACGAAGGTCTCGCCTCGCAGCTCGTCCCGGAGGTCCGCGCCCTGCGCGACGCCGCGCTCGAGCTGGCCGACGCCTACGACCCCGCAGTCCACGGCAAGGCCGGCGCGACGCTGACGTGGCACGAGCTCACGGCACAAGAGCGCGCGCTGCTTCCGAACGTCCTGACGATCGGCGGCGACGGCGCGTCCTACGACATCGGCTTCGGCGCCATGTCGCGCGTGCTGACCAGCGGCACGCCGATCAAGGCACTCGTGCTGGACACCGGCGGCTACTCCAACACCGGAGGCCAGGCCTCGACGGCGTCGCTCACCGGCCAGGACGCCGACCTGGCGCGCTACGGCAAGGCCCACGCGGGCAAGCGCGAGGTGCGCAAGGAGATCGGCGTCATCGCGGCGTTCCACCCGAACGTCTTCGTCGCCACCACCGCCACGGCGCTGCACGGGCACTTCCTCGCCGCGGCGATGAGCATGCTCGAGTTCGACGAGGGTGCGGCGGTCATGGAGATCTATGCCCCGTGCGGCACGGAGAACGGGATCGCCGAGGACCTGTCGAACCGCCGCTCGCGGCTCGCGGTCGAGAGCCGGGTCAGCCCGCTGTTCGTGCACGACCCGCGCCGGGGTGGCACGCTGCCGGAGCGGTTCAGCCTGGACGGCAACCCGGACGTCGACGCGCTGTGGAGCACCTCGACCCTCGAGTACGTCGACGAGAGCGGGAACCTGCAGCTGCTGCAGGCACCGCTGACGCCGGCCGAGTTCGCGCTCGGCGAGGTGCGCTTCGCCAAGCAGTTCACGAAGGTCGCGGACGACGACGACGCGCACCTGGTCCCGATCGCCGAGTTCGTCGAGCTGTCCGACGACGAGCGGGCCGGCAAGGTGCCGTTCGTCCACGCGACGGACGCGGGCAAGCACCTGATCAAGGTCGCGTGCTCGTCGGCCATCGTCGCGCTCGTCGAGGACCGCAAGCACCACTGGCAGACGCTGCAGTACCTCGCCGGCTTCGGCGAGGCGCGGCTGTCCGCGGAGCACAGGGCGCAGCTCGCCGACCTCACCGCCAAGTACGAGGCGGCGTCCACGGCCCGCGAGACCTCGCTCGACGAGATCGCCGCGGCGATGGCCGAGCTCGCGTCGTCGTCGGCCGCCCCGGCGAGCCCGCCGACGTTCTCGTTCAGCGGCGCAGCGGCTGCTCCGGCCGCGGCGCCCCCAGCGGCCGCGGCGACGGCGCTCGCGGACCGGCCCGTCTGGCTCGACCCGGCCGACCAGCACCTGTGCAACGACTGCGGCACCTGCTACCAGGAGCTCCCGGCGCTGTTCGAGAAGGCGACGGTCGTCATCGACGGCGAGGCGCGTGTCGTCGGCCGTCTGAAGGAGAGCGCGCTCGACGGCCTTGAGGTCACCCCGGACATGGCCAAGCGCATCGCCCGGGTCAAGGCCACCTGCGACGCGGAGATCATCCACTGATGAGCGCCACCGACACGCCGCCGCGGTCCAGCCAGGACGACGTCCTGCGCTGGGTCGGGGCGCGCACCGCGCTCGACGCGACGCGCGAGGAGGTCGAGGCTCTCGACGCGACACCCGGGGTCGCGACCTTCCGCCACCAGCTCGACCTGCTCGAGCGTCGGCTCGTCGCCGACCCCCGCGCCTTCCGCGACCTGTTCATCGCCGACGGCATGGCGGCGGTGGCCTGGGAGTTCCGGCAGCCCGAGCTCGGCCGGGACTTCGTCCTGCGCCTGTGGGACATGCTCCTGCGGGACGACGACGTCTCGACGCTGCTCATGCGGTTCGTCTGGGACCTGCCGCTCGGCAAGAAGCGTCTGTTCGTCAAGGCGGTCGACGCGCACCTGTCCGACCGCTACCCGATGGTCAAGGGCCTCGCGACCGACTGGCCGGCCGGCAGCACGATCCCCCCGTACGTCCGCGACGCCGACGATCGCGCCGAGGACTTCGGCCTGGTCAACAAGGGCTACCTCGGCTACATGGACCTCGGCTACACCCGGCGGGAGGTCGAGCTGCTCGTCTGGCTCGAGGCGATCCGGGACAAGCAGTGCTCCGACGCTCCGTGCGAGCTCGGCGTGTTCCTCGAGGCGCACCAGCCGCCGAAGTTCGGCTGCCCGGTGAAGATCCACATCCCCACGATGATGGAGCTCCTCGGCACGGGGCGGTTCACCGAGGCCCTCGAGCTGCTGCACTCGTGCAACCCGCTGCCGAACGTCACCGGGCGCGTGTGCCCGCAGGAGCTCCAGTGCCAGGCGGCGTGCCTGCACAAGACGTCGATGCAGATCGGCCAGCTCGAGTGGTTCCTGCCGGAGCGTGACAAGCTCGCCCACCCGGGCGCGGACGCGGCGCGGTTCGCCTCGTTCCCGAACCCGTGGACCATGGCGGCCAAGCCGCCCGTGGCGATCGTCGGGTCCGGCCCGTCCGGGCTCATCAACGCGTACCTGCTGGCCGCCGAGGGCTTCCCGGTCACCGTGTTCGAGGCGTTCCACGAGCTGGGTGGCGTGCTCCGCTACGGCATCCCCGAGTTCCGCCTGCCGAACGAGCTGATCGACGACGTCGTGCGCAAGATCCGCCTGCTCGGCGGCCGCTTCGTCACGAACTTCGTCGTGGGCAAGACCGCCTCGCTGCAGGACCTGCGCGACGCGGGCTTCTGGAAGATCTTCGTCGGCACCGGCGCGGGCCTGCCGATGTTCATGAACGTGCCCGGCGAGCACCTGCTCAACGTCATGTCGGCGAACGAGTTCCTCACGCGCGTCAACCTCATGCACGCCGACTGGGAGAGCACCGAGACACCGCTGCCGTTCGTGCGGGGCAAGAACGTGCTGGTCATCGGCGGCGGCAACACCGCGATGGACGCGGCCCGCACGTCCCGGCGCCTCGGCGGACACGTGACGATCGTCTACCGGCGTACCCGCGCCGAGATGCCGGCTCGCGTCGAGGAGCTCGAGCACGCGCTCGAGGAGGGCATCGCGCTGCTGCCGCTGCGGTCGCCGTCGGAGTTCCTCGCCGACGGCAGCACCGGGTTCGTCAAGGCGGCGACGCTCGACGTCATGGAGCTCGGCGAGCCCGACGCGTCCGGCCGTCGACGCCCGCTGTCGACGGGCAGGACCGAGCAGGTCGAGGCCGACCTGGTGATCATGGCGCTCGGCAACTCGTCGAACCCGATCATCAAGGACTCCGAGCCGCGCATCGACGTCTCCCGGTGGGGGACGATCAACCTGGCCGCGGACGGCACGCAGCAGACCACGCTCGAGGGCGTGTACTCCGGCGGCGACGCGACCCGCGGCGGGTCCACCGCGATCAACGCGGCCGGCGACGGCCAGGCCGCCGCGCGCGAGATCATCGGCGACGTCGACGTGCCGCACGCCGAGGTCACGCGCATGGTCGAGGCCGCCCACGGCTACACCGACATGGCGGCCTCGGACGCCGTGATCCTCGCCAAGCGGAACCTGTCGCCCGGCATCGAGGAGCTCGTCGTCCGGGCGCCGGTCATCGCGCGGTCGGCGCAGGCGGGTCAGTTCGTCCGCGTGTTCCCGCGGCTGGGCGGCGAGCTCATCCCGCTCACGCTGGCGGACTGGGACGCGGAGGCAGGCACGGTCTGCCTCGTCGTCCAGGCGATGGGCGTCAGCTCGATCGAGATGAACGCGATGCAGCCCGGCGACGTCCTCGCCGGCATCGCCGGCCCACTCGGTCGACCGTCGGACGTGCACCGGTACCCGGACGACGAGACCGTCGTGTTCACCGCCGGCGGCCTCGGCCTGCCGCCGGTGTACCCGATCATGCGCGAGCACCTGCGGCTCGGGAACCACGTCACGCTCATCGCCGGCTTCCGCACCAAGGACCTCATGTTCTGGACGGCGGACGGTGAGCGGGTCGCCGCCCTGCAGGCCGAGTTCGGCGACCGCCTCGAGGTGGTCTACGCGACCAACGACGGCTCGTACGGCGTCGAGGGCTTCGTCACCAGGCCCCTCGGGGAGATGCTCGAGGCCGGTCGGAAGATCGCCGAGGTCGTCACCATCGGCCCGCCGATGATGATGCGGGGCGTCTCGGACCTCACCCAGCCGTACGGCGTGCGCACGGTCGCGTCGCTCAACTCGATCATGGTCGACGCGACGGGCATGTGCGGTGCGTGCATGGTGCCCGTGGTGATCGACGGAAAGCTGGTCCGCAAGCACGCGTGCATCGACGGACCCGAGATCGACTCGCACCTCATCGACTGGGACAAGTTCTTGCCCCGGTTCGGGCTGTTCCACGCTCAGGAGCAGGAGGCTCGGACGCGACACGGCCTGTAGGTGGCCCGGCCCGCACGACCGCCTCGCGTCCTGCCGTGCGCACCCGAGGAGCTAGCCTCGGGGCGTGGATGAGGCCGCTGGGAACGACGAGACCGATCTGCTCGCTCAGCTGCGGCGTCACCCCGATGTCGAGGCGCTGAACCTGCACGCGGTCGATGCGAGCGACCGGCTGATCCTCGACGAGGCGTCGTCGGCGCTGGACGCCGAGAACGGGGCGCACGTCGTCGTGATCGGCGACCACCACGGCGCGCTGACTCTCGGCGCGATCGCACGGCACGGGCTGGCCGGGGTCCGCACGCACCAGGACCGGCTCCTGGGCGAGCGGGCGCTGCGCGCGAACGCCGCACGGCTGGGAGTCGGCGGCTTCACCCAGCTGGAGCTGACGCCTGAGCTCGTCGACGGGGCGCGGCTCGTCCTGCTCCAGCTCCCACGCTCGCTGGACGCGCTCGACGAGATCGCCGGGCTGGTCGCCGCGCACGCCGACCCCGAGGTGCTGGTCGTCGCGGGTGGGCGCGTCAAGCACATGACGACGGCGATGAACGACGTCCTGCGGCGGCACCTCGGCGACGTGCAGGCGAGTCTGGCCCGGCAGAAGTCACGCGTGCTGGTCGCCTCACGGCCGCGTCCCGCCGACGAGCGGCCGGCATCGACGTGGCCTCGGAGCGAGGATCACCCGGACCTGGGCGTGACGGTCTGCGCCCACGGAGGCGTCTTCGCCGGGTCGGGGATCGACATCGGTACGCGCGCGCTGCTCCAGCGCGTCGACGCGATGCCCATGGACGCGACGTCGGCGCTCGACCTCGGCTGCGGGACCGGGGTACTGGCTGTCCTCCTGGCGAAGGCGAACGACGGGCTCACCGTCACGGCGACCGACGAGTCGGCCGCCGCGGTCGCCTCCGCTCGCGCGACTGTCACGGCGAACGGTCTGCAGGATCGCATCGCCGTCGTGCGCGCAGACGGCGCGGACGGGGTGCCGGATGCCAGCGTCGACCTCGTCGTGCTGAACCCGCCGTTCCACGTCGGCGCCGCGGTGCACGCCGGAGCCGCGCACGCCATGTTCGCCGAGGCCGCGCGGGTGCTGCGCCCGGGCGGGGAGCTGTGGGCGGTGTGGAACTCGCACCTGCGCTACCGGTCGACCCTCGAGCGCGTCGTCGGGCCCACCCGGCAGGTCGCCCGCGACCCGAAGTTCACCGTGACGGCCTCCACACGCGCTGCTCGCTGACGCCGCACGGCGCGGGCACGGAGGCCACGTCGGCGCGATCGTCGTTATCGTCTCGGGCAGGAGCCCGGGTGCACCGGGCCTCTGCCCGCTTCCGCGAAGGAGATGACGATGGCGTCGGATCAGCTCACGTTCGACAACCCGGTCGAGCGGCACTCGCACATCAAGCCGCACGCCTCGTGGCAGCCGCTGCCGGGCCTCGACGCGAAGCTCGACCCGAAGGCCGACCACGGCGAGACCTCGTACCGCGGCACGGGTCGGCTGCCCGGGCGCAAGGCGCTCATCACCGGCGGCGACTCGGGGATCGGCGCCGCCGTGGCCATCGCGTTCGCGCGCGAGGGCGCTGACGTCGCGCTGAGCTACCTGCCCGAGGAGCAGGTCGACGCCGAGGCGATCGCAGAGCACGTGCGCGCGGCCGGCCGCACGGTCGTCCTGCTGCCCGGCGACATCCGCGACCGCGAGTTCTGCCGCACCCTCGTCGCCGACGCGGTCGCGGGGCTCGGCGGGCTGGACATCCTGGTGAACAACGCGGCGCACCAGGTGTACCACCAGACGTTCGACGAGCTCGACGAGGCCGATCTCGACCGCACCATTCAGACGAACCTGTACGCGATGTTCTGGATCACGCGCGACGCGCTGCCGCACCTGGGCCCCGGGGCGACGATCATCAACAGCACGTCGGTGCAGGGGTACAACCCGTCGCCGATGATCATCAACTACGCGTCGACCAAGTTCGCGATCATCGGCTTCACCAAGGCGCTCGCGGCCGACCTGGCTCCGCGCGGCATCCGCGTGAACGCGGTCGCGCCCGGCCCGGTCTGGACGCCGCTGCAGGTCTCGGACGGGCAGCCGAGCGAGAAGCTCGACGGCTTCGGCGAGTCGTCCTGGCTCGGTCGCACGAGCCAGCCCGTCGAGCAGGCGCCGGCGTACGTGTTCCTCGCCTCGCCCGAGTCGAGCTTCGTCGTCGGCGAGGTCATCAACGTCAACGGGGGCGCGAACGTGCCCTGACGTCCCGCCGCGTCGGTCGGTCCTTTGGTCCCTCTCGGCGCCGGGGCCGCGTCACTAGCGTCGTGATGACGACTCGATGTGGAGCGGATCATGACCAGCACCAAGGAAGCGGCAGCAACGTTCCTCGACTCGCGCAGGATCGCGGTCACGGGGGTCTCGCGCACGCCAGGGAGTCACGGCGCGAACGTCGTCTACACCCGCCTGCGGGACGTGGGCTACGAGGTGTTCGCGGTCAACCCCCACGCCGAATCCGTCGAGGGCGACCCCGCTTACGCGAACCTCGCGGCGATCCCGGGTGGTGTCGAGGCGGTCGTGGTCGCGACGAGCCCGCAGCACGCGGGGGCGACCGTGCAGGAGGCGATCGACCTCGGCATCACGCAGGTGTGGATGCACCGGTCGGTGGACAAGGGCAGCGTCGACGACGACGCCACCCGGCTCGGCCGCGAGAACGGTCTGACCGTGATCGACGGCGGTTGCCCGCTCATGTTCGGGCGCCCATCGGACCGCAGTCACCGCGTGATGTGCCGGCTCTTCACGCTGACGGGCCGGGTCCCGCGCGAGGTATGAGGGCGGACGCGCGGGTCAGTCGGACGACGACGCGGCCTGGCGGACCAGCGCGTAGACGCGGCCGAGGTTGAGCGTCCAGCCGACCCCGAAGACCCGCGGGCCGAGGACGTGCTCGGCGTCGGGGTCCCAGAGGCGCTCGCGGAAGCGCGCGATGGTGGGCGGGCGCAGCTCGTAGGGCACGAAGCCGGCGACCACACCGTGCCACGTGCGCTCGTCGCTCGGCTTGCGCAGCTCCTTGACGACGGCCGCGACGGCGAGAGCGACGCCGATCGCTCGCACGACGTCCTTGACGCCGGCCTGCCGCTTGCTGTCCTTGCCTCGTGCGGTCATCGGGACTCCTCGCTCGCGGTCTGCACGGCCATCATCCAGCGCTCAGCCCCGCTCGGCCAGGGCTACTGCTGCCACGTCCGTGCGGGAGCGGACGCCGTGCTTCGCGTAGACGTTGCGCAGGTGGTCCTCGATCGTCGTGGGGCTGAGGCACGGCGCGGCGGCGGCCTCGCGCGTCGTACGGCCGGCGCCCAGTGTGCGGGCGACCTGCTCCTGCGGGGTGAGGGGGCATGAATCGGAGCCGGGTGTGGTTGACCTGGACGTGAGCGCAGGTGGTGCGCACGAGGGCTCGACCAGGGAGCCCGACGAGGAGGGAGCGACGATGTCGCAGACGCTCGGGTGGACCGACCCCCGCGAGCAGATCGAGTTCAGCGTGCTCATGGCCGACGGACGCCTCGCCGGTCGGACGTTCGAGTCCCGCGAGCAGGCCGAGGCGTGGGCGCAGCCCGACGAGCAGGTCGTCGAGTACAACCTCGTCTGCGAGTGCGCGGTCTGACGCCCGGTCAGCGCGACGGTGTGCGCACCGTGCCGAACACCGTGCGGCGCCGGAGCTGGAAGCCGAGCCGTTCGTAGATCGCGATCGCGCGCGTGTTCGCCTCGGCCGCGTGCAGCAGCGCCCGGTCGCCCCGTTCGTGGATGTGGTGCGCGACGTCGAGCACGAGGCGCGTGGCCAGGCCCTGGCGCTGGAAAGAGGCGTCGGTGCAGACCGCGGAGATCTCGGTCCAGCCGCCGGGCTGCAGACGCTCGCCGGCCATCGCCACGAGTCGTCCGTCCCGTCGCAGGCCGACGTAGCGACCGAGCTCGTGCGTGCGCGGTGCGAACGGACCGGGCTGCGTCCGCTCGACGAGCGCGAGCATCTCGGGCACGTCGTCGGCGCCGAGGAGCACGGCTTCGTCGTCGGGTCGTGGCCGGAGCGCGTCGGTCTCGACGAGCTGCACGCCCGCACCACGTGCGACGACCTCCCAGCCGGGCGGCAGCGCCGGGTCGCTCCCGGAGACCGGGAAGAGCTGGCCCGGCCCGACGAGGTCGAGGACCGCGTCCCACACGTCCGGGTCGTCCCACGAGCGCACGGCCGCGAACGGCGAGACCTCGGGCAGGTAGCGCCGCGCGATCTCGTTGCCCTCGGACAACGCCGCGTGCCGGCCCGTGAGCGAGTGCCACGCAGGGTTGTCCAGGACGTGGACCGCTCGATCGGGCGCGGCCGGCACGGCGTCCAGGGTCTCGGCTGCCACGGTGGTTCCTCTCCTCGTCGGACCGTCGGCCGGATGCTAGGCGCGTGGTGCGACGGCGCAAGGTCCATCGCCCAGCTTCCCGCGCAGTGAGACCGCACGTGGGTGGCGCGGACGTGGCGGCGGGTCACTCGTCGATGGCTTCGATGCCCTCGTCCTCGAGTGCCCGCAGGTGGTCGAGCATCGCCTGCAGCACGTCCGGCGGGTGGGGCTGCCACGGGGTGACCTCGGCGACGACGCGCAGCGGCTCGCGGGTGCGGTACGAGCGAGTCGGGTTCCCGGGGAACCGCTTGTCGGTGAGGTTGGGGTCGTTCTCGATCCGACCGACGGGCTCGACACGGTAGATCCGTCCGCGTCCCTCGCCCTGCGCGAGCTCGGCGCCCCAGATCGCGGCGTCCATCGTCGCCGTGAGGTAGACGAAGCTCGCCGTGCGCCGGGAGCCGTAGTTGGAGCTCCGCCCGGGTTCGAGCAGGTCGCCGGGCCGCAGGTCGGCCTTGGTGCCGTGGAAGAAAGGCCCAGCATCGTCCACCTCGACCGGTGCGCCCGTCTCCGTCACGTCCACCCCTCACGCTCGTCGGTCGCTCACGTGTGTCTGCGCGCAGCGTAGGTCGGCTCCCCGCGCTGCCGCCATCGGGTCGTGCGCGCGCCGCCCGTGATCGCGCGGCTCCGACGGGGTCCGGGGTGCGCTCAGTCGGTGAGACGGGTCCGGAGCTCGATGACGTCGAACGGCTCGCTGCTGGACTCGGTGGTGGCTCTGCCGTCGATCGTGCGCCACTTGTGCAGCGGGTCGGCCGCGACTCGGTAGCGGCCGCGCCAGGACGTCGTCAGCCGGACGACGCTGCCCTGGTCCGGGGTGACGAACGTGTGGGTGACCTCGAACGACGGGTAGGGCTCACCGGGGACGTCGGTGGAGAACCGCTCACCGTCGTCGAACGCCCCAGTCCCAGGCGAAGGGTTCCGCGACGATCTCGACGTCGAACCCGGCGATCTCGGTGTCGAACGCCTGCGCGTCGGCGAGGGTGTGGAGGATCGCCGGCTTGTTTACGAGCAGCTCGTCGGCTGGCTGCACCGCGACGTCGGGCGGTGCGATGTGCAGCACGCGGAGGTCCTCGATGCTGACCGGTGGCAGCAGGTGCTCGGGGCACGACCAGCCGACGAGCATCTCCCAGTCCGACCACGCCGCCTGAGGGCTGACCCGGAACCGGAACCACAGCGGAGCGATCGCCGGACCGTCCTCGCACGTCGGGCCTGTGATCTCGATCCCGGGCGGGACGTAGCACCGCTGGTCGATCCCCGGCTCCTCGACGTCGGTGTCGTCGTCGCACCGCGCCGCACGCTTGTACTCGTCCAGCCTCTCCGCCTCGGAGACGGAGGCTGCACGCCACGCCTGCTCCCGCTGGGCGCCAGCGAAGGCTCGCGCGTGAAGGGAGTCGTCGCCGGGTGCAACGACGTCGACGGTCTTGGCGCTCGCTGTCGAGGTCCCGAGCGTCAGAGCAACCAGACACACTGCCAGGATCCCGAGGGTGCGCCGGGCCGGATGACGCATGGCTACATGACCTCGATCAGAGACGGGTCGACGCCGTTGACCTGCCAGCCGGTGCCGTCCCACTTGAGCAGCAGGGTGGCGCGGCTGTGTCGCGTGTCTGGGAAGTCCTCGACGACGTGCCCGGCATGGTCCACGGTTTGCGACGGGTGCTCGATGAAGGTCACCCATGTGACGAAGTCCGCGGAGTCGAACGTGCTGGCGCCGCTCTCAAGGACCTCGATGGCGCCGCCTTCACTATGCCGCTGCTTGGCGAGGTCCGCTCGCATCGAGTCGACGACGCCGGAGCAGTAACCGCACGACGGACCAGAGAGCGCCTCCCATGTCCCGCTGTCGCCGGTCGCGAAGAGGTACGGGAAGAGCGACATGAAGTACTCGGCCACGGCCGCTGCGTTCTCCTCGGTGGCGGGACCGTCGAGAGCGGCGGGCGGGGTCGGGGCGACGGTGACGTCGGCCAGTGCGGCGGTCGGGGTGGGCGACGGCTCAGGGGTCGGGCTCGGTGTGGCCGTGACCTGCGGGGTCGACGACGCCGTGACGGCTGGCGGGGAGGTCGGGCCCGCGCCCCCGCTCCCGGAGCAGGCCGCGAGCGCCAGGCCGATCCCGACGACTGCCGCGGCTGCGAGCGCGCGTGTGGTGCCCCCGTGATGACGCATGCCGGGCAAACTACCCGAATCGGAACCCTCGGGGGCGAGGCGGCTCCCGGTTGTGGACAACCTCGAGGACCTGGTGACGCCGTCGCCACGCCATGCCTGACGCGGAGCCCGGAACGGCCTCGGGCACCGACCGCACCCAGGTCGTCTCGGTCGTCGACGCCGGGTGTCCCTCACCACCGACGAGAGGGCCGGTCCCGCACGTCGCGGAACCGGCCCTCTCGTCGGTCGTGCCGCCCGGCGTCGAGCCGGACGTAGGTGCAACTCGTCAGTGGCGGACCTGGACCACCGACGCGGACGCGTCACTCGAGAACTGGCTGAAGTCGGGCGGGTTGAGCGCCGAGCCGATGGACGAGGCGACCACGAGCACAGCCGTCACGATCCATGCCAGCTTCTTGTGCTGGTCGTAGCCCGCGAGGGGTCGGCCGTACTTGTCCTTCTGCTGCCCGGCGAGCACCAGGATCAGGTCGATGAGCGCCCAGATCCCGCAGCCGCCGAGCGTGAAGAGCTTGGCCAGGCCGGTGCCGACCTTGCCCAGGTAGAAGCGGTCGACCCCGAAGATGCCCAGGAAGTACGCCAGCAGCCACGTCGCGATGAACGACTTGTCGGACTCGACGGGAGCGCCCGGGTAGGTCGCGCCCGGTCCACCGAAGGCGGGAGCGCCATAGGCCGGGGCCCCGTAGGCGGGTGCGGCGGGGTACTGCGGGGGCTGCGGGGCACCGTAGGCGGGCGGCGTGCCCGGCGTCGGCTGCTGCGGCTGGTTCTCGGGCGTCGGTGCGCCGGGGTACTCCGAGGACACGCGGGCTCCTGTTCGTCGGGAGGGGCCCCGGGCCACGAGCGTCGGGGCGAGCGCGTAGCGTACCGAAGCCGCAGGTCACCGCGGCACCTGTCTCGCGTGACGGGTGCCGGGACCGGTCTCGTCACCGACAGACGGGCCGCTTCCGGGAGGAATCGGTCGCCGCCCGGCTGCCGAAGGTCGCTCGTCGCGGACCGGGACGACGAGCGACCCTCGGCAGCCGCGTGCGGCCCGCCGAACGGGCGCCGGAGCCCCGAGGTCAGAAGACCTGGCGGAGGTTGGCGCGGGTCAGGTCGAGCAGCTCGTCGCCCCGACCGGACAGCAGCGTGCGCAGCGCGTAGAGCGCGAAGCCCTTGGCCTGGTCGAGCTTGACCGACGGCGGGATGGTCAGCTCCTGGCGCTCGGTGACCACGTCGACGAACGCCGGACCGTCGTACGCGAACGCCTGCTCGAGCGCGCCGCGCAGGTCCGAGGACTTCTCGACCCGGAACGCCTTGAGCCCGGCGGCCTCGGCGATCGCGGCGAGCGACGGGTTCTCGAGGTCGGTCGCGCTGGTGACAAAGCCGGCGGCCTTCATCTCGAGCTCGACGAAGTTGAGCGACGAGTTGTTGAAGACGACGATCTTGACGGGCAGCTTGTTCTGCGTGAACGTCAGGAGCTCGCCGAGCAGCATCGCGACGCCGCCGTCGCCGGACATCGCGACCACCTGACGGCCCGGGAACGCGGCCGCTGCGCCCGCGGCCTGGGGGAGCGCGTTGGCCATCGACCCGTGGATGAACGAGCCGATGAGCTTGCGACGCCCGTTCATCGTCAGGTAACGAGCGGCCCAGATGACCGGCGAGCCGACGTCCGGGATGAACACGGCGTCGTCGGACGCGATCTCGTCGATCAGCTTGGCGACGTACTGCGGGTGCAGCGGCTGCGAGCCCTTGCGCGGCGTCGCGAGGTCGTCGAGCTTGGTGCGGGTCTTGGCGTAGTGCGCCAGCGCGTCGTCCAGGTGCGAGCGGTCGGACTGGCGCGACAGCCGCGGCAGCAGGCCCAGCAGGGTCTCGCGGACGTCGCCGACGAGCCCGAGCTCGAGCGGCGTGCGGCGGCCGAGGCGCTCGCCGCGGATGTCGACCTGGATGACCTTCGCCTTCTCGGGCAGGAACGGGCGGTACGGGAAGTCGGTGCCCAGCATCAGCAGCGTGTCGCACGACTCCATGGCCTTGTACCCGGACGCGAACCCCAGCAGGCCGGTCATGCCGACGTCGAACGGGTTGTCGTGCTCGACGAACTGCTTCGACCGCAGCGTGTGCACGATCGGCGCACCGAGGGTGTCGGCGAGCGCGAGCAGCTCGGCGTGCGCGCCCTCGACACCTGCACCGGCGAGGATCGTCACGCGCTTCGCGTCGTTCAGGAGCCCGGCGGCCGCCGCGAGCTCGTCGTCGGACGGCACGACCCGCGGCTTGGTGGCGCGGATGGGTGTGACGGTGGCGTCGTCGGCCTCGGCGAGCGCGACGTCGCCGGGGATCACGACGACGGCGACGCCCTTCTGCTCGATCGCGGCCCGCATCGCGCTCTGCATGACCCGCGGCATCTGGACCGGGGACGCCGCGTACTCGACGTACACCGAGCACTCGCGGAACAGCTCCTGCGGGTGGGTCTCCTGGAAGTAGCCCGAGCCGATCTCGGAGGTGGGGATGTGCGCGGCGATCGCGAGCACCGGCACGCCCGAGCGCTGCGCGTCGAACAGGCCGTTGATGAGGTGCAGGTTGCCCGGTCCGCACGAGCCCACGCAGACCGCGATCTCGCCGGTCAGTGCGGCCTCGGCGCCCGCGGCGAACGCCGCTGCTTCCTCGTGGCGCACGTGCACCCAGTCGATCCCGGAGCCGCGCAGCGAGTCCGTGAACCCGTTGAGCGAGTCCCCGGGGATGCCGTAGACGCGCTTGACGCCCGCGGCGACGAGCGTGTCGACCATGTTCTTGGCGACGGTGGTCATGCGTGGTCTCCCTGATGTGGGTGGGGTGGTGCGGCGGGGTGTGCCGCGCGGGTGGAGCTCGAGGTCAGGTCGTGATCGCGGGCCAGACGAGGGCGCACACGTGCTCGGCGAGGTCGTCGTCGAGCGGGGCGTGCCCCCAGATCAGCCTGTGGTACGCGGGCGCGAACAGCGCGTCGACGACGAGCGCGGGGTCGGTTCCGGCGCGCACCTCACCGGTGGCGATGCCGCGCTCGAGGTGGCCGATCGCTGCGTGACGGCGGGGTTCCATCCACTGGTCCAGCAGCGCGGTCGCTGTCGCCGCGTCGGTGATCGACGCGGACATCAGCTGGCGCAGGAGCCGTCCGGCGGGGGTATCGCGCAGCAGGTGGACGAGCGCCTCGACCTGGGCGGTGAGTGCGGTGCGCACCGGGAGGTCGTCGTCGAACTCGATGCTCGCGTGGAAGCGGTCGAGCAGTCCTTCGAGCAGGACGGCGGCCGACGAGGGCCACCACTTGTAGAGCGTCGTCCGCGAGACGCCCGCGCGCGTGGCGATCGCGTCCATCGTCGGCAAGGTCTCGCTGCCGAGCGCGAGCTCAGCGGCGGCGTCGAGCACCGCCTGCCGGCGCTCGACCGACCGCGGACGCCCGCGCGGCGCGCCCTCCGATTTCATGGACACGCTGTTCACTATATCCCCGCTCGCGCCACGGTCCCGTGTCTCGCCGGTCACAGGCTGGGCATGCGGCCGGTGCCGCTCACCAGAGCTGGTTGACGTCCTCCGCCGAGCCCAGGAGGTCCTCGATCTCGAGCCGCGTGCCGTCGTTGAGCGTGACCCAGCCGGACCAGTGGCCGAAGCACTGATGGGTGGACGAGCGCACGACGCGCAGGTCGGTGTGCGAGACGCGGTCGTGGAACGGCGTGAACGTGAGGTCGGCGCACGCGCCGCGGACAGTCCACGGGTCGGTCCAACCCCCGTCGGTCCAGGTCCAGGTCAGGTCCTCGCGGAGCTTGTGCAGGCGCCCGTCGACGACGACCGCGTTCTCGGTCGAGCCGGTCCCGTCGGTCCACCGGCCGCCGAGCTGCAGCCCGACCGTGCGGCCGTCGACGACGCCCGCGCCGAAGCCCCAGTTCCACGACAGCTCACGCGGCCAGTACCCGCGGCCGTGGTCGAGCACCGCGAACGAGCCGAGCGGCACGTCGAACGTCCGGCCGTCGACCTCGAGCCGCCCGACAACCGGCCGCGCGACGTCCTTCACGGTGTACTGGAACGTGCGCGAGTCCCACGGCACGACGACGCCGAGGCGCTCGTGGCCGGCGGGCAGCGCAGCGGTCGCGCCGAGGCGCACCCGGGCGGTGCGGGCGCGCAGGCGCGTGCCGTGCTCGTCGTCGTCGAACCTTGCCTTGACGGCGCGCGTCGCGGCGCTCGCGGGTCCGTCACCCAGCGTGCCGGGCAGGCGGGTGCCGAGCGCGAGGGGTGCGATGGCGACCGTGTCGACCTCCTCGCCCGTGCCGCGGTCCAGCACCCACAGCTGCGTGAGCCCCGCGTAGTCGAGCGACGAGATCGTCACTCCGACGACGTGCGTGGGGGTCAGGACCGCCCAGTACTCCCACCGCTTGGCCCGGCCCCAGCGTCGTGCCCAGCGGCCGACGCGGTCGGTGTCGTGCAGGGGAGTGCGGGTCCAGCCCACCGCGTCGGGGTTGAGCCGTCCGGAGGGCAGCTGCAGCGGGACGGGGAGCGTGATCTCCTGCGCGTCGATGAGCACGCGGGGATCGTCGCAGACGGACGAACGTCCGGACGGTGGGCGCGCCTGTGTCCGTGCCAGGGTGGTCAGATCAGGCGGCGTTCCGTCGCGTGCACCACGCGTAGCCAGCGGTAACCGTAGCCCGGCAGCTCCAGGGTGGTGCGGCCACGCGCGTCCAGCGCGGCCTCGCCGGGATGGAGCAGGTCGACGAGCCGGACCGGTGCACCCTCGCTCGAGCAGTCGCTCAGCTCGAGCGGAACGCTGACCGGCTCGGGGGCGAGGTTGTGCAGCGCGACCATCGAGCCGTCGTCCCAGGTCGAGCGGTGCGCGAGCACGGCGTGGTGCGGCTGGTCGAGGATCTCCACCTCGCGCGCCCAGCCCAGCTCGGGGCTCTCGCGGTAGCGCCGGGCCAGGAGCCGCATGAACGCCAGGAGCGAGTCCGGGTCGAGCCGCTGCGCGGCCACGTTGACGTGCCGGGGACCGTAGCCGTCCTCGACCACCGGGCCGGGCAGGCGGGACGGTGCGGCCCGGCTGAAGCCGCCGTTGCGCTCGGCGGTCCACTGCATCGGGGTGCGCACCGCCATGCGGCCCTCGGCCGCGAGGTTCTCGCCCATGCCGATCTCCTCGCCGTAGAACAGCACGGGGGTGCCGGGCAGCGAGAACAGCAGCGAGTAGACCATCCGGATGTGGCGCGGGTCGCCGTCGAGCATGGTCGGCAGGCGACGGCGCAGACCGCGCCCGTACAGCTGCATGTCCTCGTCGGGCCCGAACGCGGCGAAGACCTCAGCGCGCTCGTCGTCGGACAGCTTGTCGAGCGTGAGCTCGTCGTGGTTGCGCACGAACGTCGCCCACTGCGCATCCCGCGGGATCGTCGGACGCGCGGCGAGGGTCGCGGCGAGCGGGCGTGCGTCGTGCCGCGCGAGGGACAGGTACAGCTGTTGCATCCCGACGAAGTCGAACTGCAGCGTGAGCTCCGTGCCGTCGGAGGTGCCGTCGCCGTCGTCGTCGCCGAAGAACTGGCGCTGCTGGTCGTACGGCAGGTTCACCTCGCCCATGAGGACCGCGTCACCCGATCGCCTCGTGAGGAACGACCGCAGGTCGCGCAGGTAGTCGTGGGGGTCCTCGAGGTCGTCGTCCGGGCCCTTGGCGGTGTCCGCGAGGAAGAACGGCACGGCGTCGACGCGGAACCCCGACAGTCCGAGCTCGGTCCAGTAGCCGACGACCTTCGCGATCTCGTCCCGCACCTTCGGGTTGGCGGTGTTCAGGTCCGGCTGGTGGCGGTAGAAGCGGTGGCGGTAGTACTCGCCCGTCGCGTCGTCGCGCGTCCAGATGCCGGTCTCCTGGTCGGGGAACACCACCTGGTCGCTCGTGTCCGGCGGCTTCGTCGCGCTCCATACGTAGTAGTCGCGGTAGGGCGAGTCCTTGCTGCGCCGCGCGGAGCGGAACCACGGGTGCCGGTCGCTCGTGTGGTTTACGACGAGGTCCGCGATGACCCGGATGCCGCGGTCCCGGGCGGTGCGGATCAGGCGCACCAGGTCGCCGACGTCGCCCAGCCGGGGGTCGACACCGAGGAAGTCGGTGATGTCGTAGCCGTCGTCGCGGTCGGCCGTCGGGTAGAAGGGCATGAGCCACAGGCACGTGACGCCGAGGTCCGCGAGGTGGTCGATGCGCTGCGTGAGGCCCTGCAGGTCCCCGACGCCGTCGTCGTCCCAGTCCATGAACGTCTCCACGTCCAGGCAGTAGACGACCGCCGTCTTCCACCACAGGTCACTGGTCTCGCGCAGCCTCATGCCGCCACCTCCCGCAGCCCGGGCAGCAGGTGCTCGCCCGCCATGTCGAGGAACCGGTCGAGCGTCGCGGACCGCGGCGTCGCCGTCGGGTCCGCGCTGGGGTGCTTGTCGTCCGACGCGCGGGGGTCGGTCGCCACCTGGTGGACGTACACCGCGTCGAAGCCCAGGCCGACGAGCGCCGCGAGCCGGTCACGCAGGCGCGACGGGTCGTGCTCGACGAGCACCGCCCGACGCACGGCCTCGTCGGACACATGTGGGGCGAGCGAGTCGAACGACTCGGGCAGGTCCAGGTCCCACGCCACGGGCGGGCCGAACACCTGCACGCCCCACTGCTCGCGGGCCACCGCCATCGCCTCGTCGGGATCGGGTGCCCACGCGACGTGGACCTGGAGCGCGGCAGTGCCGCGGCCGCCGGCGTCGCGGTACGCGGCGAGCACGTCGCGCAGGCGGTCGGGATGCTGGTTGACGGTGACCAGGCCGTCGGCCCAGTCGGCGTGCGCGGCCGCGGTCGCGGGGGTCACCGCGGGCCCGATCAGGGCGGGCGGCTCGTCGGGCAACGTCCACAGCTTGGCGCGGTCGACCCGCACGAGGCCGTCGTGCGTGACCTCCTCGCCCGCGAGCAGCGCGCGGATGATCGCGACGGACTCGCGCAGGCGCGCGTCGCGCACGTGCTTGGGTGGCCAGCCGTCGCCCGTGATGTGCTCGTTGACGTTCTCGCCCGAGCCCAGCGCGACCCAGAACCTGCCCGGGAACATCGCGGCGAGCGTCGCGGCCGCCTGAGCGACGATCGCCGGGTGGTACCGCTGGCCCGGCGCGTTGACCACGCCGAACGGCAGGCTCGTCGTCGCGAGCGCCGCACCGAGCCACGACCACGCGAACCCGGAGTGCCCCTGCGCGGCGCTCCACGGCGCGAAGTGGTCGGAGCACATGCCCGCGTCGAAGCCGACCTCGGCCGCGCGCTGCGCCGCCGCGAGGAGGCCCGCAGGGTGGACCTGCTCGTGCGAGTGGTGGAACCCGATCGTGGTCATGGCGATCCTTCCTACCCGGCGCGCGGGCATCGCGCGCGGCGAGCGGGTAGGCGGCCGAGGGGTCGCGCGGCCCGCTCGCGTCGTCGTGGCGCAGGGCGCACGATGCTTGCCAGGCCGCCGCGCGGCGGCCCCGGGGAGGTGGGCGATGGCGACCGTCACGCGTCGGATGCGCTGCGAGCCGCACGACGTGCTCGAGTTGCTCGCCGACGGCTGGAGCTACGCCGCGTGGGTGGTCGGCACCGCCCGGATCCGCTCGGTCGACGACGAGTGGCCCGCGCCCGGTTCGCGCATCGCGCACTCCGTGGGCCTGTGGCCCGCCCTGCTCGACGACACGACGAGCGTCGTGTCCTGGGACCCGGCGGGACGCCTCGAGCTGCGCGCGCGGGCCTGGCCCGCGGGGGAGGCGCAGATCCTGCTCGAGGTGCGTCCGCACCCGGACGGCGGCACGTGGGTGCGCATGGTCGAGGACGCGGTCCGGGGGGTCGGCACGCTCGTGCCCCGACCGCTGCGCTCGGCGGCACTCGTCCCGCGCAACGTCGAGACCCTGCGGCGCCTCGCCTACATCGCGGAGGACCGCTCGACCCGCTGAGCCTCGCCCGCGCGCCCTCGTCGGGCCTCTTCTGCGACGAACGGCCCGTGCCGGCCTCGTCGGCTGCCTGTAGACCGACACGAACCGTCTCGCCCGTTGATACGCCCGCCCGGCTGCGACGCGCGTGACCAGGCGAGTTCCGGAACACTCGCACCATTCGGGTGTGGCGGCGGGAGGACCAGGCATGAGCGTGCTGCGGACCAAGACGATCGAGCAGTCCCTGGCCGACGCCGACGAGCCGGAGTACCAGCTCAAGAAGTCGCTGTCGGCGCTCGACCTCGTGGTCTTCGGGGTCGGCGTCGTGATCGGCGCGGGGATCTTCACGCTGACCGGGCGCGCGGCGCACGAGGTCGCCGGACCCGCGATCGTCCTGTCCTTCGTCGTCGCGGCGTTCTGCTGCGCGCTCGCGGCCATGTGCTACGCGGAGTTCGCCTCGACCGTGCCGGTCTCGGGGTCCGCGTACACGTTCAGCTACGCGAGCATGGGCGAGCTGATCGCGTGGATCGTCGGGTGGGACCTGCTGCTCGAGATGTTCCTCGGCGCGAGCGTCGTCGCCCAGGGGTGGAGCGCGTACCTCGGGACGTTCCTGGAGAACCTCGGCTGGGTCCTGCCGGAGTCGATCGCGTACGGCGGTGTCGTCGACCTGCCGGCCGTCCTGCTGATCGTGTTCCTCGGTGTGCTGATCTCGTTGGGCATCAAGGAGTCGATGCGCGTCAACCTGGTGCTCGTCGGGATCAAGCTGTTCATCGTCCTGTTCGTGATCGTCGCGGGCATCCAGTTCATCTCCGCCGCGAACTACGACCCCTTCATCCCGGCGCAGCAGGTCACGGAGGCGAAGTCGGGCATGACGCAGCCTTTGCTGCAGGCGCTCGCCGGGATCGAGCCGTCGGCGTTCGGGGTGACGGGCATCTTCGCCGGGGCGTCGCTGGTGTTCTTCGCCTACATCGGGTTCGACGTGGTCGCGACCACCGCCGAGGAGACCAAGAACCCGAAGCGCGACCTGCCGATCGGGATCATCGGCTCGCTCATCATCTGCACCGTCCTGTACTGCGCGGTCGCGCTCGTCGTGACCGGGATGGTCAGCTACGACGAGCTCGACCCGGCCGCCGCGCTGGCCAACGCGTTCGAGGTGCACGGCCAGGACTGGATGGCCACGGTGATCTCGGCCGGAGCGGTCGCCGGCCTCACGACCGTGGTGCTCACGCTCATGATCGGCGCGTCGCGCGTGATGTTCGCGATGAGCCGGGACCACCTCCTGCCGCCGCGGCTCGCCAAGGTGCACTCGCGCTACCGCACGCCGTGGGTCATCACGGCCGTCGTCACCGGCGTGTGCGCGCTCGTCGCCGGGTTCACGCCGGTGGGCGTGCTCGAGGAGATGGTCAACATCGGGACGCTCTCGGCGTTCGTGCTGGTCAGCGTCGGGGTGATCGTCCTGCGACGGACGCGTCCCGACCTGCCGCGATCCTTCCGGGTGCCGTGGGTGCCGTGGCTGCCCGCCGTGTCCGCGGCCGTGTGCCTGTACCTCATGCTCAACCTGCCCGTGGAGACGTGGCTGCGGTTCCTCGTGTGGCTCGTGATCGGCTTCGGGATCTACTTCGGGTACTCCCGCAAGCGGTCGCGCGTGGGCCTCGAGGCCGCGCTGCGCGACGCCGACCGCGTGTGACCTCGTCGTTTGATGGGATGAATCTTCCGGGTTACCGTGTTGGAGCCGGAGACCGCCGCACGACGGCGTCCCGCGTCCCCCTCCCGAGGAGCTGCCCCGCTGTGAGCACGATCCTGACCGAGCGCCGAGCTGTCGACCTGTCCCGGGTCTCCAGCGCGCTCTGTCGTGCCACCCCCCGGGGCTGTTGACCCCTTCTCGCAGCGCGCGCTGAGCCTCGGCCGCCGCTGACCCGCCGCGCCTGAGCGCGGCCTCCGGCCCTCGTCGGGCCCTCCCTGTCGCACCACCGCGCCGTTCGCCGTGCGTGCCGACGTCACCCTCCCGCGCCGCGGCGCCCTCGTCGCGCGCCCTTGAAAGGTCACCCGTGTCCGACACGTCCCCCCAGCGCAGCAGGCTGCGCTTCCCCTCGTTCAGCGTCCAGGTGATCCTGGGCCTCGCGCTCGGCCTCCTGCTCGGCTGGGTCGCGCTGCAGATGGGGCCCGTCGCCGACGGCTCCGCGAACTGGCTCACGACGACGCTCGACACCATCGGCTCGTCGTTCGTCACGCTCCTCAAGGCGATCGTCCCGCCGCTGGTGTTCCTCGCGATCGTCGCGTCGATCGCCAACCTGCGGCACGTCACCAACGCCGCACGGCTCGCCGGCCAGACCCTGCTGTGGTTCGCGATCACCGCCGCGATCGCCGTCGCCGTGGGCATCGGCCTCGGCCTGCTCTTCCAGCCGGGCGCGAGCTCGACGCTCGACCCCGCCGCCGGCTCCGAGCCCGGCAGGACCGGGAGCTGGATCGACTTCCTCAACGGGCTGATCCCCGGCAACTTCCTGGGCCTGGGCGCCTCGACCCAGCTCGCCGAGGACGGCACCGCGTCCACGTCGATCTCGTTCAACGTGCTGCAGATCGTCGTCGTCGCGCTCGTCGTCGGGATCGCCGCCCTGCGCTCCGGGAAGGCCGCTGAGCCGTTCCTCGCGTTCAACCGCTCGGCGCTCGCCGTCGTCCAGAAGGTGCTGTGGTGGGTCATCCGCCTCGCGCCGCTCGGCACGCTCGGGCTCATCGGCAAGGCCGTCGCGACCTACGGCTGGGACCTGCTCTCGCCGCTCGCCACGTTCGCCATCGCGATCTACGTGGGCCTGGCGATCGTGCTGTTCGTCGTCTACCCGGTGATCCTCAAGGCGCACGGGCTGCGTATCCGCTCGTTCTTCCGCGGTGCCTGGCCGGCGATCCAGCTCGCATTCGTGTCGCGCTCGTCCATCGGGACGCTGCCCGTCACGCAGCGGGTGACCGAGCGCAACCTCGGCGTCCCGTCGTCCTACGCGTCGTTCGCGGTGCCACTGGGCGCGACGACGAAGATGGACGGTTGCGCCTCGATCTACCCCGCGATCTCCGCGATCTTCGTCGCGCAGATCTTCGGCGTGGACCTGTCCCTGACCGACTACCTGCTCATCGCGTTCGTCTCCGTCGTCGGGTCTGCCGCGACCGCGGGGCTGACCGGCGCGGTCGTCATGCTCACGCTGACGCTGTCCACGCTGGGCCTGCCGCTCGCGGGCGTCGGGCTGCTGCTCGCGATCGACCCGATCCTGGACATGGGCCGTACCGCCGTGAACGTCGCGGGTCAGGCGCTGGTCCCGACCGTGGTCGCCAAGCGTGAGGGTCTGCTCGACGTCGCCCGGTACGAGTCGTCGTCCGCTGCGGACCTGTTCAGCGACGACGCGGCGGTTCCGTCCGACGGGGCTGCGGCGTCCGACGAGGGTGTGGCGGCCGACGAGCACGCGGCCGACGAGGCTGATGACCGTCAGCCTGTGTCCGTGGCCTGATCGGCCGAGACCGGCGCGCACGCGCCGGTGAGGGACCGCACTCCTGTCACGTGCAGGGCGAGGCCCCGACTGCGGACCCATGCAGTCGGGGCCTCGTCGTCGTGTGGGCCCCGGTGCTGGGCCGTCGCGTGGGCCCGCGGTGCTCGGCCGCCGTGCGCTGCGACGCCGGCTCGGGTGGCGTGCTTCGGGACGGCGGCGCGCCGATCGCCCGTTCTCGAGCGGCGGTCGACGTCTGTGCGCCGCGTGATCCGTCGATCCGTCGGTGCGTCGGCCCCTGGTGACGTCCCTGCGCGGTCGTGTGCGGGACGAGCGATGCCCGCGAGGAGGACCGCAGAGCGCCGACGGCAGGCTGCGGATGCAGCCGAACCGCGCCTGTGGATGGGGCGGGTGCGTGTCAGCGGCCTATGGAACACTTGTTCGAATCGAGGGGGCGTCCTGCTGGATCGCACGGGGGTGAGTGATGACGGCGCTGCAGGAACGCGCGCGGCGGGATGTCATCGCACTGCGCGAGCCTCCGAGCACCGACGCGAGCGCGGAACCCAGCGACGCGAGCCGACTGGTGGTCGATGCCCTCGCGCCCGGGCGTGAGGTCGGGTCGCCTGGGAGGGCTCACCTCTCCGGCGCCGATCGCGTGCCGCCCGCCGATCGGCCCGCCGTGGTGACTCCTGCGTGCCGGCCGGAGCCCACGGCATCGCGAGCCACCGGTCGCACAGGCGGGAGACCGTTGGCGCACTGGCCGGTGCACGCGGAGCAGTTCCCTGTGCCTGGCATCGGTGCTGCCGCGCTCGCCGGCCGGCTCGAGTCCGCGGTCGTCGCGGATGCGGACGACGTCGAGCTCCTGGGCCTGGTGGTCGGCTGGCAGCAGCTGATCGGGCTCGCGGTGGCGGCGCAGGCCTCTGTCGTGCGCGAGCTTCTCGCCCGTGGGCACGGGCTGTGGGGCGACCTGCCGCAGGAGGTGGCGGCGGCACTCGCCTGGACCCGGACCGCGGCGCAGATGATGGTCGCGCGCGCGGGGTCGCTGGGGGACCATCCCGCGCTCGACGAGGCGCTGCGCTCGGGTGCGATGGACGTCCGCAAGGTCGACCTGGTCCTCGACGAGGTCGCCGCACTCGTGGTGGGCACGGACGAGCTGCCGGACCGTGACTCGGTCGGGCGGGCGACCGAGCAGGTGGTCGCGATGGCGGCCGAGTCCGCGAGCGACCTCACGCCCACGCAGCTGCGCCGCACGGTGCGACGCGAGGTGCTCGCGGTCGACCCTGCCGCGACGCGCGCCCGCGCCGCGCAGGCCCGGGCTCGCCGGTGCGTGCGGGTCGACTGGGCGCCCGACGGCATGGCCTGGGTGTCCGCGTTCCTGACCGCGCCGGACGCGATGGTCGTGCGCACCGTGCTCGACGCCGCGACGGACGTGACCGACCTCGTCGACGACCGGACCCGTGACCAGCGCCGGGCGGACCTGTTCGTCGCGCTGTTCCGGGACATCGCCGACTCCGGGGTGCTGCCGTGCGGAGAGCGGCTCCCCACTCGCCAGCGCACGCGACCCCACATCCAGGTCACCGTCGCCGCCACGACGCTCCTCGGTCTCGACGACAACCCCGCCGAGCTCGCGGGTCACGGACCGATCCCCGCCGAGACTGCGCGACTCATCGCCTCCGACGGCACGTGGCGTCGGCTCCTGACGGATCCAGCCGACGGCACCCTGCTCGAGCGGAGCAGCCGCGCGTACCGCCCCGGCGCTGTCCTCGGCGCGCACGTGATCGCGCGCGACGTCACGTGCACGTTCCCCGGCTGCGTGCGCCCCGCCGGGACGTCCGAGCTCGACCACATCGCTCCGTACCGGGCCACGGCCACCGGCGGCGACGTCGGCCCGCCCCAGACGACGGCGAGCAACCTGCACGCGGTCTGCAAGCGCCACCACGACCTCAAGACGCAAGGGCTCTGGAAGGTGACTCGCGACCTGCCCGGCGGTGGAACGGCCTGGACCTCGCAGCTCGGGATCACGTACGTCACGCATCCCCAACCGGTCCTCGCCACACCCCGCGCCTGGCAGCACGCCCCCCGCACCCACCACCCACCCGACGACGCGCCACCACCCTTCTAGCCCTACCGACCCGCAGAGCGACTGACCCGGCCGATCGGTCAGACGCCGTGCACGTTCCGTGGTCGGAGGTGCGCGCGGCTCTGACGGCGCCGCGCGCGCCTCCGGCACACCTGAACGTCGTGGCGCTCGGTCGGCGACGTCCGCGGCGTGGACCGCCGCACTGACGAAGTGGTGCCTGACGCTGACGAGTGGTGCCTGACGCTGACGAAGTGGTGCCTGACGCTGACGAGTGGTGCCTGACGCTGACGAGTGGTGCCTGACGCTGCTCAGTGGGTGAAGGACTCCCACCGGTGCGCAAGGAGGTCGCGGTCGGGATGGTCGGCCGGTCTGCGCGGCAGGGTGAGGGTACGGCCGTGCATCTCCTGCAGGCCGTGGCGGAGCATCGGGCCGTCGATCTCGTCCATGAGCTCGCGGTCGATGTGGACGACGTAGTCGGGCGTGACGCCGAGCATCTGCTGGTCGAACGCGGCGTGGTGGATCTTGCACAGCGCGAGGCCGTTCGGCGTCGTGGGTACGCCGAGCTCAGACGCGTCGGGCGCGATGTGTGCGGCGTCGAGCAGCGATCCATGACGCAAGGTGCAGACGGCGCACCGCGTCTCGTAGGCGAGCAGCACGCGCGTGCGGAAGGCGGGCTGATGGAGCCGCTGCTTCGCGAGCCTCAGGGCGTAGGCCCGTTGGGGCTCGCTGAGGTGGCGGACGTCGGGCATGTACCGGAACGACTCGTCGAGGGCGATGAGGAAGCAGCTGTCCTCCGGCACGTCGTCGACGACGTACACGGGAGCGATCGGCGTGTAGAAGTTCGCGGTCTCCTTGCGGAAGAGGATCAGGGGCATCCCGGTCTCGATGGCGGCGCGCAGCTTACGGTTGTCGCCGCCGAAGGGGTCCCCGCTGCGGTAGGCGTAGTGCAGGAGGCCGTCGGTCGGGTCCTCGACGTCGTCGTAAGGGCCGTGCGCCGACTGCACGATTGCCAACGTCGACGCGAAGTCCGCGGGGTTCCGGATGCCGCGCGAGTAGTCGATCAGCGGCAGGTCCCGGCCGCCGGCTCGGAACGCGAGCAGCTCGTGCCGGTGGAGGTACCCGCCGTTCGCCTGCGCCCGGTGCTGGACCCACTCGATGATCTCGGCGCGCAACGCTGCTTCGACTGCGGTGTCCACGCTGGGAGCTCACCACGCCGACGTGCTGCTGGCAAGGATGAGCGGAAACCGGCGATTCGGGCGGAACCGGTGAGTAGCGTCGGGCGTTGTCCCGGTGGTGGATGAGCGCCGAGAGGCGCGCGGGGCCGGTGCCGCGTGGCGGGTGTGGGTGGCGCCGCGTACGGTCTCGTCGGTCGGTCGTGACGGAGCAACGGTGTACCAGCGAGGAGGCAAGGGTGGACGTTGCGGGGGAGATCCGGGTCGAGGTGGAACCGGGCAGCACGGTCGTACGCATGATCGGCGAGATCGACGTCGCGCTGCGGGAGCAGGCGAGCGAGTCGATGGTCGCGGCGATGACCAGTGACGGCGCGATCGTCGTCGACGCCTCCGCGGTGACGTTCATCGACTCCTCCGGCGTCGCGTTCGTCCTCCAGCTCTTGCACGCCGCTCGGGAGGCAGGGCTGGCCGTCTCACTGCACGATCCGGACCGGACGGTGCGCAGCGTGCTGGAGATCGTCGGCGCAGGTTCGCTCCTGCCGCCCGAGCCCGCGGTCGTGTCGGCGGGCAGTGGACCCGCGCTCCTCGGAGACGGAGCCGTCGCGACCTCGATCGGCTGACGCGCGACCAGGGCTCAGCAGGACGCCAGGCAGCGTCGGGCAATGGTGGGCCAAGCGCTACCCACGGGTCGGTCAGCGTTGTGCCACTGGTAGATCGCCGAGTGCGCCCGTGTGAGTGAACCGACTATTCGGTGTGCTTCGGGACCGGAAATACCTGCAGGTCAATGGCGATCGTAACGATACGATTCTGGCCGGCGCATCGAACCGAGACACCCCGGCCGGACGCCGCAGCACCCTGCCCGCCCGCCCGCGCACGACCTCTCGGAGCCGTTCACATGGCCAAGGTCCTCACGACCGGCCGCCCCTGGCGCGTCATCCTCGTCTTCGCCGTCCCGCTGCTCGTCGGCAGCATCGTCCAGCAGCTCTACCAGGTCGCCGACGCCTTCGTCGTCGGCCGCACCCTCGGCGTGACCTCGCTCGCCGCCGTCGGCGTCGTCGGGGCGCTGCTGTTCCTGCTGCTCGGTGCCGCGTGGGGTATGACGTCCGGGTTCGCCATCCCGACGGCTCAGGCCTTCGGTGCCGGCGACCTCCGCGGGGTGCGCCGGTCGGTGGCGACGGGCACGATCCTGGCGGCGATCGCGAGCGTGGTGCTGACGGTTGTCGCGATGGCGCTCGTGGACCCGGCGCTGGGCTGGCTGCACACGCCCGCCGAGCTGGTGCCCGAAGCCCGGACGTTCGCGCTCGTCAGCTTCGCAGGCTCGGCCGTCACGATGTTCTACAACTACCTCGCGGCGATCATCCGGGCGATCGGCGACTCCCGCACGCCGCTCGTCTTCCTCACCGTGAGCTGCCTGCTCAACGTCGTCCTCGTGATCGGCCTGGTCAGAGGGCTCGGGACGGGGGTCGGGGGAGCCGCGCTCGCGACGGTCGTGTCCCAGGCCGTCTCGGTGCTGCTCTGCCTCGCGTACGTGCGGCGCCGCGTCCCGGTCCTGCACGTGCGGCGCGAGGACTGGCGGATCGACCGCGGCGACGTGTGGCGGCACCTGCGACTCGGCCTGCCCATGGGCTTCCAGTCGTCGATCATCGCGATCGGCACGCTCGCGGTGCAGCTGCGGCTCAACGAGCTCGGCCCCGACGCAGTCGCGGCGTACACGACCGCCGCTCGCGTCGACGGTCTCGCCGTCGCGCTGCTCGCCTCGCTCGGCCTCGCGGTCTCGACGTTCGTCGCCCAGAACCACGGCGGCGGCCGCCCGGACCGGATCCGGCGCGGCGTGCTCCAGGCCATCGGCATGTCGCTGATCGGCGCGCTCCTGCTCGCCGCCGTCCTCATCACGAGCGGCGCGCACCTGGTCGAGCTGTTCGTGGGGCCGGGCGAGGAGCGCGTGGTCGAGATGGCGGCGCTGTTCCTCACCGTCAACGGTGCGATGTACGTGGTGCTGGGGGCGCTGTTCGTGCTGCGTGGTGCGCTGCAGGGGCTCGGGCAGTCGTTCGTCCCGACGATGACGGGCGTGCTCGAGCTCGCGATGCGCGTCGGTGCGGCGGTCGTGCTCGGCGCCGCGTTCGGCTACACCGGCGTGGTGTGGAGCAACCCGCTCGCGTGGATCGGCGCGATCGTGCTGCTCGTGCCCGCCTACGCCCGCGCGCACCGGATCCTGGGTGCACGACAGGACGCCGCCGCGGTCGCGGCGAGCCCGACCACGACGAGCCCGACCACGACGAGCCCGACCACCGGGACACCCGTGGAACCGGGAGACGTCGGGGCGCCCGAGGTCGTCGTGCCGCAGCCGCGCGACGGCGCTCACGACGACGCGCACGACGAGCCGCGCGTCGACGGTCGGATGGCGCTGCCGACCTCCTGAGGCACCGCGCCCGACGACGCCCCGCCCGCCCGCGTCGCACTGCGACGACGGCGGGCGCGGCGGCGAGCGGTGGCGGTCCCAGGCCCCGGCGCGGAGGCTCAGGGCCCGGCCGCTCGTCGTGCGCCTCGCGTGTCAGGGCGAGGGCTCCACCTCGCGCAGGTCGCCTGTGCGGTCCAGCTCGAGCATGCGGTCGAGGGCGAGGCGCGCCAGGAAGGCGTCGTCGTGGCTCACGACGAGGAGCGCGCCGCGGTAGGCCGCCAGCGCTGCGACGAGCTGGTCGACCGTGGTCAGGTCGAGGTCGTTCGTCGGCTCGTCGAGCACCAGGAGCTGCGGCGGAGGGTCGGCGAGCAGCAGCCGCGCGAGCGCCACGCGGAAGCGCTCGCCGCCCGAGAGCGTCCGCACCGGGCGGTGCACCGTGTCGCCGCGCAGCAGCAGGCGCGCCAGTCGGTTGCGCAGGTCCCGGGTCGGGACAGACGGGGCCGCGGCGCCGACGAGCTCGAGCGCGCTCGCGTCGTCGTCCAGGTGCCACGACCGCTGCGGGAGGTACCCGACGCGATCGGTCAGCAGGCGCACGCGCGACGCGTCGATCGGCAGCTCGCGAGCGTCGTCGCCGCCCGGCGTCCCGTGCACGAGCAGCTCGAGCAGCGTCGTCTTGCCCACACCGTTGGCCCCGACCAGCGCGACCCGCTCCGGACCCTGGAGAACGATCGTCGTGGCCGCGTCTCCCGACGAGCCCGGCAGCTCCGCGATCCGGCGGCCGCGCGGCACGTCGGGGTCGCCGAGCTCGAGGTGCACCGACTCGTCGTCGCGCACCCGCGCGGCCGCAGCCTGCGCGGCGGCGCGCGCGGAGGCGACCTTGTCGTCCATCGCGCGACGGTGCCGGCCCGCGGTCGCCTCGGCCTTCGACGCCCAGGCGTTCAGCACGATCGGCGCTGCCTTGGCGTTGAGCGCCATGGTGCGGCCCTGCCGGGCACGCCGTGCGAGCTTGGTCTCGGCCTCGATCCGCTGCCTGCGCTCGACCTTCACCTGCTGCTCGGCGGTGCGAGCGGCCTGCGCCGCCGCGTGCTGCTCGGTCTCGAGCTGCGCTCGCCACGACGTGTACGGCAGTCCGTGGACCGACAGGCGGCTCGCGTACAGCTCCGCGGTCTCGTCCATCTCGTCCAGGAGTGCCGTGTCGTGCGAGACGACGACGAGCGCGCCCGGCCAGGTGCGTACCAGCTCGCGCAGCGCGGCGCGCGCGGCTCGGTCGAGGTTGTTCGTCGGCTCGTCGAGCAGCGTGACGGCCGCGCGCCGCAGCCGGAGCCCGGCGACGGCGACGAGCATCGTCTCGCCCCCGGACAGCGTCGCGACCGGGCGGTCGAGGTCGTCGGCGCCCAGACCGAGGGGGTGCAGCGCGTCGGCGGCGCGGGCCTCGACGTCCCAGTCGTCGCCGACGACCTCGAAGTGCTGCTCGGCGACGTCGCCGGACTCGATGGCGCGCAACGCAGCGAGCGTCGCGCCGACGCCCAGCAGGTCGGCGACCGTCGCGACGGCGTCGAGCGTCACGTGCTGCGGCAGGTGGGCGACGTCGCCGGCGACGACGACCGAGCCGGACGTGGGCGTCAGCAGACCCGCAGCGAGCCGCAGCAGCGTCGACTTGCCCGAGCCGTTCGCACCGACCAGACCGGTACGGCTTGGCCCGAACGAGCCGGTGACGTCGGTCAGGGTGACGGTCCCGTCGTCACGGACGAGCGTGACGTCCGCGAAGGTGACCGAGGGGCGCGCCGACGTGCGCGCAGGGGAGGGCGAAGAGGGGGTGAACATACGGGCTCCGGGGGTTCGGCGGGTGCGCTGAACCTCGCCCGCGCCTCACGGGGCGGCGGGGGATGTGGTCAGCGCGGCTGGCGCGGCGCGAACCGGGTGCCCGTCATGATCACGACCTTCGTTCGACGACAAGGACGCCGTACGGTCACACGACCTCGCAGGCGCCGGCAACGGAATATGGGTGCCTCTCGGCCGGTGTGGAACGCGGCTGCGCCGCTGAGCGAGGACTGCCTGCGAGCCACGACGCGCGGTGAGCGTGCACGACGGCGGGGCTCGGATGCGCCTGTGCCGTTCGCTGACGGCTCCGGCGGCGCGGGTCTGTCGTCCTGGGTGCTGGCGGCACCCCGGCCCGGGTCAGATCGAGGTCTTGCGTGCGGTGCGAGGCCGCGCCGCGGCGGAGGGTCTCCCGGACGTGGGCGTGGCGGTGACGGACGTGGCAGGTGCGGGTGTCGTCGCCGGCGCCGTTCCCGGAGGGTCCGCGGGGGTCGTCGAGGTCTGTCCGGCGGGTGCCGTCGCGGGTGGCTGCGCCGCCGTCCCCTCGGTGTCCGCCGCGGTCGTCGGGGTCTGCGGTCCCTTGGCCGGGGGAAGCAGGACGGCCCCGCTCGGCGGGAGCCCTTCCTGCGCGCGCTGCTCCGCGCGTGCCGTCGTGACGGTGTTCGACCCGAAGTAGAAGGCCGCCACCGCGGTGACGAGCGTCGCGACCGTCGTCACGAGCTGCTTGGCGAGGTCGTCGGACGTGCGGGTGGCGGTGGGCGGCGGGTAGAGCACGACGTCGTAGACGGTGGTGCCGTCCTGCAGGCGTTGCGTCGAGGTCTGCACCTGCTCGATCGGGATCTGGGCGAGCTGCGCCGTGCTCAGCCCCTCGAGCGAGCGGAACGAGGCCGGGTCGCTCGACACGCGGTTGCGCGTCGCGTCGAACAGGAACATCGCGCTGATGAAGAACAACATGATCAGCAGCAGCGCGATGACGGCGCGCACGCTCCCGGTCGGCAGGCCCATCGCCTCGTGCCCGTTGTCCAGGCGCAGCCGCTTGAGGATCACGCTGAGCGCGCCGACGACGAGGATCAGCACGACGGCCGCCGCCACGAACACGAGTGACAGGGCGGCCGTCGGCTGATCGGTGTTGAGCCGCTGGAGCAGGAGGACGATCGCCGCGAGGACGCCGACCGACACGAACGCCGAGATCACGAGCGCCGTGACGGCCGACCACCGGTTGCTCTCCATCTCGCGCGCGGCCGGGCCAGGTGTGGACTCGGCGTCCTCACCCTGTGCGGAGCGGCGGATCTGGCGCCACATGCTGCGCACGCCCATGACGCCAGGGTGATCGTCCGGACAGACCGGGCACAGACCTGTTGTGGGTGATCTTCACCCGAGAGGGTGACAGGCCCTGGCGCGAGCGACGGTCACTGGGCCAGCGAGGGGTGGTCGCGCCAGGCCGGCATGGTCGCCATGTAGGCGCGGGTCTGCGCCTCCACCTCGGCGCGCGTCGCGCCCGGGCTGCGGCGCTCCTGCCACGAGACCATGCGCTCGAACCGCTCGTCGAACGACTGCAGCGCACCGGTCTCGTCAGTGCAGTACTGGCAGTACCGGCCCGACTCGATCGGCATGCCACAGCTCTCGCACGCGGCGGCGTGGACGTGGTCGTTCTGCGTGGTGGTGCTCATCGTGCTTCTCCTTCGTGGGGGTGGTGCAGGTCGGTGGCGGTGCTCGTAGCCGCGGGGGGTGACGCGCGAGGGCCAGCGTCGTGGGCGCCCAGGGCCGCGGTCTGAGCCGCGTCGTCGGCCGCGAGCAGGTCGCGCAGGTCGGCGAGCAGGCGGTCGCGCTGCTCGCGGGGCAGGAGCGCGGCGGCGCGGCCGACGAGTGCGGGGGACAGGACGCGGCGGTCGGCGGCGAGGCGGTCGAAACCCTCGCCGGTGAGCCACACGAGCGTGCGGCGACGATCGGCGGGGTCGCGCTCGCGGGTGAGCAGTCCGTCGCGCTCGAGGTGCGTGACGATCTCGCTCACGACGGACTGCGCGCGGCCGAGGTGGCGAGCGGCCTCGCCGACCGTCAACGGGCCGGACATCGCCAGGTGCTGGAGCACGGCGCGCGAGGCTCCCGCGAGCTCGGAGCGCGGCTCGTCGCGGCGGTGGAACCGCAGGTAGGCCCGCTGGAACAGGTCCTCGAAGCGGGTGCCGAAGTCGTCGGACGGGGTGGTGGTCGGGCTCATACGGCCACCGTCGTCCAGGACCGATCCATCGTCAATCCCGATGGATCACCCGCGTGCGCGTCACTCGCAGGCGATGCCGTCGTCGTCGCGGTCGAGGCCCGAGCGGTAGCCCGGATCGCCCCGGTGCAGCGGAGCGGCGCCCGCCGCACGCGCCTGCGCGCAGCTCGCGTAGTACACCTCGCCATCGCCTGTCGACAGCGGTGGTGGGGGCGTCGGCTCGGGCGCACCGGACGCGGCGGGCGTGCCCACCGTCGGCGCGCCCGCGGAGGGCAGCTGCTCGTCGGGGCACGTCGCGAGCACGCGGGCGATCGCGTCGCGCTCCGCCTGCGTCACCCAGAGCCCGTACGCGTGCTTCACCGCGACCTGCCGCGCGACGTACGCGCACCGGAAGGCACGGTGGGGTGGCAGCCACGTCGCGGCGTCTCCGGCGCCCTTGCTCTGGTTGAGCGGGCCGTCGACCGCGAGCAGGTTCAGCGGGTCGTTGCCGAACGACTCGCGCGTCGCCGCGTCCCAGCGCTGCGCGCCCTTCTGCCACGCGTCGGACAGCGCGACCACGTGGTCGATCTGCACGTCGCCGGACGTCGCCTGCCCGCGGACGAAGCCGATCGTGCGGCCCGAGTACGGGTCGACGAGCGTGCCGGACTCGACGACGCACCCGTCGCCGCGCACCGCCTGGTCCACCAGGTCGCGGCGCAGGATGTCGTTGCGCGTGTCGCACCCGTTGCGGTCGAGGTCGACCGCTCGGTAGGCGAACAGCTCACGGTCGTACCCGGTCTGCGGCGCCCGGCCCTTGACCTCGAGGAGCGCGAGCGTGGCGAGCGCGGTCGGGGTGGTGGACGCCGAAGGGGCGGTGCCGGGTGCGGAGTCGCCCGGCGCGGACGGGCCGGCCGCGGGGGAGTCGGGCGCGCTGCTGGCCGTCTCGTCGGACGACGGGGGAGCCGGTTGGCCCGTGTGGACGTCGGTGGGACCGGGCGTGCTCGTCGTGGCAGGACCTGCGGGCGCGCCGCTGGCGGCCCCGAGGGACCCGCACGCACCGAGGACGACGAGGCCGACGAGCACCACGAGGCCGACGAGCACGACGGCGACGGACGACGACTGTCGCGCGGACCGGTGTCGCCACCGGTGCGCGGACCCACCGTCGAACGGCTTGCCGCGCATCGCACCCATGCCCTGACATCGGCAGTGGAGCGCGTGCGCCCGAGCCGATGGCGGTGTGATCTGCGCGCTTGGCGAGCCGCCGTCCACGCCTTCTCAGGGCCAAGGCCAGCGCCGGCCCGGGCGGGGGTTGGGGGCAGGGCATGTGCCGCGGTAGCGCGGATACCCGTCGAGCGGATACCCGTCGAGCGGTGCCGGTGATCGTCTGGTTCGCGGTGCCGGGCTCTCTGGCGCGATGGGTCGCCCCCTCAGGTGTCCGGGGGTGGGTCCGGCAGCAGGGGTGCGGCGAAGCCGTCGCCGACGACGAGCAGGCTCGCGCGCGTCAGGGGGCGGGATCCGAAGCGCTGCGCGAGGTCGTCCGTGGTGCGGTCGAGGTCCTCGTGCGAGCGGTCGAGCGGGAGGGCGGGCTGCACGACGGCGTCGCTGCCCAGCCCGGTCAGGGCCACGCCGACGAGAGTGATCCCACGCTCCGCGACGAGCTCGCGCGCCGAGTCCAGCAGCGTCAGCGCGGCCGCGCGCAGCTCGTCGGACGAGGCGGTGCCGAACGCGAGCGAGCGCGACCTCGTCGCGCGCGAGAAGTCCGCGAACCGCAGGCGTAGGACCACCGTCCGCGCCGTGCGGCGCCCTGCTCGCAGGCGGCGGCACACGCGGTCGACCAGGCCCAGGAGCGCGGCTCGCACCGCGTCGGGGGAGTGCGGTCCGCGGCCGAGCGCGCGTTGCGCTCCGACGGAGCCGCGCGCGCGGTCGGTCACGACGCGCTCGGGCGTGCGGCCGTGCACCACCGCGTGCAGGTGCGACCCCGTGGCGGGTCCGAGGACGGCACGCAGCACGCCCTCGGGGAGGTCCGCGACATCGCCCGCGGTGCGCAGCCCGAACGCGCGCAGCTTCGTCGCGGTGGTCTCACCGACTCCCCACAGCGTCTCGACGGGCAGCGGGTGCAGGAACGCGGCCTCGTCGTCCGGCGGGACCAGGAGCAGCCCGTCCGGCTTCGCGACGCGGCTGGCGACCTTGGCGAGGAACGGCGTGCGTGCCACGCCGACCGTGATCGAGAGCCCGACCTCGTCGCGCACGCGGGCCCGCAGGCGTGCGCCGAGGTCGACGGGCGGGGTCGGGTCCACCCGGCGCAGGCCGCGCACGTCGAGGAACGCCTCGTCGATCGACACGCCCTGGACCTGCGGGGTGGTGTCGCGGAAGATCGCGAACACGGCTTCGCTCGCCTCGACGTATGCGTCGAACCGCGGCGGCACGACGATCAGGTCCGGGCACAGCCCGCGCGCCTGCCGACCGCCCATCGCGGTGCGGACGCCGCGGCGCTTCGCCTCGTACGACGCCGCGAGGATCACACCGCCGCCCACGGCGACGGGCCGCGCGCGCAGGCGGGGGTCGTCGCGCTGCTCGACCGATGCGTAGAACGCGTCGAGGTCGGCGTGCAGGATCGTCGCGCGCCCCGCCGGCCCGCTCTGAGGAGTGGTCACGAACACATGTTCGAACCTGCCACTGACAGAGTTTGACGTCCACCCTTGCTCCAGGGCCGTGCCCGGACGTGGCCGCGGCGACGACCCGCCCGGTGGGGCCGGTCGTCGCCGCGGTGGTGCCCGACGCGGGGTGGCGTCAGATGTGCATGGGCGTCAGTGCCTCGTAGTCCTCGACCGAGCCGTCCTTGAGGACGACCTCGATGATGGCCCGCCCCAGCGGGTCCAGGTCGTCGGTGAGGTACTGCTCGAGCTCGGACTTGAAGAACGCGTTGATGATCGCCGCGCCCTCGTCGTACGCCTCGAGACCGACCTGCGACTGCATCTCGGGCGCGAGCCACGTGGGCCGCACGAGCTGACCGTCGACCTTCATCTCACGCAGCGTGTAGCCGAACAGCGAGCAGCGCGCCGGCGTGAGCTGGTCGCGACGCATCCGGCCGCCACCGCGACGGGCGAGGTACTCGCGGGTCATCCACTCGGCCGCGAAGCCCACCTGGTAGGCGCCGATGTGCTGGTTCGGGGTGAGCACGTAGCGCGTGCGGGACGCGTCCACGAGCTGACGGAGCAGCAGGTTCGCCGCTGCGACCTTGGTGCCGGTCGAGAACGGCCAGTACGAGCCGACGCCCTCGGACACCATGCCGCCGTGCTTGATGACCTTGTTCTCGGACTTCGTCTCGCCGATCGACGGGTTCTTGTCGCCGCGCGGCGCGATCAGCCGCCACACCCAGGCGAGCGCCGGGGGCACGAAGTGCGTGACGCCCATGATCCCGTAGGACGGCTTGTCCCGCGTGCACGCCGGCATGCGCACGCCGAACGTGCGGACGTCGACGTGCTCCGGCTCGGACAGCACCCCGCGGATCATCGAGCGGTCGATCACGACGCGCGGGTTCGGGCACGGCTTGCCCGTCGAGTCGAGCGTGTGCTCCCACGGCAGGGCCGTGGCGTCGGGCACGCCCTGGATGTTGAAGAACACGAGCGGCTTGTCCGGGTGGATGCACGCGCGCTCGAAGTTCGTGTCCTCGCCGTACGACCGCAGGTTGTCGACGCGCACGAACCAGCCGGCCTCGGCGTCCGCGATCACGAGACGACCGTCGGTGTCCTGCAGCGACGCGTGGCACAGCGTCATGTCGTCGGTCACGGGCGCCAGGGCGCTCGACTCGGCGAGCGTGATGACGTACGGCTCCTTCGTCACGACGTTGGTGCCGAGCAGGATGCGGCCGTCCTCCTGACGACGGAACTCCTGGCACATCTCCGACTTGCCGCCGCCCGACGCACCCTCGTGCATGATCACGGTCTCGTTGTCGTACGGCGTGGTCACGCGCACGGCCGAGGCGTGCGCCGTGATCCAGCCCTCCGACTCGCCGATGTCGAGCAGGACCGAGAACACGCCCTTCTTGGCGCTCGGGCCCGGGTACAGGTTGTACGCGAACACCTCGTGCAGGTCGGGCGTGCGGTCGTGCACGACGACCTGGCGGCCGCCGAACGCGGTGTGCCGGAACGGGGGAGCGACGTACAGGATCGAGCGCGGCGTGAACTCGCCCAGCTCGTCGAACGTCACCCAGCCCTGCAGGTCGACGAGCGCGACCGCGAAGAACGCGGCGTTGACAGGCACGAGGGCCACCGACGGGTAGCCGAACGTCGGACCGCCGGCCTTGAACGGCACGACGACGAGGTCCTGCTCGCCGAGCCAGTCGAGCGTCGCGGTCTTCGTCGGGGCGAACTCCTCGCCGAAGACGTCGCGGTAGCGCGGCTTGTCCGTCGGGAGGTCGTCCGCGATCCGCATGCAGTCCGGGTCGCGCCGGCGCATGTAGTCCTCGGGGTAGTTCACCGCCATGCCGTTGCGGCACCGGGTGACTGTCGCCTCGACGATGCGGCGCATGCCCTCGTCGGTCGACACGTCGTAGGCGACCTCGTGGATCGGGCCGCCGACCGGGCCGAGCGCGAGCTGGTAGAGCTCGTCGCGCGTCTGCGGGACCAGGACCCGAGGGCTGGACTCGACCGCGGCGCGCACCGCGGGCGGCAGGTGGACAGCGGACAGGGCTGAGACGGCGTCCACGGGCGCTCCCTTCGTCGGGGACCCGACCCGTGGACGAGCAGAACACCAGGGCGAGGTCCGCACTTGACCTGGAGATTACGTCCGGCGGATCCGGACAACCCGGGACCTGGGTCACATGCACCCGCCGCGCCGCAGGTCGGGGCGCGGCTGCAGATCGGGGAGCAGCACGACGTCGTCGGGATGCTCGAGCCGGCCCGGGACCTAGGGCGGGCGAGACGGACACGGTCGGGGTCTACGTTCGCGACCATGGCCGATCCCCGCGGGTTCCTGCGCGTCCGGGGCCGTGAGCTGCCCGCCGACCGTGCCGTACCGGTGCGCATCCTCGACTGGGCCGAGGTGCACGAGCACCCGACCGGCGACCCCGAGGCGCTCGCGCTGCTGCACCGGCAGGCGGGGCGGTGCATGGACTGCGGCGTGCCGTTCTGCCACCACGCGTGCCCGCTCGGCAACCTCATGCCCGAGTGGAACGACCTCGCGTGGCGCGGGCAGTGGCTCGACGCCGCCGACCGCCTGCACCTCACGAACAACTTCCCCGAGGTCACCGGACGGCTGTGCCCCGCGCCGTGCGAGTCCGGGTGCGTGCTCGGGCTCAACCAGGAGCCGGTGACGATCCGCCACGTCGAGCTCAGCATCGCCGAGGAGGCGTTCGCCCGCGGCTTCGTCGTTCCCGTGGTGCCCCAGCGGATGAGCGGTCACACCGTCGCGGTCGTCGGCTCCGGGCCCGCCGGCCTGGCGGCAGCGCAGCAGCTCACGCGCGCGGGCCACACCGTGAGCGTCTACGAGCGCGCGACCGCGCCCGGTGGGCTGCTGCGGTTCGGCATCCCCGAGTACAAGCTGCCCGCGGACGTCGTCGAGCGGCGGATCGACCTCATGCGCGCCGAGGGCACCGTGTTCCGCTGCGGCGTCGAGGTCGGCGTGGACGTCACCGGTGCCGAGCTGCTCGCGCGGCACGACGCGGTCGTCGTGACCGTCGGCTCGACCGTCCCGCGCGACCTCCCGGTGCCCGGCAGGTCGCTGCGCGGCGTCCTGCCCGCGATGGACTACCTGGTGCCCGCGAACCACGCGGCCGTCGGCGAGCCCGTCCCCGGGGCGCCCGTCGCGACCGGGCTCGACGTCGTCGTCGTCGGCGGCGGGGACACCGGGGCGGACTGCGTCGGGACCGCCGTGCGCCAGGGCGCCCGGTCGATCACGCAGCTCGAGATCCTGCCCGAGCCGCCGCACGAGCGGCCCGCCGAGCAGCCATGGCCCACGTACCCGACCGTCTTCAAGGTCTCCACCTCGCACGAGGAGGGCGGCACGCGCGTCTTCGCCGTCAGCACGCAGGAGGTCGTCGGCGACGACGAGGGTCGGGTGGCCGGTCTGCGTCTCGTCGAGGTCGAGCGCGTCGACGGGCGCTTCGAGCCCGTGGCGGGCACCGAGCGCGTCCTCCCGGCGCAGCTCGTCGTCCTCGCGCTCGGCTTCGTCGGGCCGGAGCGCGGCGCGCTCGCGGACGCTCTCGGGCTCGACGTCGACGCGCGCGGCGCGTTCGTGCGCGACGACGAGTTCGCGACCTCGACACCCGGTGTCTTCGTGGCCGGCGACTGCGGCCGCGGGCAGTCGCTCGTCGTGTGGGCGATCGCGGAGGGTCGCGCCGCGGCCTCGTCGGTCGACCGCTACCTGACCGGCGCCACGGCGCTCCCGTCGCCGGTCACCGCCTCCACCATCTCGCTGCGCCCGTAGCTCGCCGCCCGTCCCGCTCCGGGCGCTCCTGAGCGTGGCCCACGCGGCGCGAGGCAGCGAATGCGCAGGCTGTGGCGGCGGCATCCGCGAGCAGGTGCTGGGTCGGTGCGGTGGGGCGTGTCGGTGGGGGCGGGCACCATGGGGGTGTGGAAGTCGAGTTCGAGGCCGCGCTGCGCCTCTGGGACGCACGCAAGCACGACTCGTGGACGTTCGCGGACCTGCCGACGGACGTGGCCGACGAGATCGCCGACGCCGCCGAGGGGGTCTCCCGAGGGTTCGGGTCGGTCCGCGTCGAGGTGACGATCGGGACGACGACCTGGCGCACGTCGATCTTCCCGGGCGCGGAGACCTACGTGCTGCCGCTCAAGGCCGCGGTCCGCCGCAAGGAGTCGATCGAGGCGGGCGACGTCGCACGCATCCGGCTCCGCCTCGTCGACCTGCCGTGACCGAGAGATGCGTGACCGAGAGATGCGTGACCGAGAGCTGCCGTGAGCGAACGCTGCCGTGAGGGAACGCTGCTCAGGTGAGGGTGCTGCCAAGCAGTGACGGGCGTCTGGATCGGCCGCTAGCCTCGAGCGGGTGACCCGTCGCCGCACGCGCCTCACCGCCCTGCCTGTCCGCTCTGCTCTGCCCGTGGCCGCCCTCGTCGTCGGGCTCGTCGGGCTGGTGCCACCCGCGCACGCGGCGGAGCCCGCGCAGGGCCCCGGACTGACGGACGGCTCGGTGGTGTCCGACGGCGTGGTGGTGTCCGACGGCGTGGTGTTGTCGGACGGCGTGGTGTTGTCGGACGGCATGGCGTCGTCGGACGGTTCGTCGGGCGCGGCGGCCGTCGCGGCCTCGCCGCGGCTGACGCAGAAGCTCTACCTCGACCCCGACACGCAGGCCGCCGCCGCGGTCGACGCCGCGCGCGCCGCGGGCCGGACGTCGGTGGCGAAGCGGCTCTCGCTCATCTCGACGGTCCCGCAGGCCCGGTGGTTCGGCGACTGGACGACGGTCGGCGCGACCCGTTCGGAGGTCGCCGGCTACGTACGAGCGGCGCGCGCGAAGTCGCAGACGCCGGTGCTGGTGCTGTACGCGATCCCTGGTCGGGACTGCGGCCTGTACTCGGCGGGCGGCTTCACCGAGAAGACCTACCCGCGCTGGATCACGCAGGTCGCCAAGGGGCTGACCGACGGTGCGGTCCGCGGGTCGTCGCGCGCGCTCGTCGTGCTCGAGCCCGACGCGCTCATGCTCGACTGCGACGACGACGCGGCCGACGCCCGCCGCGACCGGCTCATCCGCAACGCGACCAAGGAGCTCGCGGCGACCGGCGCGTGGGTGTACCTGGAGGCGGGAAACGCGCGCTGGCGCACCCCGGCGGACACCGCGAAGCGGCTGCGCGCCGGCGGGATCGCCTACGCGCGTGGCTTCGCCACGAACATCTCGAACTTCGGCTTCACGACGAGCGAGAAGGCGTACGCCGCCAAGGTCGCCGCCCGGCTCGCGGCCGCCGGCGTGTCGGCGTCGCACCGGCACTACGTGATCGACACGTCGCGCAACGGCCGCGGCCCCATGGCGGACGGCGAGTGGTGCAACCCGCCGAAGCGCGGTCTGGGCGCGCACCCGCGGACCTTCACGAGCGGCGGCGCGCTCGACGCGCTGCTGTGGATCAAGCTCCCCGGCGAGTCCGACGGGCCGTGCCACGGCGCACCCGGAGCGGGGCAGTGGTGGGAGGCCGGCGCGCTCGAGCTCGTGAAGTACCGCCGCACCTAGTCGGGGGCGCGCGGGGCGCGGACACGGCCGGGCCGGGCGTGGCAGGCTGGGCGCGACGACGACCAGGAGGCCGCGATGGCGCTTGTGACCTGCCACTTCTTCTCCGACGTGCTGCAGGTCAGCACCGCGATGACCGTGCTGCTGCCGCAGGCGACCAGGTCACAGATCGGCCTGAGCGGCGTGGCCGACGACGCGCCGCCACCCGTGCTCTACCTGCTGCACGGCTTGTCCGACGACGAGACGATCTGGACCCGTCGCACCTCGATCGAGCGGTACGCCGCCGAGAAGGGACTCGCGGTCGTCATGCCGCGCGGCGGGCGGTCGTTCTACGCCGACGAGGTCCACGGCGGCGCGTACTGGACGCACCTGACGCAGGAGCTGCCCGAGCTGGTCTCGTCGTTCTTCCGCGTGTCGACCCGACGCGAGGACACGTTCGTCGCCGGTCTGTCGATGGGCGGCTACGGGGCGCTCAAGTGGGCGCTGCGCGAGCCCGGTCGGTTCGCGGCGGCCGCGTCGCTGTCCGGTGCGCTCGACATCGTCAGCGACCAGGGTCTGCGCTCCGTCGTGCCGCAGGTGTGGGGCGGCGGCCCGCCCGGCACAGGCGACGACCTGCTCGGCCTGGTCGCGGCAGCGGACCCGGCCGCGCTGCCCGCGTTGTCCGTCGCGTGCGGCACCGAGGACTTCCTGCACGCGGCCAACCTGCGCTGGCTCGACGCGGCCCGCGCGCGCGGCATCGACGTCCGCACCGACGTCGACCGTGCCGGCGACCACGACTGGGGGTACTGGGACGCGACGATCCAGGACGTGCTCGACTGGCTCCCGATCCGGGGCCGCTGAGGGTCCCTCGGGAGCGCGTCTCAGGAGGACGGCAGCGGTCGGCCCAGCCCGCTCGCACGCTGGACCCGTCGCAGCACGGCCGCACGCACGGCCGACTCGGTGCCGATCACGCGGATCCGCTCGCGTGCGCGCGTCACCGCGGTGTACAGCAGCTCGCGCGTGAGCAGGGGAGACGTGGCCGCCGGGAGCACCACGCTGACGCGCGTGAACTGACTGCCCTGTCCGCGGTGCACCGTCATCGCGTGCACGCTCTGCGCGGGCGGCAGCCGGTGCGTCGCGACGAGCCGGTGCGCGCCGGGGGCGCCGAACGCCACCGCCACGCCGTCGGCGGTCGCGACGACGACGCCCGTGTCGCCGTTGTAGAGCCCCGTCGACCGGTCGTTGCTCGTCACCAGCAGGGGCCGGCCGGGCGGGAACGGCGCGGCCGACCGGCCACCCGTCTCGTGCGCCACCCAGTCCTCCGCGACCGCCGACCAGTGCGCGACCCCGGCCGGACCGCGGCGGTGCGCGAGCAGCAGGCGGTGCGCGCCGAGCGCGAGCAGCGCCGCGTCCGCGTCACCCGCGCGCGCCGCCGTCACGAGCGCGCGACCCACTGTGCGCACCTCGTGCTCGAGCGTGGCGACCTCGCGCGCCGTCGGGACGTCCCCCGCGGTCTCGACCCACTCGATCGCGTCCCCGCCCGCGCGCAGCAGGGCGACCGCGCGGTCGGCGTCGCCGTCACGGATCGCGCGGGCGAGCGCGGCCAGCTCGGAGCCGAACCGGTGCTCACGCGTGAGCTCGACGACACCGCGCGGCAACGACGCGACCAGGTCGCCGAGCACGGCGCCCGCCTCGACGCTCGCGAGCTGGTGCGGGTCGCCGACCAGCACCACGCGCGACGTGGGGCGCACGGCCTCGAGCAGGCGGGCCATGAGCGGCAGCGACATCATCGAGCACTCGTCGACCACCACCACGTCGTGCGGCAGTCGCTGGCGTGCGTCGTGCCGGAACCGCGTGCTGCTGCCCGGCCGGGTGCCCAGGAGCCGGTGCACGGTGCTCGAGCGCAGCTCACCGGTGCGCTCGCGGTCCTCGTCGTGCGCGAGCGCGCGCAGCTCGTCGTTCACCGACTCCTGCAACCGGGCAGCGGCCTTGCCCGTCGGCGCCGCCAGGGCCACCCGCAGCCCCGGCCCGGCGACGTCCTGCAGCGCCGCGACGAGCCGCGCGATCGTCGTCGTCTTGCCCGTGCCCGGGCCCCCGGTCAGGACCGTCAGGCGCGAGGTCGCGGCCGCCCGGACGGCCGCGCGCTGGCGTTCGTCCTGCTCCTGCGGGAACAGCCGACGCACGGCCGCCTCGAGGCGTGCCTCGTCGACCGGGAGCGGCGCGAGCCGGTCGGTGACCTGCGCGCGGACCTCGACCTCGTCGCGCCAGTAGCGGTCGAGGTACAGGCGCCCGCCGGCCCAGCGCAGCGGTCGGTCGGCGGGCCCGTCCGCACCGTCCGCGACCGCGGCGCTCGCGCGCACGGCGGCCGGCCACCCGGTCGGCTCGGGCCACGGCAGCTCGTCGACGAGGCGTCCTTCGCTCGCCGCGGCCGACGGTTCGTCGGCCGGCTCGTCGTCCGCCGGCTCGACGACCGTCCCGGGTGCCGCCGCGAGGTCGACGCACACGGAGCCCGCGCGCAGCGCCCGGACGGTCAGCGCCGCCGCGAGGTGCACGCGCTCGTCGTCCTCGCCGCACAGGCCCGCGACGCGACGTGCGACGTGCACGTCCGCCGAGGTCAGCACGCGTGCGGCGACGAAGGGCGCGAGAAGGCCGTGAACCCGCCAGGGCACGTCGGGCGATGCGTCGAGGGAGTTCGTCGTGCCGGTCAGCGACGCGCCGGCGAGCGACGTCGCGCTCAGCGCGCTCGGATCGGTCATCGGGCACCCGCCAGCAGGTCGGAGAGGTCGAGCACGAGAGCGGTCGGTGGACGCCACGCCAGGACACCGGTGGGCGTCGGACCGCCGGGTCCGTCGACGACGGGCGTCTCCGGGCCGAGCATGCCCCGCACGAACAGGTAGAGGCCGCCGCCGAGGTGCACGTGCGGGTCGTAGTCGCGCACGCGCCAGCGCAGGAACCGGTGCAGGGCGGCCGAGTACAGCAGGAGCTGCAGGGGGTAGTGGTGCTCGACCATCGCGTCGACCAGGCTTGCGGGACGGTAGTCCCACGCGCTGAGCGGCTGCTCCCACGACCCGAGCCGGTTCGTCTTGTAGTCGACGACGAGGTGCGTGTGCTGCCCCGGGACGTCCGGGGCGGGCACGCGCAGCACCGCGTCGATGCTGCCGGTGAGGTAGCCGCGCAGGCTGCTCGTCGACAGCGCCGGGTCGTCGAGACGGTCGGCGTAGTCGACGAACGGGTCGGTCGGGGTCAGGTGCGTGCGCAGGAGCGCGCCGATGCCGCGCAGCGTCCCGGCTCGGCGGGCCACACCGTCGCCGCCCGCGAGCGGGAGCTCGAAGTCCAGCTCGGGCAGGCGGTCGGACGGGGCGATCTCGGCGAGCGAGCGCCCGCCTGCGAGCGGGCCGAGCGGCGTGCGCAGCGAGGGCAGCAGTGCCGCGGCGAGCGCGTCCGGGCCGCCGGGCAGCGCACCGCCCGGGTCGGCCTCGGCGCAGCGGACGGCGACCTCGGCGGCGAGGTCCGGTGCACGCGTGTCGACGTTCTCGAGCACGTGGTGCACGAGCGTGCCGAACGTGGTGCCCGCGGGCAGGTCCGCCATCGGCGAGGCGAACGCGCGCAGCGCGAGCTCGTCAGGCGGGACCTCGGCCTCGTCGGTCGACTCGGCCCGCTCGCGGCCCGTGCCCGTCGCGTCGGGCTCGTCCTGCAGACCCGTCACCTCCGGCTCGGACGACGGTGCGTGGTGGCGCGCGTCGTACGGCGCGGAGGTCAGACCGGTGTACGACGTGCGGCGCCAGCCCGTGTCGAGCGTGCGCCCCAGCCGGGCGAGCTCGAGCGTGGGCGGATCGACCGGCTCGGGCACCCAGCGCGCAGCCGCCCGCGGCGCGGTCATGACCTCGTGCACGAGCGCCCCGCCCGTGGGCGCGGCCAGCGCGGTGAGCGCCTCGGCGACCGCGTCGTCGCTCGGGACCGGCACGACCGCGGGTGCGGGCGTCCCGTCGGCGGTGCGCGGCGCCAGCAGCAGGCGGGACAACGGGCTGCGTTCGGCGTTGCGGCTCGGTGCCCACCACACGACCACCTGGCTGTGCGCGCGTGTGAGCGCGACGTACGTCAGGCGCAGCTGCTCGCCCGCTTCGTCCTGCTGGTGTGCGATCACCCCGTCGTCGTACCCCGGGCTGCCCTTGCCGCCCACGTGGAGCGTGCGGGTGTCGTCGCGGTGGAAGCGCAGGACCTGCGGGTCCGACCGCACCCAGGTGTCCCATGCGAACGGCACGAGCGTCACCGGGAACTGCAGCCCCTTGCTCGCGTGCACGGTGATGACCTGCACGGCCGCCGCGTCGGTCTGCAGCCGCCTGCTGCGTTCCTCGGCGTAGTCGCGTGCGGCCTCGTCGATGCGCGCACGTAGCCACTCGAGCAGCGCGGTCGCGCCGAGCCCGTCGCGCACGGCCTGCGCGTGCAGCGCCTCGCCGACGTGGCGCAGGTCGGTCAGCTCGCGCTCGCCGTCCTGCGTGCGGATGACCCGCTCGCGCATGCCCGTGGCCGCGGCTGCCTCGAGCAGCGCAGCCACGCCGTGCGACGCGAGCGTGCCCGACCACGTGCGGACGCGCTCCGCGAGCAGGTCGCGCGCGTCGTCGTCGGCCAGCGCGAGCTCGGCCGCCGTCCAGCCGAGGAACGGCGTGAGCGCCGCGCCGCCCGCGAGCCGCGGGTCGTCGGGCCGGGCGAGTGCCGACAGGAACGTGAGCCAGTGCTGGGCCGCGCGCGTGTCGAACACGCTCGCCAGGCCCGAGATCACGGCGGGCACCCCCGCGGCCCCGAGCGAGCGCTGCACCGCGCGCGCGTCCTTGTTCCTGCGCACGAGCACCGCGATGTCGGCGGGTCGCACGGGGCGCGCGTCGCTCCCGTCCGGCGCCGTGATCCGGTGCGTCGTCAGGGTCTGCACCACCTGCGCCGCGACGTCGGCGTAGAGGAGCTCGCGCAGCGGGCCGATCGCCGGGAGCTTCGTCACGCCCAGCGCCTCGCGGGTCACCTGGCGGAGCAGCACGGGTGGGCCACCGGCGAGGCGCCGTCCCGTGCGCTGGGCCTCGACCGGCCGCACGACGATGCGCGGGTCGCCCAGCGCGGCGCCCTGCAGCAGCGGGCGCAGTCCGGCGAGCACCGCCGGGTCGGCACGGTGGTTGCGCGCGAGCGTCGCCTGGCGCGCGCTGCTCGCCGCGACGAGGTAGGTCACGACGTCCGCACCGCGGAACGCGTAGATCGCCTGCTTCGGGTCGCCGATGAGGATGAGCGTGCGGTGCGCGTGGAACGCCGCGCGCAGGATCTCCCACTGCGTCGGGTCGGTGTCCTGGAACTCGTCGACCATGACGACCCGGAACGCCGTGCGCACGCGCTCGCGCGCGTCGCGACCCGTGTGCTCGTCGGTCAGTGCCCGGCGCAGGAGCGTCAGCAGGTCGTCGTAGTCGACGACGCCACCGGCGCGCTTGCGCCGCTCCATCTCCTGCACCGCGACCTGCGCGAACCGGTACCGGTCGTACGCGGGCGTGCCCGGCTCGGCGTCCGACGGCTCGAGGTCCGCGACCGGGTCCGAGATCGCGGCGTGCGCGAGCTCGCGCGCGTCGGCGATCGAGACGAGCGGCGACGCCTCCGGCGCGTACTTGCGCAGGTACAGGTCGTCGACGACCTCCGCCTCGAGGTCGGCGACGTCGGGCAGCAGGGTCGCGTCGTGGTCGACGTCCGCGGTCGTGCCGAGCATCGCGAGCATCTGCTGGCAGAAGCCGTGCGTCGTGGTGATGGTCGCGGCGTCGAACTCGGCGAGCGCACGCGCGAGCCGCGCGCGTCGGACCTCGACCTCGTCGGGACCTGCGTCCGCGAGCAGGGCGACGACGTCGTCCGACGAGGAGCGCGCGTCGTCGGACCGCAGCGCACGCTCGACCTCCACGAGCCGCGAGCGCACGCGGTCGCGCAGCTCGGTGGTCGCGGCGCGGCCGAACGTCACGAGCAGCAGCTCCGGCAGTCGGACGTCGAGCTCGGCGACGTACCGCACCGCCAGCGACGCGATCGTCCACGTCTTGCCGGTCCCGGCGCTCGCCTCGAGCACCACGGTCTCGACCCCGGGCAGCGGACCGCGCACGTCGAACACCGGGACCTCGGGCCGAGGGGCGTCGGGCACAGGGCCGGCAGGCACGGGACCGTCGGGCGCCGTGCGCTCGCGGTCGGTCGTCACGGCGCCTCCTCGAAGGTGTCGGCGACGAACACCTCGCGCCACACGCGAGACGCGAGCGCGCCGAACCGCGTGGCTTCCTCGGGCCGGGCAGCGCGGTCGGCGGGCGTGGGCTCGCCCAGCGCGTCGGTGAGCTCGAACCCCTCGCCCCAGGCGAGGAGGTGGTACGGGTCGACGCTCTCGAACCCGCCCCGCCCGTTCTCGGCGGCCTCGGGCGTGCCCAGCTCCGCCCGGGCGGCGGACAGCGCGACGCTCGTCGAGTCGCGCTCCCAGCGCTTGCGGGCATACACGTGGCTCGTCTTCGTGAGCAACGGGATCGGCTCGCGCAGCGCCTCGTCGCGGACCGCCAGCAGCTCGGCGAGCACCGCGACCGCGTGCTCGGGTGCGGGCGCGCGCAGGGTCGTCGTGGTCGCACCGGCGCGCCCGCGGCCGACCGTCACGGCCGAGCGCACCGCGGGCCGCGAGCCCGCGTCGTCGCTCGCGACGAGCGCGAGGAGCTGCACCCAGGAGCGCAGCACGTGCTTCGCCGAGAGCTGCGAGAAGACGGCCCGCACCAGACGACCGCCGTGCACGCCACGGACCGTGCCGGTGAGCTCACGGCCCGCGACGGTCACGCGGACGTCGTACGTGGCCGGGTCGGCGGTCAGGAACGGGTCGACGGCCTCACGGATCGGCACCGCGTCGTCGAGGATCCGGGTGAGCGTCGCGCCGCCCAGCTCGCGCGGCGGCAGGTGACCCCGGCGTCGCTCGGCGTCCGCGGCGGTGGCCAGGTCGGCGCCCTCGAGCGTGGCCGTCAGCAGACGGTCCCCGATGCTCCAGCGCGCGAGCGGGGCGAGCTCGAGCGGCATGCGGTCGTCGAGCTGCGGGGTGTCGCTCGGGAGCTGCACGCCGAGGCGTTGCGTGAAGAACGCACGGGGCGCGTGCTCGAGCACGCGGACGAGGTCCTCCAGGTCGTACGCGGTGCCCGCGTCGGCAGGGTCCGGCAGGGGCGTGGGCACGAGCGGGCCGGCCGGGACCCGCGGACGGATGAGGGCGCGCGCAGCGGCGAGGTCGAGCTCGTCGAAGCCGAACGGGCCGGGCCGGCCCAGTGCGCCGGGCTCGAAGACGCGCGGGTCGACCGGCTGCAGCGGGTGCTCGACCACGAGCGACCGCCGCGGGCCGTCGGACGCGGGCATCTCCTGGGCCGTCGCCGTGGCGCCGAGCGCGTCGAGGAGCTCGCCGACGGGCACGCAGGGTGGCCGGTGCGCACCCGTGCGCTCGTCGGCGCCCGTGTAGAGGACCACGAGGTGGTCGGTCGCGCTGGTCACCGCGTCGAGGAAGAGCTGGCGGTCCTCCTGCCTGCGGTCCCGCTCCCCGACGAGCGGGTCCCGGGCCAGCACGTCGTCGCCGTCGCGGCGACCGCCGCGCGGGAAGGCCCCGTCGTCCATGCCGAGCAGCACGACGACGCGGTGCGGCACCGCGCGCATCGGCGCGAGCGAGCACACCGTGAGCGCCCCGGTGCGGAAGCCGGCGCGCGTGGGCCGGCCCGCGAGGCGCGGACCGAGCAGCGCGACGACGTCGGGCAGCCGCAGCGCGCCGTCGTGCCCGGCGGCGTCGGCCCGGGCCTCGGCGAGCACGCGGACGGCCTCGTGCTGCTGCCACCGGTCGGCCGGGGTGACCGCGGTCAGGAGCACGAGCGCGCGGTCGAGGGCGTCGAACCAGTGCGTCGCGGGGTGCGCACCCGCCAGGTCGGCGAGCACCGCGGTGAGCCGGTCCAGCAGCTCCGCGACGCGGCCGACGAGCACCACGTCGGACGAGCCGACGTCGTCGACCGGCAGGACCGCGCCGACGAACCGCTGACCCTCCTCGGCCATCGCGACGCCGAGCAGGAGCCGGTCGAGCGCCGCGGACCACGTGCCCTGCGGCACGGCGCCCAGGTGGAACCGAGCCCGCCGCTCGACGTCCTCACCCCAGTGCACGCCCGACTCGAGCGCCCACGCCCGCAGCCGGTCGAGCGCCTCGTCGTCGAGCGCGAACCGGCGCCGCACGGGCTCCTGGCCGGCGAGGTCGACGACCGCGGACGCGGTGACGCGCGAGTCCGCGAGCTCGAGCAGCGCCGCGACGACGGCGAGCACGGGGTTGGCGCGCACGGGCGAACGGTCGGCGATGCGGACGCGCAGCGTCCGTCCGGGGTGCTCGGGCGCGGCCGACGCCGCGGGCCCACCGGGCCCCGGGACCTCGGGCGTCGGGCCGAACACCGCGTGGACGAGCGGGGCGAACGCCTCGACGTCCGGGCACAGGACGATGACGTCGCGCGGTTCGAGGGTGGGGTCGTCGGCGAGCAGCCCGACGACGACGTCCCGCAGCACCTCGACCTGCCGGGACCGCCCGTGGCACGCGTGCACCTGGACGGAGCGGTCGTCGGACCCGGCCGGCCGGGGCGGGACCGAGCCGTCGGTCGCGTCCGCGTGCAGCCGCGTCTGGAGCTCCCCGAGCAGGGTCGGCGCAGGAGGCGGCGCCGCGACTTCGGTGACCAGTGGCTGGTACGCCTTGACGCGCGCCGCGAGCTCGACCGCGTCGTTCGCCATCGACCGGAGCATCGGGTGCCGGGCGACCGGCGGGCGCTCGCGCCTGCGCTGCGTCGCGCCGAGAGGGCCGATCGCACGCCACAGGGTCAGGGACGGCGCCGGGAGCCACAGGTGCACGTCGCGCTGCTGGGCGAGCGCGGCGAGGACCGTCAGGTGCCCGGCGGGCAGCGCGGTCGGGCCGAACACGTGCAGCCGGTCCGGCAGGTCCACGAGCCCGGGCTGCTGGACGAGCCGCGCCGCCGCCGCGTCGAGCCGCACAGCGGGCGGCGGGCCGAGGCGCTCGACCAGTGCCCGCCACAGCACCGGCTGCCACGCGAGGTCGGCGGGCAGCGGCGCGCCCGCTCCGTCGTCGTCCACACCCGCGGTCCACGACCGGGCCAGCGCCGGACGTCGCACGTCGTACGCGACGAGGAGCCGTGCGAGCCGCTGCGCGAGATGCATCCGACGGCCCGCGCGCAGCTCGTCGCCGCTCGGCACGGGTGAGGCCGGCGACGACGGCGCGCCGCCACGAGCGCCCAGGTGCCGGGCGACGGTCCGCAGCCACGGCGACGCGGCGTGCTCGTCGATCACGGCGAGCACGTGCCACGCGAGGTTCTCCGGCCGCCACGGGTCGGCGTCCCACGCGACGCCGCCGGTCGCGGCGAGGACGTCGGCCACGACGCGCGCGGGGGAGTCGAACCGGACGTTCGCGCACACGCCGTCCTCCGCGCCGCCGGCCCCCAGCCGGTGTGCGAGCCGTTGGCTCACCCACCGCTCGACGCCCCGCGTCGGCACGGCGACGAGGTCGGCCGTGAACGGGTCCGCGACGGGCGCCGCGAGCTCGTCGGCCAGCGCGGCCACCAGTGCGTCCGCCCGCTCGGCGACGTGCACGCGCAGCCCACCCGGCCGACTCGTGGCGGCCTCGCCGTCGCGGTTGCCGCCCTCGTCGTCCACGTCTGGCACCCTAGCCACCCGGTCCCACAGACGTCGCGAGCGCGCCCGTACCCTGTGGACGTGCAGTGCTCCTACTTCGACGCCGGCGTGTGCCGGTCCTGCACCTGGATGGGCCGCGAGTACGACGAGCAGGTCGGCCTCAAGGAGCAGCACGCGCGCGACCTGCTCGCGGAGGCGTGCGACCCGGCCACGACGGTGTGGCTGCCGCCGGTCACGAGCCCCGAGTCGGCGTTCCGCAACAAGGCGAAGATGGTCGTCGCGGGCACGGTCGAGCACCCCACCCTCGGCATCCTGGACGCGGCCGGACGGGGCGTGGACCTGCAGGGCTGCGGCCTGTACCCGCAGGACCTGCGCGCCGCGTTCCCCGCGGTCGAGCGGTTCGTCACGCGCGCGGCGGTCGAGCCGTACGACGTGCCCGCGCGGCGCGGCGAGCTCAAGCACGTGCTCGTCACGCGGGCCGCGGACGGGGCGCTCATGCTGCGGTTCGTGCTGCGCTCGCAGGAGGCCGTGACGCGCATCCGCAAGCACCTGCCGAGCCTGCTGGCCGAGCTCCCACGGCTCGCCGTGGTCTCCGCGAACGTCCTGCCCGAGCACAAGGCGGTCCTCGAGGGTGCCCTCGAGATCCCGCTCACCGAGCAGCAGACGCTCACCATGGACGTCGACGGCGTCGCGCTGCACCTGCGACCGCGCAGCTTCTTCCAGACGAACACGACCGTCACGGCCGCGTTGTACCGGCAGGCCGCGCAGTGGGTCGCGGCGAGCGGGCCGACGAGCGTGTGGGACCTGTACTGCGGCGTGGGCGGCTTCGCGCTGCACCTGGCCGCGCCGCGGGTCGTCGGGGTCGAGACGAGCGAGGAGGCCGTGGCCAGTGCGCGCACGAGCGCTGCCGAGCTCGGCAGGGACGCGACGTTCGTGGCCGCCGACGCGACGGCGTGGGCCCTCGCTCAGCGGGAGGCGCCCGATCTCGTCGTCGTGAACCCGCCACGGCGCGGCATCGGCGCCGACCTCGCGGGGTGGCTCGAGACGTCGGGCGTGCCGCGCGTCGTGTACTCGTCGTGCAACGCCGTCTCGCTCGCGCGCGACCTCGCCGCGATGCCCTCGTTCGCCGTGCGCGAGGTGCGCCTGTTCGACATGTTCCCCCAGACCACGCACTACGAGGTCGCGGTGCTGCTCGAGCGGCGGCCCGCGCCGGCGCCGGGCGGGTAGGGCCGCACCGGCCCGGCCGAGGGGAGCGGGACGAACCGGACGCCGCGAGCCCGGCGGTGCCGATACAGTCCCGGTTGGCGCGCCGTGCGAACGGCATGGTCGCAGGCGTGCAGGAGACGAAGGAGCGCGACGATGAGCAACCCGGACGAGCAGCTCGGCACGCCCGACGAGAGTGCCGTGCCCCCGGTGCCGGCCGACCCCCAGGGCGTCTCCGCTCCGCAGCCGGTGGCCCCGCCGCCGTCGACGTACCCGGAGGGCTACCCGTTCGTGCAGGGCGGCTACCCGCCGCCGCCCGGCGCCTACGCGCAGGGCTACCCGCCCGGGTACCCCTACGCGCCCTACCCGCACCCGGCACAGGGCCACCCGGCGCAGGGACACCAGGCACAGGGCCACCCGGCGCAGGGCTACCCGGTACCGAGCTATCCGGCGCAGGGCTACCCGGGGTATCCGCCGGTCCCGGGCCTCGCGCCGACCGGCTACCCGGCCCCGGCCTACGCAGCCCCAGGCCATGCAGACCCGGGTCATGCGGTCCCAGGCCACGCAGTCCCGGGCTACGCGGCGGCCGGTCCCGCGCAGGGGTATGCGGGGCACGCGCCCTTCGCCGGGCCGACGACGCACGCACCGGGCGCGGGCGCGCCGCGGACGCGGGCGAGCGCGTTCCAGGGCGTGCCGGTGCGGGACTACGTGACCGACGGCGTCGCCCTGGTCCTGCTGCTCGTGACGCTCGGGCTCGGGTGGGACTTCCGGTACGCCGCGAGCGAGCGCATCGAGGTCGTCCTCGTGACCGTCGTCTCGATCCTGTCGCTGTCGCTGTTCTACCTCGCGCGCTCGGGGGCGCTTCCGCGCGGGTGGACGAACCGCACCGTGCTGACCGCTCGCGCGCTCGCGAACGTGCCGTTCGTGCTCCTCGTGCTCGTCTACGTGCTGCTCGACGTCGCCACCGCGTTCGGCGACGGTCAGCCGCAGGGGACCGTGCCCGGCGGGCTCGGCCCGGCGATGGCGATCGGTCTGGCGGGCGCGCTGCTGGCTGCGAGCCCGCGAGTCGCCGAGCTCGGCAGCCCGCGTACGGTCGACCTGGTCGTCGCCTGGGCTCGACGTGTGCTGGTGGCGCTGCTGGCCACGGCGCTGGTCCTGGCGCTCGTCAGCGTGCTGACGTTCGCGGTGCAGGCGCCCGAGCTGCTGCGCCTCGGCAGCACGCTGGTGGCGGGTGTGGTCGTCCTGCTGCTGCACGTCGCGCTCGCCGCGGCGATCGCGGCGGTCCCGCTGGCCGGCGTGGTGCGACGGTCGACGGCCTGGCGGCGGGTGCTGGTCGCGGTGGCGGCCACGGCGACGTTCGCCCTGCTCTTCTACGGGCCTCTGCACCACGAGCAGCCCGGGTCGGGGCACGCGGCCACGTCCGTGGCGCTCTGGGGGGCGGCCTACCTGGTGCTCCCCGCGGCGGGCGTCGTCGTCCTGAGCCCGGTCTGGCGCCGCCTCGTCGACCCGGCTCCGTCGCCCGAGCAGGGCTGGTTCGCCGCGGCCGTGCACGCGTGGTCCGGGATCGCGGTGGTCGCGGGTGTGCTGAGCGCGGCCCAGCTGATCGCGCTGATCGCACAGGTCGGCACCTTCGGCTTCCAGTCCGCGCAGGTCGTCCTGATCCTCGTCCTCGCGGGCGCCGCCGTCGCGGCGCTGGTCGCCCGGGCGTCGTTCGCCGCCGACCCCGCGGCCGGGCGCGCCACGGCACTCGCCGCGACTCTGGTGGTCGTCGTCCTTGGCATCGTCGCGGTCACGTTGCAGGCGCAGCGCCACGCGTGGAGCTTCCAGACCGTCGACCTCGAGCTGCTGCTGGTCGCGTTCGGGCTGCCCGCGCTCGTCGGGATCGCGCTGCTGGGGCCTGCGCCGGTGCGGGCGTGGTTCGCCGCGCACGGTGGCGGCCCGCGTCCCGCGTGGGACGACGCCGAGCCGGAGCCCGCCGCTCGGCCGACCGGCGCCTACGCCGCGCCTGCCGCACCGGCACCCGTGGCGCCCGAGGCCGTCGCGGCAGGGGGCGAGCCGGTTCCCGACGAGTCGCACGACGAGGGGCTCGACGAGGGCGTCGACGAGCTGACGCACCCCCGCGGTGCCCCGACGAGCCTGGGCGTGCCCGTGGTCGCCGAGCCGGTGGCGGATCCGGCTGGTGGGTCAGCGGCCGGCGGGTCACCGGTGTCGACCGAGCAGTCGTCGGACGAGCAGGCACGTGACGCGCGAGCCTCCGACGAGCGGGCCTCCGACGAGCAGGCCTCCGACGAGCAGGCCTCCGACGAGTACGAGGGCGGCTCGTGGTTCGACGAGTACCCGGGCGTGGACAGCGAACCGGTGCGCGCGCTCGACCCCGGGCTCGACCAGACCGTCGCGTTCCCGCAGGTGACCGCGCCCGACGACGCGGACGGCGGCGTCGCGCACGCCGCCCCGCACGGCGCGGACCGCCTCGTCGGCACGCACCCGTTCACGGTCGAGCAGGCACTCGACCCCGGGACCGAGCTCGAGGTCCTCGCGGCGATCGCCGCGCAGGCACCCGAGCTGCGCGTGCACCTCGCGTCGAACCCGTCGACCTACCCGGACCTGCTCGAGTGGCTCGGCCGCCTCGGCGACCCGCAGATCGACGCGGCGCTCGCCCGGCGCCCGGGCTGACCCGGGCAGGGCCGACGAGGCTGTGGGACTCACCCGGCGACGAGCCGGCCGATGCCGGGGTCCGGACCTGGGTCCAGGGCCCCGGCGCCGGCGCGCGCGTCAGGCGAGCGTGCCGGCCACGTCCCAGGTCACCGAGACCGCCTTGCCGGCCTTGCCGGACGCGGTCTGGGGGATCACGGAGTAGGTGACGCGGCCGTAGGCGAGCGCGAGCGACTCGAGCCCCGCGTCGTCGGCCACGCCGAGCGTGTGCTCGACGACGCGCGCGTTCGTCAGCTCCCACCGCTCGGCGACGACCTCCCGCTCGCCGCCGCGCGTGCGCTCGACCCGGGCGGTCGGCAGCCTGGTCCCCTGGACGAGCGCCAGCAGCACGCCGGGGGAGTGCCGGCCCGGCACGGTCGTGAGCCGGAGCGGCTCGGGAGCGACCCGGCCGATCGACCGGCCCGAGCCAGTCACCGAGGGGACGGCGAGCGCCCAGCTGACGGACTGCACCTCGATCCACTTCTCGTGGCCCCGGGTGGTCCCATCGCCGTCGATCGACTCCAGCCGCAGGTACGTCGTCATCGCACAGCCCCCGCTCGTGCACACGCTCGCCACCCCCGACGCGCGCCGTCGAGGTCTCGACCAGCGTGGCACCGAGTCGGCAGCCGCGACCACGGGCGTCGCGGGTGAGATCGTCGCGGGTGAGAACCCGGCAGTCAGGCCTCCGCGCCGGGCAGGCGGCGCAGCGTCTCGCGCACGACGACGGCGGACCGGTCGGCGGCGTCGTCGACGTGCGTCGCGAACTCACCGGCCTCGACGGGGCTGCACAGGTCGCTGATGCCGCGCACGGACAGGAACGCCACCCCGAACCGGTGCGCGACCTGCGCGAGCGCGGCGGACTCCATGTCGGTCGCGAGCGCGTCGGGGAAGGCCGCGCGCACCCCCGCGACGCGCTCGGCGTCGACGAACACGTCGCCGGAGACGACGTCGCCGCGCAGCACCCGCACGTCGGCCGGCTCGGTCGACCAGCCGGGCAGCATGGCGGCCGCGGCGTGCGCGTGCTCGCGCAGCACCTCGTCGGCCGGGTAGGACGCGGGCATGCCCGGGACCTGACCGAGCACGTACCCGAACGCCCGCGCGTCGGCCCCCGTGTGGACGTGCGTGGAGCCGACGACGACGTCGCCGACGCGGACGCCGACCCCGAGACCACCCGCGCTGCCGCCGCTGACCAGCACGCGCGCGGGCCGGGCGGCGAGCGCGACGGCGGCCGCGGTGGCGGCGTTGACGAGCCCGATCCCGGCGCGGACGAGCAGCACCTGCCGTCCGCCGAGCGTGAGCAGGCGGTGCTCGGCGCCACCGGGCGCGTGCGTCGGGGCACCGGCCACGTCGGCCACCGCGACGAACGCGTCGGCCTCGACGGGCATGGCGACGACGACGACCGCGTCGAGCACGGTGGTCACGCCGTGACCGTCGACCACTGCGCGCGCTCGGCGAGGAACGCGCGTGCCGCGTCCTGCGCCCCGGCCAGCGAGTGGTGGGCGCCCCAACCGCACTGCACCTCGTTCGCCGCCGGCACCTCGTCGGCCCCGAGGACGTCCTGCAGGGTGGCCTCGACGAGCGCCAGCACGTCCTCGTAGACCCACTGCCCGGCGAGCGTGAGGTAGAAGCCCGTCTGGCAGCCCATCGGCGAGAAGTCGATGACGCGGTCGGTGTGGTTGCGCGAGTGCTCCGCGAACAGGTGCTCGAGCGAGTGCACGGTCGGCATCTCGAGGTGCGCGACGTTCGGCTGCGTGAACCGCACGTCGTACTTCTCGATCACGTCCCCGGCCGGCAGGGCCTTCGTGTCCGCGAGGCGCACGTACGGCGCGACCACGGTGCGGTGGTCCAGGTTGAAGGACTCGACGTTCATGCGGTCGGTCATCAGGGCTCCCAAGCGTTCGGTGACGGCGGCCATTGTCGCTCACGCGCCTGCGGGGGCGCGCACCGCCGTCGTGCGGCGCGCAGGGTCGTCGGCTACCGTGCGCCGGTGCCCACGCCCCACGACCTCGCGCTCCCGGACGCCGCCCCGCGTCCGGCCGGTGTCGCGTCCGCCCGCGCGGGCTCCTCCGCGGTCGTCCAGGGCTTCCGGCGCGACGTCCAGGGGCTGCGGGCCGTGGCGGTCGTGCTCGTGCTGGCGTTCCACGCCGGGCTCCCGGTGCCGGGCGGGTTCGTCGGCGTCGACGTGTTCTTCGTCGTGTCCGGCTTCCTCATCACGGGGCTCGTGGCCGACGAGGTCCTGCGGACGGGCCGCCTGCGCCTCGGCCGGTTCTACGCTCGTCGGGCTCGTCGGCTCCTGCCGGCCGCCGCGCTCACGCTGGTCGCGGTCGTCGTCATGACGAGCGTCTGGCTGCCGGTCACGCGCTGGAGGGACATCGCGGGCGACGTGGTCGCGACCTCGCTGTACGTCGTCAACTGGCGCCTGGCCGACCGGTCGGTGGACTACCTCGCGCAGGACGCGGCGCCGAGCCCCGTGCAGCACTTCTGGTCGCTCGCGGTCGAGGAGCAGTTCTACGTCGTCTGGCCGCTGCTCGTCGTCGCGCTCGTCGCGCTCGCGCGCCTGCGTGGTCGCCGGGTGACGCGTCGCGGTCTCGCGGTCGGCGTCGCGGTCATCGGCGGGGCGTCGCTGGTGTGGTCGGTCGCGCTGACCGCGGCGGACCCGTCGCGCGCGTACTTCGTCACGACGACGCGCGCGTGGGAGCTCGCCGCGGGCGCGTTGCTCGCGCTGCTCGCGCACCGCGTGGCACGGCTGCCGCAGCGCGCGCTCGTCGTGGCGGGGTGGCTGGGGCTCGCCCTGATCGGGTACGCGGCGTTCGCGCTGTCGGGCGCGACGCCGTTCCCCGGTGTCGCGGCGGCGCTGCCCGTGGGCGGGACGGTGCTGGTGCTGGCCGCGGGGATCGCCGGGCCGGGCGTGCGACCGCTGGGCGCGCGCGTGCTGCAGCCCGTGGGCGCCACGTCGTACTCGCTGTACCTGTGGCACTGGCCCGCGGTCGTCCTCGCGACCGGTCTGGCGGGCGGGCCCCCGCCGACGAGCGCGCTCGTCCTGGCCGTGGCGCTCTCGGTGCTGCCCGCCGTCGCGTCGTACGTGCTCGTCGAGAAGCCGCTGCACACGTCCGCACGGCTGCGCGCGAGCGTCGGACGCTCGGCCGTCGTCGGGGTCGTGTGCACCCTCGTCGGGGTCGTGGCGGCGGGGCTGCTGCTGCGCGCGGTGCCGGGCACGCCGGACGACGTGGCCGCGCCCGGCGCGCAGGTGCTGCGGGACGGCACGTGGCAGGGGCCGGACCCGACGACGGACCTGCACCGGCTGGTCCCCGCGCTCGCGGACGCCACGCTCGACGTCGCCGAGCTGTACGAGGGCGACTGCCACCAGAACGCGCTCGGCACCGACCCCGCGGCGTGCACCTTCGGCGATGCGGCGTCGAGCACGGTCGTCGCGCTCGTCGGCGACTCGCACGCCGGGCAGTGGCAGCCGCCGCTCGCGGCGATCGCGCAGGACGAGGGCTGGCGCCTGGACACCTACACCAAGGGCAGCTGCGCGCTGACGTCCGCGCGCACGTGGCTCGGCACGGTCGACGGGCCGTACACGCAGTGCGGGCAGTGGAACGACGCCGTCGTGGAGCACCTGCTGGCGGACCCGCCGGACGTCGTGGTGACCAGCAACAACCAGATCGAGGTGGTGGGCGACGACGGTGCCCGGCTCACGGGCCCCGCCGGCGACGCCGCCGCGGTCGCGGGCCTGCAGGACGCCTGGGCACGGCTCACCGACGCGGGGATCCCGGTGGTCGTCGTGGGGGACACCCCGTGGGTGGGCTTCGACGTGCCCGAGTGCGTGGCGCTGCACGAGGACACGTGGGCGGTGGACTGCACCGTGCCCGCGGACGTGCCCGAGCGGCGGTCCGGGCTCGCGCAGCAGCGTGCGGCCGCGACCGCCGCCGACGTCCCGCTGCTCGACCTCACCGAGCTGCTGTGCCCGGACGGGTCGTGCCCCGCGATCGTCGGCGGCGTCCTGGTGTGGCGCGACGTGAGCCACGTGACGGCGAGCTACGTGCGCACCCTCGAGCCCGAGCTGCGCGACTGGCTCGTACCGCTGGTCGCCCCGCGCTGACGCGCGCGCGTCAGCCGAACCACCGGTGCACGTGCTCGACGATCGCGTGGTCGAACGCGTCGTCGTCGTGCCGCGAGCGCAACCAGTCCTGGAAGTCGCCGCCCGCGGCCTCGTCGAGCTCGCGCCGGCACGCCGCGGTGTCGGTGACCGCGCGCGTCAGCAGCTCCTCGGCCTCGTCGGGCGTGCGGTACAGGAACGGGTAGTCCGGGGGCAGGATCGCGCGCACCCACGGCCGGTCGGGGAACACCCCGACCGCGCCCGCGACCAGCGCCTCGATGTACTCCAGGCCGTAGGACTCCTCGGTCGCCGTCGCGAGGAACGCGGTCGTGCGTGACAGCGCCTCCCAGTAGTCGTCCCGGCTCGCGGTGAGCGGCCCGACCCATGCCCACTCGTTCTGGGAGAGGCCCATGGCCTTCTCGGACACGAGGTGCGACTCGACCAGGCGCGCCTCGACCCGCAGCGGCACGCGCTTGTGCACGCGCTCGACCACGTCGAGGAACAGCTGCGGCTGCTTGCGCTCCGACAGGTAGATCGCGGGGTAGAGCACCACCGGGAGCTGCGGCTCGTGGCGCGCGTGGACGTGCTCGAGCCGGATGCCCAGGTTGACCCACCCGACGCGCGCCTGCTCCGCGAGCTGCTGCACGGTCCAGTGCCCGACGATCTCGCGGACCTCGGTCGCGGTGCGCTGCGAGTTGGCGAAGGTCGGGAACAGCGCGCACGACAGGCCGAGCGACGCGCGGTCGACGGTGTGGGTGTACTGCGAGGTGGTCCACCACACGAAGTTCATGACCCGCGGCTCCATGCCCGCCGGGCACGAGGCGCGCAGGGTGCGCCACACCGAGGTCGAGTCGACCACGTCCATGTTGATCACCACCGTCGAGGTGGGGTCGACGAACTCGAGCGGCAGGACGTCGAACCCCTCGCAGCGGCGCGGGCCCTCACCGATGACGATCGACCCGGGGAAGACGCGCAGCAGGCGGCGCACCAGCGTCGCGCCCGCGTCGTGGCCCGCGACGCGCCCGTCGGGGTCGATCAGCACGTCGCGGTACCGCACGGCGATCTTCATCGTGTGCTCGCCTCCTCGGCGACCTTGCTCGGGGCCTTCGCCGTCGAGGCCTTCCTCGGCGACGCCTTGCCGGACGCCTTCGCGGGCGCCTTCGTGGAGGCCTTCGTCGAGGCCTTCGTCGAGGTCGAGACCTTCTCGGCGACCCTCTCGGAGTCCTGCTCGGCGGCCGGCAGGTCGTCGGCAGCCAGGCTCGGGCTGGGCACCTCGGTCGCCGGCACGTCGTCGGTGGGCACGTCGGTCGTGGGCTGGTCCGGTGCGGGCTCGTCGAGGAGCGCGGGCTCGTCGTCGCCCTCGAGCGACGTCTGGATCCGCATCCCGTAGAACGACCGGTGCACGAAGTAGGCCGAGATCACGAAGAACACGGCGGCGAGCGACACGACGAGCGTGCCCCGGCCCTGGTCGGTCAGCGAGACCGCGAGGTCGACGGCCAGCAGGCCGAACAGCGTCGTGAACTTGATGACCGGGTTCAGCGCGACCGAGGACGTGTCCTTGTAGGGGTCGCCGACGGTGTCGCCGACGATCGTCGCGTCGTGCAGCGCCGTGCCCTTGGCGTGCAGGTCGGTCTCGACGATCTTCTTCGCGTTGTCCCACGCGCCGCCGGCGTTCGCCATGAAGATCGCCTGGTAGAGCCCGAACGTCGCGATCGAGATCAGGTAGCCGATGAAGAAGTACGGCTCGACGAACGCGAACGCGAGCGTCGCGAAGAACACGCCCAGGAACATCGTGAGCATGCCCTGCTGCGCGTACTGCGTGCAGATCTCCACGACCTTGCGGGAGTCGGCCTCGCTTGCCTTGGTGACGCCGTCGAGCTTGATGGTGGTGCGGATGAACTCGACCGCGCGGTGCGCGCCCGTGGTGACGGCCTGGATCGAGGCGCCGGTGAACCAGAAGATGATCGCGCCACCCGTGATGAGGCCGAGCAGGAACGGCGGGTGCAGGAGCGACAGGTTCTGGATGCCGTCGGTCAGGCCGCCGGTCAGGCCCATGATGATCGAGAAGATCATGGTCGTGGCGCCCACGACCGCCGTGCCGATGAGCACCGGCTTGGCGGTCGCCTTGAACGTGTTCCCGGCGCCGTCGTTCTCCTCGAGCATGAGCTTGCCGCGCTCCCACTGCGGGGCGAACCCGTACTCGCGCTCGAGCTCGTCGTCGATGTGCTCGATGTCCTCGATCACGGACAGCTCGTAGACGCTCTGCGCGTTGTCGGTCACGGGGCCGTAGGAGTCGACCGCGATCGTGACCGGACCCATGCCGAGGAAGCCGAACGCGACGAGCCCGAACGAGAACACCGCGGGCGCGATCATGAGGTCGCCCAGGCCCTGCTCGCTGATCAGGTAGGAGCCGCCCATCAGGCTGACGATCGCGATGCCGAGCCAGTAGGCGGAGAAGTTGCCCGCGACGAGGCCCGAGAGGATGTTGAGCGACGGACCACCCTGCCGCGAGGACTTCACGACCTCACGCACGTGCTTGCTCGACGTCGACGTGAACGCCTTGACGAGCTCGGGGATGAGTGCGCCGGCGAGCGTGCCGAACGACACGATCAGCGCGAGGCGCCACCACTGGTCGGCGGCCGCCGTGTCCGCGAGCACGAACCAGGTGGTCAGGAACGTCGCGACGATGCAGGCCGCCGAGGTCAGCCACACGAGGTTCGACAGCGGGCGCTCGAAGTCCATGTGGTCGGCGTCGCGGTACCGGCGCGCGGTCCACAGGTCGTTGAGCTGGTAGGACGCGGCCGACGCGACGATCATCACGGCGCGGACCACGAAGATCCACACGAGCAGGCTGGCCTGCACCGCCGGGTCGTGCACGCCCAGCAGCACGAACGTCACGAGCGCGACGCCCGTCACGCCGTACGTCTCGAAGCCGTCGGCCGACGGACCGACCGAGTCACCCGCGTTGTCGCCCGTGCAGTCCGCGATCACACCGGGGTTGCGGGCGTCGTCCTCCTTGATCTTGAACACGATCTTCATGAGGTCGGAGCCGATGTCTGCGATCTTGGTGAAGATGCCACCGGCGATGCGCAGCGCGCTCGCGCCGAGCGACTCACCGATCGCGAAGCCGATGAAGCACGCGCCGGCGATCTCCCGCGGCAGGAACATCAGGATGATGAGCATCATCAGCAGCTCGAGGCTGATGAGCACCATGCCGATCGACATGCCGGCCTTGAGCGGCATGCGGTGCAGGGGGAGCGGCTTGCCGCGCAGGCTCGCGAACGCGACGCGGCTGTTGGCCAGCGTGTTGACGCGGATCCCGAACCACGCGACCGAGTACGAGCCCGCCATGCCGATGAGGCTGAAGGCGATGACCACGGCGACGCGTCCCCAGCCGAAGCCGACGAGCACCTTGTAGTACACGACGATCACCGCGGCGATGAACGCCCACAGCACCACGAGGAACTTGCCCTGCTGCGACAGGTACGCCTTGCAGGTCGAGTAGATGAGCTCGGAGACCTCGCGCATCGAGGTGTGCACCTCGAGCTTGCGCATCTGCAAGTAGGTCGCGACGCCCATCGCCAGGCCCATGACGCACACGATCAGGCCCAGCCCGAGCAGCGTGCGGCCGGACATCCCGCCGAGCACCGTGACCTGGCTGAGGTCCGGCAGCGCGAGGCTCGCCTCGCCGCCGTGCACGGTCGACTCGCCCGTCGACGTCGACTGCGCGCAGCCGCTCAGGAGCGCGAGCAGCGCGGCGACCGGGGCGAGCACCCGCAGCGGGCGCCGTCGTCGGCGACCACCCGGCTCTCCCGCGTCGGCGCGTGTCGTGACGGGTGCGGTGCTGGTGCGGGCGGCGGTGTCCACGATCTCCCCAGAGACGGAGTGAGTGCTCTCCCCTCGAACGTAGGAGCGCAGGTCGCGACCGCACTGAGTCGAAGGTCACATGTTCCGCTCGCACGCGCGTGAGAGCGGACGACGAGAGCCGCGGCCCCCGTGGTGGGCCGCGGCTCTCGTGGTGGTGCGGGAGGGTTCGTCCGGGTCGTGGAGCGCGTCAGCGGTCCTCGAGCGCGGGGACGATCGTCGTGGGGATCGCGAACGCGAGGCTGATCGCGGCGATCCCGCCGAAGAACACCCAGGGCTTGGCCGCGTCGACGACCTGGAACGCGATCGCGAACAACGCGAGACCGGCGAAGAACAGCACGAAGGCGAAGAAGACGGTGACCGCGCGCTCCGGGGAGCCGGAGCGGTCGTCGTCGCGACGCTGCAGGACGGGTTCGCTCATGCCGTCAGCCTACCCGGGACGTTGGTCCCGGCGGAGGCGTCGGGCGCTCGCATCACTCGAGCAGCGTGGTCCCGTCCTCGAACGGCCACGCCTCACGCACGACGAGCCGGCCGAACCGCGCCATCGGGTGCCGCGAGGCGACCTCGACCGCCTGGTCGAACGAGTCGCACTCGAGCACGTCGAAGCCGGCGATCTGCTCCCCGACCTCGGCGTACGGCCCGTCGGTGACGGACAGCTCCCCGCCGCGCACGCGCACCGTCCGTGCCTCGGCGATCGGCCGCAGCCGCTCGCCGACCACGCGCACGTCGTGAGTCGTCGCGACCCAGGTCTCGATGTCGTCGTCCTCGCGCCGGTAGGGCTCCGCGGTGGGGTCCTCGCAGACGAGCATCAGGTACTTCATGGTGTCCTCCTGGACTGGTCGCGTGCGGGCCGTGGTGCCTCGCACCCGGGTGACGCGCGGTGCGACGGCAGATCGACACGGGCAGACACATCGTCCGCCACCGTGCCTCACCCGTCGCGTGGGGCACGGGCGGTCCACGGCCTGCCGAGCGCCGGCGGGCACGGCAGGCTGGGCGGCATGACGGTGCGCGTCGGGATCTCGGGCTGGAGGTACGCGCCGTGGCGCGGCGTGTTCTACCCGCCCGGGCTGCCGCAGCGGCTCGAGCTGCCGTACGCGGCGCAGCGCCTGACGAGCATCGAGGTCAACGGCTCGTTCTACGCGCTGCAGCGGCCCGCGAGCTATCAGGCGTGGGCGGAGCAGGTGCCCGACGAGTTCGTCCTGTCGGTCAAGGGTCCGCGGTTCGTGACCCACATGAAGAAGCTCGCCGACGTGCGCACGCCGGTGGCGAACTTCCTGGCCTCGGGCGTCCTCGCGCTCGGTCCGCGTCTCGGACCGCTGCTGTGGCAGCTCCCGCCGACGCTCGGGTTCGACGCCGACCGGCTCGCCGGGTTCTTCGCGCTGCTGCCACGCACGACCGGGGCCGCGGCGGCGCTCGCGGCCGAGCACGACGAACGCCTGGACGGCCGCGCGTGGACGACGACCGACGCCGACCGGCCGCTGCGCCACGTGCTCGAGGTCCGGCACCGGTCGTTCGCCGACCCCGCGTTCGTCGCGCTCGCGCGCGAGCACGGCATCGGGGTCGTCGTCGCGGACACCGCGGGCCGCTGGCCCGTGCTCGAGGACGTCACGTCGGACGTCGTGTACGTCCGCCTGCACGGCGACCGCGAGCTGTACACCAGCGGGTACGACGAGCCGGCGATCGTGCGCTGGGCGGACCGCGTGCGTGCCTGGTCCGCCGGCGGGGAGCCGGCGGACGCGCGTCGGCTCGGCCCGCCCGCCGCGCCCGCACCCGCGGGGCGCGACGTGTTCGTCTACTTCGACAACGACACCAAGGTCCGGGCACCGTTCGACGCCCAGGCGCTGATCAGCCGCCTGCGCGCGCTGGACGGCAGCGCCGAGGCGCCCTGACGGATCCGAGCGCGTGGGCCGACCGCGCGCGGGGGACCTCGTCAGTCGCGGCCGCGGAGCCGGTCGAGCTGGCGGCGGTCGCGCTTGGTGGGGCGGCCCGTGCCGCGGTCGCGTGCGCCGGCGAGCGCGACCTGCGACTTCGGGACCGGGGCGGGGGAGCGGTCGAGGTAGCACTCGACCGCGACGACCGCGCCGACACGCTTGACGACGGTCCGACGCACCTCGACGATCCGCTCGCGCTCACCACCGCGCACGTGCACCTCGTCGCCCGGCACGACGATCGTTGCGGGCTTCGCGCGCTCACCGTTCACGCGGACGTGGCCCGCGCGGCAGGCGGCGCCGGCGGCCGACCGCGTCGGGAACAGGCGCACGGCCCAGCACCACGCGTCCACGCGCGCCCGCACCGCTTCTGCCACGCCACCAGGTTGGCACACGACGACGCGCGCACCGGCACGGGCGCCGCCGGCCGCCGGCTCCGGAGCAGGACCGTTGCCCTGGCCGCGCGCGGGGTGGCGTCGGCGTCCGGCGTGCGAGAGGGTGCGAAGCGTCGACGAGGAGGGGTCATGGAGATCGAGCAGGTCGAGCTGACGACGACCACGGCAGCGGTCGTGCGCGAGCGCGTGCGGATGGACGAGCTCGCCGCGTTCTACGACCGCGCGTACGGACAGGTCGCGGCCGCGCTGGGCGCTGCCGGCGTGGAGCCGCAGGGTCCGGCGATCGGGTGGTACGCGCAGATGCCCGCGGCCGACGTCGATGTCGCCGCGGGGTTCGCGGTCCCGTCGGACGCGGCGGTCGACGGAGTCGAGCTCCTGACGATGAGCGGCGGTCCCGCGGCGATCGGCACGTACCAGGGTCCGTACGACGGGCTGGGCGACGCGTGGAGCATCCTCGTCGCGTGGTGCGCCGAGCGCGGCCTGCAGGGTCGAGGCGACTTCTGGGAGGAGTACGTGACCGACCCGGACCCGGACGGCGACCCGTCGCAGAACGTGACCCGGCTGGTGCTCCCGCTGCTCTGACGGCCGGCGCTGCCGCACCGGCCGCGCATGCTGCTGCGCTGACGCCTCGGGAGGGCACGCGACCCCTCCGGCCGTCGACGCGGTAGGCCGGAGGGGTCGCGTGGTGCGGGGGCGTCGCTCAGGCGCGGCGCGTGATGCGGACGGTCCAGGCGTCCGGTCCGTCGACGAGGACCTCGGTGTCGATCGGCGCGCGCTCGGCGAGCTGCGCGAGCAGCGGCCGCGGCAGGTGCGGCGCGACGATCACGAGGGCCTGGCCCGGGGCGATCGCCTCGAACGCGCCGAACACGGTCGCGTGCCGGATCGCGTGGGGGATCGCCCGGACGTCGAGGACAGGGTCGGCCTCGTCGTGGCCGCCGCAGCCGCAGCTGTGCCCCGTGGCCTCGGGCTCCTGCGGGGCGCTGCCCAGGATGTCGACGTGCTGCGTGGTCATGCTGGCCTCCGTGGCGTGGCTGAGCGGCGGGTGGGTCGTTCGGGTCGAGCGTGCGCCGCGTGGCGTGAACGTCGGCACGAGGCGAGCATGCGCTCGATGGTGCGACATTTCCACGGGATCCGCCGTGGAAATGGGACCTAGGGCCTTGCCTCGCTCAGATCGACGTCCACGAGGCCCGGTCGGTCGCGGCGCAGCTCGAGCACGCAGTGCTCACGCCCGACGAACGGGCGCAGGCGGTCCGCCGCGAGCGGGCCGCCCGCGGCCTCGAGCACGCCGGACGCGAGTCCCAGGTGCACGCTGCACACGACGTCGGGCCGTTCGCGCGCGAGCTCGAGGAAGGGGCAGCGCCACAGGTCGACGCGCAGCGTGTCGTCGTCCCGCTCGGGGTCGAAGCCGAGCCGGTCGAGGTGTCCCTCGAGCGCGTCGAGCTGGCGTTGCTCGGCCGCCGGCGAGCGGTCGTCGTCCGCCGGCCGGTCGCCGTCCAGCGGCGGCTCGAGTGCGCCGCCCGGGGCCGTGAGCGCGCGTCCGGCGGACCGGGCCGCCTCGCGGGTCGGTCCCAGGTCTCGGCCGAACCCGCTGATGAGCACCTTCGTGAGCGCGACGTGCGCGATCGACTCCTCGAGCCGTCCCATCGCGATGGGGTCGTGGCGCGCGTCGTCGGCCGACGCGGCGCGGTAGAGCATGCGCGGCCGGCCGCGCACGGTGCGCTCCTCGGGGGCGCGCACCGCGTAGCCGTCGTGGACGAGTCGGGCGAGGTGCTCGCGCGTGGTGTTCTCGTGCAGGCCCGTCGCGCGGGCCAGGGCGCCGACCGTGTGCGAACCCCCTCGCTGCAGGATGTGCAGCAGGTCGACGCGGCTCGCGGCGGCGAGCGTGCGCTCCGCGGGGCTGCGACGGGTGGCGGGCATGGGGTCAGTATCGGGCCAGGTGACCGGGGCGGAAGGAGGGACCTCGGTCCCGCGCGGCGTCGAGGACGGGTTAAATACGGTGACGACGTGGAAAAGACGTCACGACGCGTCGGCCCGGGAGCGCGTCTCGCGCTCCTGCTGCCGGCCGGGGTCGCACTGCTCGCGGGCCTCGACGCCGCGCTGACGCTGCTCGGCCTGCCCGCACCCGTCGAGCTCGACCGTCTCCCGGACGTGCACGGGCCGCTCATGGTCCTCGGCTTCGTCGGGACGCTCGTCGCCCTCGAACGCGCCGTGGCGCTCGCGCCCGCGACGAGCGCCGAGCGCGCGCGCCCGTGGGCCTGGGCGGCGCCGTTGCTGCTCGGCGTCGGCGGGCTGCTGCTGATCTCGCCCGCGCCGCTCGCCGCGGGTCGCGCGTGTCTCGTGGCTGGCTCCGCGGTGCTCGTCGCGCTGTACGGCGCGGCCTGGGGTCGTCGCGCCGATCCGGCGATCGCGATCCAGGGCCTGGGCGCGCTCGGCGCGCTCGGCGGCGCGACGCTGTGGGCCGCGGGAGTGCCGGTGCCGGCGCTCGCGCCGTGGCTGGTCGCGTTCCTCGTCCTGACGATCGTGGGGGAGCGGCTCGAGCTCATGCGCATCGTCCCGCTGCCCGCACTGGCCGAGCGCGGTCTGCTCGTCGCGTCGCTCGCGGTCGTCGGTGGCGCCGCGCTCGCGCTGCTGTGGCCGGGGGTGGGCACGGCGGTGCTCGGTGCGGCGCTCGTCGGGACCGTCGCGCTCCTCGTGCGGTTCGACGTCGCGCGACGCACCGTGCGCGGGCACGGGCTGCCGCGCTTCATGGCGGTCGCGATGCTCGGCGCGTTCGCGTGGCTCGCAGTGGCGGGCGCGATCTGGCTGGTCGGTGGGCCGGTGTCCAGCGGCGTGCGGTACGACGCCGTGCTGCACGCGGTCTTCCTCGGGTTCGTGATGTCGATGGTCATGGCGCACGCGCCGGTCATCCTGCCCGCGGTGCTGCGCCGGCCGCTGCCCTACCGCCCGGTGATGTACGGCCCGCTGGCGCTGCTGCACGCGACGCTCGTGCTGCGCCTGCTCGTGGGCGACGCACGCGACGTGCCGTGGGCGGTGCAGGCCGGCGGCGTCGGCAACGTCGTCGCCGTCCTCGCGTTCGTGGTCGTCGCCGCGACGAGCGTCCTGCGGGGCGCGCCCGCGCGGCCCGCCCGCCCGCAGGCTGCTCCGGTCGGGGACGGCGTGACGCGGACCGGGGACGTGGCCGACACCGTCGACGTGGCCGGGGCGCAGCTGGAGGTCGTGGCATGACCCGCGCGACCTGGCACCTGCGCGCCAACGCGCTCGTCCTGGCGTGGCTCGCCGCGGCCGCGCTCCTCACCGTCGCGCACCGGTGGGTGCCCGCGGCGCAGTGGCTCATGGTGCACCTGCTGCTGCTCGGCGCCGTCACCACCGCGATCCTGCTGTGGAGCCAGCACTTCGCCGACACCCTGCTGCGCACGCCGGTCCCCGGTGGGCGTCGCGGGCTCACGGCGCGCCTCGCGGCGCACACGGTCGGCGCGCTGCTCGTCGTCGCGGGGCTCGCGCTGCCGAGCTTCGCGCTCGTCGTGCCCGGCTCGGTACTGGTCGCCGGTGCCGGGCTCGCGCAGGCGGTCGTCCTGGCGCGGCAGATGCGCGGCGCGCTGCCGACGCGGTTCCGCCCACTCGTGCGCTGGTACGTCTGCGCGGGCGCCGCCCTGCCGTTCGGCGTCGCGTGCGGCGTCGTGCTCGCGCGCGGCACCCTGTCCGACGCCGCGCACGGGCGCCTGTACGTCGCGCACGTCGTCCTGACGCTCGTCGGGTGGGTCGCGACGACCGTGCTCGGCACGCTCATGGTGCTGTGGCCCACGGTCCAGCACGCGCGGATCGAACCCGCCGACGAGCGGGACGGCCGCCGGGCGCTGCCCGTGGTCCTGGCCGGGCTCGGGGTGCTCGTCGTGGCGGCTGCCACCGGCGTGCGCTGGCTCGTGCCCGTGGGATGCGTGGTCGTGAGCGCCGGTGCCGGGCTGGTCGCCGCCGTCATGTGGCGCCAGCGCCGCGCCGCGGCGCCCGTGGTCGCCGCGAACGCCGCGCGCGACCTGCCCGCGCGCACCGCACCCGTGCACGTCCCGCCCACCTTCGCGCCGGGCTCGCTCGCCGCGTCGGTCGCCTGGTTCGTCGGCTCGGTGCTGGCCTTCGGGGTCGTCGTCGCGGCCGCACCGGGTTGGGACGTCGCCGTCGACCGGGTGCGCGGGCTCGTCGCCCCGTTCGTCGTCGGCTTCGCGGCGCAGGTGCTGATCGGCGCGCTGTCGCACCTGCTGCCCGTCGTGCTCGGGGGCGGGCCTGCGGTCGCGCGCCGCACCGCGGCCGAGCTCGACCGCGGTGGTCTGGTGCGGCTCGTGCTGGTCAACGGTGGCCTGCTGCTGTTCTGCGCGCCCGTGCCGAGCGCCGTCCGGGTGGTCGTGTCGTTCGTCGTGCTGGGCGCTCTCGTGTCGTTCGTCGTGCTCGCGCTGCGCGCGGTGCTCATCGCCCGGCGCCCGGTGCCGGCCGCGCCCTCGGCCGGCGCACGCCCGACGCACCGGTCGGGGGCGCTCGCGGTGGGCGTGGGTGCGCTCGCGCTCGCGGTCGTGGTGGGCGTCGCGATGGACCCGCCCGCCGCCGGCATCGCCACGGCGAGCGCCTCGGGTGACGGCTCGGGCGAGGTCGTCGCGACCGGGCGCACCACGACCGTCCAGGTCGAGGCCGGCCGCATGCGCTTCTCGCCGTCCCGGATCGAGGTCCCCGCAGGCGACCGGCTCGTGCTGGAGGTGACGAACGTCGACGACGACGTCCACGACCTGGTCGTCGCCAACGGGGCGACCAGCGGTCGGCTCGCGCCCGGCGAGAGCGCGCGGGTGGACGTGGGGGTCGTGGGCGCGGGGCTCGACGCATGGTGCTCCGTGGCCGGTCACCGGCTCATGGGGATGACGCTGGCGATCGTCGTCACGGGCGACGCCGAGGTCGCGTCGCCGGTCGACCCGGGCTCCGGCGAGCGTCCCGACGAGGGTGTCACGGGCGGCCAGGACCACGCGATGCCGCACCACGGTGGCGACCCGGGCGAGGGCACGGCCTCCGGCTCCGGGTCGGCCGCCGACCTGCTCGACCTCATGGCCGAGCCGGACCCGGACTTCGTCGCCCGCGACGCGACGCTCGCTCCGCTCGGCCCCGACGAGGGTCCGGTGACGCGGCACGTGCGGCTCGTCGTGCAGGAGGTCGTGCGCGAGGTCGCCCCGGGGGTGACGCAACGGCTGTGGACGTTCGGGGGCACGGCGCCGGGTCCCGTGCTGCACGGACGCGTCGGCGACCGCTTCGTCGTGACGCTCGTCAACGACGGCTCGATCGGCCACTCGATCGACTTCCACGCGGGCGCGCTCGCCCCCGACGACGTCATGCGGACCATCGCGCCGGGCGAGGAGCTGACGTACGCGTTCACCGCCACGCGGTCCGGGATCTGGATGTACCACTGCTCGACCATGCCGATGTCGACGCACATCGCGAACGGCATGTCGGGCGCGGTCGTCATCGAGCCCGACGGGCTCGCGCCGGTCGACCGGCAGTACGTCGTCGTGCAGTCCGAGCTCTACCTCGGCGCGCAGGGCGGCGAGGTGGACGCGGCGAAGGTCGCCACGCAGATGCCCGACCTCGTGGTGCTCAACGGCTACGCGAACCAGTACCGCGACCGGCCGCTGGCCGCGACCGTCGGGCAGCCCGTCCGGTTCTGGGTGCTCGACTCGGGGCCGAACCGGCCGAGCGCGTTCCACGTCGTCGGCGGGCAGTTCCACACCGTGTACCGCGAGGGCGAGTACACGCTGCGCGACGGCGGGTCGACCGGCACGGGCGGGTCGCAGGTGCTCGCGCTGCAGCCCGCCGAGGGCGGGTTCGTCGAGCTGACGTTCCCGCAGGCCGGCACGTATCCGTTCGTCTCGCACGTGATGTCGGACGCCGAGAAGGGCGCCGCGGGTCGCGTGGTGGTCACCCCCTGACACCACGACGACGAAGGGGTGGGGAGGCGCGCTCGGAGCCCGCGCCTCCCCACCCGTTCCTGGGTCTCGTCGGTCAGTCGCGCAACGCGAGGTACGTCGAGATCAGGGACTTCGTCGACGGGTCCTGGGCGTCGAGCGCCGCGGCGTCGCCCTCGACCGCGGGCGCGATCTCGAGCGCGAGCTTCTTGCCGAGCTCGACACCCCACTGGTCGAACGAGTCGATGCCCCAGACGACGCCCTGCACGAACGTGATGTGCTCGTACAGCGCGATGAGCTGGCCGAGCACGGAGGGCGTCAGCGCGGAGGCGAGGATCGACGTCGTCGGACGGTTGCCGGAGAACACGCGCGCGGGGACGATCGCCTCGTCCGTGCCCTCGGCGCGCACCTCGTCGGCCGTCTTGCCGAACGCGAGGGCCTTGGTCTGCGCGAAGAAGTTCGCCAGGAACAGGCCGTGCACGTCGGCGTCGCCGTCCTGCAGCGGGTGCGCGGGGTTGGCCACGGCGATGAAGTCCGCCGGGATCAGGCGCGTGCCCTGGTGGATGAGCTGGTAGAACGCGTGCTGGCCGTTGGTGCCGGGCTCGCCCCAGAACACCTCGCCGGTGGCCGTCGTGACGGGCGTGCCGTCCCAGCGGACCGACTTGCCGTTCGACTCCATCGTGAGCTGCTGCAGGTACGCCGGGAACCGGTGCAGGTACTGCGCGTAGGGGAGCACGGCGTGCGTGTGGGCGCCGAGGAAGTTGACGTACCAGACGTTCAGCAGACCCATGAGGACGGGGACGTTGCTCGCGAGCGGCGTGGTCGCGACGTGCTCGTCGACCGCGTGGAAGCCGGCGAGCAGCTCGCCGAACGCCTCGGGGCCGATCGCGATCGCGACCGACGTCCCGATCGCCGAGTCGACCGAGTAGCGGCCGCCGACCCAGTCCCAGAAGCCGAACGCGTTGGCCGGGTCGATGCCGAACGCCGCGACCTTGTCGAGCGCGGTCGAGACCGCGACGAAGTGCTGCGCGACGGCAGCGGTCCGCGCCTCGTCGGTGTCCGCGGGGTGACCCGCGGCGGCGAGCTGGTCCCAGAGCCACTGACGCGCGAGTCGCGCGTTGGTGAGCGTCTCGAGCGTGCCGAACGTCTTGGACGCGACGATGAACAGGGTGGTCGTCGGGTCGAGGCCCTTGACCTTCTCGGCGAGGTCGGACGGGTCGATGTTCGAGACGAAGCGGACCTCGAGGCCCTCCTGCACGTACGGCTTGAGCGCCTCGTAGACCATGACGGGGCCGAGGTCGGATCCGCCGATGCCGATGTTGACGACGGTCTTCACGGGTGCGCCCGTGACACCCGTCCACTGGCCGGAGCGCACCTTGTCCGCGAACGCGTAGACCTTCGCGAGCTCGGCCTGCACGTCCGCGTCCACGTCCTGGCCGTCGACGACGAGGGGCGGGGTGGCGCCCGCCGGGCGGCGCAGCGCGGTGTGCAGCACCGCGCGGTCCTCGGTGACGTTGATGTGCTCGCCGCGCAGCATCGCCTGCAGGCGGTCGGCGACGCCCGTCTCCTCGGCGAGGCGCACCAGGAGCGCGAGCGTCTCGTCCGTGACGAGGTTCTTCGACAGGTCGACGTGCAGGTCCGCGAGGCGGAACGTGAGCCGCTGCGCCCGCTGCGGGTCCGCGGCGAACCAGCCGCGCAGGTCCGCGGTGAGCGTGGACTCGTGCGCGGACAGGTCCTGCCACGCGCTCGTCGTCGTGGCGTCGATGGGGCTGGTCACGATGGGGTTCCCTCCGGGTGGCTCTGGGAGCGGGGTGTCACGGAGCGCGGCGACGACGAACCGGTGCGGCTCGGTGCGCGCGGACGTCTCCAACCTAGTGCGCGCGCGTGCGGCGCCGCACGGGACCGGGGCGGGACCTGCTCAGGACCAGCACGGGGACCGGGGCGAGGACCGGGCCGCGGACGGGGGCGAGGACCGACGCGCGGGCGGACGAGCAGCTCGTCCGACCTACAGTGACGCGGTGACCCGACGCGTACCCACCGCCCTGATCGCCGCCGTCAGCCTCGTCGCCGGGTTCGCCGTCGCTCAGGCGACCGGGGTGCGTGCGCTCGGGGGAGCGGTGCTGGTGCTCGGCGCGGCGTGGTGCGTGCAGCGGTCGTGGCGTACCGCCGGCCCGTGGCGGGTCGCGGTCGTCGTCGTGCTCGGTGCACTCGGGTTCGTGGCCTCGCACGTGCTGGCTCGGACCGCGCTCGGCGCCTGGCCCTCGGTGCTGCTGGTCTCCGCCGCGCTCGGCGCGGCCACGTGGCTCGTCGTCGACACGCGCGGACGCCCCTCGCGCTGACCTGGCGCCCCGCCGACGGCGCGCGCGGTTCGCGCCGTCGGCGCGCCCCACGAAACAGGCGTGTGAACAGACGATCACGATGTGATCACAGTCACCGTCGAGCCTTGACGGCGATTAATAAGGAAGGTCTACTAACAAACATGCAAGCGACCACGAGCCCCGGTGCACGCGCCGGACGAGCCCTGCGGCCCACCGCCAAGGTGCTCCCTGGGCACGCCCGGGTCCACAACCGGTCGCTCGTGCTGGCTCACCTGTTCCACACCGGCCCGTCGTCCCGCGCGGACATCGCGCGCAGCAGCGGCCTGACCCGCGTGACGGTCTCGACGCTCGTCGGTGATCTCATCGACGAGGGCCTGGTCGAGGAGCTCGGCGTGCGGGCCGAGGGCAAGGTCGGCAAGCCCGCGACACTCGTCGGGATGCGCACGCAGGCGTTCCAGGTGGTCGCTGTCGACCTCACCGACGACGCCACGATCCACGGCGCGGTGCTCACGCTCACCGGCGAGGTGATCACCCGGCACGCAGCCCCGCTCGACGGGCGTGCGGGCGACGCCGCGGTCGACGCGCTCGAGACGGTGTGCCGCGCGCTGCTCGCCGCGGCCGACCGGCCCGTGATCGGCATCGGCATCGCGTCGCCGGGCGTCATCACGACCGACGGCCACGTCGTCCAGGCGCCGAACCGTGGCTGGTACGACCTGCCGCTCGCCACGCTGCTGCGCGACCGTCTCGACGTCCCCGTGCACGTCGCGAACGACGCCAACTCGCGCGCGCTCGGCGAGTTCACGTTCGGCAAGGCGTCAGGCCGGGGCTCGATGGTCCTGACCGTGGGGGAGGGCGTCGGCGCGGGACTCGTCGTCGACGGCGCGCTCGTCCTGGGCCGCAACAACGCCGCGGGCGAGATCGGCCACGTGACGGTCGTCGACGCCAGCACCCCCGGCGAGATCCCGCTCGCGTGCGCGTGCGGCCGAGCCGGCTGCCTGGAGACCGTGCTGAGCGTGCCGGCCCTGCGCCGCCGCATCGCGGGTCTCGACCCCGAGGACTCCGACGCCGCCCTGGCGTCGGCGGGACGGATGCTGGGGATCGCCCTGGCACCCGTCGTCAGCGCGCTCGACCTCGCAGAGGTCCTGCTCTCCGGCCCCACGGAGCTGCTGGACGGTCCCCTGCGCGAGGCGGCGCTCACCGCCATCCGGACCCGGACCATGCCCGTGATCGGGCGTGGGCTGACCGTGCGGATGGGATCGCTCGACGAGGACGGAGCGCTGGCCGGTGCGGCAGTGCTCGTCCTGTCGGGGCAGCTCGGGGTCACGTGACGACCCCGAGCCGCCCCCTTGCAGGTCAAGGCACCACCCCGGCGACCGCCGCCCCGGCGCTCGCCTCGCACACGGGAGGAACCCCAACGTGAAGATGCTACGGTTCGCGGCCCTCGGCGTGGCGGCGACGCTCGCGCTGACCGCCTGCAGCTCTGCCGACACGCCGTCGGACGACGCGACGACCGCCGGCGGAGACAAGACGCCTGAGGCCGCCGAGATCACGCTCTGGCTGGCCGGTGGCGACACCAACAAGGACCTGCGCCAGTACCTCAAGGACACGTTCGCCGCGGAGAACCCCGGGTCGACGCTGAACATCGAGGAGATCGCCTGGCCCGACCTGGTCACCAAGCTGACGACCTCGCTGCCCGACGAGGCGAACACGCCGGACGTCGTCGAGATCGGCAACACGCAGTCGCCGACCTTCACGACCGTGGGTGCGTTCCGTGACCTGACGCCGCTGTACGACGAGCTGGGCGGCGACAAGCTGCTGCAGTCGTTCGTCGACGTCGGCGCGGTCGACGGCAAGAACTACGCGCTGCCGTACTACTTCGGCTCGCGCTACATGTTCTACCGCAAGGACATCTGGACGGCCGCCGGCCTCGAGGTGCCCAAGACGCTCTCGGAGTTCTCGGAGTCGGTCGCCAAGCTCAAGACCGACACGCAGTCGGGCTTCGCGATGGGTGGCCAGGACTGGCGCAACGGCATCTCGTGGGTGTTCGCCAACGGCGGCGAGCTCGCGACGGTGGACGGCACCACCTGGACCTCGACGCTCTCGGACCCGAACACCATCAAGGGTCTCGAGCAGTGGCAGAAGGTCTACCAGGACGCGTCGAACCTGCCCTCGACCGAGCGGGACGTCGCGTACTGGGACTTCCTGAACGACGGCACCGACGGCACGCCGCCCTCGGCGGCGACGATCATGGCGCCGGGCTGGGCGCGCTGGTCGATCGGTGACATCACGAAGAACGACGCGGGCGAGGAGGTGCGCGACGGCATGGCGGACGACACGAAGTTCGACATCTTCGCCCTGCCGGGCACCGACGGCGGCATCGCGCCGGTCTTCGCCGGTGGCTCGAACATCGCCGTGTCGGCGAAGTCGAAGCACCCGGAGCTCGCGGAGAACCTGCTGCGGATCGTCTTCTCGAAGGAGTACCAGACGATGCTCGGCGGTGCGGGCCTCGGCCCGGGCAACTCCGACTACGTGTCCTCGCTGGGCGACGACAAGTTCGCGCAGACGATGATCGAGACGGCGGCCGCCTCCAAGCTCACCCCGGCCGCGCCGGGCTGGGCCGCGATCGAGGGCGCGTTCGTCTACGAGGAGCTGTTCCAGAAGATCGCCGACGGCGGCGACGTCGCCGCGCTGGCGAAGGAGTACGACGCCAAGCTGACGCCCATGCTCAACGGTGGCGCCGCGGGCTGACGCCCGATCGCGGGTGACCGGGCCGCGCAGGCCCGGTCACCCGCGGACCGACCAGCCGTCCGCGAGGGTGCACACCCCCCGCGCACCCTCGCGGACGGCAGCCCCGAGGCCACGCCTCGGCACACAGGAGATCACTCATGTCCCACGACGCTGCCCTCGGCGTGCCCGCGCACAGCGGCCACGCCGCCCCCGGTGGCCCGCCCGACGAGCCGCCCGCCCCGCGCCGGCGCCGCACCCCGGCCGCCCCCTACCTGCTCCTGGTCCCCGCGCTCGTCGCGCTGGTCGCCGGCCTCGCCTACCCGGTGGGCAAGCAGATCGTCATGTCGGTGCAGAAGTTCGGCCTCGAGCAGCAGTTCGGTCAGGCGCCGACGTTCGTCGGCCTGGACAACTTCGTGCGGGTCTTCACCGACGACGCCCTGTGGGCGGTCGTCGCCCGCTCGATCGCCTTCTGCCTCGTCAACGCGTTCCTCACGGTCGTGATCGGGTTCGCGTTCGCGCTCCTGATGCGCGCGGTCGCCACGCCCGTCCGCCTCATGCTGCAGGTGTGCCTGCTGCTCGCGTGGGCCATGCCGATGGTCGCGGGCGTGACGGTCTTCAAGTGGCTGTTCGACTACCGCACGGGCGTCGTGAACTGGCTGCTCGTGCAGCTCGGCTTCGACAGCTTCGCCGGGTACTCCTGGCTCTCGCAGCCGTTCACGTTCTTCCTGGTCGCGACGATCATCATCGTCTGGATGTCCGTGCCGTTCGTCGCGCTGTCGATGTACGCAGGGCTGACCGCCGTGCCCGAGGAGGTCCTCGAGGCCTCGCGCATCGACGGCGCCAACGGTCGCCAGCAGTTCTGGCACATCCTGATGCCGATGGTCCGCCCCGTGCTGTCGATCGTGCTGCTCCTGCAGATCATCTGGGACCTGCGCGTGTTCGCCCAGATCCGCCTCCTGCAGGACGCGGGCGCCCCGGTGTCCGAGACGAACCTGCTGGGCAACTTCATCTACGAGCTCGGCATGAGCCGCCAGGACTTCGGCGGCGCGGCCGCCGTCTCGATCTTCGTGCTGCTGCTCACCGTCGCGCTGAGCTGGCCGTACGTCCGCAGCCTCATGAAGGAGGACGCATGAGCGCCGTCGCGCCCGTCCGCACGCCGCACGTCAGGGCGAGTGCCGTCGCGGCCAAGAAGCACGCCCCCCGGGCGGGCCGCCGCCGGGTGCGCTCGTTCGCGCTCGGGACCCTGGGCGTCCTCGCCTCGCTGCTGTGGGTGTTCCCGGTCTACTGGATGGTCCTGTCGGCGTTCACGCCCGCGGCCTACCTGCGTGCGACGACCCCGCAGTTCCTTCCGCTGCACGCGACCGCGGTCAACTTCCGGCGCGTCCTGGAGGGCGGCAGCTTCACCGCGGCGCTGGGCATGAGCGTGGCGATCACCCTGCTCACGGTCGTGCTGGTGCTGGCCTTCGCGTTCCTCGGGGCGCTCGCGATCAGCCGGTGGAAGTTCCGTGGCCGCACGTCGTTCGTGCTCGCCGTGCTGTTCATCCAGATGCTGCCCGCCGAGGGCCTGTTCATCGCGCAGTACAAGATGCTCTCGGGCGCGCACCTGCTCGACTCGGTGATCGGCGTGACCGTCCTCTACACCGCGGCCATCATCCCGTTCACGATCTGGATGCTGCGCGGCTTCGTCGCGGGCGTCCCGGCCGAGCTCGAGGAGGCGGCCATGGTCGACGGGCTCTCGCGCACGCAGGCGTTCCTGCGCATCACGTTCCCGCTGCTCGCGCCGGGGCTCGTGGCCTCGGGCGTGTACGCGTTCCTGCAGGCGTGGAACGAGTTCACGATCGCGCTCGTCGCGCTGAACTCGAACCAGACTCTGCCGCTGTGGCTGCGCAACTTCCTGTCGGCGTCGGCGAATCGCGGCGTCGACTGGGGCCAGGTGATGGCCGCGTCCACGCTCATCGCGATCCCCGTCATCGTCTTCTTCCTGTTCGTGCAGGGCCGGATGACCTCCGGCCTCGTGTCCGGCGCGGTCAAGGGCTGACGCGCATGTCCCAGCACAGCACGCCCGCCCCCGGCCCGGCCGGGCGCGGCGGGACCCCCGGGCGCGATGCGGTCGGTGTCGACATCGGCGGCAGCAGCACGGTGACCATCCTGCTCGACGACCGCGGGCAGGTCGTCGCACGCGACGTCATGGTCACGCGCACGGGCGCCGAGCAGATCGCGTCCGACGTCGGGCACGCGGTGCGCCGCGTCCTGGCGACCGCGGGTGTCGACCCGGCCGACGTGGCCGGCATCGGTGTCGGGGTCCCCGGCGTGGTCGACCCGGAGAGCGGCACCGTCGCCAACGCGGTCAACCTCGGGATCGAGGGCAGCGCACCGCTCGCGGCGCTCGTCTCCCGCGCGCTCGACGGCCTGCCGGTCCGCCTCGAGAACGACCTCAACGCGGCCGTCCTCGGCACCGCGCAGCACCTCGCGCAGGCGGGTGAGGGCCCGGTCGACGACCTCGCGTTCATCGCGCTCGGCACTGGGCTCGCGGCCGGCCTCATGCTCGACGGGCGTCTGCGTCGCGGTCCTCACCGCGCCGCGGGCGAGATCGGTCACCTGCGGTACGTGCCCGACGGGCTGCCGTGCAAGTGCGGCCAGTCGGGCTGCCTCGAGCGGTACGCGTCCGGCTCGGCGCTCGACGCCGCGTGGCCGTCCCGCACGGGTCGTCCGGCGCCCGTCGAGGTGTTCGAGGCGGCGGCCGCGGGCGACGAGCACGCGGTGCGCGTCCGCGACGAGTTCCTGGCCGCGGTCGCCGGCGCCGTTCGTGTGCTCGTCCTGACGTGCGATGTCGGGCGGATCGTGATCGGGGGAGGGGTGAGCCAGCTCGGCGAGCCGCTGCTGCGGGGCCTCGTGACCGAGCTCGACCGCCAGGCCGCGTCGTCGCCGTTCCTCGCGGCGGCCCACCTGCCGAGCCGCGTGCGGCTCGCGCCGGCCGGCGTGCCGCTGGGTGCGGTCGGAGCCGCGCTCGTCGGACGAGGAGGCCACTGATGGAGGTCGTCATCGCCCCCGGGCCCACGCTGGCCCGGCTCGCGGCCGACGCGATCGAGCGGCTGCTGCGGGCGCGCCCGCAGACCGTGCTGGGGCTCGCGACGGGGTCGAGCCCGCTCGCGGTCTACGACGAGCTCGTGCGCCGCCACGACGAGGCCGGGCTGTCGTTCGCCCGGGCTCGAGCGTTCATGCTCGACGAGTACGTGGGCCTGCCCGCGGACCACCCGCAGCGGTACCGCAACGTCATCGAGTCGGAGATCGCCTCGCGCGTCGACCTCGCGCCGGGAGCGGTGCAGGGGCCGGACGGCAACGCCGAGGACCTGGTCGCGGCCTGCGCGGCGTTCGAGCAGGCGATCGCGGACGCGGGCGGCGTCGACCTGCAGCTGCTCGGGATCGGCACGGACGGGCACGTCGCGTTCAACGAGCCTGGCTCGTCGCTCGCGTCGCGCACGCGCATCAAGACGCTCACGCGCCAGACCCGCGAGGACAACGCGCGGTTCTTCGACGACGACGTGTCGCAGGTCCCCACGCACTGCCTCACGCAGGGGCTCGCGACCATCATGTCGGCGCGGCACCTCGTCCTGCTCGCACAGGGGCGCGGCAAGGCCGAGGCGGTGCACCAGCTCGTCGAGGGTCCCGTCTCCGCGATGTGGCCCGCGACCGTGCTCCAGCACCACCCGCACGTGACCGTGCTGGTCGACGACGCGGCGGCCAGCAGGCTGCAGCTCGCCGACTACTACCGCGAGACGTACGCGGCCAAGCCCGCGTGGCAAGGGCTCTGAGCGCGGTCCGGGTGGGCGTGCGCGCGTCGTCGCAGGTGGCGTCGCGGCCCACCCGGACTGTGGGCGGCGCGGGAGGAGTGTCCGACTCCCGACGTAGACTTCCCCGCATGAGCGAACCGCTGTCCTCGCCCGCCGGCCCCGACGACCCGTTCGGTCCGGACCAGGCGACGGGGACGAGCGTCCTCGAGCGCGCCGAGACGACCGAGCAGGTCGAGCCGGGCGACCACGAGCGCTTCGCGCACTACGTGCGCAAGGAGAAGATCACCGAGTCCGCGGTGACCGGCAGGCCGGTCGTGGCGCTCTGCGGCAAGGTCTGGGTGCCGGGCCGCGACCCGAACAAGTTCCCGGTCTGCCCGGTGTGCAAGGAGATCTACGAGGGGCTCCGGCCGCCGCAGGACGGCGAGGGTGGCTCCGACGGATCGTCGGGCGGCTCGGGCGGCGGACGCCGCTGGGGCTTCGGCCGCGGCTCGTCCGGACGTTGAGCGCCGCCTTCGAACCGTCCACCACCCACGCGTCGTCGTCCGCGGCATCACACCTGCCGCCGGCCTTCCCGTCGCGTGCGCCGTGGGGGACGGCCGGCAAGCTGCGCGCCTGGCAGGCCGAGGCGCTCGAGCTCTACCGCGCCCGCTCGCCGCGGGACTTCCTCGCGGTGGCGACCCCGGGTGCGGGCAAGACGACGTTCGCGCTGCGCATCGCGACCGAGCTCCTCGAGGCCCGCGTGGTGCGGCGCGTGACGGTCGTCGCGCCCACGGACCACCTCAAGCGCCAGTGGGCCGATGCCGCGGCACGCGTCGGGATCCGGCTCGACCCGGGCTTCAGCAACGCGCAGGGCCGCCACGGGCACGGCTTCGACGGCGTCGCGGTGACGTACGCGCAGGTCGCGAACAAGCCCGCGCTGCACGCGGCCCGCACGAGCGCCGCGCCCACCCTCGTGATCCTGGACGAGGTCCACCACGGAGGTGACGCGCTGTCCTGGGGCGACGGCGTGCGCGAGGCCTTCGAGGGCGCTACCCGGCGGCTCGCGCTGACCGGCACGCCCTTCCGATCGGACACCGCCGCGATCCCGTTCGTGCAGTACGAGCGCGACCAGCAGGGCATCCGGCGCTCGGTCGCGGACTACAGCTACGGCTACGGCGACGCGCTGCGCGACCACGTCGTGCGCCCCGTGATCTTCCTGTCCTACTCGGGCAGCATGCGCTGGCGCACCAAGACGGGCGACGAGATCAGCGCGCGCCTGGGCGAGGCGCTCACCAAGGACATGACCGCGCAGGCGTGGCGCACCGCGCTCGACCCGGGCGGTGAGTGGATCCCCGCGGTGCTCGCCGGCGCGGACCGGCGGCTGACCGAGGTGCGCCGCACGGTGCCGGACGCGGGCGCGATGATCATCGCGACCGACCAGACCGACGCGCGCGCGTACGCCGGGCACCTCGCACGGCTCACGGGGGAGTCGCCCACGGTCGTGCTGTCCGACGAACCGGGTGCGAGCGACCGGATCGACGAGTTCTCGCGTGGCGACTCGCGCTGGCTCGTCGCCGTCCGAATGGTCTCCGAGGGTGTCGACGTGCCGCGTCTCGCGGTGGGCGTCTACGCGACGAGCACCGCGACGCCGTTGTTCTTCGCGCAGGCGGTCGGCCGGTTCGTGCGTGCGCGCAAGCGCGGCGAGACGGCCTCGGTGTTCCTGCCGTCGGTGCCGCAGCTGCTCGCGCTGGCGAACGCGCTCGAGCTCGAGCGCGACCACGCGCTCGACCGGCCGAAGACCGCGGAGGAGGACGGCGCCGGGTTCAACCCCGAGGACGCGCTGCTCGCGGCGGCGAACGCCGAGCGCAACGGCCCCGACGCGGTCGGGTCGGACGGCATCCAGGGGTCGTTCGAGGCCCTCGAGGCGCAGGCGTCGTTCGACCGCGTGCTGTTCGACGGGGGCGAGTTCGGCACGGGCGCCGAGGTCGGTTCCGACGAGGAGCTCGACTTCCTCGGGCTGCCCGGGCTGCTCGACGCCGACCAGGTCTCGGCGCTCTTGCGGCAGCGCCAGGCCGACCAGCTCAAGGGTCGTCGCGCCCCGCGCGACCAGGCGGCCGAGCTCGAGGCGATGGACCACCGTCGCCAGGCCGAGCTGCGCAAGGAGCTCGCGCAGCTCGTGGGGGCGTGGTCCCGGCGCAGCGGGCAGCCGCACGGTGCGGTGCACACGGAGCTGCGGCGACGGTGCGGGGGCCCCGAGGTCGCACTCGCGGACCCGGGCCAGCTCGAGTCGCGCGTCGCGATGCTGCGGAGCTGGTTCGTCGGCAAGCGCTGATCGTCGGTGAGCGCTGATCGTCGGGAGCGCTGATCGTCGGCAGGGCCGATGGCGCCTCGGGGCAACCGCTCCACACTTCTCCGCGGCGCCCTCGACCACAATCCCCGTCTCACGATATGGACAGCCGATGAAGGGCGTCTTCCGTGAGAAGTCGCAGGTCACAGCCGTGGGAGCGCGTGCCATAGCAGGCCTGTCGGCGTGCGCAAGTCGTCAGTTCGGCGTGCCGAGGAGCGTCCACCGCGGGACTGTTGAGGTGCTTCGGGACCCGGAACACCGGATCCCGTCCCTCGCCGGCAGCAGTCCTGCCGGCCGACGAAAGGAGTACGCGATGCCCTCGTGGCTCATCCTCGTCATCATCGGCGTCGTCCTGGTCATCCTCGGCTTCAGCGGGGTCGGCACGTTCCTGCTGTGGATCGGCGTGGCCGTGCTCGTGATCAGCCTGATCCTGGCCCTCGCAGGGGGCCGCCGCCGCGTGTAGCGACGCGACACGTCGCCGGCACCCCCGTCCGGCGCACCTCAGACACGTCGAACGCCGACCGCTTGCGATGAGCGGGTCGGCGTTCGGCGTTCCCGGGCCCGCTGGACGGGCGGGAGCAGTCCGGGCCGGTCGGCTCAGGCGGGGAGTCGGCTCAGGCGGGCAGGTCGGCTCAGGCGGGGGGCAGCGCGAGGGTCACGGTCGGGAGGGCCGCCTCGTCGGCCGACAGCCGGCGCGCCCCCCGCGGGAGCGCCGCGCGGGACAGCCGGTGCCGCTCGGCCGCGGTCCGCACACCGTCTGCGCCGGTCCAACGGTCGTCGACGTGCCCGTCGACGACGAGCGGCACGTGCAGCGGCCGCAGCTCGCCCGGCCCGTCCGTCGCGGCGAACGCCTCCCGGGCGACGTCCCACGACGCGGAGACCGCGCGGACGCGGTCGTCGTCCCCGGCCACGAGCACCTCTTCGACGTCGCGCCCGTCGACCGAGCGCCGCGCGGCGGACTTGCGCCCCCCGACGCTGGTCTTGGCGGTCGACGCCTTCGCGACCGGCTGCATCACGCCGGTGGCGTCCTCGCGCGCGACGAGCTTGTAGACCATGCCGCACGTCGGAGCGCCCGAGCCGGTGACGACCGACGTGCCGACCCCGTACGAGTCGACGGGCGCGACGGCCAGGGCCGCGATGGCGTGCTCGTCGAGGTCGGAGGTCACGGTGATGCGCACCTCGTGCGCGCCTGCGGCGTCGAGCTGGGCGCGGACCTCGTGCGCCAGGACGCCGAGGTCGCCCGAGTCGAGGCGCACGGCGCCCAGGCCGGACCCGGCGACCTCGAGCGCGCGCGCGACCCCGGCCTTCACGTCGTAGGTGTCGACGAGCAGCGTGGTGCCGGGGCCGAGCGCGTCGACCTGGGAGGCGAACGCGGAGCGCTCGTCGTCGTGCAGCAGGGTGAACGCGTGCGCGGCCGTGCCGATCGTCGTGAGCCCGTACCGGCGGCCCGCCTCGAGGTTGGACGTCCCCGCGAACCCCGCGACGACCGCCGCGCGCGCCGCCGCGACGCCCGCCCACTCGTGCGCACGCCGTGAGCCCATCTCCAGGCAGGGACGGTCGAGCGCCGCGCTCGTCATGCGGGAGGCGGCCGAGGCGACGGCCGAGTCGTAGTTGAGGACGGACAGCACCAGCGTCTCGAGCAGCACGGCCTCCGCGAACGTCCCCTCGACGACGAGCAGGGGCGAGTGCGGGAAGAACACCTCGCCCTCCGCGTAGCCGACGACCGTGCCGCCGAACCGGTAGCCCGCGAGGTACTCCAGGGTCGCGTCGTCGACGACGCGCTCGCTCGCGAGCCACTCGAGCTCGGCCGCGCCGAACCGGAACTGCGCGAGCTCCTCGAGCACGCGGCCCGTGCCGGCGACCACGCCGTAGCGGCGCCCGTGCGGCAGCCGGCGCGTGAACACCTCGAACACGCAGCGACGGTCGGCCGTGCCGTCACGCAGCGCGGCCTGCAGCATCGTCAGCTCGTACCGGTCCGTGAGCAGCGCCGAGCTCGACAGCGTCGTCATGCGCACACGGTAGGCCGAAGCACGTCCGCCGCGCGCTGCCTAGAGTGGACTCGTGAGCTCCGCACCCCACCTCGACGAGGTCGTCGCGTCCGACGCCCAGGCGTCGTTGGACGCCCCGTGGGTGACGATCGTGTGGAACGACCCGGTCAACCTCATGACCTACGTGACCTACGTGTTCGAGACGTACTTCGGGCACCCGCGTCAGGTCGCCGAGCACCTCATGCGGCGCGTGCACACCGAGGGCCGGGCCGTCGTGTCGCGCGGCACGCTCGAGGCGATGGAGGTCGACGTGCAGGCGATGCACGGGTTCGGCCTGTGGGCGACCGTGCAGAGCAGCAGTCGGTGATGCGGGGGTTCGTCGCGCGCCAGCAGGAGTACGTCGCCCGGCTCGACGCCGACGAGCGCGCGGTGCTGGCGGGGATCGCCTCCGAGGTCGGCGTGCTGCTGGGTGCGACACCGTTCCGCAGGGCCGCGCGGGTGGCGCAGCAGACCGCACCCGACCCGCAGGTCGACGAGAGCGACGACGAGGACGACGAGCCAGGCGACGTGCTCGACGACGGCCCGCCGCTGTCGGCGCTGGGCTGGCCGTGGCAGCGCCCCGTCGAGCGGCCCACCGACTCGGCCGTGCGCCGGTTGCTGCCGGACGCGAGCGAGGACCCCGAGCAGGCCGCCGAGTTCCGCCGCCTGACCGACGCCGACCTGCGCGAGCGCAAGATCGCGGGCCTGCGCACGTGGTGGCAGGCGCTGCGCGCACCCGGGGGCCGGCACGGCGACGCGGTCGCGGTCACCGCCGCCGAGGCCCCGGCCGTCGCGGCCGCCATGACCGACGTCCGGCTCGTGCTCGCGGACCGCCTCGGTGTGCGCACCGACGAGGACGGCGAGCGGATCTACCAGGAGCTCACCGAGCCCGTGCCGCCCGGGTCGGGGGGCAGGGACAGCGAGGCGATCGCGGTGCGCCGCGCGTTCGTCGGGGTCTACGCGATGCTCTCCGAGCTCCAGGAGACGCTCGTGGGCGCGATGCTCGAGCAGTCCCGTGCGCGTCGGACGTCACAGGGTGGCGCGGACGGCCCGCGCGGCACCGGCGGTTAGGCTCATCCGCGTGAACGACGCGCCCATCGGGATCTTCGACTCCGGCGTCGGGGGCCTGACGGTCGCGCGAGCGATCCTCGACCAGCTCCCGAACGAGTCGACGCTCTACATCGGCGACACCCTGAACACGCCGTACGGCACCAAGCCGCTCGCCGCGGTGCGGGCGTTCGCGCTCGAGGTCATGGACGACCTCGTCGACGCGGGGGTCAAGGCCCTGGTCATCGCGTGCAACACGGCGTCGGCCGCGATGCTGCGCGACGCGCGCGAGCGCTACACGCTGCGGCGCGGCATCCCCGTGGTCGAGGTGATCCTGCCCGCGGCCCGTCGCGCGGTCGCCGCCACGCGCACCGGCAAGATCGGCGTGATCGCCACCCGCGCCACGGTCGAGTCGCTCGCGTACGACGACGCGTTCGCGGTCGCGCCGGGCGTCTCGCTGGTCACGCAGGCGTGCCCCCGGTTCGTGCAGCTGGTCGAGGCGGGCGTCACGTCAGGCCCCGAGGTGCTCGCCGTCGCGCACGAGTACCTCGACCCGGTCCGTGCCGCGGGCGTCGACACGCTCGTGCTGGGCTGCACCCACTACCCGCTGCTGACCGGCGCGATCTCCTACGTCATGGGCGACGAGGTCACGCTCGTCTCGAGCGCCGAGGAGACCGCCAAGGACGTGTACCGCACGCTCGTGGCGCACGGCCTGGAGCGCACGGCCGACGAGGGGCCGCCGCAGCACCGGTTCCTCGCGACCGGCGACCCCGACTCGTTCCGCATCCTCGCGCGCCGGTTCCTCGGCCCCGAGGTCGACTCGGTCGAGCGCCTCGGAGCACTGCGATGAGCGCGGCTGAGACGGGGGAGCTGCGGTGAGGCTCGTCGTCCTCGGGTGCGCCGGGTCGTACCCGTCGGTGGCCGCCGCCGCCTCGTCGTACCTGGTCCAGGCGGACGACGCCCACGGCCGCACCTGGAACGTGCTGCTGGACCTGGGCAACGGCGCGCTGAGCCCGCTGCAGCGCTACGGCGACCCGACGACCCTGGACGCGATCGCGGTGTCGCACCTGCACTCCGACCACGTCGCCGACCTCGTCGTGCTCAACGTCCTGCGCCGCTACCGCCCCGACGGCCCCCTCCCGGCGATCGACGTGTGGGGTCCGGACGGGACCGCGGAGCGACTCGCGGAGATGGCGGGCAAGGACCCCGCGACCGGGCTCGACGGGCAGTTCCGATTTCGCACGTGGGACCCGGCGGCGCCCGTCGTCGTCGGGCCGCTGACGCTCACGCCCGTGCCCGTGGAGCACCCGGTGCCCGCGTTCGGCGTGCTCGTGACCGGACCCGCCGAGGGCGAACCGACGCGCGCCGTGACGCTCGGGTACACGGGCGACACCGACGAGTGCGCCGGGCTGGACGTCCTCGCGGCCACCGACCTCCTGCTGTGCGAGGCGGGCTTCCGGGACGAGCTCGACGACGACCTGCGTGGCATCCACCTGACCGGCGCGCGCGCGGGCCGCGCGGCGCACCGGGCGGGCGCCGGACGCCTGGTCCTGACGCACCTGACGGCCTGGGAGGACCCGAGCGACGTGGTGGCGCACGCGGCCTCGTCGTACGCGGGCCCGATCGACGTCGCCACTCCCGGGGCGACCTTCCGCCTGTAGGTCCCGCGGACGGCTCGGGCGGTCGAGGTCGTTAGGCTCGGGGCATGTCTGCTTCTCCCGTGACCTCTGCGCGCCCGGACGGCCGTACCCCCGACGAGCTGCGCCCCGTGACGATCACGCGGCGGTTCCTGTCCGCGGGCGAGGGCTCGGTCCTCGTCGAGTTCGGCGGGACCAAGGTGCTCTGCGTCGCGTCGTTCACCGAGGGCGTGCCGCGCTGGCGCAAGGGGTCGGGTCAGGGCTGGGTGACCGCCGAGTACTCGATGCTGCCGCGCGCGACCGACAGCCGCTCGGACCGCGAGTCGGTCCGCGGCAAGATCGGCGGCCGCACGCACGAGATCTCGCGGCTGATCGGCCGCTCGCTGCGCGCGGTCATCGACGTCGGCGCGCTCGGCGAGAACACGATCGTGCTCGACTGCGACGTGCTGCAGGCCGACGGCGGCACGCGCACCGCGTCGATCACGGGTGCGTACGTGGCGCTCGCCGACGCGGTCGCGTGGGCCAAGGAGCGGGGGATCATCGCGCGGGGCCGCACGGTGCTGCGCGACTCCGTCTCGGCGGTGAGCGTGGGCATCGTCGACGGCGTCCCGGTGCTCGACCTGCCGTACGTCGAGGACGTGCGCGCGGACACCGACATGAACGTCGTGGTCACCGGGTCGGGCGCGTTCGTCGAGGTCCAGGGCACGGCTGAGCACGCGCCGTTCGTGCGTTCCGAGCTCGACGCGCTGCTCGACCTGGCGCTCGCCGGGACGTCGCGGCTGGCCGCGCTGCAGGCCGCCGCGCTCGCGCAGCCGGCGTCCGACGGGTCCGCGACCCGTGCGGCCGAGCCGGAGGCCGCGCAGGGGTCGGGCTCAGCCGGCGCGACGACCGCGGCGCAGGCGTGAGCGTGCCCGCAGGCGCCCGGCTGGTGCTGGCGACCCACAACGCCCACAAGCTGGGTGAGCTGCGCGCGATCCTCGCGCCCGTGCTGCCGGGTCTGCCGCCCGAGGCGGTCGTCGGCGCACGGGACGTGGGCGCGCCCGAGCCGGTCGAGGACGGCGTGACGTTCGCGCAGAACGCGCTGCTCAAGGCGCGCGCGCTCGCGGCGTTCACGGGTCTGCCCGCCGTGGCCGACGACTCCGGCCTGGCGGTCGACGTGCTCGGCGGCGCGCCGGGGATCTTCTCGGCGCGCTGGGCCGGTCGGCACGGCGACGACGCGGCGAACCTCGCGCTCCTGCTCGCGCAGCTGTCCGACATCGCCGACCCGCACCGCGGCGCGCGGTTCGTGTGCGCGGCCGCGCTCGTCACGCCCGACGGGTTCGAGCACGTCGAGACCGGCGCGCTCGTCGGCACCCTCGCGCACGCGCCGCGCGGCACGGGCGGGTTCGGGTACGACCCGGCGCTCGTGCCGCTCGGCGAGACCCGCACGTGCGCCGAGCTCAGCCCGACGGAGAAGAACGCGATCAGCCACCGCGGGCAGGCGTTCCGCGCGCTCGCGCCCGTCGTCGCCCGCGTGCTCACGGGCGGCCCGACGCACGACCCGGTGGCTGATGCCGCCCGGTGACCCCGCTCGTGGCGGCGTGCAGCTCGTCGCGGACGCCGTCTCGTTCGGGTACCCCGGACGCCCGGTGCTGGACCGGCTCGACCTGACGGTGTCCGCGGGCGAGCGCGTGGGCCTCGTGGGCGAGAACGGCGCGGGCAAGACGACGCTGCTCCGCGTGCTGGCCGGCGACCTCGTCCCGTCGTCGGGCACGGTGCGCCGGACCGGCACGCTCGCCGTGGTCGACCAGGAGCTCGTCGTGACGCCCGGCGACACGGTGGGCACGCTCGTCGCGGCGACGGGCGCCACCGTGCGCGCGGTCGCGGCCGAGCTCGAGGCCACCATCGCCGCGTTCGACCACGAGGACGGTGACCTCGCCGCGCTCACGGCCGCGATGACCCGGTACGAGCAGCTGGCCGCGTGGGACGCCGACCGGCGCGTCGACGAGGCGCTCACGCGGTTCGGGGCGCCGCGCGACCCGGACCGCCGCCTGGACACGCTGAGCGTCGGCGAGCGTTACCGCGTGCGACTCGCGTGCCGGATCGGCGAGCGCGCCGACGTGCTGCTGCTCGACGAGCCGACGAACCACCTCGACGCCGCCGGGATCGACTACCTGACCGGGCTGCTGCGCGAGTGGGCCGGCGCGGTCGTGATCGTCACGCACGACCGCCAGCTCCTCGACGACGTGATGACCGCGATCCTCGACCTGGACCCCGCGATGGACGGCCGTCCTGCGCTCTACGGCGCGACGCGGTACGCGGACTACCGGTTCGCCAAGGACCAGATGCTGCGGCGGTGGCGCGCGCGGTACCGGCAGGAGCGCAAGCGCGCGGTGCAGCTCGCGCAGCGGCTCGACGCGTCCTACGAGGGCCTGTCCGACGAGTGGCGCCCGCCCAAGGGGTCGAACAAGCACCGGCGTGCCACGGGCGCACGCATCCACGTCAAGGCGGCCGACCGGCTGGTCCAGAAGCTCGAGGCGCAGGCGGTGGCCGTGCCCGTCCCGCCTCCGTCGTTGGTCTTCCCGGACCTGCCGAGCCTGCCGCGCCGGGCCTCGACCGGTGCGGACCCGGACCGGCCGCTCGACCCCGACGCCGACCGTCAGGCCTCGCACGGCGGCCCCCTGCTCGAGCTCCGCGCGCCGCGCGTCGTCGGGCCGCACGGGCCCCGGCTCGACCTGCCCGGGCGGCGGCTCGAGGTCGCCCCGGCCTCGCGCCTGCTCGTCGTCGGGCCGAACGGGTCCGGCAAGTCCACGCTGCTCGCCGCACTCGCCGGACGCACCGAGCTCGACCGCGGCACGCGGGCGCTCGCACCGGGCGTGCGGCTCGGGGTGCTCGCGCAGGAGGGACCCACCGAGCACGCCGACGTCGAGGGCGCGCCCACGGGCGGCCCGACCGCGTTCGACGCCTACGCGCGGCACGCGCTCGACCTGCTGGACGGCGGGCTGCTCGACCCGGACCAGCTCGTCCCCGTCGCGGCGCTCGGCCTGCTGACCGAGGAGGACCTCGAGCGGCCGGTGCGCGAGCTCTCGGTCGGTCAGCGCAGGCGGTTCGACCTCGCGTGCGCGCTGCTCGCTGCGCCGCACGTGCTGATCCTCGACGAGCCGACCAACCACCTGTCGGTCGGGCTGGTCGACGAGCTCACGAGGGCGCTGCGCGCGACGTCCGCCGCGGTCGTCGTCGCGACGCACGACCGGCGCATGCGCGCCGACCTCGCGGACTGGCCGGTGCTCGACCTGTCCTGAGCCCGGCGGTGTCAGCCCAGGCGACCCACGTGCGCCATCGCCTGACGCAGCAGCACGCCCTGCCCGCCGGTCATCTCGACCTGGACCTGCTCGGCGCACGCCTCCTCGGGCGTGAGCCAGGCGAGGTCGATCGCGTCCTGCTGCGGGCGGCAGTCACCCAGCACGGGCACGACGTACGCGAGCGACACCGCATGCTGGCGCGGGTCGTGGTACGAGGTGATGCCGGGCGTCGGGAAGTACTCCGCGACCGTGAACGGCTGCGGCGCGGCGGGGATCTGGGGGAGCGCGACCGGCCCGAGGTCCTTCTCGATGTGCCGCACGAGCGCGTCGCGCACCCGCTCGTGGTACATCACGCGCCCCGAGACCAGGGCGCGCGACATCACGCCCTCACGCGTCACGCGCAGCAGCAGCCCGACCGCGACCACGTCGCCCGAGTCGTCGACGCGCACGGGGATCGCGTCGACGTACACCAGCGGCATCAGGCCGCGGATACGGGCGATCTCCTCGGAGGGCAGCCACCCCGCGGGGCGCTCGGGGGTCGGGGGGTAGTCGGCCGTCTCGGTCACCGTGCCGTTCTACCTCGTCGCGCCGCCACGCCGCCACAGGCGCGCAGGCGGTGTCCGAACCTCATGGGCCCGCCACGGGCGCGTCCGCCCCGGTGGCGGGAATAGTCCGGCCCGGTGGACGCTTGCACGAGGCGCACCCGAGATTCCAAGGAGGGCCGGATGGCCACCACCACACTGACCGCCGAGACGATCGGTCAGACCATCAGCGAGAACGAGATCGTGCTCGTCGACTTCTGGGCCGAGTGGTGCGGGCCGTGCAAGCGGTTCGGACCCGTCTTCGAGGCCTCGTCGGACACCCACCCCGACGTGGTCCACGCCAAGGTCGACACGGAGGCTGAGCAGCAGCTCGCCGCCGAGCTCCAGATCTTCTCGATCCCGACGCTCATGGCGTTCCGGGACGGGATCCTCGTGTTCAACCAGGCCGGCGCGCTGCCGGGCCCGGCGCTCGAGCAGGTCGTCCAGGCCGTCAAGGACCTGGACATGGACGAGGTCCGCGCGAAGATCGCCGCGACGTCCGACGGCCAGGCCTGATCGCCCCGGCGCCACAGCACGAGACGAGCCCACTCCCCGTTGGGGGTGGGCTCTTCTCGTTCCTGACGGGCCCCGACGAGCGCGCCGGGTGACGGTGGTGGTCAGCAGCCCACGCGGGTGCTCGCGATGACGACGTCGTCGAACCAGAGCGTGTCGGCGCCCTCGCCGTAGGACTCCCACCCGAGCCGCAGGTCGGTGAGCCGCGGGGACCAGGGCTTGCTCAGCCACTGGCCGTCGAGGTCGTGCGTCGGCGTGCCGTCGACGATCAGGCCCGGCACGGCCCAGCCGTCGAGCCACGTGGTCAGGCGCCCCGTGGCACCCTCGACCAGCGCCTCGGCGCAGTGCCACGACCCGCCCGCCGGCAGCTGTGCGGTGCGGGACAGGCCCGCGGGGCTCTGCTCGGGCAGCGTCGCGTCGTCCGACGAGCGGTTCCACTGCATCAGGGAGTTCTGCCCACCCATCCGCAGGTCGCGGTTGCCGTCGTTCGCGTCCCGCATGGCCAGGTACGTCGTGTGCTGCACGGGCAGGGCCGTGGTGTGGCGGACCCAGAACCGCACGTACACGGTGCTGCCCAGCGCCGAGGTGGGCTGTGCCTGGACGAACACGTGGTTGCAGTACCCGGCGCCGCCGTCGACGCGCAGCGACTTGCCGCCGCTGTGCGCGACCGTCGAGTCGACCGACGCCCGTCCGCTGCCGGAGCAGTCGGGGTACGTGACGGCCCAGGTGCCTGACGGCGTGCTGCTCGCCTGCGTCTCCAGCCCGTCGCAGAACAGCGCGGTCCCGCACTCGGTGGGCGTGCCCGTCGGGTCGGGGGTCGGCGTCGGTCCCTGGGTCGGCGTGGGCGTGGGTGTGGGCGTCGGGGTGGGCGTGGGTGTCGGGGTGGGCGTGGGTGTGGGTGTGGGCGTCGGGGTGGCCGACGGGCTCGGGCTCGTCGTCGTGCCGCCGTTGCACGCGACGCCGTCGAGCGCGAAGTCCGTCGGCGCGGTGTTCGTCCCGCTCCACGTCCCCTGGAACCCGAACGACGCCGTCTCGCCGGCCCGGAGCTCGCCGTTCCACGGCGCGTGGGTGACGGTGACCGCGGAACCCGACTGCGTGAGCGTCGAGCTCCACGACTGCGTGACCCGCTGGCCGGACGGCCAGGTCCACGTCAGGCGCCACCCGTGCGTCGCCTCGCTCGGCGTCACCCGCACGTCGGCGGTGAACCCGCCGGGCCACGAGTTCACGCTCCACGCCACCTGACAGCTCCCCGCGGCCTGCGCCGCGCTGCCGACGGCGACGCCCGCGAGGGTCGTCCCGATGAGCGCCGCGGCGGCGGTGACCGCCGCCAGAGCCGTGCGCCAGAGCCTCGTCGTGCGGTGCATGGTGGTCCGTCCCCTCGCCGGGGCCCGTCGTCGCACGAGCCGCAGCGACGCGGGCCGTGTGCCCCCGAGGCAGCGTGCTCCCGATGCACGGCCCGGCGGAAGCGCTCAATCGCTTCACCCGTACGAGTGACACCACGAGGCGGGGGTGCGTCACGCGGACGCGGAGGGCGTGGGGCGGACGGGCACGACGACGCGCCGCGCGCGCCGTGCACTCTGGGTGCGGGAGGCGGGACTTGAACCCGCACGCCCGTGAGGGCACCAGGACCTAAACCTGGCGTGGCTGCCGTTTCACCACTCCCGCCGGCCCGCCGATCCTCCCACAGCGGGCGTGCGCGTCAGTCGAGACCGAGATCGCGCCGCAGCTTGGCGACGTGGCCCGTGGCACGCACGTTGTACTGCGCGAGCTCGACCGTGCCGTCGGCGTCGAGCACCACGGTCGAGCGGATCACGCCCGTGACGGTCTTGCCGTAGAGCTGCTTCTCGCCGTACGCGCCCCACGCCTCGAGCACCTGGCGCGACTCGTCGGACACGAGCGGGAACGTCAGCCCCTCCTCGGCGGCGAACGTCTCGAGCTTGGCGACGGGGTCGGGCGAGACGCCGACGACCGCGAAGCCGGCACCCTGCAGCGCGGACAGGGAGTCCCGGAAGTCGCACGCCTGCTTGGTGCACCCCGGGGTGCCCGCCGCGGGGTAGAAGTACACGATGACGCGTCGGCCGCGCAGGTCCGACAGCGTGAGGCTGCCACCGTCGGCCGTCGGGAGCGTGAAGTCGGGTGCGGTGTCGCCGACGGCGAGGCGGGGCATCGGGGCTCCTTCGAGGTGCGTGCAGGTCAGGTGCCAGCCTAGGCGGCGGCCGCGGGTCCGACGACGTGCGCGAGATACCGTGCGGGTGTGACCGCAGCGCACTCCGACCGCCCTGACAGCACCACCAGCACCACCAGCACCCCCAGCCCCGCAGGCACCCCTGGCCCTGCCGGGACCGCACCCGCGGCGTCCGCCGCCCCGACGGTCCGGCGCTCCGAGGCGGGTGCGCTGCCGATCCGCATGCTCAACGACCGCGTCCTGGTCGAGCTGGACTCCGCGGGTGCCGAGCGACGCTCCGCGGCCGGCATCGTCATCCCCGCGACCGCCACGGTCGGCAAGCGGCTCGCGTGGGCGCACGTGCGCGCCGTCGGGCAGCACGTCCGGCAGGTCGAGGTGGGGGACCGCGTGCTGTTCGACCCGGACGAGCGCGCCGAGGTCGAGCTCGAGGGGCAGACGTACCTCCTGCTGCGGGAGAAGGACGTCCACGCGGTCGCGGCGCCGCGGGCGACGGGCGAGGGCACGGGCCTGTACCTGTGACGGTCGCCGTCCGACGACGGGGGCGTCGTGGCGGCCTGCCCGTGACCCTCGTCACGGGCAGGCGTACCGGTTCGCTCCCGGGGCCAGGTGCCTGCTAACGTTTCCTCCCGCGCGGCACTAGCTCAACTGGCAGAGCAGCTGACTCTTAATCAGCGGGTTCAGGGTTCGAGTCCCTGGTGCCGTACCACCTCGAAAGGCCCCTGACGCTCTCGCGCGTCGGGGGCCTTTCGGTTCGTCGGCGCAGGTGATGGGGCTCGGGCGGGTGGCTCGGCTGCTGCCCTGGGTACGCTTCGAGCGTGACCACGCCCTCGAGCACCACCACGCCCTCGAGCACGCAGCCCGCACGACTGGCTCTGGCGACCTGCGCCGAGCTGCCCGAGCTGGACCCCGACGACGTCCCGCTGCGCGAGGCGCTCGAGGCGCGGGGCATCGCCACCGACGTCGTCGTGTGGGACGACCCGACCGTCGACTGGGGCACGTACCACCACGTCCTGATCCGCTCCACGTGGGACTACTCGCAGCGCCCCGTGCAGTTCGTCGACTGGACCCGCCGCGTGGAGGCCTCCAGCACGCTGCTCAACCCCGCGGCCGTGGTGCAGTGGAACATCGACAAGACGTACCTGCGCGACCTCGAGGCGCGCGACGTCCCGACCGTCCCCACCATCTGGCTCGACCCTGCGCGCAACTTCGACTCGCGCGCGATCCACACGCGGTTCCCGGCCTTCGGCGACTTCGTCGTCAAACCCACCGTGAGCGCGGGCTCGCGCGACACCGGTCGGTACCGCGCGGACGAGACGCCCCAGCGCTCGCAGGCGATCATGCACGCCAAGAACCTGCTCGGGGTGGGGCGGTGGGTGATGATCCAGCGCTACCTCACGCAGGTGGACTCGGTCGGCGAGACCGCGCTGGTCTTCGTCGAAGGCGAGTTCTCGCACGCGGTGCGCAAGGGCGCGCTGCTGTCCGGGCCGTACAAGGAGGGCTCCGACGAGGGGCACCTGTACCGCGAGGAGACGATGTCGCCCGTCGAGCCGAGCGAGCGCGAGCTCGAGCTGGCGCGCACGGTCGTCGCCGCGCTGCCCGACGTCCTGGGGCTCGACGGCCCGCTGCTGTACGCGCGCGTCGACCTGATCCCCGACGACGAGGGCAACCCGGTGCTGCTCGAGCTCGAGCTCACGGAGCCGAGCCTGTTCTTCGCGCACGCGGCGGGGTCGCTCGAGCACTTCGTCGACGCGGTGGTCGCACGCGTCACAGCCTGACCGGCGGCACCGTGTGCGAACCGGTGCCGCAGAGCCGTTACACTCATCCACGGCTCGGTCTCACCGGGACGTGGTGGCTATAGCTCAGTAGGTAGAGCACCTGGTTGTGGTCCAGGGGGTCGCGGGTTCAAGTCCCGTTAGCCACCCCATACATGACGAAGGGCGCCGACGATGTCGGCGCCCTTCGTCATGTCCGGCTGGTCGTCATGTCCGGCCGGACGTCACGTCCGCCCGGGACCCGACCCGCGCGGCTCAGGCCTTGGTGACCGAGGTCGCGACGATCTGCGCGGCGATGCGGCGGGCGGCGTTCGAGTCGGGGCCCGGGGCGGCCGGGAACAGCGCGGCGCGGTAGTAGCGCAGCTCGTCGATGCTCTCGAGGATGTCGGCCAGCGCGCGGTGCCCGCCGTTCTTGGGCGGCGAGGCGAAGTAGACCCGCGGGTACCAGCGGCGCGCGAGCTCCTTGATCGACGACACGTCGATGATCCGGTAGTGCAGGTGGCCGACGAGGTCCGGCATGTCGCGCTCGAGGAACGCCTTGTCGGTGCCGACCGAGTTGCCCGCGAGCGGCGCCTTGCCCGGGTCCGGCACCCACGTGCGCACGTAGTCGAGCACCTGGCGCTGTGCGTCCTCGAGAGTGGTGCCGGTCGGCAGCGCGTCGAGCAGGCCCGAGGTCGTGTGCATGGTGCGGACGAACTCGCCCATCTGCTCGAGCGCCTCCGGCGGCGGGGCGATGAGCAGGTCCACACCTTCGCCGAGCACGTTGAGCTCGGAGTCGGTGACGACGACCGCGACCTCGACGAGGGCGTCGGCCGCGAGGTCGAGCCCTGTCATCTCGCAGTCGATCCACACGATGCGGTCGGCGCTCTCGTGGCCGTTGGGCTGGCTCGTCGTACTCGTCACTCGGGTCAGCCTAGGGCGGCGGGCGGTCTGCTGCCGCCAACGGCTCTCCGGGAGGTGCGTCAGCGGCGCTCGTCGGGCCGCTCGTCGTGCTCGTCGTCGGGTGCGTCCGACGACGGGACCGTCGAGGCGACCCAGGCGGCGAGCGGGACGAAGAGCAGGACGGCCACCCCGACGACCACCGACGTGCTCGCGGACGTGCCGGCCCAGCGCAGGACGACGGCGATGACGCCGCCCGCACCGATCCCGACGAGCAGACGCTCGAGCCACACGGTGACCCGGGTGCGCGGATCGACCGGTGGCGTGCTCCCGGCGTGGCGACCCATCAGCGGTCCCGACCTCGCGCGCCGTCGGTGCGGGCCTGACCTGCGTGCATGGCGACATCGTGGCACGCGCGGCAGTCGAGGGCCGTCCACCACGCGGCGCGTGCTCACACGGGCGCGCGGCACCCCTCCGGACGCGAGAACGGGCGTGGCCCGGCAGGGGGCCACGCCCGTTCGTGGGGCTGGTCGTGCGTCGCCATCGTCAGAAGGCGGCGCGGACGTGCGCGGGTGGCCGCGCGGCGACGAGGGACCGGCGCGCGCGACGGCGTTCCGGTGGATGGCTCGAGGCGTGCGCTAGATCGTGCGCGCGCTCGTCGCGACGACGCGCGAGCTCGGAGCGGGCCTGCAGCTCGCGCTGCTGGGTCTGGAAGAGGTCGAAGGACAAGAAGGCATGCATGACGAAGCTCCTGACGAAGGGTGGATGAGTTGCGGTCGAGCCGCAGACGAGCCGCCGGCCGATGACCCTCGGCGCGACGACTGAGCAGGACCACTCGACCACGCGCCTGATACCTCGGTCACGTTCTTTTCGGCGGCCGGCTCGACCGCCCGCCCGCCCGCCCGCCCTGCTCGACCGGCCGGACGCAGGGGACCTGCTCGGCTCAGTCCGTGCCCGCGGCCTCGTCCTCGAGCCGACGACGGTCGAGCACCGCGGTCCAGCGACGCCCGGAGTCGATGATGCGCTCCTTCTTCCAGCGGCTCATGACCCGCGACACCGACTCGGGCGTCGAGCGGGCGAGGCCCGCGAGGTCGGCGCGCGACAGGGGGACCTCGAGCAGCACGCCCGCCGCGCCGCGGTCCCGGCCCAGCTTGTCCGCGAGGCGCAGCAGCGTCGTCGCGACGCGCTGCGCGACGGTGTCGGTGGTCTGCCCGCCGATGTCGCTGTGGGCGCGCGCCAGCCGCGCGGCCACGTCGTCGAGCACGCGCAGCGCGACCACGGCGTGCTCGCTCAGCACCTCGCGGAAGTCGGCCTGGTCGATGCGCAGCGTGCACGACCCGACGAGCGCGGACGCCGTCTGCAGGTGGTACGGCTCGCCCAGCGTGCCCATCGCGCCGAACAGCTCGCCCGGGACCAGGATCTCCGTGACGGTGGCCGTGCCGCCGAGTGTGACCTGCGACAGCTTCACCGTGCCCTCGGCCACCAGGTAGAGCGCGTCACCGGGGTCACCCGCCGCGTAGATGACGTCGTCCGCGGCCCACGAGCGCGTCTGCATGCGCCGGTCGATGCCGTCGAGATCGGGCTCGCTCAGCCCGCGGAAGTACGGCGCGCGGGCGAGGACGGCCATCCGGACCGGGCGCGGGCACCGGTGCGGCAGCGTGACCTCCCGCAGCGGGATGGTGCGCCGCGCGCCGCGCGGAACGCTGTGGCGCGCACGGGCGTCCTGGGCTGTCATCGCGTCGCTCCACGGCAGAGGCCTCCGGGGCCGCGAGGTCCGCCCCGGCGTCCCGCCACGCTACCGCGCACGGGCCGGGACCCGGGCTCGCCCTGGCCCTGGCCGGTGTGCGGCTGATGGGCGACGCGCGGTTGATGGACGATGCGCGGTCGACGGACGGTGCGCGGTCGACGGACGGTGCGCGGTTGATTGACGGCGGTCATGGTGGCCGCACCTGCGTCTTCCTAGCGTGACGTGTGCCGGGACATCCCCGGCGACCCGTCCACCAAGGAGCCAGACCATGTCCGCCACCAGCACCCAGACCGCCGCCAGCACTCAGACCGCCGACAGCACCGTCATCCGCACGGTGCTCCGCGCCGAGGGGTTCAGCTGCCCGTCGTGCGTCGCCACCATCCGGAAGCAGGTCGGCCGCCTCGCGGGGGTCCGTTCCGTCGAGGTGCGGTTCGCGTCCGGCCGCGTCGAGGTCGAGCACGACCCGGCCGTCACCACGGTCGACGAGCTCGTCGCCGCGATCGCCCAGGCGGGGTACCGGGCGGCTCCCGCGGCGTTCTGACACGCGCGGCCGCCGCCCCAGCCCCTGCCCGCTGCCACTCCTGCACACCCCAGCGGATCTGACTCGAAAGGCCTCGTCGTGACCTCCCTGCTCCTGCGCCCGCGCGACCCCCGCGTGCGGCTGGCCGCCTCCGGCCTGCTCGTGGCCGCTGCCTCGGTGCTGTCGCTGGTGGCGGGCGTGAACCCGTTCGCCGGCGGCCACGCCGAGGCCGTGCCGCTGTCCGGCACGCCCGGCCTGCTCGTCGCCTCCGACGGGCTCATGGTCGTCGCGGCCGTCGTCGCGGGTGGGCCGATCCTCGCCAGCGCGGTGCGCGCGCTGGCGGTGAAGGTCGTGAGCATCGACCTGCTCGTCTCGACGGCCACGGTCGGAGCGATCGTCATCGGCGAGTACTGGGAGGCCGCCGCGGTGACCTTCCTGTTCGCGCTCGGGCACTGGCTCGAGGCGGCGACCGTGAGCAGGACCCGCTCGGCGCTCGCCGAGCTCGTCGCGGTCGCACCGCAGACCGCGGTCGTCGTGCGCGAGGGCACGCAGGTCGAGGTCGCCGCGACCGCGGTGGCGCACGACGAGATCGTCCTGGTCAAGAACGGCGCCAAGGTGCCGGTCGACGGGGTCGTCGTGGCCGGTGTCGGCGCGCTCGACGAGGCGTCGATCACGGGCGAGTCGATCCCGGTCGAGAAGGCGGCGGGCGACCGCGTCTACGCCGGGACCGTGTCGGCCGGGGGGTTCCTGCAGGTGCGGGCCACCGGGATCGGCGCGGACACGACCCTCGCCCGCATCATCCACCGCGTCGAGGAGGCGCAGGACGCCAAGGCGCGCACCCAGACGCTCACGGAGTCGTTCGCGGCCTGGTACACCCCCGCGGTCATCCTGCTCGCGGTCGTCGCGGGGCTCGTCACGGGCGACGTGGTCCTGGCGCTGACCCTGCTCGTCATCGGCTGCCCCGGGGCGCTGGTCGTCTCGATCCCCGTGGCGGTCGTCGCCGGGATCGGGCGCGGCGCCCGCGACGGCATCCTCATCAAGGGCGGCGAGCACCTGGAGCGGTCGGCGCGGATCAGCGCCGTCGCGCTCGACAAGACCGGCACCCTGACCGAGGGCGCACCGCACGTGACCGACGTCGTGGTGCTCGCCGCGGACCTGACGCGCCGCGACGTGCTCGCGTGGGCCGCGCGCGCCGAGGCCGGCTCCGGGCACCCGCTGGCGCGGCCGATCCTCGACGCCGCCGCGGCCGAAGGGGTGCCGGTCGACGCGCTCGCGGAGCACACCGAGCCCGTCGTCGGCAGGGGCGTCGTCGCGACCGTCGACGGCCGCCGGGTCGCGGTCGGCAACCTGCGGCTGCTCGACGGCGTGGAGCGCGACGACCGCGCTGCGGCCGAGGTCGAGCGGCTCTCGTCCGCCGGTCGCACGCCCGTGGTGGTCGCGCTGGACTCGCGGGTCGTCGGCGTCGTCGGTGTCGCGGACACGGTCCGGGCCGACGCGCGCGCGATGGTCCGGCGCCTGCGCGCGGCGGGGGTGACCAGGGTCGTCATGCTCACCGGGGACACGCGCGGCGTGGCCCGCGCGGTCGCCGCGCAGGTCGGGATCGACGACGTGCGGGCCGAGCTGCTGCCCGAGGACAAGCTCGAGGTCGTCGCGCGGCTCCAGGCCGACGGGCACACGGTGGCGATGGTGGGCGACGGCGTCAACGACGCGCCCGCGCTGGCCACGGCCGACATCGGTGTGGCGATGGGGGCGGCGGGCACGGCCGTCGCCGTCGAGACCGCCGACATCGCTCTCATGAAGGACGACCTCCTGAGCCTGCCGCGGGCCGTCGACCTCGCGCGGCGCACCGTCGCGGTGATGCGCCAGAACATCGCGATCGCGCTGGTCACGGTCGTGCTGCTCGTCGTCGGCGTCGTGGCCGGAGGGGTCACGATGGCGGTCGGCATGCTGGTGCACGAGGCGTCCGTGCTCGTCGTGATCGCCAACGCGGTCCGGCTGCTGCGGCGCCGCGCGGACGACGACCGCCCTGCCGCGCCGCACGTCGCCGCCGGACGTCGGTGGGAGGTGAGCGAGGCGGTTCAGTAGCCTGTGCGCGGGGTGCACCCGCCGCGACCTCGCCGCCGAGGCCGGACGGGTGCGCCGTGTGTCCCGCCCCCGTAGCTCAGTGGATAGAGCAGCCGCCTTCTAAGCGGTCGGTCGCAGGTTCGAGTCCTGCCGGGGGCACACCGCACCCGCACCCCGCCGCGCGCGCGGCGAAGGCGCCCAGGATTCGGGACGAATCGGGACGGCGTCGCCCGCGTGGCGCGTTTGTGCAGGTCATCCCTCGCCGCGACAATGGACGCCGTGAGCGTCCGGCCCGACACGACGGCAGCACAGCCCGCGGGAGACGCCCCGGCGGGCGCAGCCGCGAGCCTGCTGACCGACGGTCCGGCAGGCGGTGGGGCACGTCATGCCCTCCCGGAGGTCGAGGACGCCGACCGGCGCGCCGGTCGCCACACCGCCGACGACCCGCGCTCGATCCTCGCCCGGCCGCTCGCCGCGGGCTCGTTGCTCGACGCCGTGCGGGACCTGCGACGCGACGTCGAGGAGACCAGCTTCCCGCTCGACCTCCCGGGGACGGACGCCGCGCGCGCCTCCCGGGCACGCCTCGTCGACCAGCTCGGCGAGCACCTCGTGCCGCGCCTGACGGAGCTGTCGGCGCCGGCCGTCGTCGTCGTCGCCGGTTCGACGGGTGCGGGCAAGTCGACGCTGGTCAACTCGATCGTCGGGCGCGAGGTCACGACCGCGGGCGTGCTGCGGCCGACGACGCGCGAACCCGTCCTCGTGCACCACCCGGGCGACGCCGACCTGCTCGAGGCGCACCCGCTGGTCGGCACCGCGCAGGCGGTCGCCGACGAGGCCGTGCCGCGCGGGATCGCGCTGCTCGACGCACCCGACCTGGACTCGGTGCTCGACGCCAACCGCGACTCCGCGCACCGGCTGCTCGAGGCGGCCGACCTGTGGCTGTTCGTCACGACCGCCGCGCGCTACGGCGACGCGCTGCCGTGGCGCGTGCTGCAGGACGCGGTGGCCCGCGGGGCGTCGATCGCGATGGTGCTCAACCGCGTGCCCCCGGCGTCGCTGCCCGCGGTTCGCGGCGACCTGCTCGCACGGCTGCGCGAGCACGGCCTCGCCGGGTCTCCGCTGTTCGTGGTGCCCGACCAGGGTCCGCACGAGGGGCCGCTCGAGCCGCGCGTCGTGGCGCCCGTGCAGCGCTGGCTGCTCATGCTCGCGGGCCCGGACCGGGCGCGCGCGGTGATCGGGCGCACGCTGCGCGGGTCGCTGACCGCGCTGCGCGCCTGGGTCGACGAGCTGGCCGAGGCCGTGCAGGACCAGGCCGACGCCGCGGCGCACGTGGGCACGCTGCTCGACGAGGCCGTCGTCGAGCCGCTCGGACGCGCGAGCGCGGCGGTGGCGAGCGGCGACGTGTCCCGGGGCGCCGTGGGCGTCCGATGGGCCGAGCTGACCTCGCCGCGCGGCGCGATCGGCTCGGTGGTGCGCGGCGGCAAGGTGCGCGGCTCGGGTCGTCGGCAGGCCGAGCGCGAGCACGCGATCGACGCGTTGCGCTCCGAGGTCACGCATGCCGCGACCGCCGTGCTGACCGCCGCCGCGCGCGACGCCGACCGTGACCTGCGGGCCGCGCTCGCCGACGGCCCGCCGGGAGCGGTCGCCGTGCTCGCCCGGTGGGCGCCGCGGCCGACCGGACCGGACGGCGCCTCCGAGCAGGCGGCGCGCGCGTGGGTGGGCCAGGGTGTGCGCGCGGTACGCGCAGCGCTCGCGGACGCCGGCGTGGACCCCGCGACGCGCAAGCGACGCGAGAAGGCGGTCAAGGCGCTCGGCGAGGAGTCGCTCGCGTCGGTGGCGCTCGCCGCCGCGGCGGGCCTGGACGACGCACGCGAGACGCTCGCGACGCTCGTCGGACCGGACGCCCAGGCAGTGGTGAGCGACCTGCGCGACGACCTCGACCGACGCGCGCGTGCCCGCGTCGCGCTCGTGCGCGCGGAGGCCGCCGGACCGCTGGCCGACCCCGACCTCGCCTCCGACGCCGCGTCGCGCCTGCGCCTGCGGCTCGCCGTGATCAAGGGACTCACATGAGCGTGCCGACGACGAGCGTGGCGGTGGGTGAACAGACCCGGGCGCTGCAGGCGCGGGTCGGGGCGCTCGAGGACGCGCTGGACGAGGGCGGCACGCGGCTCGACGCGGACGGCGTCGCCGAGGCCCGTGCCGCGATCGCCCGGCTGCGCGAACGTCTCGAGCTCGGGGTGGACCACACCGTGGTGGCGCTCGCGGGCGGGACCGGCTCGGGCAAGTCCAGCCTGTTCAACCGGATCTCCGGGCTGCAGTTCGCCGAGGTCGGCGTGCGCCGCCCGACGAGCTCGCAGGTCACGGCATGCGTCTGGGGGCCGGGAGGCGACGCCGTGCTCGACTGGCTCGGTGTGCACGCCGAGCTGCGGATCCAGCGCGAGAGCCTGCTCGACGGCGAGACCGAGGCCCCGCTGCGCGGGCTCGTCCTGCTCGACCTGCCGGACCACGACTCCGTCGAGCCCGCGCACCGCGAGGTCGTCGACCGCCTGCTGCCGCAGGCCGACCTGCTCGTCTGGGTGGTCGACCCGCAGAAGTACGCCGACGAGGCGCTGCACGCGGGCTACCTACGCGCGCTCGCGGGCCAGGACACCTCCATGCTCGTCGTGCTCAACCAGGTCGACACCGTGCGCGAGGAGCAGCGCGAGTCGCTGCTCGCCGACGTGTCGCGGCTGCTCGCCGACGACGGCCTGCCCGACGTGCCCGTGGTCGCGGCCTCCGCGGAGACCGACGAGGGCGTGCCCGAGCTGCGCTCGGGCCTCGCGGCCGTGGTCGCGGGCCGGTCGCTCGCGGCGCGTCGGGCCGAGCAGGAGGTCACGGCGACCGCGCGTCGGCTCACCGAGGGCGTCGCGACGCGCGAGCCCGCACCGGCCGCGCTCGCGACCGGGCCGATCGTGTCCGCCCTCGCCGAGGCCTCCGGGATGGACGCCGTGACCGATGCCGTGGCGGCGGCCGTGCGCGGCCGTGGCGTGCGGGTCCCGCAGATCGTGCCGGTGCACCCGGACGCGGTGCGCCTCGCGCGCGACTCGTGGCTCGCGGGCGCGACCGCGGACCTGCCCGCGCTGTGGGCGCGCGCGGTGCGCGAGCGGGTCGCGAGCGCGCAGGACCTGGGCCGGCACCTCGGCGAGGCGCTCGGCGACGTCACGGTGACCGTGCGCCGCTCGCGCGCCGCTGCGCTGCTGACGGGCCTGGGGGCGGTGCTCGGCCTGGCGGCGCTCGTCGTCGGCGGGATCGGCGTGGGCGAGCTGGTCGGCGGCAGGGGAGTGGGCGTCGCGCTCGAGATCGGGGTCGCGTGCGGCGTCCTCGCGGTGGTGAGCGTCGTGGTCGCCCGGCTCGTGCGCGGCCGTGCGGCGCAGCGCAGCAGCCAGCGCGTGCGCGACGAGGGCCGGGCCGCGATCGAGGAGGTCGCGAGACGCGACCTCGTCCAGCCCGCCGCCGAGGTCGTGGCCGAGCACCGGCGCGTGCGCGGCCTGCTCGAGGCCGCGCGCGGCTGACCGCGATCCGACCCCAGCCCCGACCGTCGTCGCCCTCGTCCCCAGACCCGGACGCCGCCACCCCGCTCGCCGCCCTCCGGCCGCGAGGCTGCGGGCACGCGCTCCGAACTCACGGGGCCACCGCGCAGGGAGGCAGCATGAGCAACGGGACCCTCGACCTCACGGTCACGGGGTGGGTCGGCAGCGAGGTCACGACGCTGCCCGCACAGGACGGGCGGGCGGCGTACACGACGTTCCGTCTCGGCAGCACGCGTCGCTGGTGGAACCGGCAGACGGGGCAGTGGCAGGACTCGCAGACCGAGTGGTTCCAGGTCAAGGCGTGGCGTGCGCTCGCGGTCAACGCTGGGCTCTCGCTGCGCAAGGGCGTGCCGGTCGTGGTGCAGGGGCGGCTCTCCACACGCGAGTGGCAGGACCAGGGCGGCGCGCTGCGCACGTCGCTGGTCCTCGAGGCCACCGCGATCGGCATCGACCTCAGCTTCGGGACGGTCGGCCCGTTCCAGAGGACGCTGTCCGGCGTCGCCACGCAGTCGCCCGACGAGGTGCGCGACGAGCGCCCGGTCGACCTCTCGCGTCTCGCCGAGGTGGCCGACGGGACCGCGCGTGACGAGCGGCTCGTCGACGAGAGCGACGTGCTCCGGTTCGAGGACCGTGACGACCTGACGGGTGACTCTGCGGCTGACCCGGCCGTGGGCGACGCCGAGCTCGTCGCAGGAGGGCTCGGCGGTCGGTGAGCGTCTAGGCTGGGGCACCGCGACCCGACGACGACCGGCCCGCACGTCCGCGACGTGCGCGGCCGGCGTCGACGGGTGATCGCCGATCGCGCCCCGAGGGCGCGATCCCCAGAACCCGAGCATCGAGGCGGAGAACCGAGCCAGTGGCTGAGTTCATCTACAGCATGTACAAGGCGCGCAAGGCGCACGGAGACAAGGTCATCCTCGACGACGTCTCCCTCAACTTCCTGCCCGGCGCCAAGATCGGCGTCGTCGGGCCGAACGGCGCGGGCAAGTCCACGATCCTGAAGATCATGGCCGGGCTGGACCAGCCGTCGAACGGCGAGGCCCGCCTGAGCCCCGGGTACACGGTCGGCATCCTGCAGCAGGAGCCGCCGCTCAACGACGACAAGACGGTCCTCGGCAACGTCGAGGAGGGCGTGGCCGAGATCAAGGGCAAGCTCGACCGCTACAACGAGATCTCCGCCCTGATGGCCGAGCCGGACGCCGACTTCGACGCCCTGCTGGTCGAGATGGGGCAGCTCCAGGAGGCGATCGACGCGGCCGACGCGTGGGACCTCGACGCCCAGCTCGAGCAGGCCATGGACGCGCTGCGCTGCCCGCCCGCGGACGCCGACGTCAAGATCCTCTCGGGCGGTGAGCGGCGCCGCGTCGCGCTGTGCAAGCTCCTGCTCGAGAAGCCGGACCTGCTGCTGCTCGACGAGCCCACGAACCACCTGGACGCCGAGTCCGTGCAGTGGCTCGAGCAGCACCTGAAGTCGTACGCGGGCGCCATCCTGGCCGTCACGCACGACCGGTACTTCCTCGACAACATCGCCGAGTGGATCTGCGAGGTCGACCGCGGTCGCCTCTACCCGTACGAGGGCAACTACTCGACCTACCTGGAGAAGAAGCAGGAGCGCCTGCAGGTCCAGGGCAAGAAGGACGCCAAGCTCGCCAAGCGCCTCAAGGAGGAGCTGGAGTGGGTGCGGTCGAACGCCAAGGGCCGCCAGACGAAGTCCAAGTCCCGCCTCGCCCGCTACGAGGAGATGGCGGCCGAGGCCGAGCGCACGCGCAAGCTCGACTTCGAGGAGATCCAGATCCCGCCGGGCCCGCGCCTGGGCAGCCTCGTCCTCGAGGCGACCAAGCTGGAGAAGGGCTTCGACGGGCGCACGCTCATCGACGGTCTGAGCTTCACGCTGCCGCGCAACGGCATCGTCGGCGTGATCGGCCCGAACGGAGTCGGCAAGACGACGCTGTTCAAGACGATCGTGGGGCTCGAGCCGCTCGACGGCGGCGAGCTCAAGATCGGCGAGACCGTCTCGATCTCGTACGTCGACCAGTCGCGTGGCGGCATCGACCCCAAGAAGACGCTGTGGGAGGTCGTGTCCGACGGGCTCGACTTCCTCAAGGTGGGCAACGTCGAGATCCCGTCGCGCGCCTACGTCGCGTCGTTCGGGTTCAAGGGGCCGGACCAGCAGAAGCCCGCGGGCGTCCTGTCGGGTGGTGAGCGCAACCGTCTCAACCTCGCGCTCACGCTCAAGCAGGGCGGCAACCTGCTGCTGCTCGACGAGCCGACCAACGATCTCGACGTCGAGACCCTCGGGTCGCTCGAGAACGCGCTGCTCGAGTTCCCCGGCTGCGCCGTGGTGGTCTCCCACGACCGGTGGTTCCTCGACCGGGTCGCGACGCACATCCTCGCCTACGAGGGCACCGAGGAGGACCCGGCGAACTGGTACTGGTTCGAGGGCAACTTCGCGTCCTACGAGGAGAACAAGATCTCGCGCCTCGGCGCCGACGCGGCGCGTCCGCACCGCGTGACGTACCGCAAGCTGCGTCGCGACTGACGCGCGCGGGCACACGCCCCACGAGCACATCAGGTGCCCCGGTCCGCTCCTCGGGCCGGGGCACCCGTGCTCGGGCAGACTGGCCACGTGCCAGAACCCGAGGTCGCGGGCCCGTCCGGCGCCTCTGACGACGTCACCGGCGCTGCGCTCGTCGCCGCGCTCGAGCGGCTGCGCAGCCGCCTCGTGGCGCTCGAGCTCCCGCTGGACGCCCCGGGCGTCGAGCAGGCGAGGGCCGACCGGGCCGCGGCGATCGACCAGCTCGACGACTACCTGCTGCCGCGGCTGCGCGCGCACAGCGCCCCGCTGCTCGTCGTCGTCGGCGGCTCGACCGGCGCCGGGAAGTCGACGCTCGTGAACTCGCTGCTCGGCGAGCAGGTGTCCGCGCCGGGCGTGCTGCGGCCCACGACGCGCGCGCCGGTCCTGGTGCACCACCCGCTCGACGAGCGGTGGTTCTCGACCGATCGCGTCCTGCCCGGGCTGCCGCGCGTGGCGGCGTCCCGGTCGTCGTCGGGCACGGTCCGGCCCGAGGTCGGTCGGCCGGACGCCGCCGACGACGACGGTGCCGCCCACGGCCGCGCGCTGCGCCTCGTCGCGTCCGACGCGCTGCCGCCGGGCCTCGCGCTGCTCGACGCGCCCGACGTCGACTCGGTCGAGGTCGCCAACCGCGTGCTCGCGAGCCAGCTCCTCGACGCGGCCGACCTGTGGCTCTTCGTGACGACCGCGGCCCGCTACGCCGACGCGGTGCCGTGGGAGCTCCTGCACCGGGCCGTGCAGCGCCACGCGCAGGTCGCGCTCGTGGTCGACCGCGTGGACCCCGGAGCGCGCGCCGCGAGCGACGACCTGCGCCGCATGATGCAGGAGAACGGGCTCGAGCAGGCCCCGCTGTTCGTCGTCGCCGAGGCAGCGCTCGTCGAGGGGCTGCTGCCCCCGGAGGCGGTCGCGGAGGTCGCGACGTGGCTGACCGCGCTGGGCGCGGACGCTCCCGCCCGCGAGGCCGTCGCGCGCGCGACCCGCGACGGCGTCGTGGACGACCTCGCCGGGCGCGCGCAGAGCATCGCGGCCGCGGGCGATGCGCAGGTCGCGGCCGACACCCGGCTGCGCGGCGCCGTCGCCGGCGCGTACGGGGACGCGGCGGCGACGGTCCGCGAGGCGACGTCCGACGGCGCGATGCTGCGTGGCGAGGTGCTCGCCCGCTGGCAGGACCTCGTCGGGACGGGCGATCTGCTGCGCTCGGTCGAGGAGGGCGTCGGGCGGTTCCGCGACGCCGTCGGGAGGTTCTTCCGGGGTCGGCCGACGCCGGTCCCGCCCGTCGAGCATGCCATCGCGGTGGGGCTCGCGGCGATCGTGCTGGATGCGGCCGACGAGGCGGCCGAGCGCGCGCACGCGGCCTGGCGGGGCGACCCGGCGGGTGCCGCGCTGCTGACCGGGCTCGACCTGGCGCGCGGCTCGGCGGGCCTGCGCGGCCGCGTCGACGCCGAGATCCGCGCGTGGCAGTCCGACGTGCTCGCGCTCGTGACCGACCAGGGCGCGGCGCGTCGCGGGACCGCGCGCGGGCTCTCGTTCGGCGTCAACGCGCTCGGCGTGAGCCTCATGGTGCTCGCGTTCGCCTCGACCGGCGGGGTGACGGGCGTCGAGGTCGGCATCGCCGGCGGCACCGCGATCGTCGCGCAGCGGCTGCTCGAGGCGGTGTTCGGCGACGACGCGGTGCGCCGGCTCACGGTCCAGGCCCGCGACCTGCTCGACGCGCGCGTCCAGCGGCTGCTCGACGACGAGGCCACGCGCTTCACGGCCCAGCTCGACGCGCTCGGCGCCGCCGACGCTCGGGGCGACGCGCTGCGGGACGCGGGTCGCGACGTGGCGCACGCGGCGCGCGCGGAGCGGGCGAGCCGACCGGCCGTGGCGAGGACCGCGACGCCCGCGGGCGGTGGACGCGCGCTGCGCGGCGCAGGGCAGGGTGCCGGGCAGGGCGCCGGGGCCGGGCCCGCCGAGTCCGGGCACCCGGGGGAGGGCGACGCGCGCACAGGGCTGTGGCAGCGGCTGTTCGGGCGGCGGACGCGAGGTGAGGACGCGTGAGCCTGACCCTCGAGGAACGCTCCGAGGCGCTGGCAGCCGCGGTCGACGCGGGTGACGGACGGCTCCCGCCGGCCCTCGTGGACGGCGCGCGTGCGCTGCTGCTCCGGGTCGCGCAGCGCGTGGGGCTGTCGTCGGAGCACACCGTGGTCGCGCTCGCGGGGGCGACCGGCTCGGGCAAGTCGTCGTTGCTCAACGCGCTCGTGGGGATGGACCTCGCCGAGACGGGGGTGCAGCGACCGACCACGTCGCACGCGCTCGCGGTCGTCGTGGCAGCCGACGACGAGGGTGCCCGTGATGCGACGCGTCGTGCCTCACCGCGGCCCGACACCGCGCCCGGTGCGGTGGGGCCGCTGCTCGACTGGCTCGAGGTCGACCGTCGGCACACGGTCGTCGCGTCGCGCGAGGTCGGGGGCGGGTCGCACCGGCGCCGGTCGGACCGACGCGCACCCACCGCCGGGACGGTCCCGCCGGGCCTGGTGCTGCTCGACCTGCCCGACCACGACTCGGTCGTCGTCCAGAACCGCTTCCGCGCGGAGCGGCTCGTCGACCGCGCCGACCTGCTGGTGTGGGTCGTCGACCCGCAGAAGTACGCCGACGCCGCGCTGCACGAGCGGTACCTGCGCACGCTCGTCGGGCACGACGACGTCGTGGTGCTCGCGCTCAACCAGGCCGACCGGCTCAGCGCGGCCGAGGCGGACGCGGTGCTCGCCGACCTGCGTCGCCTCGCGGCGCTCGACGGGCTCACCCGCGCCCGGACGCTCGCGGTCTCGGCACGCACCGGCGAGGGCGTCGACGCGCTGCGGGGTCTCGTCGCGCGGGCCGTCGAGCGGCGTGAGGCGACCACGCAGCGGTACGGCGCCGACCTGCGCGCGGTCGCCGAGACGGTGGTCCGCGCGTGCGGCGAGCCGACGCCGTCGCGTGCCCGGGCGAGCACCGACACGCTGCTCGACGCGCTCGAGGACGCCGCGGGCGTGCCGACGGTCGTGGACGCGGTCCGCCGCTCGGCCGTGCGCCAGGCCCGCGCCCGCACCGGCTGGCCGCCGGTCCGCTGGCTCGCGCGACTACGGCCCGACCCGCTCCGACGCCTGCGCCTGGCGCCCCGTCCCGAGCGGCAGGCCGAGCTGACCCGCACGTCGCTGCCCGCGGCCGGTCCCGGCCCGCGCGCGCTCGCGGCGACCGCGGTGCGCGAGCACGCGCGCGACGCGCTCGCGGGTGCGCCCGACGCATGGGTGCTCGCGGCGCGTGCGAGCCTCGACGTCGCCGCGCTCCCGGACGCGCTCGACCACGCGGTGGCGCGCACGCCGTTGCTGCCCGAGCGTCCGGTGTGGTGGTGGCGCGCGCTGGGGGCCGTGCAGTGGGCGCTGCTCGCGGCGGCGCTGGTCGGCGGGCTGTGGCTTGCCGGGCTCGCGCTGCTCGCGTACCTCAGGCTCGACGAGCCGGTCACGCCGGTGTGGGGGCCGGCGCCCGCGCCCACGGTGCTGCTCGTGGGCGGGGTGCTCGCGGGCGTGCTCCTCGCGGCGCTCGGCGCGCTCGCGGCGCACGTGGGCGCGCGTCGCCGTGCGCGAGCGGCGCGCCGACGACTGCGCGCGTCCGTCCGCGAGGTCGCGCAGCGGCTGGTCCTCGACCCGCTCGCGGCACAGGTCGACGCGCTCACGCGGTGCCGGAGCGAGGCGACGCGCGCCGCCGCACGCTGAGCGAGTTCGTCGTCGTCGCCCGCCGCGGGGGAGGATGCCGGGTGGCGCGGCGCACGCCCGCCGCGGCGAGGAAGGACGTGCATGGCCAGGCTCGAGATCCCGGTGCAGCTGCGTTGGTCCGACATGGACGCGTACGCGCACGTGAACAACGTGGAGATGCTCCGGCTCCTGGAGGAGGCGCGCATCGAGGTCTTCTGGCAGCACCCCGTGGGTCCGGACGGCGAGCGCGCCGGGACGCGGTCGACCGCGGTGATCGATGCGGGCCCGGGTGCCCAGGTCGCGACGTTCATCGCGCACCAGGAGATCCAGTACGTCAAGCCGCTCGGCTATCGGCGTGCGCCCGTGGTCGTCGAGCTGTGGATCGGTCACCTGGGCGGCGCCAGCCTGGACGTCTGCTACCAGGTGCGCGACCTGCCCGCCGCGGACCCCGCGTCGGTGGTGTACGCGCGGGCCGTCACGACGCTCGTGCTCGTCGACGCGGCGACGGGCTCGCCCACGCGCATCGGCGCGCACGAGCGAGCCGCGTGGGAGCCGTACGTCGAGGAGCCCGTCGTGATCCGCCGCCGAGGCTCGCGATGAGCGCCGAGGTCCCGGTCACCGGACAGGTGCTGGTCCGCGAGGGTGTGTTCCGGCTGCGCGTGCCGGACGGCTGGGCGGCGACCGGGCTCGAGGGTCACCGCTACCGGCTGCGCTGCCCCGACGTCGACGCGTCGATCGACGTGTCCGTCCACCGTGGCGAGGCCGCCGCACCCGACGCCCGTGAGACGGTCCGCGCGTTCGCGCGGTCGGCCGGGGCCGACGAGCCCGCGCTCGTGCCGCTGCACGGCGACGACGAGGCGACGGCGTCGCGCGCCGGCGCGCGCTGGGCCGACGGCGACGGCTGGCGCGTGGTCGCCGCGCTGAGCCACGGACGCGACGTGGTGCTCGCCGCGGGCGTCGCGGGCGACGAGGACGCGCGCTCGGCGGTCGAGCGGATCGTCACGACGCTCGAGCCGCACGCGCGCGAGCGTCGCTGGTGGCGCCGGGGCTGACCGGCGTGGCCCGCGCCGCCGCGCGCTCAGGGGCTGCGGCGCACCATCGCGCGGTGGGCGCGCTCGGCGGCCGCGGCGATGTTGCGCTGCATGCCGCCGAAGACGACGCCGTGGAACGGCGCCACGGACCACCAGTACACCTGCCCGGCCAGGCCGGTGGGGTGGAACAGGGCCCGCTGGACGAACACGACGGGCGCGCGCGTCCACGCCTCTGCGTCGCTCTCGTCGCCCGGGTCGTCGTCGGGCGGCTCGACGCGTAGCTCGAGCCACGCGAGCCCGGGCACGCGCATCTCGGCGCGCAGGCGCAGCAGCCGACCGGGCTCGAGCGCCTCGACGCGCCACCAGTCGACGGCGTCGTCGACCAGGAGGTGGCCGGGGTCGCGTCGGCCGCGCCGCAGCCCGGGCCCTCCCGCGAGCCGGTCGACGAGGCCGCGGACCCGCCACGCGAGCGGCCACGAGTACCAGCCGCGCTCACCGCCCACGGCCTCGATCACGCGCCACAGCGCCGCGGGCGACGCGTCGACCTGCACGCGTCGCTCGTCGACGTACAGCGACCCGCCTGCCCAGTCCGGGTCGCTCGGCAGCGGGTCGGAGGGCGCGCCCGCGACGGACGCCGACGACCAGCGCGTCGTGACGGCGGCCTCCTGCACCCGGTGCAGCGCGAGGCGCACCGCGCGCTCGAACCCGACTACGCCGCCGGGCGGGTCGGGGACGTGCGCGGCGATGTCGTGCTCCTGGCACACGACCTCGTGCACGAGCGACTCCACGAGCGGTCGCGCGAGCCCGCCGGGCACGGGCGTGACCAGCGAGACCCACAGGCTCGACAGGCGGGGCGTGAGCACCCCGACCCCCACGATGAGCCGCCTGCGCAGCCCGGCGACCTGCGCGTAGCGCTGCATCATGTCGCGGTAGGTCAGCACGTCGGGGCCGCCGATGTCGAACGCGCGGTTGACGTCCGCGGGCATCGCCGCCGCGCCGACGAGGTAGCGCAGGACGTCCCGGATCGCGATCGGCTGGATGCGGTTGTCGACCCACCGCGGCACCGTCATCGCGGGAAGCCGCTCGGTGAGGTAGCGCATCATCTCGAACGACGCCGACCCCGAGCCGAGGATCACCGCGGCACGCAGCACGGTCGTGGGCACGCCGCTGGCGAGCAGGATCTCCCCGACCTCGGCACGTGACGCCAGGTGCGCCGAGAGCTCCTCGTCGTCCGGTGTGAGGCCGCCCAGGTACACCAGGCGGCCCACGCCGGCCGCGTGGGCGGCCTGTGCGAAGGCGGTCGCGGTGGAGCGGTCGCGCTCGGCGAACCCGCGGCCCGTGCCGAGCGCGTGCACGAGGTAGTACGCGACGTCGGCGCCGCGCAGCGCGGGACCGATCTCCTCGGGACGCGCGGCGTCGGCCCGGACGACCTCGACGTCGTCGTACCAGGGGCGTCCGCGCAGGCGGTCAGGAGTCCGCGCGAGCGCGCGGACGCGGTAGCCGGCGGCGAGGAGCTCGGGGACGAGCCGACCGCCGACGTAGCCCGTCACGCCCGTGACGACGGCCAGCGGCGCGTCGGCGCGCGGTCGCCCGCTCGCGTCCGTGCCCGGGACGAGCCCGACGAGCGTGTCCGCGACGGGCTGCGGTGCGAGGTCGGGTGGCAGGGTCATCGTCGCAGTCTGCGGTCGCGGACCCGCGCGCGCACCCGGAGCGCGCCTCAGGTCAGCAGAGCGAGCGTCTCGCGCTCGGCCACCGCCTGCGAGCGGGTCGGCCGGATCGTCGTGCCGCGCTCCCACAGGTCGACCACGCGCGGGTCGATGTACGACGCGCGGCACACGGCGGGGGTGTTGCCGAGCTCGTCGGCGACGTCCTGCACCACGCGCGTCACGACGCGGCGGCGCGCACGGTCCGACGACGGGGCGGCACCGGCCGCGGCGAGGCCACGCGCGGCCAGGACGGTCGCGTGCCACGTGCGGAAGTCCTTGGGCGTCGCGTCCTCGCCGAGCCGCGCCTTGACGTACGCCGAGACGTCGGCGCTGGTCACGTCGTGCCAGCCGGCGTCGTCGCGCCACGCGAGCAGCTCGTCGCTGTCGTCGCGGCGGCGCACGAGCGTGCGGACCAGGCGCGCGACGTCGTCGTCCTCGACGACCGTGTCGCGGACCTGACCCGACTTGGCGGGGAAGTGCAGGTGCACACGTCCCGGGTCGTCCTGCGTCACCGGAGGCAGGACTCGCACGTGGTCCTTGCGCAGCGTCGCGAGCCCGTACGACCCGTGCCGCGCGGCGTACCCCTCGCCGCCCACGCGCAGGTAGGCGAGGTCGAGCAACCGGAACGCGAGCGCGAGCGCCTTGTCCCTCGGGAAGCCGTCCAGCTGCAGGTCGCGGCGCACGCGGCGGCGCGCAGCGGGCAGCCGCGCCGCGACCTCGAGCACGTGGTCGTGCTTGAGGCGGTCGCGGCGGGCGCGCCACTGCGCGTGGTACAGGTACTGCCGCCGACGAGCGTCGTCGAGGCCCGCCGCCTGGATGTGCCCGTGCGGCAACGGGCAGATCCAGACGTCCTGCCACGCGGGCGGGATCGCGAGCGAGACGATCCGCGTCAGGTGCTCGTCGTCGGTGATCCGGACGCGGTCCAGGTCGAGGTAGACGAACCCCGACCCGGCACGGCGTCGCGTCCAGCCGGGCGCGTCGATCCGGACGCGGCGTAGTCGCACCATCCGCGCAGTCTCACCCGGCGTCCGGGCGCCCGCCCGTCGGACGCTCGACGGCAGGCGCCTCGACAGCGGGGACCTCGACAGCGGGGACCTCGACAGCGGGAGCCGCGACGCGCGTGCCCGTGCGGCGCGCCCCGATCCGGGCCGGCCACCAGGCGCGGTCGCCCAGGTCGTGCACGAGGGCCGGGACGAGCAGCGAGCGCACGACGAAGGTGTCGAGCAGCACGCCGAACGCGACGAGGAAGGCCAGCTGCACCAGGAACAGCAGCGGGATGACGGCGAGCGCCGCGAACGTCGTCGCGAGGACCACGCCGGCGGACGTGATGACGCCGCCCGTCACCGCGAGCCCGCGCACGACGCCCACGTGCGTGCCGTCGCGCACCGACTCCTCTCGCACACGCGTCATGAGGAAGATCGAGTAGTCCACCCCGAGCGCGACGAGGAACACGAACGCGAACAGCGGGACGGTCGGGTCGGCGCCCGGGAAGTCGAAGACGTGCTCGAACAGGATCGCGCCGAGCCCGAGCGTCGCGGCGAACGAGAGCACGTTCGCGACGAGCAGCAGCAGCGCGGCCACGACCGAGCGCAGCAGCAGCATGAGGATCAGGACGATCACGACGAGCACGATCGGCACGATCACCTGCAGGTCGCGCTGCGCGGCGTCGATCGTGTCGACCTTCTCGGCCGCTGCGCCACCCACGAGCGCGTCGGGCGACGTCGCGTGCGCCACGGTGCGCACGTCGCGCACGGTGTCCTGCGCCTCGACGGTGTCGGACGGGGCGGTCGTGGTCACGTCGAGCCGGATGTCGCCGTCGACGACGAGCGGCGGCGCGTCGCCGCTGCCGGGCGCACCCGCGGGGGCGCCGGTGTACGGCGCGACGGCCTCGACGCCCTCGACCGCGGCGACCGCCTCGCTCACCGCGGTCGCGTCCGCCTCCGGCACGATGACCGTGATCGGCTGGACCGCACCCGCGGGGAAGTGCTCGGCGAGCACCTGCTCGCCGGTCACCGCGTCGACCTCGGTGCGGAAGACGTCGGAGTCGCTCGTGCCGGACGCGTCGAACGTCGGCAGGAACGCCGCGAACCCGAGCAGCACGACCGCGGTCACCACCCACACCCGCCGCGCGCGGTGCGCGACCCACCGGGCCAGTCGCCCCCACAGCCCGCCCGCGCCCTGCGTGGTGACGTCCGGCGCGGCGGGGGCGTCGGCGGCGGCCGGGCGCGGGACGCGCGGCCAGAAGAAGCCGCGCGAGCGCCGACCCGCGACCAGCAGGATCGCGGGGAGCAGCGTCAGGGCGGCGAGCAGTGCGGACGCGATGCCGATCGCCGCGACCGGTCCGAGGCTCCGGTTCGAGCCGAGGTCCGAGAGCAGGAGGCACAGCACACCGGCGATGACGGTGCCGGCGGACGCCGCGATCGGCTCGAGGCACGCGCGCCACGCACGCCGCATCGCCTCCGCAGGGTGCTCGGCGTGCCGCAGCTCCTCGCGGTAGCGAGCCACCAGCAGCAGCGCGTAGTCGACGCTCGCGCCCACGACCAGGATCGACAGGATGCCTTGCGCCTGCCCGTTGAGCACGATCGTGCCCGCGTCCGCGAGGGTGTACACGACGAGCCCCGCCAGGCACAGGCCGAAGACGGCGGTGAGGATCACGACGAGCGGCAGCAGGGGAGAGCGGTAGACCACGACGAGGATGAGCAGGACCGCGACGAGCGCGACGATCAGCAGGACGCCGTCGATGCCGCCGAACGCGGTCACCAGGTCGGCGACGAAGCCCGCGGGGCCCGTGACCCAGGCGTTGAGGCCGAGCTCGCCGGCGGAGTCGGCGCTCGCGCCGAGCTCGTCCAGCAGCGTCGCGCGCAGGTCGGTGACGAACGCGTTGGTGACGGACTCCTCGTCGCCGATGAGGTCCTCGGCGCGGTCCGCGTCGAGCGAGTAGATGACGAGCAGGGCCTCGCCGTCCTGCGAGGGCGTGACCACGGGCTCGGCGGTCAGGTAGTCCGCCCACGTCTCGTCGGTGCCGGGCACGGCGTGGTCGGGGAACGACTGCGCGACCTCGGTCACCGCCGCGACCTGCTCGTCGGAGACCGGGCCACCGTCCTGCGGGGTCAGGACGACGAGCGCGGGCAACGCGGGGGACTCGACGAACTCCCGGCTCGCCTCGGCGGCGAGCGTCGACTCGGCCGACGACGGCAGGAACGCGGCGGCGTCGTTCGTCTGGACCTGCGACAGCTTGCCCTGGGCGGCGCCACCGAGGGAGCCGATCAGGAGCCAGGCGACGATCGCCACGAGGATCAGGAGGGCACGGGTCAACGACGGACGGAGCGACGGCATGGACCGCAGCATGCGGCACCGCGGGCCGGTGCGCGCGTCGAACGCGCGCTACGTCCGGAAGGTGAGGAACGTCGCAGGTGGGGGCGGGTTCCGCGGCCCTGCGACGCAGCCTCAGGGGACCCGGATCATGCCCTCCTGGGCGATCGACGCGACGAGGATGCCGTCCCGCGTGAACACGCGCGCCGCACCCAGCCCCCGACCACCCTGCGCGCCGGGGGTCGACTGCACGTACAGCAGCCAGTCGTCGACGCGGACGTCGCGGTGCCACCAGATCGCGTGGTCGAGGCTCGCGATCGCCATCCCGGGGGTGACCCACGAGCGGCCCGCACGGCGCAGCACGGGCTCGAGCATCACCTGGTCGCACGCGTAGGCGAGCAACGCGCGGTGCAGCAGCTGGTCGTCGGGCAGGGGCGAGCGCGCGCGGATCCACACCATCTGCCGGCCCGTGCGCTCGGGGGCCGGACCCAGGTAGAGCGCACCCTCGACGTGCCGCACGTCGAACGCCGACTCCTGCGACCAGAAGCGAGCGACCGGGTGGTCGATCGGGCCGAGCACGTCGAACACCGAGCGCACGTCCTCGGGGGCCGGGACGTCGTGAGGCATCTCCTCGGCGTACTCGATGCCGTCCTGCTCGACCTGGAACGACGCGGTCATCGACAGGATCGGCTCCCCGCGCTGCAGCGCGTGCGTGCGGCGGGCCGAGAACGAGCGACCGTCGCGCAACCGCTCGACGGCGAACGTGATCGGCTCCTCGATCACGCCCGCGCGCAGGAAGTAGCCGTGCAGCGAGTGCGGCAGACGGTCGCCCTCGACGGTCGCGCCGGCCGCGAGCAGCGTCTGCGCCAGCACCTGGCCGCCGAACACACGGCCGTGCGGCTGCGGCAGGCTCGTCCCCGTGAACCGGTCCGGGTCGGTCGCGTCCGGCTGCAGGCGCAGGGCGTCGAGGACCACGGTCGTGGGGTCGGGCGTCGTCATGCCCCGCACACTCTCACGAGCCTCACTCATCGAACGTGTTGATCATCGAGTGGGCCGCGCGCTCGAGGTAGTCCCACAGCTCGGCGCGGTGCAGCGGCGCCAGGTCGAGCGAGTCGACCGCGGTGCGCATGTGCGCGAGCCACCGGTCGCGCGCGGCCGGGTTGACCTTGTACGGCGCGTGCCGCATCCGCAGGCGCGGGTGGCCCCGCTCCTGCGAGTAGGTCGTCGGGCCGCCCCAGTACTGCTCGAGGAACGCCGTCAGACGGTCCTGGGCGGGGCCCAGGTCCTCCTCGGGGTACATGGGCTTGAGCAGGGGGTCGGTGGCCACACCCTCGTAGAACTTCGCGACGAGTGCGACGAACGTCTCGTGGCCGCCCACGGCCGCGTAGAAGGAGTCCGGTCTCACCGAGCCATCCTCACACGCAGGCGGCCGCCGTCGGACGGCCCCCGCGTGTGAGGTCGCACCCAGCGGCGCGCTACAGGCCGAGCTCGGCGAGCACCGGGAGCGCCGCGCGCACCGTCTCGCGCGCGTCGGCCGCGGACTCGGCCGCGAGCGCGAGCGTCGCGAGGCGCACGCACTCGTCGTACGTCGTCGTCTGCAGGACCGCCGCGACGTCCGCGATCGCGCGCGGCGTCATGGACAGCGACGAGACCCCGAGCCCGACGAGCACGACCGCGAGCGCCGGCACGGCCGCGGCCTCGCCGCACACGCCCACGGGCCGGCCCTGCGCCGCGCCGCCGCGGCACGTCTCGGCGACCAGGCGCAGCACCGCGGGGTGCCACGCGTCGGACAGGTGCGCGACGGCGCCGAGCAGGCGGTCGGCGGCCATGGCGTACTGCGTGAGGTCGTTGGTGCCGATGCTCGCGAACGCCGCGTGCGCCAGGATCCGGTCGGCGACCAGCGCGGCGCTCGGCACCTCGACCATGACGCCCGCGGTGGTCAGGCCGTGCTGCGCGCAGCGGGCCACGAAGTCCTCGGTCTCCGCGACGGTCGCGACCATGGGCGCCATGACCCACACGTCGGCGGTCTCGGCCGCCGCCGCGCGGGCGATGGCCGTGAGCTGGTCCTCGAGCACCTCCGGGTGCGTCGCGGCCGTGCGCAGGCCGCGGACGCCGAGTGCCGGGTTCGCCTCGTCGTCGGCCGTGAGGAACGGCAAGGGCTTGTCGGCGCCCGCGTCGAGCGTCCGGATCACGACCTTGCGGCCCGCGAACGCGGCGAACACCTGGCGGTAGGCGGCCACCTGCTCGTCGATGCTCGGCGCCTCGTCCCGGTCCAGGAACTCGAACTCCGTGCGGAACAGGCCCACGCCCTGCGCGCCGGCGGCCGCGGCGTCGGCGGCGTCCGCGGGTGCGCCCACGTTGGCGAGCAACTCGACGCGGCGCCCGTCGGCCGTCCGACCGTCGCCGTCGAACGTGCGTGCCACCGCCGCGAGGGCCTTGGCCCGTGCGACCTGGTCGTCGTCGGGGTGCAGCGTGACGGTGCCCGCGCCGCCGTCCACGACGAGCAGGTCGCCGTCGGTGACCTGGGCGTCCAGACCGCGTGCGGCGACGACGGCCGGGATGCCCCGGGCCCGCGCGAGGATCGCCGTGTGCGCGGTCGGGCCGCCCGCGGACGTGGCGATCGCGAGCACCCGGGCCGTGTCGAGCGTCGCCACCAGGGCGGGGGCGAGGTCGACCGCGACGAGGACGAACGGCTCGTCGCGCTGCGGGATCCCGGGCGCGGGGCGACCTGTGAGGTCGGCGACGAGCCTGTCGCGCACGTCGTGGATGTCGCGCGTGCGCTCGGCGAACAGCCCGCCGAGCGCCTCGAACTGCGCCGCGACCTCCTCGGCGGCCTCCCACACCGCGCGCTCGGGCACGAGGTGGTCCTGCATGACGCGCTGCACGGCGTCGGCGACGAGCGTCGGGTCCGCGGCGATCGCGGCGGTCGCGTGCAGCACGTCGGCCGCGTCGCCCTCGGCTCCGTCGGCGGCCGCGTCCAGCGCGGCGCGTACGCGCTCGGAGGCGAGCGCGATGCGGTCCGCGGCGGCGCGGTGGTCGTCGCTCGGCGGGAGCCGCCGTCCGGACGGCGGCTCGGTGACCGGCGGGGGCATCAGCACGGCGGGCGCGACGACCCGGCCGGGGCTGACCCCCAGGCCCTGGAGCACCGTGGGGGACGGGGTGGTACTCACGTGCTGCGACCTCCGTGTCGTGGTGCTCGCAGTGTGGCCCGCCGCCGACCACCGCCGCCACCCGGACACGCGGGGGGCGGCGGGCGGGCTGAGCGTTAGGCTGGTGGTGCTGCGACGGCCAGGTCGCGCAGGGCAGCTCCAGGCGCACGCGCCCGGAGCGGAGCAGAGCGGGAGTCGCATTGAGCAAGGCAGAGCAGATCCTCGCGGCGCTGGGCGGCGACGGGAACGTCGTCGACCTCGAGCCGTGCATCACGCGCCTGCGGGTCGAGGTCAGCGACGCCCAGCTCGTCGACGAGCAGGCGCTCAAGGCCTCCGGCGCGTTCGGCGTCGTGCGCTCGGGTCGCATCGTGCAGGTGATCGTCGGCCCGGAGGCCGACAACCTCGCTGCCGAGCTCGACTCGCTGCGCTGACCGGGCACCGGCCCGCCCACCCACGTCGATGAGCGAGCTGCGCATCCTCGCGCCCGTGCCCGGGGTCGTGCACGCGATCGGTCAGGTCCCCGACCCGGTGTTCGCCGAGCAGATCGTCGGGCCGGGCATCGCGATCCTGCCCGACCACGTCGCACGGCTCGACGTGGTCGCGCCGTGCGACGGCGTGATCGGTGCGCTGCACCCGCACGCGTTCGCGCTCGAGGTCGACGCCGAGCGCTCGGTGCTCGTGCACCTGGGCATCGACACGGTGAGCCTCGCGGGCCTCGGATTCGAGCTGCTCGTGCAGCGCGGCGAGACCGTCACGGCCGGGCAGAGGCTCCTCACGTTCTCGCCGGTCGACGTCGCCGCGTCCGGCATGTCGACGATCTGCCCCGTCGTCGCGCTGCAGGCCGACCCGGCGGCGATCCGTCTCGACGCCGCCGCGGGCGACCGCGTGAGCGCGGGAGACCCGCTCCTCACCTGGAGCTGACCCCCGTCACCTGGAACTGACCCCCGTCGGCTGGACCGGCGAGACCTCAGCTCGCCGGCGGGTCCTGGCGCGGCGTGCGCAGCGCGTCGTCGAGCGGGGTGTCGTGCGGGTCGCGCGGTGCGTCGTCGGCGGACCGCTCCTGCGGATCGCGCGGTCCGTCCTCGGTCGACGGGTCCTGCGGGTCGCGCCCGGCGTCGTCCACGGACGGGTCCGGGGTGGCACGTGACGCGCGGTGCGTCGCGAGCGCGTCGCGCTGACCCGCGAGCGGGACGTCGGCTTCCTCGAGCACCCGGCGCGCCGCGGCGCGCAGCGCCCGCGCGACCTCCCACTGGCGGGCCGGGGTCGTGCGCAGCCGCATGCGCAGCGTGATCGCCTCGGCGGTGAGCCGCTCGATGCCCGTGATGGTCGGCGCGCCCTGCACGGCCGGTCCGACCTGAGGGTCGGCCGCGACCTGCGCCGCGGCCTGCTCGAGCAGCTGCTGCACCTGGTCCAGGTCGGCGAAGTAGTCCACGTCGATCTCGACGACCGCGGTCGACCAGCCCTGCGTCTTGTTCCCGACGCGCACCATCGTCCCGTTCGGGACGTACCAGAGCGTGCCGTCGCCGTCGCGGACCTTGGTGATCCGCAGCGTGACGGCCTCGACCGTGCCGGTGGCCGGGCCCACGTCCACCACGTCCCCGACGCCGTACTGGTCCTCGAGCAGCATGAACATGCCGGTGAGGAAGTCCTTGACGAGGCTCTGCGCCCCGAAGCCGAGCGCGAGCCCGACGATGCCTGCCGAGGCGACGAACGGCGCGATGTTCACGCCGAGCGTGTCGAGGATCAGGAAGACGGCGATCGCGCCGACGAGGACCGCGGCGGACGAGCGCAGGACCGAGCCGAGCGTCCGGGCGCGCTGCGCGCGACGGGCCGTCGCGAGCGGGTCGACCTTGAGCAGCGTCTGGCCGACGCCGGACCCGCCGAGCGGCTTGAGCACCCCGCGCTCGGTCACCGGGGTGCCCTCCGCGATGTGCTCGGTCACCCGCCGGATCGCTGCGCGCAGCAGCATCAGCACGAGCGAGCTGACCACGACGATCACGAGGATCGTGAGCGGCACGCCCGTGAGCCAGTCCCACCACGCGGCCGGCGAGAGCTCAGCCGGAGGGGCGACGGGGTCGGTGGTCCCGCTGGGGGACGGCGCGGGCTCGCCGACGACGCCCGCCCACAGGGCGCTCATCGTGCCTCCTGCCCGACGAGCACCGCGTCGCCGCCGAGCACGGACGGCCCGACGAGGGCGGCCGCGTCGACCAGACCGGTCTGACGCCCGACGAACTGGAGCTGTTCGACGCTGAGCCCGATCGTGCGCGACAGCGCGCGACCGCCGTGCCCGACCCCGGTCTCGCGCCGCACCAGCACGGGGGCGTCCTGCCACGGCGCGGACGTCGCGTGCTGCAGCGCGGCCGCGAGCTTGCGCGCGTGCAGCGGGTCGACGCGCGTGTCGCCCTCGAAGACCGTGAACAGGGTCGCGGGGTACGCGGTGCCGTCGGTCACGTGGTGGTAGGGCGAGTAGCCGAGCAGCCAGCCGAGCTCGGTCGGGTCGTCGGCGTCGCCGTACTCCTCGGTCCACGTCACGCCCAGGCCGAACCGCTGGTAGCGGACCATGTCGAGCAGGGGCGCCGAGCACACGACCGCCGCGAACAGGTCCGGCCGCTGCGTGAGGGCGGCGCCCACCAGGAGGCCGCCGTTGGACCCGCCCCAGCACGCGAGCTGCGCGGGCGTGGTCCAGCCCTCGGCGACGAGCGCCTGCGCCACGGCGTGGAAGTCGTCGAACACGTTCTGCTTGTGCTCGCGCATCCCCGCGCGGTGCCAGTCCTCGCCCTCCTCGCCGCCGCCGCGCAGGTTCGCCACGACGTACACGCCGCCCGCCTCGACCCACGCGAGCGTGCTCGCCGAGTACGCCGGGTCGAGCGAGATCTGGAAGCCGCCGTAGCCGTACAGGATCGTCGGGCGCGGGCCCGTCGGGCGTCCGTCGTCGTCCACGAGGTCCGCGCGCGCCACGACGAACGCGCGCACGACCGTCCCGTCGGGCGAGGACACGGCGACCTGGCGCACGCGCACGTCCGGCACGTCCGCGACGACGCCGGGCGCCGCGGCCCACAGCGTCACCTCGCGCGTCGTGGCGTCGAACCGGTGCACGCGGGGGACGGTGGTGTGGTCGGTGTAGGAGAACCACACGTCGGGTCCGCCCTCGGGACGGGTCATCAGGCCCGAGACGGACCCGAGCCCCGGCAGTGCGACACGGCCGGCGTCGTCGGGCAGGCGCTCGCCCGTCGCGGGGTCGTGCACGGTGATCTCGGAGACCGCGTGACGCCGCCAGGACGCCAGGAGCAGCCGGGGCGTGGTGTCGTCGCCCCCGCCGTCGGTGAACGCGACGTCCTCGAGCACCGCGGTCTCGTCCTGTGCGACGAGCGTGCGCCAGTGCGTCACGCCGGGCTCCGTCGGGTCCGTGACGACGACGCGGCCGCGCGGGGCGTCGAGGTCGGTGTGCACGTACAGGCGGCCGTCCCGGCCGACCCACGCGCCGCTGCGCGCGTCGAGCCCGACCGCGACGTCGACGAAGACCGGGGCGTGCGCGGGCGAGGCGTGCAGGTCCGCGATCCACACGTCGTTGCGTGGCGCGGTCCCGGCCGACGCGGACACGACGAGCCAGCGCCCGTCGCGCGAGACGGACACGCCGTAGTAGTTCGTCAGGTCCAGGCCGTCGCCGAACACCTCGACGTCCTGCTCGGCGGGTGTGCCCACGCGGTGCAGCCACACGCGGCGGTGGTACTGGCGCTCGTCGTCCGGCAGCAGCTCGGGTGCGAGCCGGCGCACGTAGAAGAACGCCTCGCCGCCGGGCAGCCACGCGACGGGGGAGTAGCGCGCGCGGTCGATCGGCCCGTCCACGACCTCCCCCGTGGCGACGTCCAGCACGCGCAGCACCGACTCCTCGGTGCCGCCCGTGGACGTCTGGAACGCCAGCAGCGAGCCCTCCTTGGACGGCTGCCACGCGTCGAGCGTGGTCGTGCCGGCCGGGTCGAGGGCCATCGGGTCGACGAGCACGCGCTCGACCTCGGCGGCCGGCGCCCCGGTCGCGTCCGTCGCGCCCGGACCGGGCTCGACGACGACCACGACCGCGTGCTCCTGGTCGCCCGCGCGCCGCGAGAAGAACCGTCGCTCGCCGCGCCACGCCGGAGCGCCCACGAACCCGGCGCCGAGCAGCTGCTGCAGGCGTGCGGTCAGCGCCTCGGTGGCGAACGGTGAACCCTGCGCGACCTGCGTCGCGCGGTACTGCGCGTACAGCTCGTCCTGCGCCCGGGACCAGGCCTGGGTCGCCACGGCATCGGCGTCCTCGAGCCAGCGGTAGGGGTCGGCCACGGTGCGGCCGTGCAGCTCGTCGCGGTGGTCGTCGCGGTGCGCGGCCGGGTACGTCGCGGGAGGCGTCATGGTCCGCAAGGTTACGACGAGCGACGGTGTGCGCGACCGTCCGCACGGCCGCCCGAGCGAGACTCGCACGGTCCCGGCACGGGGCCCGCGCCGCGCGCGGACGGCTCTGGCAGGATCGTCGTGTGGTCGACGACTCCCCGGCACCCTCCGACGCGCTCCTGCGGCTCGCCGCCGCGCACGGGGTCGTGCCCGACCACTGGGGGTTCCACGGTGACCTGCGGCGCGCCTCGTCGGCGACGCTGCGCGCGATCCTCGCGGCCCTGGGGGTCGACGCGAGCTCGCCCGAGCGGATCGACCTCGCGCTCGCGCACGTCGACGACATGCCGTGGCGGCGCGTCGTGCCGCCCACGACCGTGGTGCGCGCCGGGCGGGAGCAGCACGTGCCGGTTCACGTCACGCACGGCGACCCGGTGCACGTCTGGCTCGAGCTGGACGCCGAGGCGGGCGGCGGTCGGCGCGACCTGGGGCAGGCGGACGTGTACGTCGAGCCCCGCACGGTCGACGGCCGGCAGGTCGGGCGCGCGACCTTCGTGATCCCCGGCGACCTGCCGCTGGGCTGGCACTCGATCCACGCGACCGGACCGAGCGCGGCCGCGCGCGGCGTCGTCGTCGTGACGCCCGACCGGCTCGAGCTGCCCGCCGGGCTGCGCGACGGACGCGCCTGGGGCTACATGGCGCAGCTCTACTCGGTGCGGTCGCGGCGCTCGTGGGGCGTGGGCGACCTCGCGGACCTCGCGGACCTCGGCTGGCTCGCGGCGCGCGAGACCGGCGCCGACTTCCTGCTCATCAACCCGCTGCACGCGGCCGAGCCGGTCGCGCCGCTCACGCCCTCGCCGTACCTGCCGAGCACCCGACGGTTCGTCAACCCGATCTACGTGCGGCCCGAGGCGGTCCCCGAGGCCGCTTACCTCACCGCTGCCGACCGCGCGCTCGTCGAGTGGGCCGCCGAGTCCGTGCTCCCGCTCGACCTCGAGGCCGGCCCGATCGACCGCGACGCGGCGTGGACCGCCAAGCGCACCGCACTCGACGTGATCTTCGCCCACCCGCGGTCGCAGCCGCGCGAGGCCCAGCTCGCCGCGTTCGTCGCGGAGCAGGGACCCGGGCTGCGGACGTTCGCGCTGTGGTGCGCGCTCGCGGAGAAGTACGGCAGCGAGACGATCCCGCCCGAGCTCGCGGACCCGGCGTCGCCGGCGGTGGCAGCCGAGGCGGAGGCGCTCGCGGACCGGGTGGACTTCCACGTCTGGCTGCAGTGGGTGGCCGACGAGCAGCTCGCGGCGGCGCAGCGGGCGGCCCGCGAGGGCGGCATGAGCATCGGGATCATGCACGACCTCGCCGTCGGCGTGCACCCCGCGGGTGCGGACGTCTGGTCGCTCGGCGACGTGCTCGCGCGCGGCGCGACCGTCGGTGCGCCTCCGGACATGTACAACCAGCAGGGCCAGGACTGGTCCCAGCCGCCGTGGCGGCCCGACGAGCTCGCGCGCGCGGGCTACGCGCCGTACCGCGACATGCTCCGCACCGTGCTGCGCCACGCGGGCGCGATCCGCATCGACCACGTGATCGGCCTGTTCCGGCTGTGGTGGATCCCCACCGGCGCCGCGCCGGGCGACGGAGCGTACGTCCGCTACGACCACGAGGCACTCGTCGGGATCCTCGCGCTCGAGGCGCGCCGTGCCGGCGCGATCGTGATCGGCGAGGACCTGGGCACGGTCGAGCCGTGGGTGCGCGACTACCTGTCCGAGCGGGGCATCCTCGGCACGTCCGTGCTCTGGTTCGAGAACGGTCCCGACGGCCAGCCGCTGCCCGCCGAGCACTACCGCCGGCTCGTCCTGGCCACGGTCACGACGCACGACCTGCCGCCCTCGGCGGGGTACCTCGCGGGCGAGCACGTCGCGATCCGTGAGCGGCTGGGTCTGCTCACGGATCCCGTGGCGGTGGTCCGCGCGCAGGCCGAGGCCGAGCGTGACCGGATGCTCGCCGCGCTGCGCTCGCGCGGCCTGCTCGGGCCCGACCCGTCCGAGCGGGAGGTCGTCGAGGCGTTGCACCGCTACGTGATGGCGACCCCGTCGGTGCTCGTCGGCGTCGCGCTCGCCGACGCGGTCGGGGAGCGGCGCGCGCAGAACCAGCCCGGGACGGACCAGGAGTACCCCAACTGGAAGGTGCCGCTCGCGGACTCGGTCGGGCAGGTCGTGCTCGTCGACGACCTGTTCGCCAACGCGCGCCTGCGCAGCCTCGCGGCGGTCCTCGACTCCTGAGGCTGGGTCGCCGGGCCCCCGCCCGACGATGGTCCTGCCGCTGTGCCGGGCCGGCCGGGCCCGAGCGTGCTGCTTCAGGCCCGGCCAGGCAGGGTCACCCTGCGGTCAGGCGCGGCGGCGGTCGGCCTCCTGCGCCGCGAGCGCGCGGCGCACGCCGTCGCGCGACTCGATGACGAGACGGCGCAGCGCGGGCGGGGCGTCGACGTGCGACTCGAGCCACGCGTCGGTGTGCGCGAGCACGTCGGCCCGCTCGTCGTCCGCGAGCGTCGTGGGGTAGAGGCCCACGACGACGTTCTGGGCGATCTCGTTGGTCTTGTCCTCCCACACGGTCGTCAGCGCGTCGAAGTAGGGGCCGACGAACGGCAGCAGCAGCCCCCGGTCGCGCACGCGGGTCAAGCCCGCGATCGTGGCGACCTGGATCGCGTTGGGCAGGTCGCTCTCGACGGCTGCCGCCCACGCCGCCGACTTCGCGGCAGGGGTGGGGATCGCGGCCCGGGCTGTGGCGGCGGCGCGCTCGCCGGTCGCCGTGGGGTCGTCCGCGAGCTGCGCGGCGATCTGCGTCTCGTCGGCGCGTCCGCCGGCCACGAGCGCGGTCAGCAGCTCCCAGCGGAGGTCGGTGTCGATCGTCAGGCCCTCGAACGAGGTCCGACCGTCGAGCAGGTCGGCGACCGCGTCGAGGTGCTCGGCGGTCGTGGCGCGCGCGGCGAAGCCCTTGACGAGCTGGAGCTGCAGGTCGGAGCCTGCGGCCGCGCCGCGGGCGAGCTCGAGCAGGCGGTCGGCGGCGGCCAGCGCGGTCGCCTCGCGGTGCTCGGGCGCGACGTAGAGGTCGAGCGTCGTCGTCAGCTGGCGCAGCAGGACGAGCACGACGGTCGAGTCGGTCTCGTGCGCGAGGTTGCCCAGGATCAGGTCGACGTAGTCGCGGCCCGGCGTCTCGCCGTCGCGCGTCGCGTCCCACGCCGCGGCCCAGATGATCGTCCGGGGCAGCGAGTCGTCGAAGTCGGACAGGTGCTCGATCGCCGCGGACAGCGACAGCTCGTCGAGCCGGATCTTGGCGTAGGCGAGGTCGTCGTCGTTCACCAGGACCAGCAGCGGGCGCTGGTTGCCGAGGAACGCGGGGACCTCGGTGCGCGGCCCGTCGATGTCGAGCTCGGCGCGCTGCGTCCGGACCAGCCGGCCGTCCACCAGGTCGTACCCGCCCACGGCGATGCGGTGCGGCCGCTGGACGGGGTGCTCGGCGGGGACCTCCTGGAGGATCGCGAACGACGTGACGATGCCGTGCGTGTCGACCTCGATCGAGGGGCGCAGCAGCGTCACGCCCGCCTTCTCGAGCCACAGTGCGGACCACGGCGACAGGTCGCGGCCCGAGGTCGCCTCGAGCTCGGTGAGCAGGTCGCGCAGCTCGGTGTTCCCCCACGCGTGCTTGGCGAAGTACGCCTGGACGCCCGCGAAGAACTCGTCCTGGCCCACCCACGCGACGAGCTGCTTGAGCACGCTCGCGCCCTTGGCGTAGGTGATGCCGTCGAAGTTGACCTCGACGTCCTCGAGGTCGCGCATGTCGGCGACGATCGGGTGCGTCGACGGCAGCTGGTCCTGCCGGTAGGCCCACGACTTCTCGAGCGAGGAGAACGTGGTCCACGCGTTCGTCCACCGCGTGGCCTGCGCGGTCGCGAGCGTCGAGGCGTACTCCGCGAACGACTCGTTGAGCCACAGGTCGTCCCACCAGCGCATGGTCACCAGGTCGCCGAACCACATGTGCGCGAGCTCGTGCAGGATCGTCACCGCGCGGCGCTCGACGGTCGCCTCGGGGACCTTGGAGCGGAACACGTAGCCCTCGAGGAACGTGACCGCGCCGGCGTTCTCCATCGCACCCGCGTTGAACTCGGGGACGAAGAGCTGGTCGTACTTCGCGAACGGGTAGGGCGCCGCGAACTTCTCCTCGTAGAACGCGAAGCCGCGGCGCGTGACGTCGAGGATCTCGTCGGTGTCGAGGTACTGCGCGAGCGACCCGCGGCAGTACACGCCGAGCGGGATCTCGCGACCGTCGGAGCTCGTGAGCGAGCCGTGCTCGTGGTGGTACGGCCCGGCGACCACGGCGGTCACGTACGACGACAGGAGCGGCGTGGTCTCGAAGGTCCACGTGGCCGTGCCCTCGTCGCGCCCGCCGTTGCGGTTCACGCCGTCGGGGACCGGGACGGGGTCGCCGACCTGCGGGTAGTTCGACACGACGACCCAGTGCGCCGGGGCCGTGACCGTGAACGTGAAGGCCGCCTTGAGGTCGGGCTGCTCGAACACCGCGAACACGCGGCGCGAGTCCGCGACCTCGAACTGCGAGTAGAGGTACACCTCGTCGTCGACCGGGTCGACGAACCGGTGCAGGCCCTCGCCGGTGTTCATGTACGCGCAGTCCGCGACCACGACGAGCTCGTTCTCGGCCGCGAGGCCGTCGAGCTGGATGCGGGACTCGGTGAACACCTGCGCGGGGTCCAGCGCGCTGCCGTTGAGCGTGATCTCGTGGACCGTCGGCGCGATGAGGTCGACGAACGTGCTCGAGCCGGGGATGGCCGAGAACCGCAGGACCGTCCGGGACGAGAACGTCGTCGGGCCGGTCGTCAGGTCGAGCGTCACGTCGTACGTGTGCGTCGTGACGGTCGCGGCGCGGTCGCGCGCCTCGGCTCGCGTGAGGTTCTCGGCGGGCACGGGTGCTCCTTCGCTCGGGGTGCAAGCTGCGCACGGCCCCGGTTCGGGCCGTGCGCCGATCATCCCACGCGTGCACGCGCGGACCCGGCGCGGCGTCTCGCCCGGTGAGGCGGCGGGAATGCCCGCGGCACGTGCGCGATTGTGGCTGACGACCGGCGATCGCCGGCCGCGCCGCGTCTGCGCGCGATCGAGCTGCTGCGAACGGAGACCTTGTGAGCGTCACGCCCGTCGTCGACTTCTGGTTCGACCCCGCCTGCCCCTGGGCGTGGATGACGTCCCGCTGGATCGACGAGGTCGCCGCCCAGCGCGACGTCGAGGTGCGCTGGCACGTCATGAGCCTCTCGGTGCTCAACGAGGGCCGCGACCTGCCCGAGAACTACCGGCGGCTCATGGACGAGTCCTGGGCGCCGGTGCGCGTGATCGTCGCGGCCGCGCGCGACCATGGCGACACCGTGATCAAGCCGCTGTACGACGCGATGGGCACGCGCCGCCACCCGGGCGGTCGCAGCGACACCGCGGCGATCATCGCCGAGTCGCTCGAGGAGGTCGGGCTGCCCGCCGAGCTCGCCGCGGTCGGCGGGACCACGGACGTCGACGACCTGCTGCGCGCGTCGCACGGTGAGGCGATCGCGCTCGTCGGCGACGAGGTGGGCACGCCCGTCGTCGCGATCGACGGCGTCGGCTACTTCGGTCCCGTGGTGACGCCCGCGCCGACCGGTCAGGCCGCGCTCGACCTGTTCGACGGGCTCGTGCTCATGACGCGCGTGCCGGGCTTCTACGAGCTCAAGCGCACGCGGACCTCCGGCCCGATCCTCTGACGCGTCGGCTGGTCGGGGTGCGCCGAGCGCCCCGACCAGCGCGACTGGCACGCCCCGTGCCGGTGGTGTGATGCTGTCCCGGCACGTCCCGCACCGGCGGGCCGTCGGCGCTGCGACGAACGCGCGCGGGCCACGTGCGCACACCACAGGAGGCACAGGCGATGGCGACGCAGCGGACGATCCGGACGTGGATGGCCGTCGACGCCGTCCTCGTGGTCGTGCTGCTCGTGCTCGTCGTCGGCCGCCTCGCGGGCGGTTCCGGCACCGACGACCAGGCCGGCCCCTCCGCGTCGCCCACCGTCCAGGTGCAGGGCCCGACCGCGCCCTCGACCGAGCCGGTGAGCTTCCGGCTGCCGAGCGGAAACATCGCGTGCACGCTCGCCCCGGGCGGCGTGACCTGCACGATCGCGAGCTTCACCTACAGGCCCCCGGCCGTCGCCGGGTGCGACGGCGACACCGGGCACGTGCTCGTGCTCAACGCCGACGGGTTCGCGTTCGACTGCGTCAACGGCCCGGCCCCCGCGGTGGCGGGCGACGACGTGCCCGTCCTCGAGTACGGCTCTCAGGTCACCTCGGGCGCCTACACCTGCTCGAGCGCGACCAACGGCGTGACGTGCACCGACGACCAGGGCGTCGGCTTCGTCCTCGCGCGTGCCTCCTGGCGAGAGCTGCCCTGACCCGAGGGCCGGGCAGCTCCCGCCGGCGACACCTCACCAGATGCGCACGCGCTCCTGCGGCGCCAGGTACAGGGCGTCGCCCGGCTGGACGTCGAACGCCGCGTAGTACTCGTCGACGTTGCGTACCACCCCGTTGCAGCGGAACTCGTCGGGCGCGTGCGGGTCGGTCGCGAGGCGGCGGATGACCTCCTCGTCGCGGCCCTTGGTGCGCCACGCCTGGGCCCAGCCCAGGAAGAACCGCTGCACGCCCGTGAGCCCGTCGATGACGGGGGCCTCCTCGAGCGGGCGTCCCAGCGCGATCCGGTAGGCCTTGAGCGCGATGGACAGCCCGCCCAGGTCGCCGATGTTCTCGCCGATCGTCAGCGCGCCGTTCACGTGGTGCGACCCGCCGAGCTGCGTGGGGGAGAACGCGTCGTACTGCGCGATCAGCGCGCTCGTGCGGCGCTCGAACTCCGCGCGGTCGTCGGCGGTCCACCAGTCCTCGAGGCGGCCCGTCCCGTCGTACTTGCTGCCCTGGTCGTCGAACCCGTGCCCGATCTCGTGCCCGATCACGGCGCCGATCGCCCCGAAGTTCACCGCGTCGTCGGCGTCGGCGTCGAAGAACGGCGGCTGCAGGATCGCCGCGGGGAAGACGATCTCGTTCATGCCCGGGTTGTAGTAGGCGTTGACCGTCTGCGGGGTCATGAACCACTCGTCGCGGTCGATCGGCTTGCCGATCTTCGCGAGCTCGCGATCGAGCTCGAACGCGTTCGCGCGGCGCACGTTCCCGACGAGGTCACCGGCCGCGACCTGCAGCGCCGAGTAGTCGCGCCACTTCGCCGGGTAGCCGATCTTCGGCGTGAACGCGTCGAGCTTGGCGAGCGCCTTGGCGCGCGTGTCCGGACCCATCCAGTCGAGCGCGGTGATCGACTCGCGGTACGCCTCGACGAGGTGCGCGACGAGCTCGTCCATGCGCTCCTTGTGCGACGGCGGGAAGTGCCGCGCGACGTACACCTCGCCGACGGCCTCGCCGAGCACGCCCTGCACGAGCGAGACGCCCCGCTTCCAGCGGTCGCGCAGCTCCTGGGCGCCCGTGAGCGTGCGGCCGTAGAAGTCGAAGTTGGCCTCGACGATCTCCTGCGTCAGGTACGGCGCGCGGTCGCTGATCACGTGGTACGAGAGCCACGCCTGCCAGTCCTCGAGCGGCGCGTCGGTCCACAGCTGCGCGAAGCCACGCGCGAAGTCGGGCTCACGCACGACGAGCTGCTCGAGCGCGCCCTGCGGCGCCCCGAGCGCCTGTGCCCACACGGGCCAGTCGAAGCCCGGCGCGCTGGTGGTGAGGTCCGCGAGCGTCGTCGGGTTGTAGGTCAGGTCCGCGTCGCGGTCCTTGACGACGTCCCAGTGGTGGGCCGCGAGCTTCGTCTCGAGGCCGACGACGCGCGCGGCGAGCTCGTCCGCGTGCTGCGCGTCGGTCGCGACGCCGCCGAGCCGCAGCATGCGCGCGACGTGCGGGGCATAGGCCGCCAGCACCGCGGCGTACTGCTCGTCGCGGTAGTACGCCTCGTCCGGCAGGCCCAGGCCGCCCTGGTTGAGGTAGACGACGTACCGCTCGGGGTCGTCGGCGTCGTTGTCGACCCACATGCCCACCGCGCCGCCCGCACCCGTGCGCTGCAGCGCGCCGAGGACGCCCGTGAGCTCGGCCTGCGAGGTGGCGCCGGCGACGAGCGCGAGGTCTGCGCGCAGCGGGTCGGTCCCCGCAGCCTCGATCGCGTCGGTGTCCATGAAGCTTGCGAACACCGCGCCGATCTTGGCGCCGACGCTCGCGGTGCCGGGCTCACCCGCCGACTGCTCCTGCGCGGACTGCTCGGCGTCCTGCGCGCCGAGGTCGGCGATGATGTCGCGGACGTGCTCCTCGGCCGCGTCGTGCAGCGCGCGGAAGGTGCCGTCCATCGCGCGGTCGGCCGGGATGACGTGCTGGGCGGCCCACCGCCCGTTCACGTGCCGGTACAGGTCGTCCTGGGGGCGGACGGTCGGGTCGAGGTCGGTCAGGTCGAGGCCGCTTCGCGTCATGTCGACAGCCTACGGACGACGGCGGGTGCACCCGCGCAGGTGCGGCAGGATGAGGCCATGCGTATCCACATCGGTTCCGACCACGCCGGTTTCGAGCTCAAGGTCGCGCTCGTCGAGCACCTGCAGGCCGCAGGGCACGACGTCGTGGACCACGGCGCGCACGAGTACGACGCCCAGGACGACTACCCGCCGTTCTGCTTCGCCGCGGGCGAGGCCGTCGTCGCGGAGCCCGGCTCGCTCGGCGTCGTGCTCGGCGGCTCGGGCAACGGCGAGCAGATCGCCGCGAACAAGGTCGTCGGCGTGCGCGCCGCGCTCGCGTGGAACCAGGCCACCGCGACCCTCGCGCGCCAGCACAACGACGCGAACGTGATCGCGATCGGCGCTCGCCAGCACTCGGTCGACGAGGCGCTCGAGCTGGTCGACGCGTTCCTCGCCGAGCCGTTCAGCGGCGACCCCCGGCACCAGCGCCGCATCGACCTCCTCGCGGAGTACGAGGCGCGCTGACGCCGGGGGGGGGCGGCCCGGACCCTCAGCGTCCGGCGGGCCTCAGAACACCCAGCTGCAGACGGGGGCGAGCGGCCAGCCGAAGGCCGCCGCCGCCGGCAGCAGGGTGCCCGGGGTCACCTCGGTGACCAGGCCCGCGCTCGCGAGCGCGGCGAGCGAACGCCCGCCGAGGTACGCGGCACCGAGCTCACGCACGTCGAGCCGCAGGTCCGGCTCGTCGTCGGTCGTGGCCACCTCGGCGGGGTAGCCGTCGGCGCCCGCCTCACCGGTCGTGAGCCGCCAGCGGCCCGCGTTGGCAGGAAGGCGCGCGTCGGTGACCTCGAGGACGAGGTCGACCGGCGCGCTGTACCGACGCGCGGTGAGCGCGGCGGGCAGGTCGAGCAAGCGGACCCAGATGTTGTCCGCGATGCGCGGGACGGCACCCCGGGGATCCACGAGCAGCCCGAGCAGCGGGTCGTCGGCGGGGAGCATGCCGCTGGAGACCTCGGCCGTGAGGTCGAGGTCCAGCACGAACGACCACAGGCGGTGCGCGGCGGCCGCGTCGGTCGCGACGGCCTCCCGGATCAGCACCGGGTAGCGCGGCCCGGGGTCGGCCCACGTCTCCTTGCGGCGCAGCAGCGCGTAGGCGCGCGGATCGCCCGCCTCGTCGTGCACCGTGACGATGCGCAGCGGCTCGCCGCCGTCGCGCCACGCGGGCGGGTCCACGACGCGACCGCGGCGCATCGCGTCGGTCGGGCGCGTGACCCAGCCCGGCCGCCCGGCGCCTGCCGCGACGTGCACGGCGTGCACGAGGTCGGTGTGCTTGTCGGGGTCGGCCGAGTCGAAGCGCACGGTCAGCGACTCGCTGCCCGGCACGTCGCGCAGCTTCGCGCCGCGCGGGATCTTGACCCGCACGTCGTGGGCGGCCGCGCCGTAGCCGAACCGCCCGTAGATGGCCATCTCCGCGGCGAACAGCGCCGAGACGGGCTCGCCGCGCTCGAGCGAGCGGGCGAAGTGGAAGTCGATCATGGCGGACAGCAGCCCGCGCCGGCGCTCGTCGGGTCGCACGCCGACCCACGTCAGGCCGGAGCAGGCGACCTCGCCGCCGGGGACGGGCAGGTCGAAGTCGTAGGACGCGTGCACGGCCGCCAACGTGCCGTCGGGGCGCTCGACCGCGGCGGTGCGGTCCCAGGGGAGCTGGTCGGGGACGATCTCGCTCGTCTTCTCGTCGGGCTCGAAGGCGAACGCGAGGTGGTCGACGGCGACGAACTCCCGCTTGCGGTCGTGCGGGACGGCGACGGTGCGGTATCCGGGCGGCAGAGGCGTCATGGAGACATCGTGGCCCGGCCGGGGGGCTGTCGGCACGTCCTTATCGAGCGGCGTCCGCGGTGTCGTCGGGGAACCAGATCGCACGCCGCAGCGCGACGCGTGAGCCGTCCGCGACCAGGGACGTCCCCTCGGCGCGCAGCTCGACGAGCGCGCGCTGCAGGTGCCGTGCCGGCGGTGCGCCGGAGGCGTTGACCACGCGCCACCACGGCACGCCGCCGCCGGCGCGTGCCATCACCTGGCCGACCTGACGCGGCCCGCCGCGCGCGGGCTCACCCGCGGCGACGAACCGCTCGGCCACGACCTCGGCCACCGTGCCGTACGTCATCGCGCGGCCGGCGGGGATGGTCGCGACGAGGTCGAGCACGGCCTCCAGGTACGCGTCGTCCACGGCGTCGAGTGTGCCGGACGCGCCGGCCTGTCCGCGTGCGGCGCGTCAGTCGCCCTGCAGGACGGCGGCGACGGCCGGCAGCGTGCGCGGGTCGCCCTGGACGACGAGCGTCGTGATCGCGGTCGAGCGCCACGCGGGGAGCTGGGCGCGCACGTCGTCGGGCGTGCCGACGAGCGCGACGTCCCGGACGAGATCGACGGGCACGGCCGCGGCTGCCCGCGCCTTGTCGCCGGCGAGGTAGTGCGCCTGGATCTCGTCGCACACCTGCGCGTACCCGAGCCGGTCCAGCACGTTGCGGTGGAAGTTGGCGCCCTTGGCGCCCATCCCGCCCGCGTACAGCGCGACGAACGGGCGGATCTGCTCGGCCGCGGCCTCGACGCTCTCGCCGAGCACCACCGGCACGGGCGCGACGACCTCGAAGCCCGCGGGGTCGCGGTCGTCGGACCGTGCAGCGAAGCCGTCGGCCAGCAGCGCGCGGTACTCGGCGTCCATGCGCGGCGAGTAGAACATCGGCAGCCAGCCGTCCGCGATCTCCGCCGCGAGAGCGACGTTCTTGGGCCCCTCGGCGGCCAGGTGGATGGGCAGGTCCGCACGTAGCGGGTGCACGGTGGGCTTGAGGGCCTTGCCGAGGCCCATGCCCTCGTCGGACGGCAGCGGGAGGCGGTAGAACGCGCCGTCGTACGCCACCGGGGCCTCGCGCGCGAGGACCTGGCGGACGACGGCGACGAACTCGCGCGTGCGGGCCAGCGGGCGCGGGTACGGCTGGCCGTACCAGCCCTCGACCACCTGCGGCCCGGACGCGCCGAGCCCGAGCACGAACCGGCCGCCCGACAGGTGGTCGAGCGTGAGCGCGGCCATCGCCGTGGCGGTCGGTGTGCGGGCCGAGATCTGCGCGATCGCGGTGCCGAGCCGCACGCTCGTCGTGCGCGACCCCCACCACGCGAGCGGCGTGAACGCGTCCGAGCCGTACGCCTCGGACGTCCACACGGAGTCGAAGCCGAGGCGCTCGGCGGCGATCACGGTCTCGAGCGCGCCGGGCGGCGGGCCCGCGGACCAGTACCCCAGCGAGTAGCCCAGTCGCATCCCGGCCTCCAGTGACGTCGTCGTCGCGCCGCAGGCCCTGCGGCGCGGTCAGGTTACCGGTCGGTACTTCTCACGCGCGTGCGCGGTCCGCGAGCGTGTTGAGCAGCGCGGCCGCGGTCGCGGCGTCGTCGACCGTCACGACGAGCACACGCCCGCCGGTGCGGTGCACCTCGACGGCCTGCCCGGCGCGCAGCGCGAGCGCCGAGCGCCCGCCGCGGCCGAGCCGGTAGCCCCAGCCGCCGAACTCGCGCAGCGGGCGGACGTCGACGACGGCGGCACGCTCGACCTCGTCCAGGGGGACCCGCACCGTCGGCCAGCCGACGAGCGAGCGCGCCTGCAGGCCCTTGTCGTCGACCGTCACGCGCCACACGAGCGTCACCGCGAGCAGCGCTGCGAGGATGACGGGCACGACGAGCACGGGCCAGGCGCCGAGTGCGACGACGAGCACGACCGACGCCGTGATCGCGACCACGGCGCTCACGACCGCGGCGGGAGCCGTGACGGTGCGGCTCCACGCGGCGCGCTGCGTGGCGGACAGGGGCACCCGCGGGGCGTCGGGGTCGACGCGTGCGCTGGTCGGCAGCGGCGCGTCACGCGGGACGAGCAGCGCCGCGGCGATGCCGACGGCCAGCGCGCCGAGCAGGGCCCCCACGATCGTGCCGCCCACGCCGGGCGCCTGGGCCGCGTCGGCCAGCCCGCGCTGCGCCGAGAGCGTGCCGAGCAGGATCAGCGCGAACAGCGTGCCCAGGCCGGCGGAGGTCGCCACGGCGATCCGGCGCATCGCGCCGTCCCGGCCGGCCCAGAACGCCATCGCCCACGCGCCGACGCACAGCACGAGCCCGAGCAGCAGCGGGGCGAGCGCCCCGCCGAACGAGGAGAACCCGTCGGGGCCGTCCGTGCCCCAGTGGGTCGCGACCGGGTCCGGCAGCTCGTCGCGCCACGAGAGCGCGACGAGCGCGCCGCCCGCCAGGAGCGCGACGGGCAGCACGAGGCCGAGCAGCGTCGAGCTGAGCCGGTGGGGGACCGGGGTCCGGACAGGGGTGGCCAACGCGGTCATGGGGGGTCAGTCCTCCGGGTTCTGGTGGAAGGCGTTCTGCAGCAGGGCGACCGCGACGGCCGGCGACACACCGGCGGTGCGGGCGGCGTCGACGAGGGCCGCGACGGGCGCGGCGAGCGCGGTGTAGTCGGGGTGCGCGGAGATCACCGCGCCGCGGCCGCGGCGCAGGTCGACCAGGCCCTCGTCGCGCAGGTCCTGGTAGGCGCGCAGCACGGTGTGCACGTTGACGTCGAGCGAGCTCGCCAGCACGCGTGCGGGCGGCAGCCGGTCGCCCGTGTGCAGCTCGCCGGCGGACACGGCAGCGCGCACCTGGGCGGCGATCTGCGTGAAGAGCGGCTCGTCGCGCGCCGGGTCGATGGTCCAGAGCATGCGAACAGCCTATTTGTTACCCAACAACTAGAACAAGTGCCGAGCAGGCGGGGAGTACGGTCGCGTGTCGTGGCGCAGATCCAGCACGTGACCAGGCTCGCGGCCTACGGCCTCGTCGAACGGGAGGGCCTCGTGCTCCTGGCGCGCGCGGGCGTCAGGTCCGACCTCCCGGGGACGTGGTGGCTGCCCGGGGGCGGTGTCGAGCACGGCGAGCACCCGGAGCAGGCGGTCGTGCGCGAGCTGCAGGAGGAGACGGGTCTCGCCGTCCGGGTCGCCGGGGAGCCGGCGATCCTGTCCGACCTGCTCGACATCCGGGCGCGCGGGATCCTGATGCACTCGGTGCGGCTGTGCTACCCGCTCGTCGTCGAGGCCGGCGAGCTGCGCGCCGAGGTCGACGGCACGACGGACGACGTCGCCTGGGTGCCGCGCGAGCGCGTCGCGTCCCTGTCGACGCTCCCGTTCGTCAGGCGTGCGCTCGGTCTGCCGGCACCGGACCCCGGCCGTGTCGTCGTGATCGACGCCGGACGGCTCGTCGACGAGGGTCCGGACGGCGACTGAGGCACCGCGCGCCCTGGACGCGCGACGTCAGATGTAGATGGCCGGGTCGTCGATCTCGGCGTCGAACGGCGCGGCGACGGGGCGCAGGCGGACCTGGGCAGGGACGCCCACCGCGATCGCGCCCGCGGGCACGTCGTGGATCACGACCGCGTTCGCGCCGACCTGCACGTCGTCGCCGATCCAGACGGGCCCGAGGATCTTGGCGCCCGCGCCCACCACGACGTTGTCGCCGAGCGTGGGGTGACGCTTGCCCTTGCGCATGGCCTTGCCGCCGAGCGTCGAGCCGTGGAACAGGACGACGTCGTCCCCGACCTCCGCGGTCTCGCCGATCACCACGCCCATCCCGTGGTCGATGAAGAGCCGACGCCCGAGCCGCGCGCCGGGGTGGATCTCGATGCCCGTCAACGCCCGCACGAGCTGCGACAGCAGGCGCGCCGGGAGACGCAGCGACGGCTCACGCCACATCGCGTGCGCGACGCGGTAGGTCCAGACGGCGTGCACGCCCGGGTAGGCGAGGGCGACCTCGAGCGCCGAGCGGGCCGCGGGGTCGCGACGGCGCGCGGCCTCGAGGTCCTCGCGGAACGTGGCGACGAAGTGCTGCAGCGAAGGCATGGGACCTGGCTCTCGGGGGACGAGGGGGTGAGCGGGACGGTCGCGCCCCGGCCGCACGCGGCGGCCGGGGCGCGTGCCGCTCAGTCGAGCAGGTCGGCGTAGAGGATCGTCGACAGGTAGCGCTCACCGAACGACGGGATGATCGCGACGATCAGCTTGCCCGCGTTCTCCGGACGCTCCGCGAGCTGCTTCGCGGCGGCGAGCGCGGCACCCGAGGAGATGCCCACGAGCAGGCCCTCCTCGGCAGCGGCACGGCGAGCGAACGTCACGGCCGTCTCGGCGTCGATGTCGATGACCTCGTCGTACACCGAGGTGTCGAGGATCTCCGGCACGAAGTTCGCGCCGATGCCCTGGATCTTGTGCGGGCCGGGCTGGCCGCCGTTGAGGATCGGCGACTCGGCGGGCTCGACGGCGACGATCGTGACGTCGGGCTTGCGCTCCTTGAGCACCTGTCCGACACCCGTGATGGTGCCGCCCGTGCCGATGCCCGCGACGAGGATGTCGATCTGGCCGTCGGTGTCGGCCCAGATCTCCTCGGCCGTCGTCTTGCGGTGGATGGCGGGGTTGGCCTCGTTCGCGAACTGGCGGGCCAGGATCGCGCCCGGACGCTCGGCGACGATCTCGTTGGCGCGGTTGACCGCACCCTTCATGCCCTCGGAGCCCGGCGTGAGGATGAGCTCGGCACCGAACGCCCGCAGCAGGGCGCGGCGCTCCTTCGACATGGTCTCCGGCATCGTCAGGACGACGTCGTAGCCGCGCGCGGCGCCGACGAACGCGAGGGCGATGCCCGTGTTGCCCGACGTCGCCTCGACGATCGTGCCGCCCGGCTTGAGCTCGCCCGACGCCTCGGCCGCGTCGATGATCGCGACACCGATGCGGTCCTTGACCGAGCTGGCCGGGTTGTAGAACTCGAGCTTGCCGACGACCGTGGCGGGGGCGCCGTCGGTGATCTTGTTGATGCGGACCAGCGGGGTGTTGCCGATGAGCGCGGTCGCGTCGTCGTAGATGCGTGCCATGGTTCCTCTTCGGTCGAGCCGACGCGGGTGCGGCGGCGGATGCGGGGGACTTGTCTGACGGGTACGAGCGAGAGCGGAGCTCTCAGGTGGCTGCGCCGGCGGTCGACGCCGGGGTGCGGACGGGCCGCCGGGGCGAGCGCTGGCGCACAGGACACGCCCACCGGGGAAGGGTGTCGTCGCGCGCGGGAGCCAGCGCTCTACCGACAGCGACAACAGGGCGCCACGAAGGCGCGCAGCGAGGAGGCAGGGGCGGACATCCGCTCGCTCATGCTCTCCTCCAAGGGCGGTCCGGGGACCGCAGTCGTTGGTGACCGTAGCGTCAACGCCATACCGGGCGCAAAGGTTCCCGCGCCTCGGACGCAGGTCAGGCGGTCCGGGCCGGCGCACAGCACGACGCCCGCCCCGGGGTCCCGGGGCGGGCGTCGGTTCCGCAGCGTGCGGCGGGTCGCAGAGCGGGAGGCGGTCAGGCCTTCTTCTCGGCGGTCAGCGTGATGACGGTGCCGACGGGGACGACTCCCTCGATCGGGTCCTGGCCCACGACGAGGTACACCGTCTCGGGCTCGGGCGTGATCTCGTTGCCGTCGGCGTCGACGACCTTGGTCTCGAGCCCGCGCAGACCCAGCGTGTCGATCGCGGTCTGGAGCTGGATGTGCGTGACGTCGAGCACCTCGGCCTCGGTGGGCGCCTCGGTCGCCTCGGGCGTGGCGGCCGCGCTCGAGGTGGCCTCGGCGGTCGCGGTGGTGTCGGTGGTCGCGTCGTCGGACGAGCAGCCGGCCAGCAGGAGCGTGGCGGCGGCGGCGAGCGCGACAGCGGTACGAACGGCAGACGACTTCATACGGAGAGATCCCCTTGGAACGATGCGTGTGGACGTCGCGGCGCGAGGCGCTGCGGTGCGGGCTCGGCGGCCCGGTTCGCTTCGACCCTAGGCATGACCACTGACACCTGTCGCCGGGATATCGGGCGATCCCGGACGATCGCGACCGTCTCGCTCGTCACACCTGGGCGCCCGCGCGCCTCGGCTGGGTCCTTCGTCCGCCGACCCGCGTCCGGTATCCGGGTTGAGGCGCAGGTCAGCGCGGTGCGTCGCGGCGCAGGGTCGCGGTGTCCTTCGCGGTGTCGTACGCCGTGGCCACGCCCACCGCGAGCGGGAACTCGATCGGGAAGCTCCCGAAGAGCAGCCGCCCCGCGGCGGTGGCCGCCTCGACGACGGCGTCCGCGACCGCCTCGGCGAACGGCGCCGGGCAGTGCACGACGAGCTCGTCGTGCAGGAAGTACACGAGGTGCGGCCGCCCGACGAACGGCGCGCGGACCGCGCCGGGTGCGTCCTCGTCGACCCCCATCGCCCACAGCCGGCGCCGGAGCTCGGCGATCCAGCACAGCGCCCACTCCGCCGCCGTGCCCTGCACGACGAAGTTGCGCGTGAAGCGCCCCCAGGCCCGCGTCTGGGCGCGGGCCTGCGACTGTGCGCCGTCGCTCGCGTCGGGGTCGAGCGCGTCGGCCTGGACCTGCAGCCATGCCGCGCCGGGCCGCGGGGAGCTGCGACCCAGCAGGGTCGAGACGATCTCGCCGCGCTCACCCGCGCGCGCGGCCTCCTCGACCAGGCCCGTCGCACGCGGGAACGCCTGGAGCAGTCGCGGCAGCACGCTCGCGCTCGCACCCGTCGTCCCGCCGTACAGCGCGCCGAGCATGCCCACCTTGGCGAGTGCCCGCTCCGGCACGACACCTGCCTCGACGATCCCCGCGTACAGGTCGCGGCCCGCGCCGGCCGCAGCCATGCGCTCGTCGTGCGCCATGCCCGCGAGCACGCGCGGCTCGAGCTGGGCGGCGTCCGCGACGACGAGGCGCCACCCCGGGTCCGCGCGCACCGCCGTGCGCAGCGTGCGGGGGATCTGCAGCGCGCCGCCGCCCGACGAGCCCCACCGGCCGGTGACGACCCCGCCCACGACGTACTCGGGCCGGAACCGCCCGTCGACGACCCACTCGTCGAGCCAGGCCCAGCCGTTGGCGCTGTGCAGCCGCGACAGCTTCTTGTACTCCAGCAGCGGGGCGATCGCCGGGTGGTCGAGGTTCGCGAGCTCCCACTGGCGCGTCGAGCTCACCGGCAGCCCGACGCGGCGCAGCGCGCGCAGCACGTCGGGCAGCGAGTCGGGGTTGAGAGTCGGCGCGTCGAGCTCGGTGCGCACCCGGGCGGCGAGGCGCTCCATCTCGGGCGGGCGCGAGCCACGCGCGGGACGCGGCCCGAGCCGAGAGCGCAGCACCTCGTCGTGCACGTCTGCGTCCCACGGGAGCCCCGCGTGCCGCATCTCGGCCGCCGCGAGAGCGCCCGCCGACTCGCCCGCGACGAGCAGCCGGAGCCGGCCCGCGACAGCGCTGCCGGCGATCGCGCTGCCCGCGACGGCCGCGTCCTGAGCGGCGAGCTCCGCGAGGCACGCGTCGACGTCGGGCGTCCGCGCGAGCTCGGCGGGCACGGCCGCCGACGAGTCGCCGGGGTGCTCGTCGGACGCGGCGTCGCCGTCCGTGGCCTCGAACAGCGTCGTCGGTGCGGCCGGACCCGGCTCGGCGGGTGCCGCCGCCGGCTCGTCGAACGCACCCGCCGCGCCGGTCGCCAGGGCCGACGACGCGGTCGCGACGGAGGCGCGCAGCAGGCGGTGCGTGAGGCGCAGGTCCAGGCAGCGCTCGACGCGCACGCCGTCGGCCAGCAGCCGCGGGTACCACGCGGTCGTGTCCGCCCACGCCCAGCGCACGGCTCGCTCGGTGCCCAGCACCGCGTCGCGAGCCGGCGCCTCCGGTGCCACGACCGCGACCACGGCGCGCGGCTCGGGGTCCCGCGCGCCCGGGTGTGCCACGACGACGATCACGTCACGAGCCTGCCGCACACCGCCGACACCGTCGTCCCGCCTGACCCGCCGCGGTGCGGTGAGGGCGCTCGGTGCCGGGTCAGGCGGGCAGGCCGAGCCGGTTGAGCCACGCCTCGGCCAGCAGCCCGTTGCCCGCGGGGGTCAGGTGCACGCCGTCCGTGGTCCAGTGCTCCGCGCTCGCGGCGATCGTGGCCTCGGCGAACATCGAGTCGGCCTCGAGCAGCACCGCGCCGTACTCGCCGGCGAGCCGACGCACGACCTCGATGCGGGGGTCCAGGTCCTCGCGCCACGCCTCCTGCTGCGGGCTGAGCGGCAGGAGGAACGGCTCGACGAGCACGAAGCGCACGTCGAGGCGCTCGCGCGCCGAGTCGAGCAGCGCCCGATAGGAGTCCTCGTACTGCTCGGTGCTCGTCGCCCGGCCCTGGTCGTAGCGGCGCCAGGTGTCGTTGATGCCGACGAGCAGCGAGATGACGGTCGGCTCGAGGGCGAGCGCGTCGGCCTCCCAGCGCTCGCGCACCAGAGCGGCCGTGTCGCCGCCGACGCCGCGGTTGTGGAACCGCAGGCCGAGGTCGGGCCGTCGGGCGCCCGCGAGCGCCGCTGCGACTGCGACCCAGCCGTGCCCCAGGCTCTCCGGGTCGTCCCGGTCGCGGCCCCAGTCGGTCAGGGAGTCGCCTTGGAACAGCACACGGTCGCCGCGGGTGAGGAACGTCGTCACGGGCGACATCCCATCACAGGCGAGGTCGTCCGGGCGGGCGCGGCCCGTCCCCTAGGCTGGGTGCCGCGCGGGCCGCCCGCGTGACGGGGTGTGGCGCAGGTTGGTAGCGCGTCCGCTTTGGGAGCGGAAGGTCGCCGGTTCGAATCCGACCACCCCGACGTCTGACCCACCGGGTCTGCCACGCAGCTGCGCGCGGCGAGCCGCACGGGCCGGCTCAGCGCGAGCCTATGAGCCCGCGCCGGTGGGCCACGTCCACCGCCTCGGCGCGGCCCGAGACCTCGAGCTTGGCGAGCACGTTCGAGACGTGCACCGAGACGGTCTTGCCGGAGATGAACAGGCGCCGCCCGATCTGGTTGTTCGACAACCCCTGGGCGACGAGCTCGAGCACCTCCGCCTCGCGTGCCGTGAGCACGTCCGAGCCGGCGGTCCGCGCGCCGGGCAGGGCCAGCCGGCCGCGCCGGGCGAGCTCCCTGATCGCCGTGGCGAGCGGGACCGCACCCATGTCCTCGGCGTCCGCGAGCGCGCGCGCCGCCTCGAGCGCGGCCTCGTCGCGGTCGCCGGACAGCAGCAGCGACTCGGCCAGGCGCCACCGCGAGCGTGCCTCCTCGTAGCGGTAGCCGTACCCGAACGCGTCGACAGCCGCGCGCCAGAGCTCGACCGTGCCGGGAGGCGACCCGAGCAGGCGCGCGTGCTCGGCGCGACCTCGTGCCGTCCACGCGAGGCCCTCGGGCCCGACCTTGCGACCGGGCGGCAGTGGGCGCTGAGCGGTCTGCTCGATACGCGTCGCGAACCGCTCGCCGGCCGCGACGCGCGCGCCCGGGTCCCGTCCGCGGACGCGGTCCTCCTGCGCGGCGTCGGCGAGGGCGGCCAGCGCGATCGACGACAGCCAGATGCCCGCGAAGAACAGGGGGAGCCAGGCCTTCTCCAGGTGGGCGATGACGCGGTCGACAAGCTCGACCGACTCGTCGAAGCGGCCCCGCCACGCGAGCGCGTCGGCGCCGCAGCCACCGGCGACGTGCGCGATCGCCGTGTCGCGGGACCACAGGGGTTCGAGCCTGCGGCACCGCTCGACGACGTCGCTCTCGCCGCGCGCCGTGGCGGCGTACAGCACGATGAGGTCGAGGAAGCCGCCGTCGTCGTCGGCCCGTTCCGGGACCTGGACGGGTGTGAGGTCCCCGCGTACGTAGGCGACGAGCGCCGCATACCCCGCGAGGTCGAGGCCGTGCGTCGTGTTGGTGAGGCCCGTGGCGCGCGCGCGCTCCACGCCGGTCGCGGCGAGCCGCGCGGCACCGTCGAGGTCGCCGACGTCGTAGCGCGACGACGCCATGTTCTGCAGGATCCGCAGTTCCGTCGTCGTGTCGCCCACCGCGCGCGCGGCGTCGAGGGCCTGGGCCAGGATCTGGTCCGCGCGGTCCGCGTCGTCCGACGCGACCAGCATCGCGAGCGAGGTCAGGGCGTCGGACTCGGCGTCGAGCGCACCCACGTTGCGCGCCACGTTGAGGGCCTCCTGGACCACGTCGAACGCCTCGACGTCCCGGTCCAGCCAGACGAGCGAGCGCGCGTGCGTGGCGAGCGCCCACGCACGAGCGGCGCTCGGGGTCGGGCCGAGCTCGTCGAGCGCGAGCGAGGTCTCGGCCAGCGCCTGCTTCGCGCGATCGAGGGCCTGCAGGTGCCGCGCGAGGCGGGTGCGCAGGGGAGCGCGTGCCTCGTCGTCGGCCGCCTCGACCGCGGACCGCGCGAGCTGGACCGCGCGGTCGCGCCGTGCGGCGTTGCCCGCGGCGTTCGCCGCGGCGGTGAGCGTCGCGACGCGCGAACCGGCGTCCGGCACCGCGTCCCAGAGCCGCAGCGCGACCTCGAGGTGCCGCAGCTCCTCCTGGGGTGCGAGCAGCTCGTGCGCCTGCTCGGCGGCCGCGAGGGACGCCTCGAGTGCTGTGGGCAGGTCGGGTGCCGCGAGCGCGTGGGTCGCGAGCTCGGCGGGACCACCGAGCGCGGGGTCGGCACGCAGCACCCGGACGTAGGCGCGGTGCAGCGACGAACGCTCGCCGGGCAGGAGGTCCGCAGCGATGGCCTCCGCGAGCAGGGCGTGCCGGAACGCGAGGTGGCCGTCCTCGACGCCCAGCACGTGCTGGCCCACGGCCTCGCGCAGCGCCCCGTCGACGTCGAGCTCGGGGGAGGCGACGCGGGCGGCGGCGCGCAGCACGGGTTCGGCGACGCGCCGTCCCGCGACCGCGGCCACGCGTGCGAGCTGCTGGACCTGCGGGTCGACCTGCTCGATGCGCGCGCGCAGCACGTCCGCGAGCGAGCCGGGCAGCGCGTCGCCGTCCGCGGACTCGAGCAGCTCCTGCGCGAAGTACGCGTTGCCACCCGAGCGCTCCGTGACGCTCCGGACGACCTGCTCGGCGACCGCGTGGCCTGTGAGCGCCGCGGCGAACTGCGCGACCTCGTCGGCGGTGAACGGCGGCAGCTCGACGCGCGTCACGCGCGGGTGGCGGGCCAGCTCGGCCGCCACCGGCCGCCACGGGTGCCGACGGTGCAGGTCGTCGGTGCGGTAGGAGATGACGAGGAGCACGTGCTCGCGAGCCAGGCGCGCGACGAGGAAGCGCAGCACGTCGCGGCTCGACGCATCGGCCCAGTGCGCGTCCTCGACGGCCACGAGCAGCGGCCGCCCGGGACGCCCGACGGCGGCGAACAGCTCGGCGAGACCCTCGAACAGCTGGAGCTGGTCGCCGTCGTCCGCGCCCGAGTCCCCGGACCCGCGCACGAGGCGCCCGAGCGCAGGGCGCCGTCGAGCGTCGCGGCGACCGCGTCCGGGTCGATCTCGCGCAGGCGTGAGACGGCCTCGGCGAACGGCAGGTACGGCAGGCCGATCTCGCCGAGCTCGACGCAGTGCGTCACGACGACCGTCGCGTCGCTCGTCGTGCTGGCCAGGTGACGCAGCAGTGCCGACTTCCCGACGCCCGCATCCCCGGCGAGCAGAACCGCGCCGGGCACGCCGGAGCCCGCCCGTCGCAGCGCGTCCGTGAGGACGTCGACCTGCTCCGAGCGGGCGACGAAGGGGGTGCTCATCGGGCCGCGGACCATGCCCCCGATCCTCGCAGCGACCACCCACGCGTGACACCACCGAACGCCCGGCGGACAGCGCTCGTCGTCGTCCCGGCGGGGCCGGCCGCACCCGGCGAGCGCCCGTGCCGCCGCGCGGCCGCACGTCCACCCGACCGCGTCCGCGAGCGCGCGTCACGCAGGTCGGTGGCCGCCTGCTGCAGCCGGTAGGTCAGCTCTGCCTCGATGTCCCACAGCTCGCTCATGTCGGTTCCCTCCCCACGGGTGCCGCCGGTGCGCCACCCTCGGTCTCGACTCTGGTGCTGAGGCGACGTGCGGGGGATCGGGCGATCGACCAGTCCTTCCTGAGGGCGCCCGGCCCGGTGCGTCTGAGGTACCTCAGACGCAGGTGAGCTGCGGCGGCGGCCGCTCAGCGCGAGGGCCACTGCCACGCGGGCTGGTCGAGCGGCCCTTCGCACCCGGCCACCACCGTCTCGCCGTTCTCCAGCAGCAGCGCGACGTCGTGGACGTCGCGCGCGGACAGCCCGTCACGGGCGTCGGCGCGCAGGGCGGCGGCCAGCTCGTCCGAGTGGGTCACGACGACCACCTGCGAGTCCCGGCTGGCGCGCCGCACGAGCTGGGCCAGCGCGGGCAGCACCTCGGGGTGCAGGCTCGTCTCCGGCTCGTTGAGCACCATGAGCTCGGGCGGGCGAGGCGTCAGCAGCGCCGCGACCCACAGCAGGTAGCGCAGCGTGCCGTCGGACAGCTCGCCGGCCTCGAGCGGTCGCAGCAGCGACTCGCGGTGCAGCTCGAGCGCGAACCGGCCGTCGATCGCGCGTACCACGGCGCGGGCGCCCGGGAACGCCCGCTCGACGTACTCGTCGATCTCGTCACCGCGCCCGAGCTCGCGAGCCGTCTCGAGCGCGGCAGCGAGGTCGCGCCCGTCGTGCGCAAGGGCGGTCGTCCGGGTCCCGACGCGCACCTGACGTGCGGGCGCGTCGGCGTCGGTGCGCAGGTGGTCGTAGAACCGCCAGCCGCGCAGCCGCTCGCGCACCGCGACCACCTCCGGCGCGCCGGTCGGGTCGACGACCTCGGACAGCATCGAGTCGTACGGGCGCAGCCGTCCACCCACCGGTTGCCACGTGCCCTCGTCGTCCCGGACGCGCACGGCAGGACCGCGGCGCTCCGCGAGCGTGGTCGCCGGGCGCAGCAGGGGACCGGACCAGATCGTCTCGACCTTGATCTCCGGGTCGAGCATGAACGGCGACCCGCCGTCCTGCGGGAGCCCGAGGTCCACCGCGTAGCCGAGCTCCTGCGGGCTCGCGAAGCCCAGCCGCAGCGCGACCGGGCGGGCGCGCACCGTGCCCTGCGCGGTGCCGCCCCTGCGCCGCGTCCCGTGCTCGGGTCCCGCCCACAGCGTCGAGCGCAGCCCGCCCTCGCGTGCGACTGCACCCACCGCGCCGCCGAGCGCGCACTCTGCCAGCAGGCGCAGCGCGCGGTAGACGCCGGACTTGCCGGTCCCGTTCGCGCCCGTCACGACCGTCAGCCGGCCGAGCGGCAGGACGAGCTCGCGCAGCGAGCGGTAGCCCTCCACGGCCATGGTCTCGATCACGTGCACTCCCCGGTGTCGCGGTGACCTGCGCGGTCAGCGTGCCATGGCGGTGCGACACCGCGTCGGTGCTGTCGGCAGGCGCCGCTCGTGCGCGGGGTCGGACGCCGCTCGTCGGGCGCGCAGTCGATCGATCAGGATTCGAGAAGCGGCGCCGCGTGCCCGGTCCGTAGCGTGGTCGCAACGACGAGGACCACGAAGGAGACAGCGATGAGCAGCACGACGTCGACGTCCGGATCCACCACCGACACGTTCACCGCCGACGAGCGCGCGGCGATGAAGGAGCGCGCGGCCGAGCTCAAGGCGCAGTCCGGCCGCGCGGGCAAGGCCGCCAAGGCCGCGGACCTCGAGGCCGAGGTGCTCGCGAAGATCGCCGAGATGCCCGACGACGACCGCGTGATCGCCGAGCGCATCCACGCGATCGTCCGTGCCGAGGCGCCCGACCTGGCGCCGCGCACCTGGTACGGCATGCCTGCCTACGCGAAGGACGGCAAGGTGCTGTGCTTCTTCAAGGCCGCGGCGAAGTTCAAGACGCGCTACGCGATCCTGGGCTTCGAGGAGCCCGCGGCGCTCGACGACGGCCCGATGTGGCCGACGTCCTACGCCGTGACCGAGCTGACCGACGAGGTCGAGGAGGCCATCGCCGCCCTGATCCGCCGCGCGGTGGCATGACGTCGGGCGCTCGGTAGGCGCCGGGCCCGTCACCGACCAGCGGCGAGCTCGTCCACGGTCAGCGGCGCGTCGGCCTCGATCGTGATGTCGTCCGCCAGCGGGTGCTCGAGCGAGTCGTCGGCGGCGATCTCAGGCGACAGCACCGCTGAGGTCGACCACTGCGCGAACCCGGCGCCGGTGTCGAAGACCTGCACGTCGAAGTCGACGGTCGTCTCGCCCCCGCCGGTCAGTGCCGAGATCGCGACGGGGTCGGCGACGAGCTCGAAGCTGCCGTCCGACCTGGTCAACGTCGCGGCGATCATGACCAGCTCGACGCTGTCCCCGACTTGCTGCTGGCCGAGCGCCTCGTGGTCGGGCCACGCCATCGCCATCACGGGAACCCCGGCTCCAGCGCCGGTCACCGTGCCGGCGGTGAGCACGGGGCCGTCGAGCTCAGGCGAGGGAGTCACGTCCACCCACCCGGCGAGCGTCTCGAGCTGCTCGGCGGTGGAAGGGCGCGGGCCCACGTCGGCGGGCGCGGACGGGCCGATCAGCGCAGCGGCAGTCAGTACCGCACCGCACACCAGCGTCGCGCCCGACAGGCGCTTGACCAAGGACGACATGTGCTTCCCCCTGTTCGTCGCCCCGCGCAGCGCGCAGCGACGAGACGAGTAGAGCACCGGAGCAGACCCTCGTGTGCGGGTTTGGTGGCACAGTCCTCCCGTCTGCATGTGACCCAGGTCACGCGTCGAGCGAGCGCAGCAAGGTGGTGCGCACATACCGCGCGTACCCGCCGGGCGTGCGCCCGACGGGGCGTCCGGACGTGAGCACGTCGGCGTCGTCGGACGCGACGACGCGCGCGTCGCCGCACGCACGGATGCGCGCCACGAGGTCGACGTCCTCGTGCTCGGGTTGCAGGCCGAACCCGCCCACCCGTTCGTAGGCGTCGGCCCGCACGCCAAGGTTCGCGCCGTGCACGTGTCCGTTGGGCCGGCCGGGCTCGCGGGTCGCGGACCACGCGCGCAGCTGGTCGGCGGACAGGTCGGCCGGGTCGGGGCGCACGGTCCCGACGACGACGTCGGCACCCTCGTCGGCGAGGTCGACCTGGCTGGTCAGCCAGTGCGCGGGCACCTTCGAGTCGGCGTCGGTGCACGCGATCCACGTGCGGTCCCGCGCCACGGACGAGCCCGCGAGCCCGCGTGCGACGGCCAGCGCTCGTGCGGCACCCACCGAGCGCGCGTCGATCGACCTGACGTCCACCGGGAACGTGCGTGCGACCGCCTCGGACCCGTCGCGGCACGAGTCGAGCACCACGACGACGCGCGCGTGCAGGCCTCTGACGCGTGCGAGCTCGTCGGCAGCGACCACCACGGACTGCAGGCACCGGCCCAGGAGCGCTTCCTCGTCGCGGACCGGGATCGCGACGACGACGTCGAGCACCGGGAGCGCGCCGCCGGTCACGCCAGGCCCGTCCGTCGCGCCACGGAGCGCGGGTCGCGGCTCCACACGTCGAGCAGGAAGTCCTCCTCGACGTGCCGGACCACCGTGGTCAGCCCGAGCTCCGCGGCCAGCGTGCGGTGCACGTCGTCGCCGCTCAGCGGGTACTGCGCCACCGGGTGACGCCAGTGGCACGCGACGAGGGTGCCGTCGGCGGTGAGTGCGTCGCGCAGCCGCCGGGCGGTCGTCGCGAGCTGGGGTCGGGTGAGGTAGTAGCCGACCTCCGAGAGCACGACGAGGTCGTACGGCCCGCCGGGCACGCCGTCGGCGAGGTCGTGCTGCAGGTACTGCACCGTGCCCAGGTGCGCGGTGCGCTCCTTCGCGGACGTCAGGGCCGAGGGTGCGACATCGGTCGCGACGAGCACGTCGCAGCGTGCCGCCAGGAGCTCGGTGAGCGTCCCGACCGAGCAGCCGATCTCCAGCGCCGCGCCGAACCGCTCCCGGGGCAGCGCGGCGAGCGTGGTCGCGCGCTTGCGGCTCTCGTACCACCGCGACGCGAGGTGCCACGGGTCTGGTCGTCGTGCGTAGCTGGCGTCGAAGAACGACGCACCGAGCGGCTGCGGCATCGGCGCGGAGGCGGTCACGAACACCTCGACGTCCCGGTCGAAGGTGCGCACGAAGTCCGGGTGCAGGACGGCGGCGTCGGCGGGATCGGGGGACAGCGGCCGGACCTGGGTGACGTGCCGCGCCACCGCCCGGCTCTTGAGCACCACGGACCGGTCGGCGAGCGGCAGCGCCCGCAGGCGCTCCCACGGCACCGCGGGGTCCTCGGGCGTGCCCCAGTGCCACATCCACAGCGGGTACTCGAGCAGCTCGGCACCCAGCTCGTCGGCGAGCTCGGCACAGATCTCCCCGACGACGCGGTGGTCCCGATGGCCGTCCCCGCGCCACGGGCCGACGACCAGCGCGGCCGGTTCACCCCGAGTCAGCACGTCGCGCACATCGGCCGCGACCGCCGCGCGGTGCTCGCGGGTCGCGCCGTCGGGGTAGTCGAGCAGCGTGACGGGCGAGCCGGGCGAGAGCACCGCGAGCGCGTCGGTGACCTCGGCGGCCCGCCGGACGGCGAGCTCGGCGGGGGTGAGGGTGGGGGAGCCCGGGTGCGACGCGGCCCCGTCGGTCACGACCACGACGTGCGCGGGACGCCCCGCGGCGGCGAGCTCGGCGAGCAGGCCACCGGCCCCGAGCGTCTCGTCGTCCGGGTGGGCGGCCACCACGACGACCCGCCCGCCGACGGGACGCGGCAGCGCGTGCAGGCCCCGCAGCCACGGGTCCCACACCTGCGGATCCGTCCCCGCGGCTCGTCCGTCGAACGTCACCACGGCTGACCGGGCAGGGCGATCACCGCGCGGCCGAGCGAGACGTCGTCGCGCTCGGCGTGCTGCTGACGGATGTAGACCTGCAGGTCTGCGACGCGCTTGGCGTAGGCCTCCTCCTGCGTGAGCGGGCCGGGGCCGAGCGCGTGGGCCGCCGAGCGCAGCACGTCCTCACAGGTCCGGGCGACCACCGCGCGCACCCGCTTGGCCAGGACCCGGCCCGCCTCACGCGCGTCCTCGTCCTCGGACCGGCGGCCGTGGTCCGTCCGGGCGCCCGAGGCGTCCACGGCACGCGCCGCCGCCGCGAGGCTCGTGCGCGCGCTCGCGAGGCGCTCGTCGATCGCCCCGACGTGCATCGCGAGCAGCGGGTCGTCGCCCCGCGTGCGCGCGTGCTGCAGGACGCGCCGCGCCACGCCGACCGCGCCGCCGTACCAGCATGCGGCGACGCCGATCGCGCCCCACCAGAACCCCGGCCGGTCCAGGTACCAGCTGCCGCTGCGGACGAGCGTGGCCGGGACGTCACGCAGCTCGAGCGGGCCGCTGGGGATCTCCCGCAGCCCGCGCGAGACCCACCCCTGACGCGAGGCCACGACCCCGGGCGCCGACAGGTCCGCCGCGAACAGTCCACGCTCGTCCCCGCCGCCGACCCGTGCGGTGACGAGCGCGCACCCGAGCCGGTCCGCGAGCGAGCACCACGGCTTGGTCCCGTCGAGCCGCCACGACCCGTCCGGTGCGCGACTCGCCTCGAGCCGCGTCCCGGTCATCTCCGCCGCGTACACGCCCCACGTCGCGGCTGTCGGCAGCGGGCGCTCGTCGTCGGGCGTGCCGGCCTGGCTCAGGATCGCCAGCGCGTCCAGGTGCGGCTCGACGGCGCGCGCGACGGCGACGTCGGCCGCAGCGCACGTCGCCAGCAGCTCCCACAGGCGCGTCGTGGCGCCGTTCCCGGGCAGGAGGTCCGTCGGCCAGGTCCGGACGTGCGCGAGCGCCTCGTCCACCGACCCCGGGACGGACGGCCACGCGTCAGGATCCGGGCTCGTGCCCAGCACGACGGGCCGGTTCTCGCTCAGGTCCGCTCGCACGGGCACGCCTCACCTCGCTCCGCGCGGGACCGGTGCGCGCCGAGCGGCTCCGTCCCGCGCACTCCTGCCGTTGCTGGACGAGTCGAGAGGATAGGCAGCCGAGCGGGCTCGCGCTCGCCGAGGAAGACGCGTGGGAGGGGTGCTCGCGGATCGCCGGCGCGGCAGGTCAGGAGTGTCGAATGCGCGAACGAGACCGCCGGCGCAGGCATCCCGGCACTGGCCGCGGACCCCGCGGCCGCCGAGGCGTCGCGGGCCCTCGTCCAGGCGAGCCGCATCCCCGCCGAGCAGGCCTGACCTCGGGTTCTTCGCCGCCCACCCGGCTCGGTGCGGCGCCCGTGGGCCGCGACCGACGCGCCCGTCGCCCGCGGCCGGCGCACCGCCGGACGGGTGACGCCCACCTGCCCCGCCCCCCAAGCGCGTCGCGGACCCTAGGGTCGTGCGCATGTGGGACGAGGAGCTGGTGGGTGACGTTCGTCGGTGGGTCGAGTCGGGCGACTTGGACGTCGCGTGCGAACGCCTCGCCGAGAAGCTCCGCGAGACCGGCGTCGACGGGTTCACCCGGGCTGCGCGCGGAGGGTTCACCAACTCGCCCGACGAGGTCCGGCGCTGGTTGCAGCGCTGCGCCGGGCTCCTGACGACCCTCGGCGGCGAGTACCCCGCCCTCTACACCGAGATGAACGGCTACACCCTCAACACGGATCACTGGTCGGCGGCCCTGGAGGCGTGGTCGGCGCCGATCGACGACTTCGAGGCCTTGGACGACGGCCCGGCTGACGTCCCGCTGCACTACCGCGAGGACCTGACCCTGCGCGGCTGGGCCTCCATGCAGGGGTCCTTCGAGCGCTATGTCGGCGAGCACGCGCCCCGGTCCGCCGACGTCGAGACCGCCACGAGCGTCGCGGAGCTGCTGGTCCACGTCGCATTCCTGCGCCTGGTCCGGGATGCGTGGCTGGCCGGTCCCATCGAGGGCATCTCGGTGCCGCTCGCGGTGACGACGCACGACTCCGAGCTCGGGATCGTTCTGCAGCCTGTGGAGTGACGCGTCGATCCCCGCGACCGGACGGCGGGGACCACGCGCGGTGGACGGATGGAGCGGACGACGGGAATCGAACCCGCGTAGCCAGTTTGGAAGACTGGGGCTCTACCATTGAGCTACGTCCGCACGGGCCGCGAAGGCGCGGCCGGCGACGTCAGGGTACCGGCTGGTGCACGGTGTCCCGAAACCGGTGGGTCCGCGCCGGGGGCGTCCCGGCGCCTCCCGGTGATTCGTCCGCGATCCCGGCCGTGGCGTACCATCGAGGGTCGCCCGTGCGCGCCGAGAGCCTCCTGAGCCCGACGCCGCGCAGCGCCTCGCACGCCGCCGGGAAACGGCGAACCATTCCGATCAGTTGGAGAGCATCGAAGTGAAGAGCGCCGTCGAGACCCTGGAGCCGACGAAGGTCAAGCTGACCGTCGAGGTGACGTACGACGAGCTCCGGCCGAGCATCGCGCACGCCTACGAGCACATCGCGGAGCAGGTGACGGTCCCCGGCTTCCGCAAGGGCAAGGTGCCGCCGCGCATCATCGACCAGCGCGTCGGTCGTCCGGCCGTCATCGAGCACGCGGTCAACGAGGGCCTGGGCAGCTTCTACGCCGAGGCGGTCCGCGAGAACAAGCTGCGCCCGCTGGGTCAGCCCGAGGTCGAGGTCACGAAGGTGCCCGGTCTCGTCGCCGGCGAGGAGGAGGGCGAGCTGCACTTCTCCGCCGAGGTCGAGATCCGTCCCGAGATCACGGTCCCCGCGCTGTCCGAGATCGCCCTCGAGGTCGACGGCGTCGAGGTCACGGACGAGGACCTCGAGGGTCGCCTGGACGCGCTGCGCGAGCGGTTCGGCACGCTCGTGGGCATCGACGCCCCGGCCGCGGCCGGCAACTTCGTCGTGATCGACCTCGTCGCGAAGATCGGCGACGAGGAGGTCGACTCGGTCTCCGGCGTCAGCTACCAGATCGGCTCGGGCAACATGCTCGAGGGCCTCGACGAGGCGCTCACGGGCCTGTCGGCCGGCGAGACCACCACGTTCGAGACCGAGCTGGCCGGCGGCGAGCACGCGGGCGAGAAGGCGCTGGTCACGGTCAACGCGACCACCGTCAAGGAGCGCCAGCTGCCCGACGCGGACGACGACTTCGCGCAGCTCGCCTCGGAGTTCGACACGCTCGACGAGCTCAAGGAGGACCTGCGCGAGCAGGCCGCCCGCACCAAGGTCTCGAACCAGGCCGTCCAGGCCCGCGACCTGCTCGTCGAGAAGCTCGTCGCGGCCACCGAGATCCCCGTGCCGTCGGGCGTCGTCGAGGCCGAGGTGCACCGCCACCTCGAGTCCGAAGGCCGCCTCGAGGACGACGAGCACCGCGCCGAGGTGACGGAGCAGGCGCAGACCGCGCTGCGCAACCAGATCCTGCTCGACACGCTCGCCGAGCAGCTCGAGGTCAAGGTCTCGCAGCAGGAGCTCGTCGAGTACCTCGTGCAGGCCTCGCGCCAGTACGGCATGGACCCGAACACGTTCATCAAGACGCTCGACGAAGGTGGTCAGATCCCGGCGATGGTCGCCGAGGTCGCGCGCTCGAAGTCGATCGCCGTCGCGCTGCGCCAGGTCAAGGTCACCGACCCGTCGGGTACGGCCGTCGACCTGTCGGACTTCATCGGCACCGACGCGGACGACGCGGCCGACTCGCAGGACGACGCGGCCGCGGCCGCGGCTGTCGCCGACGCGGCGGTCGACGCCACGGCCTGACCGGCACACGGCCTGATCGGCTCAGCCGCTCGCGCCACCAGCACGTCGCAGGGCCCCGCCACCGGCTTCCGGTGTCCGGGGCCCTCGTCGTCGTCGGGGTCCGGCACGGGGCCCGGAGGCCAGGGTGACCCCTGGACTGCGCCGTCAGCGAAAACGGGCCCTGCGCGGGCCTGAGGAGGGCGGCGCGCGCGTTAGTGTCACAGCGACGCAAGGACCCCGCTCAGATCAAGGAGCCTTCGTGAACGACTTCCCGGCCATCGCCCGGGCCGACTCCCCGGGACTCGGCCTGAACGACCACATCTACAACCGGCTGCTGCGCGAGCGGATCATCTGGCTCGGCTCCGAGGTGCGCGACGAGAACGCGAACGCGATCTGCGCGCAGATGATGCTGCTCGCGGCGGAGGACCCCGACAAGGACATCTGGCTGTACATCAACTCGCCCGGTGGCTCGATCACGGCGGGCATGGCGATCTACGACACCATGCAGTACATCAAGCCGGACGTCGCGACGATCGCGATGGGCATGGCGGCCTCGATGGGGCAGTTCCTGCTCTCGTCGGGGGCCAAGGGCAAGCGCTACGCGACGCCCCACGCCCGCGTGATGATGCACCAGCCCTCGGGCGGCATCGGCGGCACCGCCACGGATGTGCGCATCAACGCGCAGCTGATCCTGCACATGAAGAACGTGCTCGCCGAGCTGACCGCCGCGCAGACGGGCAAGTCGCTCGAGCAGATCAACTCCGACGCGGACCGCGACCGCTGGTTCACCGCACCCGAGGCCCTCGAGTACGGCTTCATCGACCACGTCGTCGAGGCTGCGAGCTCGGTGACGGGCCGCGGCGGCACCGCCTGAGCTTGTTGAGCTGCGCCGGCGACGGCGTGTCGACCTTCTGACCTCGAGGAGAACCTGTGAGCACCGAGTCCCAGTTCATCGCCCGCGCGGGCGCGCTGGCGGGCGGCTTCGGTCGTCCGGCCGTGGCCGCGCCCTCCGCCCGTTACGTGCTGCCGCAGTTCGAGGAGCGCACGGCCTACGGCTTCAAGCGCCAGGACCCGTACACCAAGCTGTTCGAGGACCGCATCATCTTCCTCGGCGTGCAGGTGGACGACGCCTCGGCCGACGACGTCATGGCCCAGCTCCTGGTGCTCGAGAGCACCGACCCGGACCGCGACATCACGCTGTACATCAACTCGCCCGGGGGCTCGTTCACGGCGCTCACGGCGATCTACGACACGATGCAGTACATCAAGCCGCACATCGCCACGGTCTGCCTCGGGCAGGCTGCGTCGGCCGCGGCCGTGCTGCTCGCCGCGGGGACGCCGGGCAAGCGCCTGGCACTGCCGAACGCGCGCGTCCTGATCCACCAGCCCGCGATGGAGGGTGGCGGCTACGCGCAGGCGTCCGACATCGAGATCCACGCGAACGAGCTCATCCGCATGCGGGAGTGGCTCGAGGAGACCATCGCGCACCACACGGGGCGTGACCTCGAGCTTGTGCGCCAGGACATCGAGCGCGACAAGATCCTCACCGCGAAGCAGGCGCTCGAGTACGGCCTCGTCGACCAGGTGCTCGCGAGCCGCAAGGGCGTGCGCCCGACGGTGGTCGAGCCCACCGCCTGACCGGGCACCGCGACGGGCGCGCGAGGACTGTCGTCCTCGAGCGCCCGTCGTCGTCCGACGGGGCTCAGAAGGGGCAGCGGCGGACCCGCAAAGCCGACCGTTAGCCCAGGCCCGGGCAACCGAAACGTTTCGGGCGGGCGAATTGGCCCGGACGAGGCAGGACACGCCGCGACACGGGGCGGGGTACGCCTGACACGGGGCGCGGCGTAGTGTCCAATGGAGGACCGGCGTCGAGGCGCCGGGTCGGCCGGGACGTCCCGGCCGGACGCAGGATCAAGCGCAGTTTCCAGGCAAGGACGCAGGCCGCTCACGGCGGCGGGGCGCGAGGAAGGGACGAGACGTGGCTCGGATCGGAGACGGCGCCGACCTGCTCAAGTGCTCTTTCTGCGGCAAGTCCCAGAAGCAGGTCAAGAAGCTCATCGCCGGGCCCGGCGTCTACATCTGCGACGAGTGCATCGAGCTGTGCAACGAGATCATCGAGGAGGAGCTCGCCGAGGCCAACGAGACCGGCCTGGTGGAGCTGCCGAAGCCCCGCGAGATCTTCGACTTCCTCGAGCAGTACATCATCGGCCAGGACTCCGCCAAGAAGGCCCTGTCCGTCGCGGTCTACAACCACTACAAGCGGATCCAGGCCGGCGAGGGCGTGCGCAACGCCGACGACCAGGTCGAGATCGCCAAGTCCAACATCCTGCTGGTCGGGCCCACGGGGACCGGCAAGACGTACCTCGCCCAGACGCTCGCGCGCATGCTCAACGTGCCGTTCGCGATCGCCGACGCCACCGCGCTGACGGAGGCCGGCTACGTCGGTGAGGACGTCGAGAACATCCTGCTCAAGCTCATCCAGGCTGCGGACTACGACGTCAAGAAGGCCGAGCAGGGCATCATCTACATCGACGAGATCGACAAGATCGCGCGCAAGAGCGAGAACCCGTCGATCACGCGCGACGTCTCCGGCGAGGGTGTGCAGCAGGCGCTGCTGAAGATCATCGAGGGCACCACGGCCTCGGTCCCGCCCCAGGGCGGGCGCAAGCACCCGCACCAGGAGTTCATCCAGATCGACACCGGGAACGTGCTGTTCATCGTCGCGGGTGCGTTCGCGGGCCTCGACGACATCATCGCGGCGCGTGCGCGCAAGCGCGTGGTCGGGTTCGGCGCCCCCCTGGTGGACGCGCACGAGGAGGGCGACCTGTTCTCCGAGGTCCGTCCCGAGGACCTGCAGAAGTACGGGCTCATCCCGGAGTTCATCGGGCGTCTGCCCGTGGTCGCCGCCGTGGGACGCCTGGACCAGGACGCTCTGGTGCGCATCCTGACGGAGCCGCGCAACGCGCTCGTCAAGCAGTACCAGCGGATGTTCGAGATCGACGGGGTCGAGCTCGACTTCGACGACGGCGCCGTGGCCGCGATCGCCGACCAGGCGCTCCTGCGCGGAACCGGCGCGCGCGGGCTGCGGGCCATCATGGAAGAGGTCCTGCAGCAGGTGATGTTCGAGGTGCCCAGTCGCGACGACGTGGCGCGCGTGCTCATCACGCGCGAGGTGGTGCTCGAGAACGTCAACCCCACGCTCGTGCCGCGGGAGAAGCGTCCGCCGCGCGAGAAGAGCGCCTGACGCGCTCGTCGGCGACCTAGGATCGCGTCCGTGACCGACCAGGACGTGCCCCACCCGCCGGTGCCCGCGACGCAGGAGCCCGCAGGCATCCCGCCCGAGCTGGCGCGCCTGCGGCACAGCATCGACAACATCGACGCCGCGCTCGTCTACCTGCTCGCCGAGCGGTTCAAGGCGACCAAGCAGGTCGGCGTCCTCAAGGCCCAGCGGGGCCTGCCGCCCTCGGACCCGGGCCGCGAGGAACGGCAGGTCAACCGCCTGCGCGAGCTCGCGCACCAGGCCGATCTCGACCCGGTCTTCGCCGAGAAGTTCCTGGAGTTCATCGTGGCCGAGGTCATCCGCCACCACGAGGCGCTCGCGCAGGACCACGGCACCGAGGCCTGACCGCAGCGCGCGACGCTCGCGGCGTCGGGAGCAGCGGCGTCGGGAGCAGCGGTGTCGGGTGCCCGCCTGGGGTGGCGTGGCACGCGTTCGTGCGGTTGGTTAGGAATGGTCAAGCGAGGCTCGGGCGGCGCGGCGGATCGCGCGCGTCTCCCGGGCACGCCCGCCGCAAGGTCCACGTCGTGGACCGGGGGAGGTTGCCGCATGGACCTGCACTGGCTCAAGCCGCTGCTCGGCCGCACGTCGCCGTTCACCACCGTGTTCCTCGACGCGACGAGAGCCGAGTCGGCGGGGGAGTCGGAGGCGGCGGACCGGTGGCGGGCAGCGCGGCGCACGCTCGAGCGTGACGGTGCGTCCACGTCCGTGCTCGACGAGATCGAGGACCTCGTCACCGTGCCCACAGGGGTGCGTGGTCCGCACGGGCGGGTCGTGGTTGCGGATGTCGACGGTGTCGTCGTCGACCGCGTCGTCTCCGAGCCGCCGGCGCAGACCGTCGCCGTCTACGGACCCGTCCCCGACCTGGTGGCCGCGGTGCGGGCCGCCGACGAGGCGGTCGACCTGCTCGTCGTCGCGATCGACCGCTCGGGCGCCGACCTGACCTGGAAGTCCGCGGGTGGGGCACGCGCGGCGTCGACGCCCGACGAGCCGGCGCGGGAGAGCGTCGAGGGTGGGCACGACGACGTGCACAAGACCCGCGAGGGCGGGCTGTCGCGCCGCAGCCAGACGCGTGCCGAGGACTCCTGGGAGCGCAACGCCGAGGCGGTCGCCGCGTACCTCGACAAGAGGGTCGCCGAACGGGCGCCCGAGCTCGTCGTCCTCACGGGCGACGTGCGGGCGGTCGCGCTGGTGTGCGAGAAGACGGGCCAGCACGTGCGCGAGGTCGCCGTGGAGGTCACCGGCGGCAGCCGCGGTGAGGGCGCGAAGGCCGAGGCGTTCGCGGCGCGCGTGCGGGCCGCGGTCGACACGTTCCGCGAGCAGCGCCGGCAGCGGGTCCTCGACCGGTTCGGTCAGTCGCTCGGGCGGGGCGACGGCGCGGTGACGTCGCTCGACGACGTGGTCGAGGTCCTGCGCCGGGGTCAGGTCGCCGAGCTGGTCCTGGCGGACAGCGCGCTGGCGAGCCTGCAGGAGCGCGAGGTGCTGGTCGGTGGGCAGCCGCTCGAGCTCGCCACGAACCAGGGCGACCTCGACACGCTCGGCGTCTCCGAGGGTCGGCGCTTCCCTGCGTCCGTCGCACTCGTCCGCGCCGCGCTCGGCCAGGACGCGGGGGTGACGTTCACCGGGGACGCGACCACCGAGCTCGTCGACGGCGTCGGCGCGCTGCTGCGGTGGTCCGACGAGTCGACGCCGAGCGAGCAGCTGCTCACGCAGTCGGCGGACGCGAAGCGGGTGCGCACGATCGTCTGACCGGGTGGCGACAGGGGTCGCCGGGTTGTGCACGTAGGCCGGTGCCGGTGCCAGCCGGTGCCGTCACCGGTCCGCGCGTGCCCGTGCCTCTTCGCGCTGGAGGCGCAGCACGAGGCGGAACAGCGCCTCGCGGGTGGGCTCGCTGAGGTCGAGGAGGTCGCATCCGTAGCGCCAGCCCCAGGTGGCCTCCTCGATGCGCAGCACGCGTGCGCGCAGGTCGACGGACCCCGCGTCGACCGGCAGCGAGAGACGCACGACGTCGCCGTGGTCGAGCGCGGTGGGGCTCGCGAACCGGATGCCGGACGCGCTGACGTCGACGACCGAGAGCCGGATCGCCTCGTTCGTCGGGACGCGCTCGAGGACCCCGATGCAGGCGGCCGAGTACGACGCGCGTGCGCACGAGCGGCGCTGGTTCTGCGCGACGAGCTCCTGCACGACCACGCTGACGTGCTCGTCGGACACCCCGCCGATCAGACCGGTGTACCGGCACTCACCCTTGACCGGGTCGAGGACGACCGCGTGCACGACGTCGCCGATGTGCTGGTTCTCGAGAGGGGCCTGCACGCGCGCGACGAGCACGCCGGTCTCGTACTTCTCGACGAACCCGATCGTCGAGCCGTGCTTCGCCCCGACGTGGCAGACCGCCAGCTCGTGCATCGGTGCACCTCACCCCGTCATGTCGGCGCCGCCCCCGAAACTGGTCGGCTGTCCATGTTGTACACCATGGTCGGGCAGACCTCTGACAAGGGACCTGCGACCTGGAGCGACGGCGCGTCGGTGGCGGCGGCCTACTCCTTTCGGGTGCCCGCCGGACGGATGTCGACGTACAGCTCGTCGATCACGTCGGCGAAGTCCTTGAGGACGAGCGCGCGCTTGACCTTCAGCGACGGCGTCAGGTATCCGTTCCCCTCGGTGAGGTCGGTGGGCAGCACGGTGATCTTGCGGATCGACTCGGCACGCGACACCGCCTCGTTGGCGCGCGCCACGGCGCGGTCGAGGGCCTCGAGGACCGCCTCGTGGGTGCTGGCAGCCTCGACGTCCATCTGCGGCAGACCGTGGTTGGACAGCCAGCCCGGCAGCATCTCCGGGTCGAGCGTCACGAGCGCGCCGATGAACGGCCGCTGGTCGCCCACCACGACGACCTGGCTCACGAGCGGGTGCCCGCGCAGGCGGTCCTCGAGGACCGCGGGTGCGACGTTCTTGCCGCCCGCGGTGACGATGATCTCCTTCGAGCGACCCGTGATGCGCAGGTAGCCGTCCTCGTCGAGCGTCCCGAGGTCACCCGTGCGGAACCAGCCGTCGACGAGCGCGGCCTTCGTCGCCTCCTCGTCGTGCCGGTAGCCGCGGAACACGTGCGGACCCGCGACCCAGATCTCGCCCGTGTCGTCGACGCGCAGGCGGGTGCCGTGGAACGCCGGCCCGACGGTCCCGACCTTGATGAGACCGGGCTGGTTGACGGCGGTCGGCGCGGTCGTCTCGGTGAGGCCGTAGCCCTCCAGCACGCGCACGCCGATGCCGCGGTAGAAGTGCCCCAGGCGCTCGCCGAGGGGGGCGCCGCCCGAGATCGCGTACTCGGCGCGCCCGCCCAGCGCCGCGCGCAGCTTGGTGTGCACGAGCCGGCCCGCGAGCCGGTGCTGGCTGCGCAGCGCGGCGCTCGGGCCCTGCGGCGTGTCGAGCGCGCGCGAGTAGGTGATCGCGACCTTCGCCGCCCACCGGAAGACCCGCAGCGACAGGCCACCGCCGGCCTTCTGCTCCGCCGAGTTGTAGACCTTCTCGAACACGCGGGGGACGGCCAGGATGAACGTGGGCTGGAACGCGGCCAGGTCGGGCAGCAGGTTGCGGGTGTCCGGCGTGTGCCCCAGCACCGCACCCGACGGTACGCACAGCACCTGGATGAAGCGCGCGAACACGTGCGCGAGCGGCATGAACAGCAGGGTGCGCGAGTGCGGCCTCGCGCAGACGTCGGTGAGTCCCTCGACGCCCAGCAGCGTGAGCGAGACGAAGTTGCCGTGCGTGAGCTCGACGCCCTTGGGCCGGCCGGTCGTGCCGGACGTGTAGATGATCGTCGCGAGGTCGTCCGGGCCGGTCAGGGCGCTGCGGCGGGCGATCTCGCCGTCGGCCACGTCGGCGCCGGCGGTGACGAGGGCGTCGAGACCGCCCGAGTCGATCACCAGCACGTCGGTCAGGCCGGGGAGGTCGTCGCGGACCTGGGCGACCACCGCGGCGTGCGCCTCGGTCTCGACGACGACCAGCCGTGCCCCCGCATCGGCGCAGATCCACCGCACCTGCTCGGCGGACGAGGTCTCGTAGACCGGCACCCCGACCGCGCCCGCGGCCCAGATCGCGAAGTCGAGCAGCGTCCACTCGTACCGCGTGCGCGACATGATCCCGACGCGGTCGCCGGGCTGGATGCCGCGCGCGACGAGCCCCTTGGCGACCGCGGTCACCTCGGCCGCGAAGGCGCGGACCGTCACCGGGGTCCACGGTGCGCCGGGGCCGGCCGACCGCTCGATCATCGTGCCGTCGCCGTCACGCTCGAGACGACGCGCGAGCAGGCCCGGGATGGACCGCGGGGCGTCGGCGGGAACAGGGGCGACGTCGTCCGGGTGCGAGGCGGGCCTCGAGGTCGGGTCAGGGTCTGCGGGCATGGCGGTCTCTCCGTTCGGCACGCACGCGACCCTACCGCTCGGTAACCGACCGGGAGCGGGCCGGACGGCCGCTCCCGGTCGGCCCCGTGTCAGGAACCGCGCTTGACCGACTCGCCGAGCTCGGCGTCACGCGCGACCGCCTGCTCGACGTCCGCGCCCACGACCTCGAGGGTCCCCGTGGCGCGGCCGGCGGCCCGCACGTCGTCGAGCGCGAGCTCGACGGACGCGAGCTGCGCGGACGGCACCTCGAGGCGCGCGGCGAGGATCTCGGTGCGCATCGAGACCTTGGCCTCGGACTTGACCTTGCGCAGCGCGGCGAGCGCCGCGCCCGCGGCGGTGACCGTGGCGAACGAGGCCTCGCCCGAGGCGGTGCGCAGCGGAGCCGACGTCGGCCACGCGGCGCGGTGCACCGAGCCCTCGCGCCACCACGACCAGACCTCCTCGGTCGCGAACGGCAGGACCGGCGCGAGCAGGCGCAGGAGCACGTCGAGCGCGAGGCACAGCGCGGTGCGGGCGCTCTGCGCACCCGCGCCCTCGCCGTACGCGCGATCCTTGACGAGCTCGAGGTAGTCGTCGCAGAACGTCCAGAAGAACGTCTCGGTGAGCTCGAGCGCACGCGTGTGGTCGTACGCCTCGAGCGCGGCTGTGGCCTGCTCGACGACGTCGGCCAGGCCCGCGAGCATCGCCTGGTCGAGCGCGACGGTCACGAGCGCGGGGTCGAGCGACGGGGCCTCGTCGGCCGAGCCGAACGACAGCGCGAACTTCGAGGCGTTGAGCACCTTGATCGCGAGACGGCGGCCGATCTTCATCTGGCCGACCTCGAACGCCGCGTCCGTGCCGAGCCGCGCCGAGGCCGCCCAGTAGCGCACCGCGTCCGAGCCGTGCTCCTCGAGCAGGCCCATCGGCGTGACGACGTTGCCCTTGGACTTCGACATCTTCTTGCGGTCGGGGTCCAGGATCCAGCCGCTGATGGCCGCGTCGGACCACGGCAGCGAGCCGTGCTCGAGGTGCGCGCGCACGACCGTCGAGAACAGCCACGTGCGGATGATGTCCTGGCCCTGCGGGCGCAGGTCCATGGGGAACACGCGCTCGAACAGGTCCGGGTCGGAACGCCAGCCGCCCGCGATCTGCGGGGTCAGGGACGAGGTCGCCCACGTGTCCATGATGTCCGGGTCGCCGACGAACCCTCCGGGCACGCCGCGCTGATCGGCCGTGTAGCCCTCGGGGACGTCCGACGAGGGGTCGATCGGGAGCTGGTCCTCGCGCGGGCGCAGCGGCTCGTCGTAGAGGGGCTGGCCGTCGGCGTCGAGCGCGTACCAGACGGGCAGCGGCACGCCGAAGAAGCGCTGGCGGCTGATGAGCCAGTCGCCGTTCAGGCCGCCGACCCAGTTCTCGTACCGGACCTGCATGAACTCCGGGTGGAAGTCGATCTCGGCGCCGCGCGCGAGCAGCGCCGTGCGCAGCTCCTCGTCGCGACCGCCGTTGCGGATGTACCACTGGCGGCTCGTGACGATCTCGAGGGGCTTGTCGCCCTTCTCGTAGAAGTTCGCCTTGCGCTGCGTGGGCGTGGGCTCTCCGTCGAGGTCGCCGGTCTCGCGCAGGCCGGCGACGACCGCCTCGCGCGCCGAGAAGGTTGTCTTGCCCGTGAGCCCCGCGAAGCGCTCGCGGCCCTCGGGCGACGTGATCCACTCGGGCGTCTCGCGCAGCAGCCGACCGTCGCGCTGGACCACCGAGCGCGTCGGGAGCTGCAGCTCGCGCCACCACTGCACGTCGGTGAGGTCACCGAACGTGCAGCACATCGCGATGCCCGCGCCCTTGTCCGGCTCGGCCGCGGGGTGCGCGAGGACCGGCACCTCGACGCCGAACAGCGGCGTGGTGACCGTGGTGCCGAACAGGTGCTGGTAGCGCTCGTCGTCGGGGTGGGCGATGAGCGCGACGCACGCCGGGAGCAGCTCGGGCCGCGTCGTCTCGATGTGGACCGGGCCGTCGGCGCCGTGGAACGCGACGCGGTGGAACGCGCCCGGGTAGTCGCGTGCCTCGAGCTCGGCCTGCGCGACGGCCGTCTGGAACGTCACGTCCCACAGCCCGGGGGCCTCGGCCTGGTACGCCTCGCCGCGCTCGAGGTTGCGCAGGAACGCCTGCTGCGCCACGGCTCGCGACTCGGCGGAGATCGTCTGGTAGGTCATCGACCAGTCGACGGACAGGCCGAGCCGGCGCCACAGCGCCTCGAACTGCCGCTCGTCCTCGACCGTGAGCCGCTCGCACAGCTCCACGAAGTTGCGGCGGCTCACCGGGACCTGGTCGGCGGCCTTGATCGTCTTGCCATCGGTGCCCTCGTGCGGCGGGGTGAAGTCCGGGTCGTAGGGCAGCGAAGGGTCGCAGCGCACGCCGTAGTAGTTCTGGACGCGGCGCTCGGTGGGCAGGCCGTTGTCGTCCCAGCCCATCGGGTAGAAGACCTCGGCGCCGCGCATGCGGCGGTAGCGCGCGACGACGTCGGTGTGCGTGTAGGAGAAGACGTGCCCCACGTGCAGCGAGCCCGAGACGGTGGGCGGCGGCGTGTCGATCGAGTAGACCTGCGCGCGGGACTTCGAGCGGTCGAACGTGTACGTCCCCAGCTCGGCCCAGCGAGCCGACCAGGACTCCTCGAGCCCTTCGAGGCCGACCTTGTCCGGTACGCGGCGGCCGGCGGAGGTCGTCGGGGCGTCGGTCCGGGGGGTCAGGTCGCTCATGACCGCCCATCTTCCCAGACGTCGCGGGTGTTGCTGTACGGGTTTCGTGCGCCGGGACGTCTCAGCGCGGGTCCGCGGGCACGAGAGCGTCGGGCTGCGGCAGGAGCGCCTCGATCTGCGAGAGCATCCAGGAGTTGTAAACCGCGCCGATCACCGGCCCGCTCGGCCGGCTCGAGCGCACGCGCGCACCCAGGTCGACGACGACCGGCCAGGCGAACGCGGCGAAGTCCCGCACGATCGTCGTGAGCGCGTAGCGGTGCGCGTCCTCGTCCGCCGAGTCGCCGATCACGGCCGAGATGACTCCGACGCCGGACTGCAAGCCCCGCATTCCGCCGTGCGCGAGCTCCGCCTGGTCGAGCGACGAGCGTGTGAACCGGGCGAGCTCGTCCGCCGTCACGTGCGACGTCGTGGCGACGTGGACGAGCAGGTGCAGAGTCGTCGCACCCCAACGCACGCGGAAGTCCCGCCGGTACCCGACGAGCCCCCACGGGGGTGTGCTCCGCAAGCTGTACCCCGAGGTGGCGAGCCTGTCCTGGACGAGCGACTGGTATCCGAGGGTGTCCACGTCGCTCCTTCTGCGCGGGTGACTGCCGGCCGATCGTCCCACGCCGGCGCCGCCCGCGAGGGGCGTTCGGCAGACGGCCGGGCCCGGGTTCCGGGCCGGTCGCTCGTCTGTCACGATGACCCGGGCCGATGCACGACGAGGTGTGCCCGACGGAGGGTGGGGGACGTGAGCGACGAGGTCGAGCTGCAGCCCGCGGCGGTCGGCGCGATGGCGGTGCGGTTCCGCGCGTCCGGCATGGAGCTGGGACGCGTGCGGGACGCGCACGCCGCCGCGGCCGCCGAGGCCGTGGTCCCGGTCGCCCGTGCCCACGAGCGCGCCGTGCACCGGTGGACCGAGGGGCTGCGCGTCGCGGCGGCTGCGCTGGTCGAGGTCGGGACCGAGCTCGACGCATGCGTCCGCGCCACGACCGACGGCGACGAGAAGACGGCCGCGATCTTCCGGGGGGTCCAGCCGTGAGCGGCGGGATCGTGGACGTCGACTTCGACAAGGTCGTCCAGTCGCTGTGGCGTGGGCTCGACTCGCTCGACGAGGCCGGGTTCTCGCTCAACCCGCTCGACCTCGTGCAGAACGTCGCGGCCGCGGGTCGGCTCGTCGACAGGATCCGCACGATCGCGACCCAGCCTCCTCCCGGCGACCCGGCTGCGAGCGTACGGGCGGCTCACGCGTGGTCGACCCTCGCGCGCGGCCTGACGGCGACGACCGACAAGGTCGATGCCGACCGCGTGCACCGACGCAGCGTCTGGACGGGCAGCGCGGCGCGCGCGTTCGACGCCACCGCGGTCGAGCTCGACCGCCGGCTCACCGACGCGGCGACGGGTGCCCGGCGCGCCGCCGTCGCGCTCGAGGAGCACGCCGAGGCGCTCGCCCGCGCGCAGCGGCGGCACGGGGACGTCGCGGGCTCGTTGCGGCGTGCGCGCGACGACATCCCGCGCCACCCGGGGGAGCTCGACCAGCTCGACGACGTCGTGCGGCACCTGCGCGAGGCGCTGAACGCCGCCCTCGAGTCCTGGCGGGACGCGGGTGCGGCGGCGAAGGCGTGCGCGAGCGAGCTCGCCGCGGTCGAGGCCACCATGCCGTTCCCGGACGGCGCGGCCCCCGGCATGCGCGCGCTGGATGCCCTCGGGCAGCACGGCACGGGCTCGGGCCGCCTGCCGCTCGTCGACGGCGTCCTCGAGCGCGCACGAGCCGCGTACGAGGCGATGTCCGCGCAGGACCGCGCCGCGTTCGACGCGCTCATGGCCGACGCGGCGTCGCAGCGGCACCGGGCGTGGCTGCTCGCCGCGCTCGCGGCGGGGCACCCGATCGCCACGCTCCGGCGGTTCGCGCAGCGGATCAACCGCGCGCCCGACCCCGACGCCCTGCTCGACCCGCAGTCCGCGCTGCGGCACGACGGCCCGTTCACGCAGACGACCGGCACGACCTGCGGCTCGTCGTCGCTCGTCTACGCGAGCATGCTGCGCGACCCGGCTCTGGCGCTGCGCGTGCTCACCGGCTACGACGCGACCACCGGCCAGGCCGATGACCCCTCCCGCACGCCGGGCGACCGGTTCAAGGACCTCGAGACCGAGATGAAGCGCCGCACCGACGACCCGCGCGTCGACCCCGATCGCGGGTGGCGGCCCGACAACGTGTCGATGCCGTGGATCCCGGCGCTGGGGACCTCACCGTGGGCCGCGGCCGAGGAGCTGGACGCGATGGCGCCCGACGGCGTGCGGTACGAGGTCGACATGGTCGACCCGGCCTCGTCGGACGACAAGCAGGACGCGTACCGCTCGCTCGTGGAGTCCACCGACCAGGGCCACCCGGCCATCCTCTACGTCGGGGACGAGACCGCCCCGCGGCACGTCGTGCTGGTGTACGCCCACGCGGACGGGTCGATCGAGCTCTACGAGCCCGGGCACGGGCAGCGGGTCGTCGTGACGCAGGAGCAGTTCGTCGCCGGGGAGTTCTCGGTGGGCGGGTGGCCCAAGCCGTGGGCGGTCGTCACGCCGTGACCGTCCGCACCTCGCGCGGGAGGGCCGTCGGTGCGCTCGTGGTCGGCGCGCTCGCCGCGTGCACGCCGTCGGCTCCCGACGACCAGACGACGGGCGTCGACGTCCAGCGCTACCAGGACCTGGCCGCCGACCCGTGGCTCGCGGCGACCTCACTGACGGTCGGCCGGTACGCGTTCGGCACGAACCGCCAGTTCGAGCCCGGCACGGGACGGGGGACGCGCACGACGACGGGGACGCTCGCGCAGGTGCTGGCGGCCGAGACGACCTCGGCAGCACGCGAGGGCTGGGTCGTCGCCGCGGCGCGCTGCGGTGACGGCTCGGGCTCGGGGTGGCCCGTCACGATCGAGCTGGTGCGCGCGCTGTCCGACGGGGCCGTGGCGGTCGGTGAGGTGCGCGTCGAGCAGGACCAGTCCGGGGCCCAGCAGCCCGAGGGCGAGGACGCTGCCGCACGCGCGCTGCCACGCCGCGTGCTCGTGGCGGCATACGCGCCGCACCACACCAACCGTGCGAACCTCGACGTGCCCGACGAGCCGGTCGAGTTCGACGCGCTGGAGTGCCTCGGCGGTCCTGGGGGAGCGAGCGTCGGACCGAGCGACCTGCTCGCGCAGGTCCAGGGCGTCGACGAGGCCACGCGATGACGTCTCGAGACGCCGCCCGGGTGCTGGCTGGTCGCGTGCCCGGTGTCGTCGGAGCGGCCGCCGTCGTCCTCGTCGCCGGGCTCGTGCTCGGCGCCCTCGGGGGCTGTGCGCGCGACCTGAGCCGCGGCGACGTGCTCGACGCGCTGCGGGCGCAGTCGTGGCCGGTGGACGCGACCGTCGAGAGCGCGCAGGACCCCGGTGGCGGTCGCTACGAGCGGCCGCGCGCGTCGGCGCGCAGCGAGTCGCCGGATGAGCCGTGGCGCGCGGTCGGCGCCGAGGTCGAGCGGGCCGTCGTGGCGGGATGGGTGCCGGTGTTCGCGCAGTGCGCCGGACCGCAGGACTCGGTGCGCGTCGACCTCGTGCGCGAGGTGCTGCCGGGCGTGCCGGCCACGGCGACGGTCACGGGGGAGGTCGTCGACGAGCTCGGGCTGCCCGTGCCGCTGTCAGGCGGCTCGACCGTGGTGTCGGTCGCGGTCGTCGCGGCCGCTCCGCAGGACGTGTCCGACCCCGCGCTGCTGCCGACGTCGGTGCGCGGCGGCGTGGCCGGGGAGGCGGTGGATCTCGCGACGTGCCTGGCCGACCCGGCCGCGAGCGGCGACCTGCGCTGGGTGGGCACGCCGGCTGCGTTGCCGACGCTCGGCGGCCCGCTGCCACGCTGACGATGCTCACGCCCGCCCCGGCCGAGGTCGTGGGCACGTGTGTGGCGTCAGTCCGTGCTGTGCCGCGCACGGTAGGCCGCGACGTGCGCGCGGTTGCCGCAGTTGTTGACGTCGCAGAACCGGCGTGAGCGGTTGCGCGACAGGTCGACGAGCACTGCGGTGCAGTCCTCGCCCGCGCACCGCCGCAGCCGGTCGTACTCGTCGGAGCGCACGACGTCGGCCACGCTCATGGCGGTCTCGACGAGCATGACGGTCGCGAGCGGCGCATCCGGGACGGTCGCGTGCAGGTGCCAGTCGAGCGCGTCGTGGCGCGTGAGGAACGGCACCGCCGCGGCGTCGCGCAGGATCGTGTTGACGAGCTCCGCCGCCTCGTCGCGGTCGACCTCCCAGAGCCGGCTCAGGTGGGCGCGCGCGTCGTGCACCTGCGCGAGCTCGGCGAGGTCGCCGTCGTGGCGCACCGAGTAGCCCCAGCGTCGGTAGAAAGCGTCGAGCTGCTCGACGCTCGCGAGCGTGTCCTCGCCGTCGCGTCGGCGGTCGCTGTTCACCAGCTCGACGGCGGCCTGGAGGTTCGCCTCGGTGTCACGAGCAAAGACCACATTGACTCCTGACCATGTCGGGTCCTAGTGTCACGAGCATAGGAGCCTGTGACCCCTGACATGGAGCGCAGGTCGGCGTCACGTCAGGGAGAGCGTCATGCAGGGCACGCGCGCGCGCAGCGTGGGGATCGTCGCCGGGCTCGTCGCGGCGCTCGCGTTCGCCACGAGCGGGCCGGTGGTCAAGCCGCTGCTCGCCGCGGGCTGGACGCCCGGCGCGGCGATCCTCGTCCGGCTGTGGCTCGGCACGCTCCTGCTCGCCGGGCCCGCCGCCTGGGCGCTGCGGGGGCGCTGGCCCGCGCTGCGCGCCGAGTGGCGCACCGTCGTCGGCCTCGGCCTGCTCGGCGTCGCGGGCGCGTCCACGTTCTACTTCCTCGCGGTCGATCGGCTGCCCGTCGCGGTCGCGCTGCTCGTCGAGTACACCGGGCCGCTGCTCCTGCTCGGCTGGTCGTGGTTCCGCACGCGCCGCACCCCGTCGCGCGCGACCCTCGCCGGGGCCGCGCTCGCGATGGCCGGGCTCGTGCTCGTGCTCGACGTGACCGGGTCGCTCGAGCTCGACGCGCTCGGGCTCGTCTTCGCGTTCGTCGCGGCGATCGGCAACGCCGCCTACTTCGCGCTCACCGCACGGCCCATCGCGCTCCCGCCGGTGAGCCTCGCCGGTTCGGCGATGCTCGTCGGGGCGCTCACCGTGACGCTCGTCGCGCTCGCCGGGATCCTGCCCGTGGCCGCGCCGCGCGTGCAGGTCACGATGCTCGGGGCGCAGGTCGAGTGGTTCGTCCCGCTGCTCGTCGTCGGCGCCGTGCCCACGGCGTTCGCGTACGGCGTCAGCGCGGTCTCCGTGCGGCTGCTCGGGGAGCGGCTCGCGTCGTTCCTCGCCCTCATGGAGGTGCTGTTCGCCGTCCTCCTGGCCTGGCTGCTCCTCGGAGAGGCGCCGCTGGCGATCCAGGTCCTGGGCGCCGCGCTCGTCGTCGTCGGGGTCGCGCTGGTCCGCTCCGGTGCCGCGTCCGACGGCGAGCTGCGCGACGGGATGCCGGAGCCGGTGGTGCCAGCGGTGCGCGAACCCGCGCGCACCTGACCGCCGCGCTCAGTCGCACACCGGGGCGCACGGCATAAGGTCGATCGGGTACGGCCGCGCTGCGCGCGCGCCACGGCGAGCGAGACGAGAACGAGGACCACGTGACTGGTGTGACGGCGTCCGGCCTGACGGTCGGCTACGCGGCGATGCTCGAGCAGTTCCACCCCACCGAGGCGGTCGCGCTGTCGGCGTACGCCGAGCAGCACGGCTTCTCGGGCGTCATGGCGGCGGACCACTTCCAGCCGTGGGTCCCGGCACAGGGCCAGGCCGCGTTCGTGTGGAACGTGCTCACGGCGATCGGCGAACGGACCAGCGGCGACATGGGGCCCGGCGTGACCGCACCGACGTTCCGCTGGCACCCCGCGATGGTCGCGCAGGCGAGCGCGACGCTCGCCGCGATGTACCCGGGGCGGCACTGGCTGGGCCTGGGCTCCGGCGAGGCGCTCAACGAGCACATCACCGCGCAGTACTGGCCCGAGGCGCCCGAGCGGATCAACCGCATGTTCGAGGCCATCGACATCATCAAGAAGCTGTTCAACGCGTCCCTCGCGGGCAAGGACGTCAAGCACTCCGGCGAGTTCTACAAGATGGAGTCCACGCGCCTGTGGACGATGCCGGAGGTGGCCCCGCCGATCCTCGTCGCCACCGCGGGCCCGATCACCGCCAAGCGTGCGGGTCGGCACGCGGACGGCCTCATCACGGTCGGCGCGCCGCTCGAGAAGATCGAGGGCCTGTTCTCGCGCTTCCACGACGGCGTGCGGGAGTCCGGCCGCAACCCCGAGGACCTGCCCAAGGTCCTGCAGGTGCACCTGTCGTGGGCGCCGACCGACGAGGAGGCGCTCGCCAACGCGATGCACGAGTGGCCCAACGGCGGCATGAAGTTCCCCAAGGCGGACATCCGCTCGCCGTTCGAGCTCGAGCAGATGGCGCGGCTCGTGCGTCCCGAGGACTTCGAGGGCCGCATGGTGATCTCCGCCGACCCCGACGTGCACCGCGCCGCGATCCAGAAGTACGTGGACCTCGGCTTCGACCGGATCTACCTGCACAACGTGGGGCGCAACCAGCGCGAGTGGATCGAGACCTTCGGCGAGCAGGTGCTGCCGAAGCTCGTGCGGTGAGCGTGGACGAGCTGCGGGTGTGGGCCCCCGAGGGCCTGCGTGAGATCACCCCGGGCGACGACCTGGTCGCCCTGCTCGTCGACCTGCTCGTCGACGACGCCCGTGCGCACCCCGACCGCGCGCTCGCGGACGGGGACCTGCTGGTGCTGACCTCGAAGGTCGTCTCCAAGGCCGAGGGCCGCGTGGTCGCGGCCGACGACCGCGAGCAGGCGATCACCGCGGAGACCGTGCGCGTGGTCGCGACGCGCGAGCACGCCACGGGGGTCACGCGGATCGTCGAGAACCGGCTCGGGCTCGTCATGGCTGCGGCCGGGGTGGATGCGAGCAACACCCCCGAGGGCACCGTGCTGCTGCTGCCCCTCGACCCCGACGCGAGCGCCCGCGCGCTGCGTGCCGGGATCGCGGCGGCGTTCGGCGTGCGCGTGGGGGTGCTCATGACGGACACCGCCGGGCGGCCGTGGCGCGATGGCGTCACCGACATCGCGATCGGCGCCGCGGGCGTGCGCGTCCTGGACGACCTGCGGGGCGAGTCCGACTCGTTCGGCCGTCCGCTGACCATGACCGTGACGGCGGTGGCCGACGAGGTCGCGGCCGCCGCGGAGCTCGTCAAGGGCAAGGCCGCGGGCCGGCCGCTCGCCGTGGTCCGCGGGCTCGCGCAGCACGTGACCGACGAGGACGGGCCGGGCGCGCGCGTCCTGGTGCGCGTCGGCGAGCAGGACATGTTCCGTCAGGGCAGCGCGGAGGCGTACGCCCAGGGCTGGAAGGACGCCCTGGGCGAGCGGCCGTCCTCGTCGTGAGCCGCGCGGAGCGCGTGGCCCTGGTCGTCGCGGTCGTGCTGGTCGCGGTGGCCGTCGGCGTGGGTGCGGTCGTGCTGGGCCAGGGGCGCGCGTCGTCGGCCGGGCCTTCGTCGGGCCTGCCCTCGTCGTCGCCCACCTCGACGCCGACGCCCGCTGCGAGCGCACCCGCGGCGAGCCCCACGCCCACGCCCGACGACGGCTGGACGCTCGAGCAGAAGGTCGGCCAGCTCTTCGTGGTCGGCGTCGACGTCAGCGGGCCCGCCGACGTCAGCCGCGAGGCGATCGAGCAGTACCACGTGGGGAACCTGTTCCTGCACGGCCGCAGCGCGGCCGGCATCGACGAGGTCCGCGCGCTCGTCGAGCGGTACACGGGTCTCGTCGGGCCGACCACGACGCACGGCACGCCGATGCTGGTCTCGACCGACCAGGAGGGCGGCACGGTCCAGGTGCTGCGGGGCGACGGGTTCGACGACATCCCCGCCGCGACCGAGCAGGCGACGTGGGACGTGGCCGAGCTGCGCGAGCGTGCCGCGGGGTGGGGCGCCCAGCTCGCCGCGGCCGGCGTCAACCTGGACCTCGCACCCGTGATGGACCTCGTGCCGCCCGGGACACAGGCCGACAACCCGCCCGTCGGCGCGCTGCAGCGCAACAACGGCACCACCGTCGACTCCGTCAGCACGCACGCGAACGCGTTCTCCGCGGGCCTGCGCGACTCCGGCGTCGCGGTCGCGATCAAGCACTTCCCGGGCCTCGGGCGGGTCACCGCGGACACCGACTCGTCCGCGGACGTGGTCGACGACGTGACGACGCGAGACGACGAGCAGCTCGACGTGTTCCGCGCCGGGATCGACGCGGGCGCGCAGCTCGTCATGGTCTCGACCGCGGTCTACACGAAGCTCGACCCGGACCACCCGGCCGCCTTCTCGTCCACGGTCGTCACGGACCTGCTGCGCGGCGAGCTGGGTTTCGACGGGCTGGTCGTGACCGACGACCTGTCCGGCGCCGAGCAGGTGCACGCGTGGTCACCGGCCGACCGGGCGATCTCCGCGATCGATGCGGGGGTCGACCTCGTGCTCGTGTCCAAGGTGCCGGACGTCGCGCCGGAGATGGTGCAGGCGGTCGTCCACCAGGCACAGGTCGACGACGAGTTCCGCGCCGAGGTCGAGGCGGCGTGGCAGCGCGTGCTCTCCGCCAAGTCGTCGATGCTGGGCTGAGCCTCAGCCCTCGACGCGGGCGATCGTCGTGGCGTCGGCGAAGGCCACCGGCTCGCCCGGCGCCTCGCAGTACACGATCAACGAGCCGACCTTGCCCTGCGCGTCGGACTGCGCCAGCGGGACTGCGGCGTCGTCGACGACTCCCTGCGCGGTGAACGAGTCGCCGGCCGCGGGGTCGGCGTGGAGCGTGACGCCCGTCGACAAGGTCACGACGTACCGGCCGTTGCCGGTGCCGCCCTCGCCCTCGTCGACCACGGTCGTGCCGTCCGGCCACAGCGGGTGCCGTTCGACGCCGTCGACCAGGACGTTGACGCAGCCGTTCTCGTGCAGCACGAGCCGGCCGGTGATCGGGGCGGGCTCCGCCGTGAAGTGCCCCGCGCCGTCGTCGGGCAGGTCGCTCACCTCGACGTGCCCGTAGCCCGCGGTGTCGTCCTCGTCGGCGCCGCACGCGCCCAGGGCGGCCGTGGCAGCGAGGACGCCGACGACGGTGAGGGCGGCGAGTCGCGGCGCCATCTCAGCGCGCCTTCGCGGCGGCCTTGGCGGCCTTCTTCGTCTCGCGCACCAGCTGCAGCGAGGTCGCGTCGGTCACATCCGCGATCGAGCGACGCGAACCGTCCTCGCCGTAGGAGCCCGCCGCCTCGCGCCAGCCCGCGGGCTGGACGCCGCGCTGCTTGCCGAGCAGCGCGAGGAAGATCCGCGCCTTCTGCTCGCCGAACCCGGGCAGGGCCTTGAGCCGCTTGAGCACCGTCGCGCCGTCCGGGTCGTCCTGCGTCCAGATCCGGGTGACGTCGCCGTCGTAGTCCTCCACCACCGCGCGCGCGACGGCCTGGATGCGTCCCGCCATCGAGCCGGGATAGCGGTGCACCGCCGGGGGCGTGGCGCACAGCGCCGAGAACTCGTCGGGGTCGGCGTGCGCAATCGCCTCGGGCGAGAGCGTGCCGAGCCGGTCGAGGATCTTCGCCGGCCCCGCGAACGCGGCCTCCATCGGGTACTGCTGATCCAGCAGCATCCCGAGCAGGAGGGCGAACGGGTCGTCGTCGAGCAGCTGGTCCGCGGCGGCGTCGCCGGTCATCCAGAGCGTCATGCGGCCCATTGTCGCCCGGCGGTCGTCGCGGTGTCCCGGATATGCGAGCCCGTCACGCGGGCGGGTCGCCGGTGCCGCCGGTCAGGGCGATCACCGGGCGGCCCGTGCGGGGGTGCGTCAGGACCACGGCGTCGACGTCGTAGACCTCGCGCAGCAGCGCCGGGGTCAGGACGTCGCGCGGGGGCCCCGCCGCGACGAGGCGACCCTCGGACAGTACGAGGACGTGGCTGCAGAAGGCTGCGGCGAGGTTGAGGTCGTGCAGCGCCGCGACGGTCGTGATGCCCAGGTCGCGGACGAACGCGAGCAGCGAGAGCTGGGCGGACACGTCGAGATGGTTCGTCGGCTCGTCGAGCAGCAGGAGCTCGGGCTGCTGGGCGAGAGCGCGCGCGATGTGCACGCGCTGGCGCTCGCCGCCGGACAAGGTCGACCACGCGCGCTCGGCGAGGTGCTCGGCGGTCGCGGCCGCCAGGGCCCGGTCGACCGCGGCGTCGTCGGGGTCGGAGCCCCACAGGGTGCGGAACGGGATCCGGCCGAGTGCGACGACCTCGCGCACCGTCAGCGGGACGGTCGCGCTGGACTCCTGCTCGAGCAGGGCCACGCGGCGCGCGCGGTGCCGACGGTCGAGCGCGTGCACGGGGACCTGCGCGCCCGCCTCGTCGTCCGCGACCAGCACCGCGCCCGCATCGGGCGGCAGGATCCCCGCGACGAGCCGCAGCAGCGTCGTCTTGCCCGCGCCGTTGGGCCCGAGGAGCCCGGTCAGCGCGCCGGCCGGGGGAGTCGCGTCGACCCCGTCGACCACCCACCGCCCGCCCAGGCGCGCGCCGACCCCGGCGATCGTCAGCTCCACGCCGCACCCCTGCCGCGCCGCAGGATCAGGGCGAACACCGGCACGCCGACGAGCGCGGTGACGATGCCCACGGGGATCTCGCGTGGCGCGAAGACCGTGCGCGCGAGCGTGTCGGCCCAGATGAGGAACACACCGCCCGTGACGGCCGCCACCGGGAGCAGGCGACGGTGGGCCGGCCCGGTCAGCACCGAGACCGCGTGCGGCAGCACGAGTCCGACGAACCCGATGGCCCCGCTCACGGCGACGAGCGCGCCCGTGAGCAGCGCGACGAGGGTCATGAGCGTCCACCGGGTGCGGTCGACGTCGATCCCGAGCGCGGCGGCCGCGGTGTCGCCGAACGTGAACGCGTCGAGCCGCGTCGCCGTCGCCACGAGCACGCTCCCGACGACGAGCAGCGCGCCGCCCGCGATGGCGACCGACGACCAGGTGGTCCCCGCGAGCGAGCCCATGAGCCACGAGAGGATCTCGCGGTAGGAGTCACCGGTCGCGGTCCAGAAGATGACGAACGACGTCGCGGCCGCCGCGAGCTGGGAGACCGCGAGCCCCGCGAGCACCGCGCGCGTGGGCGTCACGGCCCCTCCGGTGCGGGCGAGCGCGAGCGTCGCGACGAGCGCGGAGATCGCGCCGACGAACGCCGCGACCGGCAGGAGCACGGCCACGCCCAGCACGAGCACCGCGACCGCGCCGAGCGACGCGCCCGACGACAGCCCCAGCAGGTACGGGTCGGCGAGCGGGTTGCGCGTGAGGGACTGCATGACCGCTCCGGCCGCCGCGAGCCCGGCGCCCACAGCCGCCGCGGTGAGGACGCGCGGCAGCCGCAGGTCCCACACGATCGCGTCGTGCAGCGGCGGCACGTCGCCGACGAGGCCGAGGTGGTGGCCCACGACGCGCGCGACCTCGCGCACGCCGAGGTCCGCGGGGCCGATCGTGACGGCGACGAGCAGGCTCACGACCAGCGCGGCCCCACCCAGGCCCAGCAGCAGCGCGAGCGACGGTCGGCGCACGGGCGCCGCGCGGTCGTCGTCCCGCGCGGGACGGCTCGACCCGGCGGGGCGACCGGTGAGCGGCGCCGTGGCGTCGGCGGCGCGGCGGTCCGTCGGCTCCTCGGCGGCACGGCCGCCCGGGTGGTTCGAGGGCACGCGGCGGCTCAGCCTCCCAGCGCCGTGACCTGGGCGACCAGGTCCGCCACGGTGTCCGCGTTGCGCACGCCCGCCTCGGTGGCGGCGAACGGGACGACGACGTAGCGCTCGTTCTTCACCGCATCGAGGGCGGCCGTCGCGGGGTTGGCCGCGAGCGCCGCCTTCTTGTTCTCGGCCGTGTTCCACACCGAGTCGACGAGGACCAGCAGGTCGGGGTTCGCCGCGACGACCTCCTCCCAGCCGACCGACGTCCAGGTGTCCTGCACGCCCGCGAACACGTTCGTCAGGCCCGCGGCGCTGAGCAGCATCTGCGGGGCACCGATGCCCGCGCCGACGAACGGCGTGTCCGTGCCCGACGACCACCACACGACGCTCTGCCCCGCGAGCGGCTCGACGCCGTCGAGCGTCTTCTGCTGCTGCGCGACGACCTGCTCGGCCGCGGCCGGCTCGCCCAGCACGGCCCCGGCCTCCCGGATCTCGGAGAACACGTCGTCGAACGTCAGCGGGTCGGGCTGGTACCCCGGCTCCTTGCACGCCGACGGCGAGACATACGTCGCGATGCCGTAGCCCGCGAGCGCGTCACGCTCGCCGACGCCGTCCGCCGAGAAGTTCGACTCCCACCCGCCGTAGACGAAGTCCGGCTCGACGGCGAGCAGCGCCTCCTGGCCGGGCACCTTCTCGGAGATCACGGGCACGTCGGCGAGGGCGGCGGCGAGCTCCTGCGGGGGCGGGCCGTCGCTGAAGGCGGTCCCGACGAGGCGGTCGGCCGCGCCGAGCGCCGCGACCATCTCGGCGGTCGAGGACTTGATCGTGACGATCCGCTCGGGCGGTGCGTCCAGCGTCACGAGGGTCCCGCAGTTGTCCACGGTGAGGGGGAAGGCCGCCGCCGGAGGGTTCGTGCTCGCGGTCGCGGCGGGTGTGCTGGCGGCCGGGGTCCCGGGCGACGCGGGCGCGTCGCCGGCGCAGGCCGCGAGCGCGAGCACCGGGACGACGACGAGCGGGACGAGGGCGGCCCGCAGCGCGCGGGCGCGGCCCGACGCACGCCGGTCGGCGCGCTCGAACGCGGGCCGGCCGTGCTCGGGCTGGCGGTGCTCGGCCAGGCGGTGTGCGGGGTGCCGGTGTGCGGGGTGCCGGTCGGCGGGCGTGGGCATCGGTCCTCCGGGTGTGCTCGACGCACCGCGCACGCCGTCGGGCGCGGAGAGGGGCGGGGTGTCGGCGCACGTCGCGTCGTGGAGGACCGTCCCAGTCCGGGGCGGCGCGACCTGGTCGAACGTCCGACCAGGTTCCGCCGGTCACCCTAAGGACGCGCCCCCACCCCACGCAAACCCCCCGAGACCCCCGCGCTCGTGCGCCAGCCCCGCGCACGCCCCGCCACGCGCCGCCTCTCGTCCAGCCCGCGCCTGCTCCGGCTTCGAGTGTCCGCGGCGCGATCATCCGCTGGGTCGTGGCTGGGGGTGGGGTTGAGGTTGTGGTTGCTCCGGCTTCGAGTGTCCGCGGCCTGAGTGGGTGCTGGGTCGTGGCTGGGGGGTGGGACGGGAGGGGTGGGACGGGGAGGGGTCGGAGGAGTGCTCGGTGGGGGTGCTGGGGTCGTAGCGTGGCCCCCGGGCGGGCGCGAGCCGTGGGTCGCGCGCCGCCTCGCATCCGCGTCGAGACCTCAGGAGCCACGTCATGACCAGCACTCGCCGCCGCGCCGTCGTCACGGGCGCGTCGTCCGGCATCGGCGCAGCGACCGTCCGGCGGTTGCGTGCCGACGGGTGGGACGTCGTCGCGGCGGCCCGGCGCGGCGACCGGCTCGAGGAGCTCGCTGCCGAGAC